>JAYRXX010000039.1:0-1673 GCA_041917295.1 Elusimicrobiota bacterium
CGGTATTTCATTTGTTTTGGCAGTTAGCGACCACCCCGGATTCTGGAAGCTTTTTCGGCCGTTACCTTATGCTTGGCCCAATTTTTATTCCAATCCTATTCTTCCACTACATTGTTACCGTTAATGGGGGCAAAGAAATCGACACCTGTTTTGTAAAAACGGGCTATTTTCTGGGTTTTTTTTTGATGATGTTTCTTCCAACCCGGTTGTTCATCAGCCGCGTGGAACCCCAACGGTGGTTTCCTTACTGGACAATTCCTGGACCACTCCTCCACCTTCATTTGGCGAGTTACATTTTTTTTATCTCCCGATCGGTGTTCCTACTAAGGCATCGTTTAAGGTCTATGGTGGGTTTGGGGAAAGAACAAGCCCGATACATGTTTGCGGGCGCACTCCTCGGGTTTGGGGGCGGGGGGATGAACTACTTGTCTTTTTACGATTTGCCGATAAAACCATACGGGCACGTTCTCGTGTTTATTGGGGAAGCAATCGTTGGCTACGCCGTGCTTCGCTACCGTTTGACCGATCTAAACTCCATCTTGCGGAAGACATTGGGATATTTGTTTTTCTCCGCCATTGTGGCTTTTCCATCCGCCCTCATCTTGTCGACGTTAAACATCCATCGCGGTTTCATCTTTCTGGCCGTGTTTGCTTTAGTTGGCTTCGTTGGGCCTTGCCTCTACCTAACGCTTCAGTCCAGTTTGCTGGGAGCCATCGATCACTTGCCTCCGTTTCGTGAGCGGTATTCTCGGTTTCGAGATATCGGTCGAATTATTGGGGAGTTGGAAACAGTGGAAAATGTCGCCGCTTGGGCTGAAAAAACCGTGGATTCTGTGCGGCAACTATATTGCGTGCGTGGAGCGAACGTCCTTATCCGAGAAGAAAAGCAGGGAGGATTCTTGATCCAGGCCGGATACGGATTGAACCGGGGCGAACAAGAATTCCTTTTCTTGCCCCTCACGAGCCCTGTTCTTTTGAATCTCCGAAATAAGAGAATCATGTTGGTGTCCGATCTGGCGGATGAGGTATTTGATGTTCGTGAGATTCGAGATGCGAAATCAGACCTCGCCTTTATTCATGGGGCAGTGAGCATTCCCCTTATTCACGAGGGAATTTTGTTTGCCCTTTTGAATGTCGACCAGAAACAGAATGGCGAAATGTTTAACGATTTGGAATTGGCCAACCTCAGGAATATCGCCAATGCGGCCGAACACCGATTAACCGTCATATTAAGCGGCGTCAGCCGAGAACAACGGTCGTTGGAATGGGCCCACGACTTGGCGCGGCCGTTTGGGGAGAAGGGGAGTTTGGGCGAAATCGAAGCGTTGGCAAAGGGAAAATGTGGCCCGTTGGGGACAGAGGCCAACACGGTTCTCGAACGGGTGGCGGATGAGATGCGGTTTGTGGGCAAACACCTTCGCCGGTTCGTGAAAGGAAAAGAACATCCGTTAAGCATTGCACCACAAAAAATGGACGAGATGTGCCAACGAGTGGTTAAGCGGTTTGAACGTCAAGCGACGGACGGAAAGATTAATTTAAGGGTGACCGCGCCTGGACTGGATGTCCCGATCCTTTGCGATGGGGGCATGATTGAATACAGGGTCTACGGAAACTTGGTTGAAAACGCCCTTCGCCACACGCCGCCCGGGGGCACGGTGGAGGTGGGGTATCGA
>JAYRXX010000040.1:0-40643 GCA_041917295.1 Elusimicrobiota bacterium
GGGAAGCGGCGCCGAAAGCCGCGGAGGCCGTGGTCACTCTACCGGTCCTGGACCTTGATGATTTGGTTAGCCGAAAGATCCGTCACCTGATACAATCACCTTCCCCACCAGGGGGGTACCATGTACCCGGACGCGCCCAAACTCCCGCAAAGTGGAATTGACTATATATTACAAATTTTGTAATGTATTAAAAAATCAGGAGGACACGATGCTCACTCTGACAGAAAATGCGTCTAAAAAAGTAAACGAGATTTATTCGGGCGATTCGTCACTCGCGGGGAAAGCCTTGAGGGTGCTCGTTGAGAAAGGCGGTTGTTCCAGCTACCAGTACGGATTTACTTTCGACGAGAAAAAAGAGGGGGACACGGAAATTGAGCAGGCGGGGTTTAAAGTTCTGGTGGACCCCCACGCCGCGGGACTCTTGGCGGGATCCGTGATCGACTATAAGGAAGATTTTTCCGGCGGTGGTTTCGCCATATCCAACCCGAACGCCAAATCCTCCTGCGGCTGTGGAAAATCTTTCAACGCCTAAACCGGCGGCGACGCGGCCGATATTCGACATTTCCGAGCGGGCCGCCGCCCAGGCCAAATCGGTGCTGTCGGCTCGTCCCCCCGAGGACCGGGCCCTGCGGGTCAAAGTGATCCCTGGGGGGTGTTCGGGCTATAGCTACAACATCGAACCATGGTCAGGCCCGGCGCCTCGCGACGACTACCGAGCGGACTTCGACGGCTTAACGGTTTACGTCGACAAAACCAGCCTTCTTTTTTTAGCCGGCACCACGCTGGATTTTGAAAACACCCTTTTCACCCGCCGATTCGTCTTCAAAAACCCCAACGCCATCGCCTCCTGCTCCTGCGGCGACTCATTTACCGTAGCCCCCTCCCCCGAAGCCCCACCCCCCCTTATATCCCCCTGCACAAAAAAGTCTTGATTTATTTTAGTTATCGGGTATAGATTAAAATAAAATATACCCGACAGATACTATTTATTTTAAAAAATTGTTTATTTATACCCGAAAGGGGTTATATGAAAAATGACCTCTCTGAATTTGTAAAGTCGCAACGGAAGGAATTGGGCCTCACCCAGGTTGACCTCTGAAAAAAAGCCGGTGTGTTCTTTGTTTTTTAATGGGAAACGGGGACATGCACCAAAAGAACTGGGCCCTGATCACCGATGACAAAAACGTGGTGCGGTTGGCCCCCTGCTACGATTTTGTGTCCTCGAAAATTTATGTCCCCAACGAACTGGACCCCGCCCTCACCCTCAACGGAAAGAACAATAAACTGACCTGGAACGATTTGGAAACGTTCGCGGCCGCACTCCAGATCGACCCCAAAGCCGCTCAACAGGCCTTAAGCGCCTTCCCTCCCGACGGGGAATCCCGTCTAATAACCCTCTGTAAAACGTCGGCGCTATCCCACCCCCTGCAAGAAAAACTCATCGCCGTCCTCCAAGAGCGCCACAAACGACTCCAGCCGTAAAGTCACCCCAAGGATTTCACCGGCAAGCCGTTGTCTAAAACGAGTACCCAAAGGTCGGTCCACCCCGGATGTCGGTCCCCTCCCAATAAATGACGTCTTGCCCCCGGTATTCGGAAACGTCCTTTATAACCCCAAGGCCCAAAGAAAGGTCCAAATCCCATCCATTTTTCCATCTCCATCGATATCCTCCGCCAACACCTTTCCTCCGTATCTTTTCTTTATCGTAAGGGTGCCCTTGTTCGTATTGAACGGATTCCAGTTTGTGATTGTATTTCACCATATAGGCCCCGAGATACCAGGAATGTTTGGGAAACCTAAAATAATATTTGGCTCCATAGGTTCCCGGCATTCCGGCCCCAACCGCAAAGTGTCTCCATTGCGCTTCAATCCCTATAATTCCGGTAAAAGGCGAAATAATACCCACTCGGGGCCCGATATACCAATTCTCACTTTGCTCGCCACGCACAGAGCAAACTCCTAAAAAGAGAAGAAAAAAAGTGACTATGTTTTTCACAATTTGGCTCCTGGTTATAATTCGCCCCAAAAAAATATGGGATCAAAGGGGACGTTCTCAACTAATCAATTTACTGAGGGCTGGGAGAGATTCCAGCAAGACCTGTCCCCGTTCCTTTGCCTTCGATGCGGCCTGAATGGTCATCCCGGTCATCTCGGCCATATTTTTGCAAGACATCCCTTTTAACCGCGTTCCCAGGAACACCAATACGGCCTTCCCTGCACTGACGGGGGAACGTCGTCCCTTTTGGAAAAGTTCCTTCACATCGACCTTCATCTCCACAGCCACTTTTTCCGCTATCTCATGAATTGAATAGGGTGTCGCTACGGAGCGCTCTTTTTCGGCCTCTTTCAAAATCGACTCAACAAAATCACCGCTCCCCAGGATTCGGTCATCATAGGCTGTCTTGTCCTCTCTCCGAAGACCACCCCACTGCCCCGGCTTTCTTCCCAAACTGCGCAACAGACCACCACCGATCAGATCTTCTCTCTTGCCTTGTGAAAGACCTTCATTTACAAACATCAAATAGCTCTTTCGAGATTCCATTTGATTCGAACTAAAACACAGAAGGACATCATCAATCTCCTGCAACTTCCTTGGTTTGTAACCCATCAGAGCACCATGTCCTGACCACGGGTATATTCTTAGCTCCTTTAAGGTTTTAACTATTCCGGCTCTTACGGGATTCAAATGGATGTATCTCACGAGTTCCTTCAAGTAGGCGTCTCGATCGCAAAGAATCGACTTGTATCGATTCTGGAAAAGGTGTCCCGACCGGCGGTATCGCCGGTTAAAATAACCCACATACCCCGTCATCAACCTTCGCATCAGCGGAGCGGCTGTTCCCTGGGATCCAGACTGAATCAACAGGTGGAAATGATTCGGCATCAAGACCCAGGCGAGGCAACGACATTTTGATTTTTCGAGACCGATGGAGAGACGATCTAGGAATTCGGAATAATCAGACACGTCAAGAAATATATTTCGCCGTTCATTTCCGCGGGCAATCACATGAAAAAGACCACCGGGAACCACAAGACGTGCGCGTCGAGGCATGAAATTATTCTATTTAGTTTATCCCCCAAAGTCAAATTAGTTGATTAGTTGAGAACGTCCCCTTTGCCCAACCGATCTCCTGGACCGATCGAATCGGAATATCCCCCACCCTTTTCCCCTCCACATCATCCCAAACAGCGAGCCATCCCTTCCAATCCTCAACCGGTCCTCACGAATATCCAAAGGAGATTCGAACAGAAGTTCCGTATCCCGCTAAACGCTTTTGAGCTAAACTACTTCAACCACCACATCACTAGTCGTTCCCCGCCGGCCTAGAAACGGGGGGCATTACATACAAGAGACGCCATAGTCGATTGCTCCACACACTTCAGTGGCTGACAGAAATCGCTCGAACGCGACCCATCATGGCGCACTGGGATTGGCGATTGAATGTGGTCTGATCAGGTAGAGCCGTATGAATCGAGAGATTCACGTACGGATCTGTGAGGGCCTGGGGGAGCAATCCCCTGGGCTACTCGACCCATCTTCCCCTGCTCCTCTCTTTTTCCGCATGAAAATTTTCCAGACGATCTTGAACACGCTTTGGGAGGAAGGGGTAAGCCTCTCTGGTTCCTCGGATAAACTGGATTTCGAGCATGATGGTCAGGATTAAGATGATAAACCAACAAACGATGGCAATTTTGGCACGCCAATCGACCCTCTTTTTATTTCTAATGAAGAAGAAATAAAGAAGGATGGTATACAGGACTAACCCTATAAATGCTCCAGTGATGTGATATGACTCGAGCCATTTAATGAGCGGACCGAACAGTAGCGCTATAAACTTCAACTTAAAATTTGGATAGTCCGTATCTGTCATGGCTATTTTTTATCGGTCGCCTCACCATAGACAAATCCCAATACGGACTGTGCAACAACGCTGGCATAGCCATATGCTGCTTTAATGTAGTATCCAGTCCTCGTTGAAGAAAAGGCTTGACCGTAGCTCGCAGCTTTTATGCCGATTCCTGATAATGCTCCAACCCCAAGATCTAATCCTGACCCAATTAGGGAAAGAACTGCTTTTCCATAACCAGCTGCACTCCCCAGGTAGCCACTGCGTGTATAAGCCGCCGCAGACCCAACGCCAGTGCCAAGAGCAGCAATTCCTAAATTCGCAACTGCTCCCACCATGGGCATTCCAGTCGCCCAGCCAATCCCTGCCGCAGCCCCCCCCGCAACCCCCAGTATTGTCGAGGCATCCGACAAGGCATCACCAGCAGCCTCCCACGATGCGGCATAAGCCCTCCGACTAGCTCCGGCCATGCCTGCGAGCACGGAAAAATCAATTCCTCCGGCCCCAATCTCAGCTAATTGCCCAACCCCGGCCCGAGCAACGGGGTTTTTTGATATTTCCTCTGTAACGTCAACCATCAGTGTGTATTCAGGTCGGCGGATCTGCTCCCCATTCTCTCCAGAACCTCCTCGGTCCCCATTTTCCGAACCAGAGTCAGAATCATCCCCCCCACCAAAAGGTTGTTGGTATTCAGATTCCCCTTCGCAATGATTCTGCTCACAAAAATCCTTAATTTTCCCCCCCACGTTCGCGTCCCACCAGTGCCCAAAATGGCGAAACGCACTTGTCCTTGCGGATTCTTTTTCAATGGCGCGCCAAGTCCTCTTGAAACCAAAGCTATGCCCTGAAGGGTCTGTGTATTTAATGGGATTATTTCGCACGTAGGCGAAACGATTTAGCGTTTGAGGATCAAAAGGAGCCTGAACAATACTGTCAGCGGTTAAAAACCTCCCCAGATCAGGATCGTAATACCGCGCCTTCATGTAGATTAGCCCGTCGCTGACGTCCAACCGGTGGCCTAGAAACGGGGGGCAGTACACCAATCTGAAATGTGACCCGTCGGATCCACCAGGTTCACCGGGTTATTTCGGCAATAGGCGTATCGGTTCAAGTATTGCGGGTCATAGGGGTCCTGCACAATCGTGTCCGGCGTTATGAACCGCCCCATCGTCGGGTCGTAATACCGCGCGTTGTAATAATACAACCCCGTCAAGCTGTCCCGTTTCTGCCCCGTGTACCCCCACTCTGTCCGTTTCGCGCCCACCGATTGCGCGGTGTCGCCAAACGGATGATAATTCGCCGTATACACCTTTTGGCCGGCCCCATTCGTCACCAACGACAGGCTCCCTTGATGGTCCCCGTGGAAATACACCGTACCACCCCCACGGCTCACCTGAGCCACTCGCTCACCGCCCGCGTATCGGATAATCGGGAAGCCTCAAAATAGCTTATCCCCTATTCAAATCTCCACCCTATCTCCGAAATGCGTCCCATTGCACTAAGTATTTTCAAATACGAATGATCGGCGGAGAGCCCCTTCATTCATAATATTTCGAGGCCAAGAGCATTTCTGCAAAATTTTTCCAGCTTGGCGATTTCGGGACCGAAAGACCTTGGTTTTTATAATACCCATCCATATCCTCAATCCAAGCTGACAAAGCCTCAAAGTAATTGTCCAGAGTAGAATTTTCCCATTCTTCAGGATGGATTTTCAGATCATTCCTCAGGGCGTTCACAAAACCAATAAAATCGCCTCGATTACAAATTCCATCAACTTTTTCCTTAAGGTTCATTTCACTCTCCTCTTATCCTGACTGAGGCCCCATCATTTCTCGTTGTGATTTTCCACGATTCCGCAACTCCTTCCTCTGGCGTAGCCATCCTGTAGGGGACATCCATCTCCGCTCTTCGAAACGCTTCAAGCCTCCGGTTATCAAGCGAAAAAAGTTTCGCCTCTCTTTCGACTAAACGAATGGGGGGAACTTGATCTGACTTAAGCGCACCACTACGCAAATTATTCGCCATTTCATCAATTGAACTGCCATTCTTGAAAGTTGACCTAATACTATTTTGGCTAAAGCGAACAGAAGTGGGAGCAATTAATCCCTCTGAGCTACCCCCGCCCCAACAACACCGCCCCTTTTTCGCCCAAAGCGGCTAATCCCATTCTACCTAAACTGAATATACTTTTTCCGAGAATAAAAAGCTCAACAATTTCTAAATCGGCGTGTTCCAGTGCAGGTTCGTTTTTGGTAAATTCCCACAGACGCGCTCTGAGACGTCTGAAAAAACCCCGCCCCAAATTGCAGACCCGATGAGCCGTATGTCGAATGGGACAGAGCCACCTCGTGCTGGAATTGAAAAAGCCACGCCTTTTGGAACCCATAGAGTAAGTTCACCGCCAGGACGCGCCGCCAATCGCCATCGTAAAACCGGACGACAGAATCTCGCTTTTCCCTGATTTTATTGGCATCCCCCACTGGCAATTGCGCCGACTTACACTTTTTCACAAGTGCCTTTCCCCTATCTGAATCCACCAATTCGAGCGAATGACGACCCATCACCTGGATTTTCTGCAAAACGTAGTAGGCGTTCCCACTCTCGACCTGGATGTCCACCACCGCCGTATTCTCATTCTCCCGGCTTTGAATTCGGCCTGCCCCGGTTCGCGCTCCCAGCTGACCACACCGCCTCCAGCCAACTGCCCGATCAACGTATCCCCGTCCAAGATATCGAAAGACAATGCCCCGCCAAACATCCGCTCAGGACGCATGACATAGATGCGCCCTTTGTCGGGACGACTCACATCCTTGGCCTGATCTGGAAATGGAACGAATTGATTCGTCGTAGCGCAACCAGAAAGGGCCAGCAAGAAAATAAACCAAACAGCCGGTTTTTTCATTCTGTCCTCAGAACATCGAAATAGAGGGGGCGAATCCCGTCGGAATTTAAAAACTCAACCGCTCTCCTGGACGGATCGAATCGGAATATTCCCCACCCTTTTCCCCTCCACATCATCCCAAACAGCGAGCCATCCCTTCCAATCCTCAACCGGTCCTCACGGATATCCAAAGGAGATTCGACTAAGAGCTCCGTCCCTTCACGATTTTTCGCCATGAGACGGGAAGACTTTCCGGACTTCTCAACGAAGAATAAAACTCTTTCAGACCCCGTATAATCTTCGATAATAAGGGTCACAAGGTTCAGCTTTTTAAGAATACATCCGGGGGTTAGAAAATAAAGAAAGTCCCCGTCAGAAAACAAGCTCCCGCGGGATTCAAACCCTGAGACCTTCTTTGAAGTGCCGTTCTCATCAATGATGAATAAATCCTGATTGCGCCTTTCAAAATGAACACCGCCATCCCCGTTGGAGGACGGTCTGTTGTTGTCGTGTTCGATTAGGGCGACATAACATTTACCCGCGACCAATAGCCTCTCAGCGTGAGAAGGTTTCTCAGTTTCCAACTTCCACACTATCGTTTCTTTTCGATCTTCAATAATCCTCTTCACAAGAGAAACACCCTCCCGGTTTTGGAGGAAGTAGAGTACCTCGCCGTTGGGACCCCAAGCCACGTCGCCTTCGGCTGGGGCAAGAAAAACAAAATCGTCCTCATGGCCCACATAGGCCCCCGCAGGACGTGACTGAGTCGACCAGGAATTGACAACGAGAAGCTTCTCTCTGGCTTCCCCTCCCACAGCCGAGGCCGTAACAGCCACGAAAAATAGAAAAACATAAAAAATGGATCTCATCGGCCTAAATTCTATTGGAATCAACACACACTCCTCCACCCTGGCCATCAGGACCTATTTCGAGGACAAACCCATGAAATTTCTATTATTCCGAATACATGACATATTATTTTCCTCCGCAAAGGGGCGAAGCATGGAAATATTCTAAAAGGCTTATCCCCAAAATCAAATTAGTTCTTAGTTGAGAACGTCCCCCTTTAGAGGCCGTCCCCTTTAGAGGCGTTAGCGGTCTTTGAGGAGTTTGTATTCGACGGCGTCGCGGAGGGCTTGCCAGGAGGCTTCGATGATGTTGCCGGAGACACCCACGGTGCCCCATTCTTCGGAACGGTCTTTGGAATTGACGAACACCCGCACCTTTGCGGCTGTTCCCGCCCGGGCGTCGATGACGCGCACTTTGAAATCCATCAGCGTCATGTCTTTCAATTTCGGATAAAACTTTTCCAGCGCCAGGCGCAACGCCCGGTCAAGAGCGTCCACAGGCCCCGAGCCCTCCGCCACGCGGTGTTCGGTTTTTCCGTCCACCACGACCTTCAGCGTCGCCTCGGCCACCAACCCGCCGGTCTCTTTGTCTTCCTCCACAATCACCCGAAACCCTTTCAAATCAAAAAACGGCTTAAACGGGCGAACCAACCGCATCACCAACAAATAGAACGACGCTTCGGCGCCCTCAAAATGGTATCCCTGGTTCTCCAGCAATTTCACCTGGTGGATGATTTTGTCCACCGCTTCCGGATGTTTTTCCAAGTCCAGGTTGAATTCCCGCGCCTTCAACACCATGTTTGACCGGCCCGCCAGCTCGGACACCAACACACGCCGTTTGTTGCCCACGGACTCCGGCGTGATGTGTTCGTAGGTGCCGCTGTGGCGAGACACCGCCGACACGTGAACGCCCCCCTTGTGCGCAAAGGCGGAGTTCCCCACGTATGGCTGGTTGTCTCGCGGAACCTGGTTGGCGATTTCGGTCACATACCGGGACGTTTCCGTCAACGTCAACAGTTGCTCTTTCGTGAGGCACGCCAATCCCAGTTTTCGCATCACGCCCGGGATGATCGAAATCAAGTTGGCGTTGCCGCACCGTTCTCCGATGCCGTTGATCGTGCCCTGAACCAACGCAACACCCTGTCGAACGGCTTCCAACGAGTTGGCCACCGCCGCGTCGGAATCGTTGTGGCAATGGATGCCCAGCCCCGCTTTGGGAAAATGACGGCGGACGTCTTGAACAATCTCGGCGATGTCGTGGGGAAGAGCCCCGCCGTTGGTGTCGCACAACGTCAGGTTGTCGGCCCCCGCGGCGAACGCCGCCTTTAAACTGGACAGCGCATACTCCGCGTTTGAGCGATACCCGTCAAAAAAATGTTCGGCGTCATACACCACTTCTTTCCCCTTCGATTTCAAAAACCGAACCGAATCCCCGATCATTTTTAAATTTTCGTCGAGCGTGGCCCGAAGGGCGTGGACCACATGCAGGTCCCAGGATTTGCCGAAAATACAGGCCACCGGCGTTTTCACCCGCACGATGGCTTTTAGATTGGCGTCTTCGTGAGCCGTCAAATCTTTTCGACGGGTGGACCCAAACGCCGACAGACGGGCGTTTTTAAAACGCAGGTTTTTCGCTTTGGCGAAAAATTCCTCGTCTTTGGGGTTCGAGCCCGGCCAGCCCCCTTCGATGTATCGAACGCCCAACCGATCCAGGGCTTGAGCCACTTTCAGTTTGTCGTCCACCGACAACGACACCCCTTCGCCTTGGGTTCCGTCACGAAGGGTGGTGTCGTAAAGAAGAACTTTTTCAGGCAGGGCCATTAATAACCCGCCGGGGAAAACCGGAAACCCATACTATTTTCCCTTTGCGTGAGGTTTGTCCAACCCGAACGCTTTGTGCGCGATGCGAACCGCCTTGGGTCCGTCGTCTTCTTTAACGATGCAGGCCACTTTGATTTCAGAGGTGGAAATCATATCGATGTTCACCCCGCCGTCGGCCAGAGCGCGAAACAAGCCCGCCGCCACGCCCGGATGACTGCGCATCCCCACGCCCACGATGGACACTTTGGCCACTTTGTCGTCCACCACCACATGTTCCGCCTTAAGTTGGCCGGCCACGCTGTCCAACAGTTTCATGGCCCGTTTGGTGTCGCCCCGCGACACGGTAAACGAAATGTCGTTTTTACCCGATTCCGGCGCGGACTGGATGATCATGTCCACGTTCACGCCTTCTTCCGCCAACGGACCAAACACCCGCGCCGCCACGCCGGGCCGGTCAGGAATGTTTCGCAAAGTTACTTTCGCTTGTTTGGGGTCGTAAGCGACCCCCGACACCACCACGTTTTCCATGCGCGGCACCTCCGCCGTAATCAATGTTCCTTCGTCGTCTGTAAAAGAGGACCGGACGTGGATGTCCACGCCGTATTTTTTCCCCACCTCAATGGACCGCGGTTGCATCACCTGCGCGCCCGCGCCCGCCAACTCCAACATTTCTTCGAACGAAATGCGGTCGATCTTTTGGGCCTCCGGCACGATGCGCGGATCCGTGGTGAACACCCCTTGCACATCGGTGTAAATCTCGCACACATCGGCTTTCAGGGCCGCCGCCAGGGCCACCGCCGTCAAGTCCGACCCGCCTCGGCCTAGGGTGGTGATGTCGTCGTTGGGGTTAAGTCCCTGGAATCCGGCAACAATGACAACTCGCCCTTTTTTCAATTCCCCGAAAATCTTTGTGGGTTTGATGTCCGTGATCCGTGCCCGGGTATGAACCGCGTCGGCAAAAATGCCCGCCTGCGGCCCGGTGAGCGAAACCGCCTCCACGCCTTTTTCGTTGATGGCCATGGACAACAACGCGATGGACACCTGTTCGCCCGTGGCCAACAACATGTCCATTTCCCGGCCCGAAGGGTTGTCGGTGATTTTCTCGGCCATTTCGATCAGGTCGTCGGTCATGTCCCCCGGCGCCGACACCACAACCACCACCCGATGACCGGATTTGCGTTTGGCCGCCACCCGCGAGGCCACGTTTTTGATGCGGTCCGCGTCCGCCACCGAACTTCCCCCGAACTTCATCACCACAAGCTGGCTCATACGAACACTCCCCTTCCGACAATCGTCTTACCGAAATTCAACCGAATTAATAAGAGCTGTTCAAGCGGCTTTTTTTAAGTGACCGGAGGGCGCATATAAAAACCCATAAACGCTTAAATCTTCATCCAGGGCTTTCCAATGAATGCCGTACCCGCTCGCCGAAATTTTATATCGAAGCAAGTCTTTTCGCGAAGCGCGGGAAAGAGAAGGGTACCACGCCAAAGGGATCTCCACAGTTCTTCCATCACTTAACCCAACGCGCAAAGCGTCTTTTGGAAATGACACAGAAACGATGGACGGCCACCGCGAACGATCAATGTCCAAAGTGTTCATTCCATGCCTCCTCAACCTTCGACTTATTCTTTTGCAACAGTCGGAACAACACCCCTAACTCGTGCCGATTGAACCCATGATTCCAAACCAATTGACATGAGGGAACCCAAAATTTCGCTTCCCCCCCCTTGCCGGAAACATGAACGTGACAGGGTCAAAATTCTCGTTGCTGTAAAAATGAAATCGAAACCCTTTTTCACGAAATATTGTTGGCACGGTTTAGAACCCCGTCACTCGGGCGCCGCGCAGGTCTAATTCTAGTATTTCGCTTCGCGCGGGAACAGAGGCGCCCCGAAACGCCGCCACCATTGCTTCACCCACGGCCACCGCTTTGGACCGAGGCGCCAACGCCAACAACGTCGGCCCCGCGCCGGACAGCGCCGCGCCGTGGGCCCCCGCCGCCTCGGCGGCGGCAATAGCTGAGGAAAAGCCGGGGATTAGTTTTTCCCGGTAAGGTTCATGAAGACGGTCGCACATGGCCTCGCCCAAAAGATCGTACCGTTTCGATAAAAGGGCCGCCACCAACAACGCCGCCCGGCCGGTGTTAAACACCGCGTCCAGGCGGGACACATTTTTAGGGAGAACCGCCCGGGCTTTTTCGGTTTTCAGTTCAAAATAGGGAATCGCCGCCACCGCCGACAGGGCCCGAAACAGGGCCGGGCTTTGCCAGGAAACGCACCGAACTCTCCCTTCGTTATACGTGGCGGCGCAAAATCCGCCGAACAACGCGGGCGCAACGTTGTCGGGATGGCCTTCAAATTCCGCCGCGATATCCAACAGCTGGTCGCGCGTGGCGGGATCGCCCAACGCCCGGTTCGCCGCCACCAACCCGCCCACAATCGCGGCCGACGACGACCCCAGCCCCCCCGCCACGGGGATCCGACTTTTCAGGTCCATGCGCAAAGCCGGCAACGGCCGGTTGTGCCTCTGAAACAACGCGCGAAACGCCCGATACGCCAAATTGCGCGCGTCCGTGGGGATCCCATCGGCGCCGTCCACAGCGATGCGCACCGACGCGTCCCCGGGCCACCCCTCCACCTTCCATTCGTCGTAAAGGGTGAGCGCGATGCCCAAACAATCAAAACCGGGCCCCAGGTTCGCCGACGATGCCGGAACTCGAACCCGAACCGAAAACAGCGGTTTTGGCACGGGGATTTAGGCCTCGGCGGTGACGGGCACGTCCACGGGTTTGTCCAACCGGGGCGCGACCACACCCGCCTGTATATGGGCGGCGTGTTCCTGAACCAGTTTGTGAACGTCTTGGGTGATGCGCATGGAACAGAATTTCGGGCCGCACATGGAACAGAACCGCGCGTCCTTAAATCCTTCTTCAGGCAACGTGGAATCGTGTTTGGCCTGGGCCGCTTCCGGGTCCAGGGACAAACGGAACTGGTCTTTCCAGCGGAACTCGAACCGGGCTTTGGACAGTTCATCGTCACGGTCCCGGGCGCCGGGCCGGCCCCGGGCAATGTCGGAAGCGTGAGCCGCGATTTTATAAGCGATGCACCCTTGCCGCACGTCCTCGGCGTTGGGCAACGACAAATGTTCCGCCGGCGTCACGTAACACAACAGCGACGCCCCCGCCCACCCCATCACCGCCGCGCCAATGGCCGACGTAATGTGGTCGTATCCCGGCGCAATGTCGGTGACCAACGGACCAAGCGTGTAAAAAGGCGCTTCGTGGCACCACTTCTGCTGAATTTCGGCGTTCATCTTGATGAGATGCAACGGCACGTGGCCGGGCCCCTCGATCATAACCTGCACGTCGTGTTCCCAGGCTTTCAAGGTCAAATCGCCCAACACCTTGAGCTCGCCGAACTGGGCTTCGTCGTTGGCGTCGTGCAAACAACCGGGCCGCAACCCGTCGCCCAAAGAAAACGACACGTCGTATTTCTTGAAAATTTCGCACAGTTCCCCGAAATGGGTGAACAAAAAGTTTTCTTTGTCGTGGGCGATCATCCATTGGGCCAAAAGCGACCCGCCCCGGGACACAATGCCCGTGATGCGGTTTTTCGTCAACGGAATGTGTTCGCGCAACAATCCCGCGTGAATGGTCATGTAGTCCACCCCTTGACGGGCTTGTTTTTCCACTTCGTCCAAGAAAAGCGCGGGGGTGATTTCTTCCACCTTGCCCACCCGAGCCAACACGCCGTAGATCGGCACCGTGCCCACGGGAACTTTCGAATGGGCGATCACCGCTTCCCGGGTGGCGTCCAATTCTTTGCCTGTGGACAGGTCCATCACCGTATCCGCGTGGTATTTGATGGCCATATCGACTTTGTTCAGCTCGCACTGAATGTCGGAGGTGGTGGCCGAGTTGCCCAAATTCGCGTTGATTTTGCAATTGAAGTTGATCCCGATGATCATGGGATCAAGCCGGTGTTTCAAATGGTTCACGTTGGCCGGAATAATGGCGCGCCCGCGGGCCACTTCTTGGCGGACAAACTCAGCGTCCATTTTTTCCTTGGCGGCAACAATTTTCATTTCGGGCGTAATTTCCCCCGCCTTCGCTCGGTGCATCTGGGTAACATTAATTGAACTCATGGGTTAAATCCTCCTCACAAATCGAAAAATTATTGGGTCCGACAGGCTTTTGCCTTCAAAATCATATCTTTCATGCTCCGGGCGGCCAAGGCCACATCGGCCGCTCCGGCAATCGCTCGAACAACGGCCACCCGGTCAGCTCCAGCCGCAATGGCTTGGGCCACGTTGGATTCGTCAATCCCGCCGATGGCCACAAAGGGCGTTCGGACAAGACGTCGGTATTCTTTCACCAAGTCCAATCCCACCGGTGAGTAGTCGGGTTTGGTGGGCGTGGCAAACAGAGGACCACAACTGATGTAGTCCGCCCCGTCGCCAACCGCCGCGAGGGCCTGGGCCGTGGAATGGGTGGAACAGCCGATCAGTTTCTTGTGTCCCATCATCTGGCGAACCACGCGGACGGGCAAATCCTCTTGCCCCACATGAACGCCGTCGACGTCGGCGGCCAAGGCCACGTCCACCCGATCGTTCAAAATAAAAAGGGTTCCGGTCTTATCGCAAACAGCCTGAAGATCTTTCGCCAACCGGAACAACGCCCGCGCCGAAAGGGTTTTGTCCCGCAACTGAATAACGTCGGCCCCCCCCGCGCACGCCGCCGAAACCATATCCAAGTACGTCTGCCCGGCCCGCGGGGCCTGCGTTACCACATACAAATGAACATCCGAAAAATCGTGCCGGCGTTTTTGCATCGAATCCGACCCTCCCGAAAAAGGCAATTTTAGCATGTTTTCAGACGGAGTGATTTTTTCTCAGCCATGTAAAGTTGAAATCGAATTTTTTTGAACGCCGCGGCGTGTGGGGAAAAGACTTTTCCGTATTCTTCTAAAACCCGCAGGGCTTCTTGCGCCCGGCGGAAATTGGCGGCCACCAGGCCCGGCCAATCCCGGGATTGGCCCTCCTTCATGCGGCGGCCCATGTCGTGTGTGCTCTCCCGTCCGGCCACCAGGCGCGGATAGGCCGTCCGCGTCGCTTTGTCCAAATCATGGCGGGCTTTTCTGAGCACGGTAAAGAGCCCCCGATCGTCCCACACAAACCGGGCCGTGTCTTCCAACACCCGCAGGCCCTCCCTCGCCCGGTTGAGATTGGCGTCCAAGACGCGATATATATTGTCGTTATCGGGATTTTTCTTCGGGACCATATCGTCGGTTGATCGTCGAAATGATTCCGCTGGTGGACCGGCCTTTCAGAAGGGGCACCCGCACGACCTTTTTGACAAATTCCCGGCCCACAATGGAATCGGCCGCCCAGTCGCCGCCTTTCACCAAAATGTCGGGACGCAATCGTTGGATCAACCGGTGGGGCGTTTCCTCAGAAAACCAGGTGACGTAATCCACCGGTTTCAGCGCGGCCATCAATGCGGCCCGGTCGGCCAAAGGCAAAATCGGCCGTCGCGGCCCCTTGAGTTTCCGAACAGAGGCGTCTGAATTCAGCCCCACCACCAAAATGTCCCCCTGGCGTTTGGCCCATTCCAACACTTTCAGGTGCCCGGCGTGGACCAGGTCAAAACAGCCGTTGGTAAACACAACCGATTTACCTCGCCGGCGGGATTGAAGTTGTTTTGAGAGAGTTGATGAAGGCAGAACGTTTTTCAATACCCGCTCGCCTTGGGAACGGTCGGAAAAAGATCGTCTTCGATGATCGCGCACAACGTGTGAAGCATCGCCAAGTGGCCTTCTTGAATTCGCGATGTGCGCCGCGAGGGAACCTCCAGGCACACATCCGCCAAGGCTTTAAGTTTTCCCCCGCCCTGGCCGGTCCAGGCGATCACAACGGCCCCGGCTTTTTTCGCTTCCCGGGCGCCTTCCAGCACGTTCTCCGAGTTGCCCGACGTGGAAATCGCCACCACCACGTCGCCGTCCTGAATAAAGTTTTCCAATTGGCGGGAAAAAATCTCTTTGTAGGAATAATCGTTGGCAATGGCCGTCACGGCGGAGCTGTTGGTGGTCAACGCCACCGCGGGCAGGGCGGGACGGTTTTTTTCGAACCGGCCGGACAGTTCCGCCGTCAAATGTTGCGCGTCCGCCGCCGAGCCGCCGTTTCCAAACGCCACCAACTTTTTTTTGTTGCGGAACGCGTTCACCAGGGCCGACGCGGCCGATTCGATCGCCGCGGCCGACGCGGCCAACCGGAGCAGGTTCTCCGACGATTCCGTTAACTGCGCCTTAATTTTTTCTTGATACCCGGTCATGTTAATGGGCCGGCTGGAGGGCCAAATGTTTTTCGATGAAGTCCGTGGTCACGTCACCGTTCATGAACGCGTCGTGGGCCATGACCTCCCGATGAAACGGGATCGTGGTTTTCACGCCATCCACCGTAAACTCGTTTAAGGCCCTGGCCATGCGCCGAATGGTGTGTTCGCGCCCCCCGCCCGGCCCGTATCGGGTGGCCACGATCAGTTTGGCCATCAGACTGTCGTAAAACGACGGAATGGTGTATCCCTGATAAATGTGGGTGTCCACCCGAACACCGGGGCCCCCCGGCAAAATAAGCTGGGTGATTTTTCCCGGCGATGGCATGAAATTGCGGGCCGGGTCTTCGGCATTGATGCGGCATTCCATGGCGTGATGGCGGATTTGAACGTCGTCCGACGAGAACGGAATTTTTTCGCCCGCCGCGGTGCGGATCTGTTCTTTGATCAAGTCCACGCCCGTCACCATTTCGGTCACCGGATGTTCCACCTGAATGCGGGTGTTCATTTCGATAAAAAAGAAGTCGTCGGCCTTTTTGTCGTACAAAAACTCCACGGTACCGACGGTCTGGTATTTCACCGCCTTGGCCGCGAGCCGGGCCGCTTTGCCCATCTTTTTGCGGACGCTGTCCGAAATAGACGACGAAGGCGATTCTTCAATTAATTTCTGGTGGCGCCGTTGAACCGAACAGTCCCGTTCCGGGAAACTGACCACGTTGCCGTGCCCGTCCGCCAATATTTGAACTTCAATGTGGCGCGGCGCGTTGAGGTAACGTTCCAAGTACACGTCCCCGTTGCCAAACGCCGCCTTGGCTTCCGTGGTGGCCGCGACAATCGCGTCTTTAAGGAAGTTCGGGTCTTGAACCACCCGCATGCCTTTGCCTCCCCCGCCGGCTTTGGCCTTGACCAAGACGGGATACCCGATTTTTTTGGCAATCTTGTGCAGGTCTTTGTCGTTGACGTCGATGCACCCTTTTGTCCCGGGAATGATCGGCACGCCGTAATCGCCCATGATTTTGCGGGCCTCGGCCTTGTCGCCCATTTTGCGGATCGCGTCTTTCGACGGTCCGATGAAGGTTATGTGACAGCTTTCGCACACTTCTGCGAAATGGGTATTCTCGGACAAAAACCCATACCCCGGATGAATCGCGTCGGCGCCGGTGATCTCGGCGGCGGAGATGATCGCGGGAATATTGAGATAACTTTCCAACGCCGGGCCGGGCCCAACGCAAACGGACTCGTCCGCGAAACGGACATGCAAACTTTCCCGATCGATGTCCGAATGGACCGCCACGGTCCGAATTCCCAGTTCCCGGCACGCGCGGATGACCCGCACGGCGATTTCCCCTCGGTTGGCAATCAAAATTTTCTTAAACATCAGGCCCCCTCGGCCACGTCGATTTCAAACAGCGGTTGGCCGTATTCCACCGAATGGCCGTTTTCCACCAGCACCCGTCGAATTTTCCCTTTGACCGAAGACGTGACATCTTTGGGAACCTGCATGGCTTCCACCAACCCCATGCGCAAGCCCGGGGTCACCTCGTCGCCTTCCACCACCAGGGGCGGACGGCCTTTGGGCGCCCGCAAAAAGGTGCCCACCATCGGGGACCGAAGCGTGTGCGGTTTGCGTTCGCCCCCTTTCTCGGCCAGGGCGACACCGGACGCCGCCGGGGCCGTCCCCGCCGCCGCAACGACCGGCGCCGGAGCCGATCGCTTGAACGCAATGCGGCGGGACCCTTTTTCCCACACCACTTCCGTTAAAGAAACGGTTTTGGCGAAACCCAGCAAATCTTCCAAAGAAGGCCCCCCGTTGTCGTGGCCGGCGCGGGATTTCATACGCGGCTTAAATACTCGCTGGTTCGGGTGTCCACCATGATGGCTTCTCCTTCTTTAATGAATAACGGGACCATGATCTCGATGTTGTTTTCCAAGGTGGCGGGTTTCACCATGTTGGACACCGAGTCGCCTTTGATCCCCGGCACCGTGCTGACCACTTTCAAGGCCACGCTGGTGGGCAACTCCACGCCCAAAAACTCGTCTTCCAGATACAGCGCCTGCACGTCCATGTTTTCCGTTAGAAACTTGACCGAGTCCCCCAGTTTTTCCCGGGGCACAGGGACTTGATCATACGTTTTTGGATCCATAAATGTGTAGTTGTCGCCTTCGGCGTACAAATACTGCATGGGTTTGCGGGCCAACGACAGTTCGTTAAACCGTTCGCCGGACTTAAACGTGCGCTCGATGGTGGAGCCCGTGCGCACGTTGCGCAGTTTCACCCGCAACATGGCGCCGCCCTTGCCGGGTTTGTGGTGTTGAAACCAAACAATTTGATAAACGGCGCCCTCGTGTTCGAACACCGTTCCATTGCCCATATCCGAAGTGCTGATCATATATTCCCCTTTGAGTGTTAAAATTATTCAGCGGTGAGTCGTTCGTGGCCGTCGGCGGTGACCCGCAGGGTGTCTTCGATGCGAACACCGAACCGCCCCGGCAAATAAATGCCGGGTTCGACGGTCAAAACCATTCCCGGCGCCAACACACCGGGATTTTTTGGACGCATCCACGGCGGCTCGTGGATGTCAATGCCCACCCCGTGGCCCGTGCTGTGCACAAACCGTTTGCCGTACCCCGCTCGGGAAATCACCCCGCGGGTGGCCGCGTCCACCCGTCCTCCGGTGGACCCCGGCTTCACCTGAGCCATGCCCGCTTTCTGGGCCGCCGCCACGATGCCGTGAACCCGTCGGTAAATCGACGGAATTTTACCGTAATAGAACGAACGGGTCAAGTCGGACCGGTAAGCCCCCACCCGGCATCCCACGTCAAACAGGACCGGGCTCCCCTTGGCCAATCGGGCCTCCCCCGGAATATGGTGGGGCAAGGCCGTGTTCGGTCCCACCGCCGCGATCAAATCGAATCCGATTCCCACCGCCCCGCGCCGATGAAATTGGTCGGCCACGTGCCAGGCCAGTTGCCGTTCCGTCTGTCCCGGCCGAACCCGCGGGATCAGGTCGGCCACCGTTTGGGCAGTGATCCGGCAGGCCTGGCGCAACAAATCTAATTCGTCGGCGCTTTTCACCACCCGCAACTCTTCCAACACGTTCGGGGCGGGAACAAGGCCTTTTTTTTGGAGCAGGGTGCCCAATCGGAAAATCAACTGGTCGGGATCGAACCCGACACGGTGGAACCTGTGTTTTTTCATTAACTCTTCCAAGGCCACGGACAGCCGTTTGCCCACCACCACCCGGCACCCCGGCGCGCTTTCCCGCACCTGGCCGGCCAGCAACGCCGACACGAACAACCACACCCCCCGCCCCGTGGCCAACCCGTAAAATCCCTCCGAATGAAACCCGGTCAAATAGTAAAGATCAGACGGGCCGGAAAAAAAATACCCGTCCAACTTTTTTTTCTCCAACAGCGCGGCCAACCGGGTTCGCCGGTCGCTAAAAACAGCGGGGCTCAATTTCATTCCATCCGTCGTCACAGCCCCACCTCGTTTAAAACTCTGGACAGATCCGGTGCCGACACGCCGCCCACAACCCGGGCGTGCCCAATCCGCGTGGGAACCACAAACCGAAACCCGCCCTGGACCGCTTTTTTATCCCGAGCGATGGCCGCCAATATGTCGGCCCGGGGCAACGGCCGGCTGACCCGGACCGGAAGGCCCCAACGATGAACCAGATCGTCCACCCTCTTGATGTCCCCCGCAGGAAACATCCCCAAACGCGCCCCCAACCGGGCCGCCGCGCACAAACCGATGGCCACGGCTTCCCCGTGGGTGTAGCGGGTGTATCCGGACACTGTTTCGATCGCGTGGGCGAAGGTGTGCCCCAAATTCAATGTGGCCCGAAGACCCGTGGTTTCCCGTTCGTCGCGGGCCACCACGTCGGCTTTGATCCCCGCCGACACCGCCACCACGCCTTGAAGAAATCGGGGATTCATTTTCAAGGTCGGCAAATCGCTTTTTTCCAATCGAGCCCATAGGCGCGGGTCCGCCATCAAACCATATTTAATGACTTCGGCCATTCCGGTCCGCCAGTGGCGGTCGGGCAAAGTCGACAGAACGCGCAAATCCATCCACACCCGAGCCGGTTGCCAAAACGCGCCCACGAGGTTTTTGCCTTCCGGCAAATCCACTCCGGTTTTGCCGCCGATGGACGCGTCCACCATGGCCAACAGCGTGGTCGGGCACTGAACAAAGGGGATTCCGCGCATGTAAGTCGCCGCCACAAAACCGGCCACGTCTCCCGCCACTCCACCGCCCAAAGAGATCACTACCGACCGGCGGTCCAACCGGGCCGAAAGGGCCTGGCGATACAGTTTTTCAACCGTGGCCAGGGTTTTGTGCCGTTCTCCATCGGGGATCGACGCCATCGACGGCTCGAACCCCGCCGCGCGCAACCCCGCCAGGAGCGGAGGCGCCCATCGGCGCGCCACCGGCGCCGAGCTCACCACCAGCGCACGGCCTGGACCTATTTCTCGTTTGAGGGACGGTCCCAGGTCTTTCAGTTGAACCCCGATCTGAATTGTCCCTATTTTTTTCAAGCCCATTCCTCTTGTTTTGCCCATTTTACGATGAGATCGGCCACCTGGTTTTCGTCGAGTCCGTCCGTTGTAAGAGACAGGGAATTTCGGGCGTAAGCCGGTTGGCGCTGCGCCAACAATTTTTTAACCCGAAGCCCCGGATCGGAACCCGCCAAAAGCGGCCGCGGAACCGCTGCCAAATTAAGCCTTTGGATAATGGTTTCGGGCTTGGCCGTTAACAACACCACCCGACCAGTGCGTTCCAATTCGTCCATGTTTTCCGACCGCAACGGAACACCCCCGCCCGTGGCGATCACCGCCTTGTCCATCATCGCCACCAACGACACCGTTTTGGATTCCAAATCCCGAAACGCGCCTTCGCCCCCTTTCGCGAACAGGTCCGCGATCGAGTGCCCGGTCTGGCGTTCAATCATGTCGTCCGTATCAAAAAAGGACCACCCCAACCGCTCGGCCACGCGCCGACCCACGACGGATTTTCCCGTGGCCATAAACCCGATCAAAACGATGTTCATCCCGACGGAAAATGATTAATACTGCCGCAGGTGGTCCTGATAGCGCGTCCAATGATCTTGCAGTTCGCGCACCGAATCGGACCCGAACTTTTCGACCAGGGCCTGGGCCAGGGTGATCGCCGTCACCGCCTCTCCGATCACCGCCGCGCTGGCCACCGGACAGACGTCGGACCGAACAATTTCCGCCGTCATTTCGTTTTTGGTCAGAATGTTCACCGACCGAAGGGGTTTGCGCAGGGACGCCAAGGGTTTGATGGCCGCGCGGATAACCAGGGGTTCGCCGTTGGTCATGCCGCCTTCGATCCCGCCGGCGTTGTTGCTTTCCCGGAAAAATCCCTGCCCGGGCTTGTAATGAATTTCGTCGTGCAACTCCGACCCTTTGCGCCGGGCCATCTCAAAGCCCCGGCCCATTTCCACGCCTTTGTGGGCCTGAATTGACAAAATCGCCTGGGCCAGACGACCGTCCAGCTTCAAATCCCATTGAGTGTGACTGCCCAATCCCACCGGGCACCCCGTGGCCACCACCGTATACACCCCGCCCAAGGTGTCGCCGTTGGCTTTCGCGTCTTTGATGGCGTCCATCATTTTTTCTTCGGCTTTTTTGTCCGGGGTGCGAACGGGGGACTTTTCCGCCCGCGCGAACGCCTCTTCCACCGTCCAATCCGACGTCTGGGCCGACACGGTTCCGATTTCGTCCACCCACGAATAAATTTTGACGCCCACCTCTTCCAACAGACGCCGGCACACCGCCCCCACCGCCGTTCGCGCGGCGGTTTCACGGGCCGACGCCCGTTCCAAGATATCACGGGTGTCTTTGCGATCAAACTTCAACACCCCCGCCAGATCCGCGTGGCCCGGCCGGGGACGGGTCAACCGAAATTTCTCTTGCCGGTCCTCCGCCGCCACCGACATGATTTTTTCCCAGTTTTCCCAATCTTTATTATCGATTTGGAAGGTGATGGGCGACCCCAACGTTTCGCCCCAGCGGACACCGGAAAGTATGCGCGCTTGGTCTTTTTCAATGTATTGCAATCGTTCCCCTCGACCGAAACTGTATTGGCGACGGGACAACTGCTGGTTCACATAGGCTTCGCTAATGGCAAGCCCGGCGGGGATGCCTTCCAGAAGGGCCGTTAAACTCGGCCCATGGGATTCACCTGCGGTGGCGTATCGGATCACGGTTGGGTCCTTTCATTTAGGGCGGCGTCAAAGGCGCGGCCCATGATTTCCCTCAACAAACGAGGCGTATAGTCTACCTTTTTCAAATCGGTTTCGAACCACATTTCAAACGCCAGGGCCCCTTGGTTCACCAACATGCCCTTGCCCCCCGCCGACAGGGCCCCCGCCGATCGCGCCGCGCGGAGCAACGGCGTTTCCCGGTGATAAACCATGTCGTAAACCGCCATCCGAGACCGAAGCCGGTCCAAGGGAACCGGGGCGGGATCGTCGGGTTTAAGCCCCAACGACGTGGCATTGATAATCAAGTCCGCCGAAGACACCGCCTCCGCGGCGTCCGAACCAACAACCAAATCGGAAAATCCAAGCCGGGACTGAAATTCCTTAACCAACCGTTCAGCACGTTCCCGGGACCGGTTCACGAGGACCACGCGCTTGGCCCGGCCGGTCCCGTCGGCCACCGCCATTAACGCCGACCGCGCCGCTCCCCCGGCGCCGGCCAGCAAGACGGTTTTATCTTTCCAGCCCATGCCCTGAGCCATTAAATCCTCCGCCAAACCGGGCACATCGGTGTTCTCGGCCCGCCACCCGTCGGCCGTGCGAACCAGGGTATTGGCCGCCCCGCACAGGGCCACGCGGCTTCCCACCGACGTCGCCAGGACGAGGGCCTTTTCTTTGTGCGGAACGGTCACGTTAAACCCCTCCAAAGAGGGCTCACCGCCGGGCGAGGTCATTTGGCGGGCCCATTCGGGCCAAGCCTCCGGCGACACGCGAACCGCCCGATAGACCGCGGGGATGGCAAACCGGTTTATCGCCGCGTTGTGCATCGCCGGCGACAACGTGTAATCCAACGGCCAGCCCACCACGCCAAATTGCCGCTTAATTCCCTCCAACAGACAGCTCCTTGACCCGGAACAAGGGAGACCCAAAGGCCCCCTGCCAAACCACCTTATTGGCCACAGCGTCCACACCGCCCAACAAATCCGCCAGATTCCCCGACAAGGTCACGCCCCGCACCGCCCGGCGCACCGTGCCTTTTTCCCACAACAGACCCACCGCGCCAACGGAAAAATCGCCGCTCACCGGGTCCGCGGTGTGTAAGCCGATCACATCACGAACTTCAAATGCTTTTTCGGTGTCCTGGTAAAGCGCGGAGTCGGTCCAGGCCCCCGGTTGAAGATAAAAGTTGGTGGTCCCCGGAGAGGGAGGACCGTCGCGTCCCGATCGGGACGCGTTGCCCGTGGACACCGTCCGCGCCCGCCGCGCCGACGCGGTGTCGTGCAAAAAAGTCCGCAGGCGCCCTTCCACCATCACGTCCGTGCGTTGTTGGGGCACTCCCTCGTCGTCCCACACCCGCGTGGCCACGCCGCGGGGCAAACAACCGTCGTCGACCACCGTGACGGCCGCCGAGCCCGTTTTTTTGCCCAAACGCCGTGACAAAAAGGACCGCCCTTTTTCCACCGCGTCTCCCAAAACCGCCTGGGCCAAAAGGTCCATCAAATCGGCCCCCACCCGGGGACTCACCAAAATCGTCCATTTCCCCGACGGCAATGGCCGGGCCCCGAACGACGTCACCAACCGCGCGCCGATGTCGTCCACCACCTGGTCTGGGTGAAGGAGGGCCCGGTCGATGGTTTCAGCGGATCCCCAGGCGGTTTCGGTTTCATCGCCGTCGACGCCGAGCAGTTCACCGGAAAACGAAACGGCGTTCCACGGTTCGGCCATCGCCAGGCCGGTCGTACTGACCAAGGCGCGAACGCCCGATGCTTCGTGAAACGACAAGCCGAGGGCCTTTTTAATTCGCCGGTCCGATTTCAAGGCTCGACGTTCCAATCGGCGCAGGGTGTCCCACGTTTCCTCGTCGGCAGGGCGCGGGCGAGCGGTCATCGCCCTTCCGGACCGTTCCGAGCGGACCGGTTTCGGCAGGATCCGCGCCGGGTCGGCGTTTAACGACCGGGCGGCCGTGCACGCCCGATCGAACAGGGCCCGCGCTCCAGCGGGTGACGTGTCCGACCCGGACGCAAATCCCCATCGGCCGTTTTTAATCACCCGCACCGCCAAACCAGACCCCACGCCAAACGTACGATCTTTGGGTCGGCCCTCGGCCCAGGTCTGTTCCCATTCTTGTTCCTCTTCCCAAAACAGTTCCACATCCCACCCGCAGGGATGAATTTCCCTTAACAAGGACTGGTTTTTCCGCAACAACGATTGAGGAGTCAATGGGCCAATCAACGGGACGGTTTTGTTTTTAATTTGAAAATTTTGGAAACGCGCAGAAGAAATTCAGCGTGGGGATCGCTGGGTGTATCGTGAAGGATTTTTTCGGCCACCGCCGCGGATTCGTCGAATCGCCCGGAATAAAAAGCGCTATAGCCTTCTTCCAGGGGGTCCGGTCCGGAAGGAATCCGGGGAGTCATGTTCAATAGACCGGAATAGAGGAACAAAATCCCCGCCAAAAACGCCAACACCCCCCACCGGCGTCGATGGTGTAACAGGTGCGCGTCGTTGACCAACAAAATTCGAACCCACGTATTGAACCGGACGATCAAGGAAGGGCGGTAAAGGTATGCCAAACTCAACCCCATCAGCCCCAACCCGATCATAACTTTAATGAACGATTCCATAGTCACCTCGTGGTTTCAAATCCGGGCCCGGGCGGACTCGAACCGCCGACCCCTCGCTTAGAAGGCGAGTGCTCCATCCACCTGAGCTACGGGCCCAAAGGGCCAAAGGCCCCGCCCGGGGATTATATCACTCCAACAGTCGGAGGAGGTATTGGCCGTAATCGTTTTTTTGCATGGGCACCGCCAACGCGCGCAGTTGGTCGGCGGTGATGTAACCTTGCATATAGGCAATTTCTTCCAAACAGGCCACGCGCAAACCTTGACGATCCTGAATGGTTTGGATAAAAACAGCGGATTGAAGCAACGATTCGTGGGTGCCGGTGTCCAACCAGGCCACCCCGCGGCCCAATCGAACCACATTTAAATCGCCCCATTCCAGATACGCCCGATTCACGTCGGTGATTTCCAGCTCGCCGCGGGCGGACGGTTTCAATCGGGCGGCCACGTCCAACACCCGGTTGTCGTAGAAGTAAAGCCCCGTCACGGCAAAATTGGATTTGGGCGACGGCGGTTTTTCTTCCAATGAAACGGCGCGTCCCTGGGGGTCAAATTCCACGACGCCATAGTCGCGCGGGTTTCGAACTTGGTAAGCGAACACCGTGGCCCCCTTTTTAAGGGAAACGGCCCGGCGCAAATCGTCCACCAACCCATGGCCGTAAAAAATGTTGTCGCCCAAAATAAGCGACACGGAATCGTCGCCCACAAACGATCGTCCGATCGTAAACGCCTGGGCCAACCCCCCGGGACTGGGCTGAACCGCGTAAGACAACCGCAATCCAATCCACGATCCATCGCCCAACAACCGCTTGAACCCGTCTTGCTCGTGGGGCGTGGTGATAATCAAGATGTCCCGAATCCCCGCCAGCATCAAGACCGACAAGGGATAATATATCATCGGTTTATCGTAAATCGGCACCAACTGTTTACTGATGCCCCGCGTCAACGGATACAACCGCGTCCCCGACCCCCCCGCCAAAATAATTCCTTTCACGTGTCCTCCTCAATACCGTTCTGAATCCTAACACTTTTTCTCTTGCTCTATAAGGCGGCGTTTGGCGGCGACACCGCCGGGAGCGGAGTAGCCTCCCCACCCGCCGTCGGAACGAACGACCCGGTGGCACGGAATGATCGGCGCGAACGGGTTGGCGCCCAACGCCCGCCCAACGGCCCGGGCGGCGCCGGGCTTTCCGATGCGGCGGGCAATCCACCCGTAAGTGCGAGTTTCTCCCTTGGGAATGGCGGCGCAGGCCCGCCAAACAGACTGGTAAAAAAGCGAATATTTTTTCATGCCGTCCAAAACAGAAGAAGGAATGTTCATGGGGCTTTCTCCTGAAAAACGGCTTTGGATCGGCGCGCCCGGTGAAACCCCACGGCGAACCGATGGGCTTCGTCTCTAGCCCGTTGCAACACGTGCAGGGCCGGGGACTCTTTTGATAGTCTCACCGGTTCGGACCGGTCCGGCAAAAACACGTCCTCCTCACGTTTGGCCAAAGACGCGAGGGGGACCGGCCGCGAGGTTACCCGGGCCAAAGCGTGCCTGGCGGCGTTCAGCTGGCCGGGCCCGCCGTCGATCAACACCAGGTCAGGCCAGGGCCCATTCTCGTTTTTGACCCGACGGTAGCGCCGTTCCACCACTTCGGCCATGGACGCGAAATCGTCGACGCCCGCCACGGTTTTAATTTTAAATTTTCGATAGGCGCTTTTTAACGGCCGCCCCCGATCAAAACAAACCATCGACGCCACTGTTTCCGCTCCTTGAATGTGGGAAATATCGAAACATTCGATTCGAATCGGTGGGCGGGGCAAACCCAAGGCCCGTTGAAGGTCCTGCAACGCCCGGGACGATTCCAATCGGCCTTTCACGTCTTCTTCTTTTAAGGACCGAAACGTCACGGGTTCCCGAATGTGGTTCAACGCCTCCAGGCTATCGCGCAGTTGGGCGGCCCGCTCAAAATCGAGCCGGCCGGCGGCGTCTTTCATTTCGGCGTGCCAGGTGGCCAGAAGGTCGGCGTTTTTGCCGGCGAAAAACAAGCGGGCCCGTTCCGCGATCCGACCGTAGTCGGTTCGCGACACCCGTCCCAAACAGGGCGCGGGGCATTCGCCCGTGTGAAGGTAAAGGCACGACTTCACTTTTTCGTAGGTCAACGGATGACCATCCCGGAGATCCAAATCGCACGGCCGCAAGGAAAAAAAACGCCGACGCCAAACCCAATCCAGCAAGTGGCGCACGGCCCTCACGTTGGGGTAAGGTCCAAAATAGAGCGCGCCGTTTTTCCGACGGGACCGGGTGAGGCGCAAACGGGGAAAGTCCTCGTTCATGGTCAGGGTCACATACGGATAGGTTTTCCCGTCTTTCCACATGGTGTTGTAGAGGGGTTGGTGACGCTGGATGAGCCGTTGTTCGATGACCAGGGCGTCGCGCTCACCAGCGGCGGCGATGTAATCAATGTGGCGGACCTCAGCCATGAGGGCGCGAATTTTGGGTTCCACGTCGGCGCGAAAATAGTTGGCCACCCGTTTACGCAAATCGATGGCCTTGCCGATGTAAAGAATGGTCGCGGCGCGGTCGCGCATCAAATACACCCCCGGTTGGTGGGGAAGGGTTTCGACCAAAGAAGGAGGGCCGACCTCAGCGGGCATCGGTTTTTCGTCGGGCAAGAAGGTCGCGCAGATGGCTGAACTCGTCCATGCGCAACAACCAGGTCAATCCCAAATAAAGAACAACCCCCACCCCCACCGCCCCCAGGGCCCGCACGGCTAACGGACCGGGAACCAGGTTCAAAAATCCCAACGCCCCCGCCGCCATGAGGACCGATGCCCCGCCAGACACCACCAAGGTCCGGGCCATTTTACGCCCGCCCAACAAGCCGATGTTTTTGCGAAGCAACAACATCAACAGGCCCGCGTTGACGAACGACGCGAACGCCGTCGCAAAAGCCAAACCACCCACCCCCCATCGGCGCATCAACACCACGTTGCCAACCATGTTTACGATTAAACACACAGTCGCGATCTTCACGGGGGTGCGGGTGTCTTTGCGCGCGTAAAAAGCCGAAACCACGATTTTTACCACCGAGTAGGCTGGAAGCCCGAGAGTGTAGGCGATCAACGCCGACACCGTTAGCCGGGTCTGATCCGGCGTAAAAAGGCCGTGTTCAAACAACGTTTTCACCAACGGATGGGCCAACACGATCAGTCCCGCCATGGCGGGGAGAACCAAATAGAGCGTCATCCGAACGGAAAAGTTGAGGTTGTCTTTAAACGCGTCCCATTCCTGGCGGGCGGCGCTCATGGACAAGTGGGGCAACGTGGCCGTCGACAACGAAACACCGAACAACGCCAGGGCGAACTGCATCAACCGATTGGAATTGTAGAGAGCGGTCACCGAGCCTTCGCGCAAAAATGACGCGCAAATGGTGTCGACGTAAGCGTTGATCTGGTCGATGGACAGCCCCCACAACGCGGGCAAAACCAAGACGGCCACCCGTTGAATGTCCGGGTGGCGGGGATTCCATCGGAAGCGAGGAGCCATGCCTTCGCGACGAAGAAGGGGCCACACCATGGCCAGATGAAGGAGCCCCCCCACCGTGGTGCTGATGGCGAGGCCCTGAATGGGGTCCAACGCCCAGGACTTGATGCACAACACGTAGACCAACGTGGCCACCGACAGCATGGCGGGGGCCAGCGCGGGGATGAAATAGTGGCCCAACGCGTTGAGCGCCGCCGACGAAAGAGCGGCCAAACACACGAACAAGAGAAAAGGGAACATCTGGCGCGTCAACGTCACGGTCAAGTCGAACGTCCCGGGCCCGGCGGACTTAAAGCCGCCGGCGGCCAACGACACGATCCAGGGTGCGCCCACCATTCCCAAAAGAACGAGGACGGCCAAAATCAAAGCCAACGTGGAAAAAAGGCTTTGAAAAAAGTCCCGGGCCTCGTGGGGTTCGCGTTTGGCCAAATGGTCGGAAAATACCGGAACAAAAGCGGTGGCCAAAGGCCCCTCGCCCAGCATCCGTCGAAACAGGTTGGAGAGCCGAAACGCGGCGTAAAACGCGTCGGTCAAATGTCCGCCGCCGAAGGCGCCGGCGACCACCGCGTCGCGGGCGTATCCCAAAATCCGCGACAGCAACGTGGCGAATGAAACCGCTCCCGCGTGACGGACAAACGCGCGCGGGCCCGTCATGGAATTGACGCCCAACACGGAAAAAAGTATAGTTCCGCTCTATGGCAAAGCTTAAAACCGGACGTCACACGTCCTCCCTTAAAGAAGTTCGCAAGGCCAACCGTCGTCGTTGGTCGAACGTTGCGGCCAAAACCGGCACGCGCGATTTGACCAAAGAACTTCGGGCCGCCATCCAGTCGAAAGACGCCGCCAAGGTGAAAGAGTTGCTTCCGAAAGCGATGTCGTCCTGGAACAAGCTGGGAAACCGCAACACGGTTCACCCGGCCAACGCGTCCCGCAAGATCGCGCGCTTGTCGCGCGCGGCGCATAAAGCCCTTAGCGTTTCTTAACCAAGGTCGATTCATTTTCCGTCAGGGCCCACACCGCGCGCGTTAAATCGGCGTCGGGATGGCCACGTCCTCTTTTTAAAGAGACGTCGGCCTCCACAAGCCGATCCAGCGCGCGCAAAAGGTCGTTCCATGCCCAACCGCTGACGGCGCGATCGAACTCGGCTTGAGTGTCCTGCAATTTAATCCAGAGCCGGTCAAAAACCTGTTTTTTGGGCATGTTCTTTTCGCCCAACAGGGCCTTTCCCAGGCACAGTTTTTGAACCGCCCGGATGAGTTGGGGAAGCAATTTTTCCGGGGGTTCTCCCTGGGCGCGCAGAACGTCCAATATTGACAACGACCGGGCCCGATCTTTCCGCCACAGGGCCCGTTCCCATTCCATGAACCGCAACGACGACTTGTCGCCGACCACGGCGACCACATCGTCGACGGTGATCGCGCCGCGGTCGGCCGCATACAAAACCAACTTTCCCAACTCTTGAACCAAGTCCGGCAACCCGGGCCCCGCCTGCTCCACCAGAAGCTGAGCGGCCCGACGGTCCATGGATTTGCCCAGGGATTCGGCCCGGGCCACGACCCACCCGGGCAATTGGTTTTCGAAGGGAGGCCAAAAGGTGAGCACAACGCCGGCCGACCGAGCGGACTGGACCAACACCGATCGGGCATCCGGTTTTTCGTCCCACAACAACACCAGCGCGTTGGTGGACGGGATGTCGGCCAGCCCGTCGGCCAGGCGGGTGGCATCCGCGGTGGCCAACTCGGCGGCGCGGCGAACCACCACCAGGCGGCGTCCACCGAAAAAGGGAAGCGTGTTGACCGCCGACAAAATGGATCCCGCCGAAGCGTCGTTGCCGTCAAACACATCCAACCCCATTGCGGCGGGATCCGAACCCAAAAAGGATTTTTTCAGCTTTTGCAGGGCATCGTCTTTCGTGAGCGTGTCGGGCCCGGCCCAAAAGTAAACCCGGTGAAACACGCCCTTGGCCCATTCCTGGGCCACGCTCGCCAACGACGGCTCGAAAGACGGCGGCATTCGCTTAGTACGGCGACGGGGGCGGCGCGGACCGTTCGACCGGTTCAGGGGGAGGCGGCGTGGGGATCGCGCTGTCGGGAGCGGGCAATGGCGCGTCGGGCACTTTTCGGGAACTGGCGCCCGTCACCGAGCCGAACCCCTCGACCGTGCGTTTCACGATGTCCCGGGCGAAATAGTCCCACACGTATTCCCGGGCATCGTCTTCGGTCATCCCGCCGGGTTGGGTATCCACAAAGTAGCGATAGGACTGTTCCAAGCGGGGCTCTTCCCACAAAACACGGTTTTCTTTTTTATCAAAAAACGACACATCGATGATGACCCATAACCGGTATTCCAAGGGCTGGTTGTTGGAATCGTAGCTGACCACCTGGGGAATGTAATTGACAATTTCGCCTTGGATGAACGCGTCGGCCTCCGATTCCACCCCGGCGAACGGGAACCGCCCGTCGCGGATCATTTCTTGCTCGACGCGCAACCGAAACCGGTCTTCCAAACCAAAATATTGGGTTCTATTTTTAAAAGTGCGCAAGCCGATTTTATTGATCCCCACCGGCAAAATCACATTGGCCGGCGCCCGCCCATCCGACATTTCCGCGCACCCCGCAAACGCCATGAACACCGCCGCAACAAGGAAAGGACTCGTTTTCATGTCACCTGCACCTCCGCATTAGACTACCACAAAATTGACCATTCGGCCGGGAACGTGGATTTGTTTAACAAGGCGATGGCCTTTGAGCGACTCCTGGACTTTGGGCAACGCTTGGGCGGCGGCCAACACCGCCTCCGCCGAGGCGCCCACAGGGACAATGAGCCGATCCCTCAATTTGCCGTTGACTTGAACCGGGTATTCCACCTGATCGTCGGCAACCAGGGCGGGGTCGGCTTTCGGCCAGGGTTGGTCCGACACAAATCCTGTTCGGCCCAACCGTTCCCACAACTCGTCCGCCAAATGCGGAGCAAACGGTGACAACAACAGTGCCATGGATTCCAAATCCTCGAGGGCGGCCCCGGGAGTCAACAGATTGGCAAATTCCATGAGCGCGGCGATGGCCGTGTTAAACTTAAAATTCTCGATCCGTTCCGTGACCGCCGCCACGGCCCGGTGGCGGGCCCGCTCATTTTTGTCGGCGGAAATCCGGGGGCCGTCCCACACCCGGCCGACTTTTTGCAAAAACCGAACCACGCCTTCAACGGTGCGCATGTCCCAGGGTTTTTCGGCCTCAAAGTCACCCATAAACATTTCATACAGCCGCATCGCGTCAGCCCCGTACCGATCGATCACATCATCCGGGCTGATCACATTTTTCTTCGACTTGGACATTTTTTCTTTCAGTTCGCGCAAGGGGGCGCCGGTGGCTTTCAACACCGGCGGGGTTTTTGAAAAATCGATCTCGTCATAGGAATGGTACGCCCCGCCCGCGTCTTGGTAGCTGTAAGACAAAATCATCCCTTGGTGGCGCAGTTTTCGAAACGGTTCCGGCGACGTCACCAATCCCAAATCAAACAGGACCTTGTGCCAGAATCGAGCGTAGAGCAGGTGCAACACCGCGTGTTCGGCTCCGCCCACATACAGATCCACGCCCGACGCGCCGAGCCACTGTTTTTCCGCCTCTGCGCTCCAGGCGGCCGTTGTGTTTTTGGGATCGATAAAACGCAAATAGTACCAGCAGGAACCGGCCCATTGGGGCATGGTGTTGGTTTCGCGCCGGGCCGGGCCGCCGCATCGAGGACACACCGTGTTGACCCAGTCGTGCACCGCCGCCAAGGGCGACTCGCCGGTGCCCGTGGGTTCGTATTTGGCCACGTCGGGCAACAGAACCGGCAATTGGTCTTCGGGAACCGGCACCGCCTCCCCGCACGCCGCGCAATGGACAAGCGGAATGGGTTCGCCCCAATACCGCTGACGAGAAAAAACCCAGTCGCGCAACCGGTAGTTGACAGCCTTGCGGCCCGCTTTCTTTTCCTCCAACCATTTCGTGATCAGCCGTTTGAATTCGGGCGTCGAAAGCCCATCGAAAGGACCGCTGTTGACCGCGATTCCCTCTTCCTCAAAAGCACGGTCCAACGGACGCCCCGCGGGCAAAGCCCCGGGATCAACCGGCGCTAAATCCACAACCTGTTTAATGGGCAAGTTGAATTTTTTGGCAAAGTCCCAGTCCCGCCCGTCGTGGGCAGGCACCGCCATGATGGCGCCGGTTCCGTAACTGATCAAAACGTAGTCGGCGATCCAAATCGGAATTTTTTCGCCGTTCACCGGGTTGAGCGCGTACCCGCCCGTGAACACCCCGGACTTGTCTTTGGCCAAATCGGTCCGTTCCAAATCGGACTTGGCCCGGGCTTGGGCCTGATAGGCTTTGACCGCGGCCCGCTGGGCATCGCTGGTGAACATCTCCACCAAGGGATGTTCCGGCGCCAACACCATATAGGTGGCTCCAAACAATGTATCGGGCCGGGTCGTAAACACCGTAATTTTTTTTCCGGCCGCGCCAGCCGGGGAAACCCCCTCAAAAACCACCTCCGCCCCTTCCGACCGGCCGATCCAATTTTTCTGCATGGCTAACGTGGACGCTGGCCAATCCAGCCCGTCCAAATCCGCCAACAAGCGATCGGCGTAAGCGGTAATTTTCAACAGCCATTGGCGCATGTCGCGCCGTTCCACAGCGGTTCCGCACCGCTCGCAGGCTCCTTGATGCACCTCTTCGTTGGCCAGCCCAGTCCGGCAGGCTGGACAAAAGTTGATGGGGCTCACGCCTTCATACGCCAACCCCTTTTTGAACAACTGCAAAAAGATCCATTGGGTCCATTTGTAGTAGGCGGGGTCGGTGGTGTCCACTTCCCGCTCCCAATCGTAGGAGAACCCCAACGCCTTAATTTGTCGACGGAAATTGGCCACATTTTTTTTGGTCACGTCCCGGGGGTGCTGGCCCGTGGCGATGGCGTGGTTCTCGGCGGGCAACCCGAACGCGTCCCAGCCCATGGGATGCAACACGTTGTATCCCTGCATGCGTTTAAAACGGGAATAGATATCGGTGGCGGTGTATCCCTCCGGATGGCCCACGTGCAGGCCCGCGCCGGACGGGTAAGGGAACATGTCTAAAATGTACAGTTTGGGTTTGCTGGGATCGGCCACAGCGCGAAACGAGCGGGCCTCGTCCCACTTTTTTTGCCACTTTGGTTCGATGGTTTTCGCGATGATGTCCGGCATGGATCAGCCTCTCTTGGCGTGCAAAAAGAATTCCCGGTTTCCTTCCGGGCCCGTGATCGGCGACGCGCACGATCCCGCCTCAATCCACCCCGCGCCGCGCGCGGCGGCCGATATTTTTTCGACGACCCGATCACACACACGGGGGTCCACCACAACCCCGCCGGGCGCGTCTTTGGGATCGGCCTCAAATTGGGGTTTCACCAAACAGACCAACTCGGTCCCCGGCCCCACCAACGACGCCAAGTGAGGCAAAACCGATTCCAACGAAATAAAAGAAACATCCACCGTGACCAACAGGGACTCGGCGGACCCCGCCGCAAACGAATCGATTTCGGATCGGTTCAACCGCAACACGTGCGTTTTTTCTCGGTTGATCACCCGAGGGTCTTTTTGAAGAGACCAATCCAACTGCCCCCGGCCCACATCCACGGCCAACACCCGGACCGCTCCCGCCTTCAACAAACAATCCGTAAACCCGCCGGTCGACGCGCCGATGTCCACACAGGCCCGGCCGGACACCCGAACCTTAAACGCGTCCAACGCCCCGCGCAGTTTCAGCCCCCCCCGAGAAACGAACGGCTTGTCGGCCGTCCGTTCCACGATTAAATCCTCCGGCACCCTCATTCCCGCTTTGGGGAAAGCAACACCGGACACGCGCACGCGGCCGGCCAATAAAAGCGCCTGGGCTTCTTTCTTATCCTGGGCCACCCCCCGCAGAACCAGGAGGTCGTCCAACCGACGTTTGGCGGTCAAATCTTAGCGGGCCGTTAAGCGTTGCCGGTGCAATTCCAAAACGCGATCGGCGATTTTAACGGCGGACAGGCCCACCTTGTCGCGCAGTTTCGCTTGAGTTCCATGTTCCACAAAACTGTCCGGCACCCCCACCACGCGCACATCCGCCTTCTCGCCTTCCAACGCTTCCCGGACCGCGTCGCCGAACCCGCCAACCACGGTGTTTTCTTCCACGGTCACCACCAACGGCGCCAACCGGGCCACGTTCAAAACAAAGTCCCGATCCAGCGGTTTAACAAACCGCGCGTTGACCACGCCCGCGCGCACCCCCTTTTCGGCCAAGATTTCGGCCGCGTCCAGGCACGCTTGAACGGGATGGCCGATGGCGAACAGCGTCACATCGCCGCCGGACCGAAGTATTTCCCCTTTGCCCAACGGCATCAATTTCAGCAAACTGTCCATGGGCACGCCCAGCCCCGCCCCGCGGGGATAGCGGATCACCGACGGGCCAGGCAAATTGAGCGCGGTCTTCATCATGTGTTGAAGCTCGTTTTCGTCTTTGGGCGACATCACCGTTAAATGGGGCATCAATCGGCAAAACGACAAGTCAAAGGTCCCGTGATGGGTGGGCCCGTCGTCGCCCACCAACCCCCCGCGGTCCAAACAGAACACCACCGGCAGTTTTTGCAGACACACATCGTGAATCATTTGATCGAAGCCCCTCTGCATAAACGATGAATAAATGGCCACCACCGGTTTTACCCCGCCGCACGCCAACCCCGCGGCAAACGTGGCGGCGTGCTGTTCGCCCAACCCCACGTCGTAAAACCGTTTCGGAAATTCCTTGCGAAACAGGTCCAAACCGGTTCCTTCCGGCATCGCGGCGGTGATCGCGACGATTTTTGGATCTTCTTCGGCCATCCGAACCAACGTCCGGCCGAACACCTGCGTGTACGTGGGCGGCCCGCCGGGGGATTTCACCATTTCACCGGTTTCCGGGTTAAAGCGGGTCACGCCGTGGTATTTGATCGGATCCGCTTCGGCGGGCTCATAGCCACGCCCTTTTTTGGTGACCACATGAAGAACGTGGGGCCCTTTCAGTTGCTGAATGGCTTTCAAGACCTCGATGAGCTGAGGCAAATCGTGCCCGTCAATGGGGCCCAAATAGCCAAAGCCCATTTCCTCAAACAACACCCCGGGGAAAAGAAGGACCTTCACCCGCCGAGCCAACCTCAACAGATAAGGACCGTAAAAACTCATCCGCGTCAAAAAACGTTCCACGCGTTTTTCCATGCGCTGAAACGCCCCCGCGGTGGTCAGTTTGGCCAACAAGGCCCCGAACGCGCCCACCCGGTGGGAAATAAACATTTGGTTGTCGTTCAAAACGACGAGCATGTCGGTGCCCAAATGGCCGGCATTTTGCAACGCTTCAAAGGACATGCCCCCCGTCAAGGAACCGTCGTTAACGCAGGCCACCACGTGGTGGTTTTGTTTCAAAACGTCCCGGGCGGCCGCGAACCCCACCGCCGCCGAAATGGCCGTGGACGCGTGCCCCGCGCCGAACACGTCGTGCTCGGATTCCGTGCGGGTCAAAAATCCGGAAATGCCCCCGAACTGACGCAACGTGTGAAACCGGTCCCGCCGGCCCGTCAACAGCTTGTGGGGATAGGCCTGGTGGCCGGTGTCCCAAATAATTTTGTCCGTGGGGGAGTTGTAAACGTAGTGAAGCGCAATGGCCATTTCGACGGTGCCCAACCCCGCGCCCAAATGGCCGCCCACCTGGGAGGTGACGTCCAAAATCTTTTCCCGAATATCTTTGGCCAACTGGGGCAGTTGGTCCAGGGACAGTTTTTTCAAATCCGCCGGACTGTTCACTTGGTCAAGTAAGTTCATGGTTTATCCTTTTACCTTGTTTTCCGAATATCACCGATCCCGCTCAATCATGTAGTCGGCGAGGGCAGACAGCACCTCAGCCCGGGCGCCGAACCGGCGAAGGGCCCGTTTTGCGTCGGTCACGGCTTTGTGGGCCCGTCGACGGGATTCTTCCAACCCATACACCGCCGGAAACGTCAATTTTTTGTTGTCCTGGTCTGACCCTTTTTTGCCCAACACCTTTTTGTCGCCCACCACATCCAACACGTCATCGGCGATTTGAAACGCCAAACCGATATTTTCCCCGTACCGCGCCAACGCGCGCCGCTCATCGCGCCCGGCCCCCGCCAACACCGCGCCCGCGTCCAAACTGGCGCGGATCAGGGCGCCGGTTTTGTGCCGATGAATGTAGTCCAACACCTGGGCCCGGTGCCCGTTGAGAGCCGTGTTTCCAGCGGACACCAAATCCACCGCTTGACCGCCCACCATCCCCAACGATCCCGCCGCCACCGCCACCACGCGGCTGGCTTCCACAACCCATTCAGGCCGAACACCAGAAACCTCGGCGTTGCGGGCGATCAGCTCAAACGTCAAGGTCAACAACCCGTCCCCCGCCAAAATGGCCAACCCGTCGCCAAACACCTTGTGATTGGTGGGCCGGCCGCGCCGAAGATCATCGTCGTCCATGGCGGGCAAATCGTCGTGAACCAACGAATAGGTGTGAAGCACTTCCAACGCGCACGCCGTGGGCAAAACATGGCGCGCCGTCCCGCCGCAAATTTCCGCTCCAGCCATGCAAAGAGCCGGCCGCAACCGTTTGCCCCCGGCAAACACCGAATACCGCATGGCTTTATGCAACACTTCAGGCATTCTGGCTTCCCGGGGCAAAAACCGTTCCAACGCCGTGTCCACCAGCCGACTTCGGCTTTTTAAAAACGAAAGCAAAACAGATTGTTCGGTTTTTTCCACGCTCTATTCCTCTTTTTTCGGTTCGGGCCGCTCAAAAATTCGAAAAACCCGTTCAATCGATCGCGCCCGCCCGGTTGATTCATCAACATCCACGATCACCGCGCAAAATTGGGCGTCGCCCTCGGCCACAGATAACCGCACCCGTATTCCGGTTAAAAACCGTTCCAGGGCCGGAACGCGGTCGCCCCCGATAATCCCGTCCCGGGGCCCCGTCATGCCCACATCGCCAATGTAGGCGGTTCCCCCCGGCAACACCCGCTCGTCAGCGGTCTGCACGTGGGTGTGGGTGCCCACCACGGCGGAAACACGGCCGTTCAAGTGCCACCCCATGGCCTGCTTTTCGCTGGACATTTCTGCGTGCATGTCCACCAAAACGACCTCGGCTCCAGGATTTTTCAAGAACCCGTCGGCCGCTTGAAACGGGCAATCAATCATGTCCATGTGATGACGCCCCATCACCTGCAGAACCGCCACCCGAACCCCGTTCACAAAAAAAACGCCCGCCCCTTTCCCCGGCACGCCCGCGGGATAGTTGGCGGGCCGGAAAACCCGATGATCGTTTAAGAGGGGCAACGTTTCTTTGCGGTCCCACGTGTGGTTGCCCAACGTCAACGCGTCAATTCCGACGGAAAAAAGTTCTTTGGCCACGGATTCCGTCGGCCCTCGGCCCCCGGCGGCGTTTTCCCCGTTCGCAACGACAAAATCGATTTTCGCCGTTTCACGAAGCAAGGGCACAAAGTGCCCCGCCGCTTCCCGACCCGGCCGGCCGTAAATGTCCCCCACAAAAAGGATGCGCACGGTGACTCCCGTCGAAAATGAGTGGAAGGATTATACCAAAAGAGGTGGGCTATCGCAGAAAACTCCGGTGCATTAAAAGTCCAACAAAACGCCCAGCTTTTCAAGAACCTCCTGCACCGCACTGTCGTCCGCTTTGAAAAAGAACCGCGCGCCGCGAGTTCGCCAATCGAGCGATTTCACCTGGTCGGCCAAAACCACGCCTTCCGCTTTAGGACCGGTGAGGGGGACCTCGAAGGGATAGTCCTTCGATTTTGTCGTCATAGGGCAAAACAGTGCCAGACCAACCCTTCGGTTATATTCCTCCGGAGAGAGCGTTAAAGCCGGTCGATGCCCTGCCTGTTCATGACCTGCCTGGGGGGTGAACGTCAACCAAACAACGTCCCCTCTCCTAGGGCAATAAGAACTCACCACACTTCTCGGCCGACCGACGGTCCCCAGTCGGTTTCGTTGTGAAGAGTGCCTTTATTCACGCGGCGAAGCATACGCGCCAGGGAGAAGGAAGTTCGACGTGTCGGACGAAAAAGGACTCCCTCCCCCACCACTTTTAACTCGATCACAGACCCTTGGCTAACATGAACCTCTTTGGCCAATTCGCTCGGGATCCGAAAGGCTAAACTGTTTCCCCATTTTTGAACGGTGGCATGCATATATCCCCCTTTGTATACACAATGATTATACATCCGGTTTCCCCACCCGTCAAGGCACCCCGCCGCGCACCGCCCAGGCCCCCACCCCAAAAAGGCCCACCCCCAAAGCCCCGCTGGCCACCAGGTAGATCAACGCGTATCCCGGGGATCCGGATTTAAAAAGGGCCGACACGTCCAAAGCAAACGCCGAAAACGTCGTGAATCCTCCGCAAAATCCGGCCATAAGCAACAGTCGAAGTTCTGGACCCATCCGCCAACGTTGTTCCCCTGCGCCCACCAACAACCCGATCAAAAAACACCCGGCCAAATTGACGGCCAGCGTTCCCCAGGGAAACGAGGCCCCCCACCGCCGCGTCAGAGCGCTCGACAATGCCACCCGCGCCACCCCGCCCAACGCACTGCCCACGGCCACCATTAAATAGTTCATGAGCGATAAAGTGCCGAAGGCGTGGCCACGGCCCGAACCCGCCGATCGTGTTTGGCGTTGGGCAACCAGACAGCCATCTGCTCATCAAAACACAATCCCACAGATTTCAACCGCGGATGGTCAGCCAAAAATCGGTCGTAATAACCGGCCCCCGCGCCCAGCCGGTCCCCCTGGCGCGTAAACGCCGATCCCGGAACAATGAGCAAATCGAGCCGGTCCGCCCATACTGGATAAGCGGGTTCCAAAATTCCGTAAACATTTTTTTTCATCCGCTCCGTCCCCTCCGACAGAAGCGCGAACCGCATCCGATTCCGTTCCGGAAACACAACCGGCACCGCCACTTTTTTACCTGCGACCCGCGCCGCGCCAATCAGCGGGCCCGTATCGATTTCTGTCCCCAGGGACAAAAAAAGCCCCACGGTCTCCGCCCGCCGAAACTCCGCCAAAGCGGACACGCGCCTCGCCACTCCCCGAGCCGCCGCCTTTTTCATTTCGACAGACATATCCCTCACCAACTCCCGAAAATGGAGACGAAGAAAATATTTGTGCCGCGCCGTTTGGTCTGCCGATGTCACGTAAATCGCCCTGGCCAGAAAGATTTGTAATTCTGTTTTAACCGTTTTTCGTCGCCTTCTTCCCCCGGGTCCCACAACCGCTTCCAGTCCGGCATATACTCTTGCGGCGTGAAGTGGCCCGGAAAATCGTGCGGATATTTGTATCCAACCCCATGCCCCAGCGCGTCTTTGTCCCGACTTGCATCCTTTAAATGGTTTGGCACTTCCCGCCGGCGACCCCGTTCCACTTCCGCCAAGGCTTTGTCAATGGCCACATACGATGAATTCGATTTCGGCGCGGTCGCAATATACACCGCCGCTTGAGCCAACGGAATCCGCGCTTCCGGCATCCCCACTTTTTCTACCGCCTCAAACGCGGCGTTGGCAATCACCAACGCCCGAAAGTCCGCGTTGCCCACGTCTTCCGACGCACAAATGAGCAAGCGCCGCGCCACAAACCGGGGATCTTCCCCCGCCGCCAACATCTTCGCCATCCAGTACAGCGCCGCGTCCGGGTCCGACCCGCGCAACGATTTAATAAACGCCGAAATTGTGTCGTAATGGTCGTCCCCGCTTTTATCATACCGCAGAGCCCGCCGTTGCGTCGACGATTCCGCCACGGCCAACGTCACGTGAACCACCCCGCCCTTTTCTTCCGTGGTCATCACCGCCAGTTCCAGGGCGTTTAACACCCGACGTGCGTCCCCGTCCGACATGGCCAAAATATGCGCCTCCGCCTCCGGGTCCAGAACCACTTTTTTTGCCCCAAACCCCCGGTCGGGGTCCGCCAAAGCCCGGCGCACCAACCCCTTTAAATCGTCCACCGCCAAAGGTTTAAATTCATACACCGTCGATCGGGAAATCAACGCCGCGTTAACGTAATAAAACGGGTTTTCTGTGGTCAGCCCAATCAGCGTCACCAAACCCCGTTCCACGTCCGGTAACAGCGCGTCTTGTTGGGTCCGGTTAAAATGATGAATTTCGTCCAAAATCAACAGCGTCCGTCTGCCCACCGCCCTTTTTCGTTCGCTGGCCGCGGCCAGAATTTTCCTTATGTCCGGCACACCAATCGTCACCGCGTTCGTCTGTTCCACATACGACTGGGTCTTGGCCGCCACCAATCGCGCCAGGGCCGTTTTCCCGCATCCCGGCGGCCCAAAAAACAGCGCCGAGCCCAGTCGGTCCGCGTCCACCGCCCTTCTTAAAAGGCTCCCTTCCGCCACCAAATCCCCCTGCCCCACAAATTCCCCCCAATCCCGAGGCGCCATCCTCGCCGCCAAGGGGACATTCGTCCCCGAGGGGACATTCGTCCCC
>JAYRXX010000041.1:0-3011 GCA_041917295.1 Elusimicrobiota bacterium
ACGTCCCACTGGGACGAAGAGACTCCTTCCCCACTCGCCTACGAGTGGAGCAATCTGGTGCGTTCGTTGTCCGGAGGCAAACCCGTCCAAACGGAAGTGGTTGCCAAACTGACCGATTTCACCCTGCCCGAGATGTTGATCTTATCGGTGGGCAACATATTAAAATCGTCCCCCGCCGGTTTGCCCAAACCCTACAACGACGCGGTGATGGACCTGGTCAACAGAATCCTTTCGCTCTGCGAAAGTATTGACGACTAAATTTATTGGGGTTACCTCCGCTTCTCGATGGAGACATGAGTGAAAAGTTCGCTTCCTATGTCCCTCACATGGAATTGAACTTAATCTCATTAATCGCGGCGATGGCCTGTTTCGGCGCGGGGGCCTACAGCTTATACCGTTCCCGGGTCCGCCCGGAACGGGCGGCCATGGCCCGGATCCTGTTTTTGGCAGGAACGTGGACCTCGTTTTCCTTTTCAATCGGTGTAACCACCGATCCTTCTATCCGCACCTACGTTGCCCGGGCTATCTATGCGGTGGCGGCCTTCGTTCCCGACGCGTTTTGCCGATTGGTGTGGATCCTTCTACCCCCGCGCCGCTCTTTTCGCTGGTATGCGGGCCTGGTCCGCGTTGTCACCCTAGGCGTTGTTTTCTTGGCTTTCCATCCCGCCCTTATCCTTGGGGTGCAAGACGTGGGCCCTCTTTTGGCCGTGATTCCCGGGCCCCTTTATGGGTTCTTCGTCGGGTTCATCATGGTCGGAATGGCCATGGGTTTTTATGAGCTACTGATGAGGCACAAAGAGCTAGAAGGAATCGAACGAAACAAGCTCGCTTATTTCACCGTTGGTTTTATACTCGCCTATGTGGGCGCGGCCATCCATTTTTTAAGCGCTTACACAGGGAAAGAACCCATGTCCCACGACTACCTTATTCTTCTTTACGCGGTTCTCATTTTCTTGGGATTGTGGAATCCCAGTCGGGATTTTAGCGAGTTGATCCGACGGTTGATGGTCCAGGGTGTGTTTGGCATTTTAATGGGAATCCCTTCCGGTTTTTTGGCGTGGGGGTTGGGTGCGGACAAGGCTACGGTTGTCTGGATCTTTGGGGCGGTTGCACTGGCGCCGGCGGTGTTCTCTAAAACGCGGTTACGTATTGTGCATTGGGTGGACAAAATGCCGTTCCTGCGCGGAAAATTTGTCCGACCGGAAACTCTGGCCCGGGAAGTCACTCTCGTTGCTGAAACCCGAAGCCTGGCCGAATGGGCCCGCCGGGTGGTGGGAGCGGTACAAGACTTATTTGGCACGCGATCGGCCTCCGTTTTTCTTCGTCAAAATGAGATGGATTCTTTTTTGATCAAAGCCGGCGTGGGGTTGAGCCCGGGCGAGTTGGGATTGCTTTCTTTACCCTTTGACAGTCCGGTGATTGCGGCCCTGGAACGGGACAAGAAGTGCATTTTGTCGGACCCGCTGGAAGCGGCCTCCTCTCCCACCCGGTCTGAAGAGCTTTCCGACCTTCGGTTCATCCACGCTTGCGCCATAGCGCCGTTGTTTCACCAACGCAAGTTGTTCGCTCTCTTGTGCGCGGGCCCGAAACGAAGCGGCGAAATTTTTAATTCGTCCGACCTTGCGGCTTTAACGGATTTAGCGTCCACCGCCCAGTTTTCTTTGTCGGCGGTCATGGCCGGACAGGTGCGGTGCCACGATCGGGCTTTGGTCGCCCACGATCTGCTTAGACCATTTGGCCCAAAAGGATCGCTCACGTCTATTCGTCGCGCGCTTCAGGGGGATTTCGGACCGGTTCCGCCCGCTCTTATTGACCCTCTGCAGAGCGCCGCCCAGGAATTGGATTTCGTGTCCGGTCAAATTAAACAAATCCTTAACTCCGAGAGACCCGATGCGCGTCAACAACGGGCGGTGGCGGTGTCGGTTCTCTTTCAAAAAACCAAGGATCGCTTCCTACGCCAAGCCAAAGAAAAAGAGATCCGCTGGGAGGTGGACATCCCGACCGACGATAAAACCATCTATTGCGATCCGGACCTGTTGGAACACCGCGTGTTGGCAAACCTGGTGGAAAACGCCTTTCGCCATACTCCCCCGACCGGAACGGTGCGGTTGGGATATTCCTGGGACACTCTCACGTTCACGGGCCACGTGACCAACGATGGTCCCGGGATAAAACCCGAGGACCTTGGTCGGTTGTTTGAGCCTGGAACACAGTTGGATCCGACCAATAAGGGGCTGGCCGGATTGGGGTTAGCCAGTGTGAAATGTGTGGTGGAGTCCCACGGGGGAACCGTGTGGGCGGAAAGCACACCCGGCCAAAAAACCACCTTCTCCTTTTCAATCCCCCACGGCCCCGAAACTTTTAGTTAAATCGTGGTGTCATATTTCTCTCTAAGCCCGTCATCCCCGCCATAACAATGCCAGGAAGACGAATCATCGGATTTCTTTAAAAGGGTGAAAAATTCTCCGTCGATTACTGGGCGTTAGGGAAACCGCCATCGGTTAACCGGGAACTTTTTTCCCGCCCAAGCGTTACCGCAAATAGAGTCGCAACAACCGCCCCGGACGGTTTGGGGTCCTCCCCGATATTGGCGGAGTACGTCCCAGGCGCGCGGCTCCCTCCCGGACACCCCGCCCGGATCAAAGCCATAGGAGGAATACCCCATGATTGTTGTCACTTCCGCCACCGGAAATATTGGAAAAGCGCTTGTCGAGGAATTGCTCGCCGGAAAACAAAAAGTTCGAGCCGTCGCCCGAGACCCCAAAAAGTTGGAGCCCCTTGCGAAAAAGGGGGCGGAGACAATGGCCGCCGATCTAACGGACGCCGCCGCTACGACCAAGGCGTTCCAGGGGGCCGACGCGGTCTTCACCCTCATCCCGCCCAAGTACAACGCATCGGATTTCCGGGCCTATTACAATCAAGTCAGCCAGGTCTACGCCGACGCCATTAAATCGTCCGGCGTCAAATATGTGGTAAACCTCTCCAGCTTGGGCGCCCACCTCCCGGACAAA
>JAYRXX010000042.1:0-28078 GCA_041917295.1 Elusimicrobiota bacterium
CCAGCTGGCCTTTGGCGTTAAACATGTATTGAACCGTCGTGACGCTGTTGTTGTATCCGTGTTCGCCCGCCGCGATCACCGCGCCCGCCGCGTTCACCGCGTTCGACGTTGTCACGCTTTTGACCACCTGCGCTTGGCCCAAAATCACCGCGTATGTGTTTTCTGTACGAGACTGTGTGGTTTGCGTTTCCGTGCCCCACACTTCGTTCGCGTCTTCGACCCCATCGGCGTCCGTATCGCCCACCACCACCCACTTGTATTTCGCCAACCCCGTGGCCGTGTCCGTCCCATCGGCCACCCGCGTGGACGTCGTCACTTTCTGGTTCGAAACACCTTCCGTCCACCCCGTCGCTCCCATTAATTGCCCTTTTTCGTTATAAGAGTTTCGAACGGTAGTTTTGGAATAATTGTAGCCGTGTTCCGTATTGGGGATAGGCATGAAACCAGCCTCGCCGATTTTGCAGGCCCAGCTTTCCGTGACACTTTTCATCACTTGAGCTTGGCCTTGGATAATGACGTAGGTGTTTGTGGTTTTTGAGATTGTCGGCTGGGTGACGAATTCGTCTTCCCAGGCTTCGCCGGGGTCTAGGATGCCGTTGCCATTGTCACCAACGATGTTTCCTTTTGCGTCCCGTTTGATTGTTTTAACTTGACTGTTGGACTGGGTTGTCGTGTTCCCTTCTGCGTTGTTCAGTTGCCCTAGGCTGTTGTATCCGTAAAACACAAGAGAGTTGGAATAATTGTAGCCGTGCGCCGTGGCGTCTGTCACAGCGACAATTTTGCCTGAGGAATCCCGTTGGGCGCCCCAGCTCTTCGTTTCACTGCGGCGCACTTGGAGCTGCCCTAAATACACCGTGTATTTATTCTCTACTTCCGTGTAGGTCAGTTGGTCCACATACTCAGACTCCCATGTTTCCCCGGCATCCAAAATCCCTTTGGGATCATTATCGCCCACAATCTCATCGTTTACCCGTTTCAACGTCTTGACCTTGTTGTTGGCCTTAATAACCGTGGACCCAATCCCTTCCACCAAAATCCCCCACAGGTTGTAGGCGTTCTTCACCGTGGCAACCGAATAGTTATACCCATGGTCGGAATCGTTTGTGATTGCGGTAAACACGTCGTTCGACAACGTGGCGGCCCACGTCTCCGTAACGCTTTTAACCACCTTGCCTTCCCCATAATTGATCCCGTAGGTGTTGGTTACCCGCGAAACCGTCGGTTGATCCACAAACTCGTATCCCCAAACCTCGTTATCGTCCCACTCGTCGTCCTTATCCAGGTCCCCGTCAATCACCCCAGCCGTTCGTTTGGGGGTCCGTACCCTGTTGTTGGAATAAACTTCGGTCGTCCCCCGCATGTCAACCAACTGGCCTTTGTCATTGTAAACGCTAAAGGTCGTTGCAATGGACTTGTTGTAACCGTGCTGGTTGGTTTGTTTGATTTTCTCGATTTTATTGTTCACATGGGCGGCCGACCAGGTGGTGCTAACGCTTCTCACCACATGGGCTTGACCTTCAATAATCGCGTAGGTGTTTTTCACTTCCGAAACGCTGGGCTGATCCACAAATTCGTGTTGCCAGGTTTCGGTATCGTCTAGCTCACCATCTGTGTCGGTATCCCCGACAATGATCCCGGAGCTGTCCCGCTTCGGCGTTTTGACTTCGTTATTGGACTCGACAAATGTATCCCCCGTTGCTCCGCTCAGTTGCCCCTTGTCGTTATAATCGTAATTCACTGTGGATTTGGAATAGTTGTACCCATGCGATGTGGGGTCTGTGATGGGATTAAATTTGCTCCCCCCTATTTCACAGGCCCATGTATCTGTTACGCTTCGAATCACCTGGGCCTGACCCAAAACAATACCGTATGTGTTTTTAACTTTCGAATAACTCTCCTGATCAACGAAATTAAAAGCCCAACTTTCGCTGTCGTCGCGCAGGAAGTCCTTGTCCGAGTCCCCCCTGATAAACCCGTTCTCCCAAATCGGATTTCGGACGTGGAGGTTTGACCACACGTCCGAGCCCCCCTGGGCACCCGTTAACTGGCCTTGGGCATTAAACGAATAATCAACCGTGGTTTTCGTATATTTATAGCCATGGGCGCTGGGATCGAACATGGTCCCATCCATCGGCTCTTCCCAACTTTCTGTGAAACTCTTAACCACCTGGGCCTGGCCTTGAATAATAACGTACGTGTTTTTCGTTTTTGAATAAGACGGACGGTCAATGAAAGCCTTTTCCCAAACTTCCCATTCTTCCTGAATATTGTTGTTGTTGCCGTCGCCTACAATGAGGCCATTGATACGGCGTTTATAATCTTTTACCTCCACGTTGGACCACGTTTCCGTGTCCCCCGCGGCCGACAACATCTGCCCTTTGTCGTTGAAAGTGTATCGAACGTCGGCTTTGGACAACTGATACCCGTGCGCGGATGGATCTGCAATTTTCGAGAACGTGTCGTTGGTGATCGTCGCCGCCCAGGTTTGGGTATAACTTCTTACGATTTGGGCCTGGCCCATAATGACGGCATAAGTGTTCACCACCTCCGATATGCTGGCCTGGTTGGTGTAGGTATATTGCCAGGTTTCGCCATCCTCCAACATGTCGTTGGCGTTTACATCCCCCTCAATCACCCCATTCACGCGCAAAGGAGTCTTCACTCTGTTGTTTGAATTGACAGCCGTAAAACCTGATGCGCCGACCAACAGCCCTTGGGCATTAAATACGTAATCAACCGTTGTTTCCGACAAACTGTATCCATGGTCACTAAGGGGGATCACTACAAAAGTTTCCCCAACAAGTTCTGCGGCCCTCGTAGTCGTAACGCTCCGCACCACCTGGGCTTGGCCCAAGGCCACTGTGTAGGCGTTGGTCCCGGAAGAGATGGAGTATTGGGACGTCACCGCTTCCACCACGCCGTCCGCGTCCCGATCTTCGAGAACTTGGGTGGTTTGGGCACCGGAGGTTGTCCCCGTGGCCGATTCAAGCTGGCCCACGTCATTGTAAGTGTACTCAGTAACAGAGACATTCTTGCTGTAACCATGTACCTTGTCGTCCGTAATCGCGGTAATTTCGCCGCTCACAAGCCGCGCCGCCCAACTGGTCGATTCGGCTCGCCCGATTTGGGCTTCACCGGAAATAATTTTGTAGGTGTTTTTTGTTTCTGAATAGGTGCTTTGAACGTCGTCTTGGTAACTCCACTGTTCGCCGCTATCCAAATAGTCGTCTTTATCGATGTCGCCCACAATGTGGCCCTGGCCGTCACGCACAAGCGTTTTCACCCACAACGTCGATTTCGTTACCCCGGTCCCATGGGCCGACGCCAACTGGCCGCCCATGTTGTAGCTCGAGTAGACAACCGAAAGCGTGTGGCTGTAATTGTGTTGTCCCACCACAATCTTCTGATACTGATCGTTGGTAGCCCAGGTGTTTGTTTCGTTTTTCACAACAACCGCCTGGCCCCACAGAATTGCGTAGAGCATTTTCCCTTCCGACACGTTGTAGAGCGTTTTCCACTCACCTTGGGTTCGGTCATCACCGGCATCCACAACCCCGTTGCGATTGGTGTCTTTCTGTTGCCAGACCTTGTCCCAGCTGTGGCCCTCCGACCGCCCCGTGGCGTTGATCAGTTGACCGACGTTGTTATAAACGTTGTTCATCGTGGTTTTATTTTTCGCGTAGTGAACCGCGTTGGTCGGAACACCTTTGTCGTCCACCGCGGTGTGTCCGCTGTAAGTTTCGGATTCCGTGACGGACTCATCCACCACCGCCTGACCCCAAATGACGAGATAGGTGTTGTTTGTTGTGGAGAACGTAATCGACTGGCTTCCGTCAGCGTTGGTCACCACCGTTTTCGCGGTCCCCCCTCCCGTGGCACTGGACATCACGCCCCGGTCGTCATAGGTGTAATCAACAAACGATTCACCCGTTGTAAACGTGGTGGGGTTCTGTGGGACACCGTTGACATCAACGCTTCGGAACCCCGTGTAGGTGGTCGATGTAGTTACCGCGTTTACAACTTTGGCTTCACCGAAAATAATAGCGTAGGTGTTGATTGTTTTACTCTTAGTGTAGGTCTTGGTCCCATCCGCATGGCGTGTGGTGGACTGCGTCGTATCTGTTCCCGTCGCGTCCACCAGCTGTCCACCAACTGTGTAATCGTAATTCACTACACTGTCGACAACCGTCTCGACGGTTGGCACCAAATTGCCTCGTCCGTCCGGGGCAAACCCCGATTGAGTTTTGGATGTGGTTGTGCGCACATCGGGTTTTTTTTCATCCCCAAACGAAACTTTTGTCTCATTAGAAGTAAATTCAGTGAATACCTTTAACGCCGTGAGTTGCCCCGCCAACACCCCGTAGGATTCGTTCGATTGGGAATCGGAGGATTTTTTAAATAGCACATCCTCCGCATCGATATTCCCATCGCTGTTTAAATCCGTCGTTGACAGCACCGCCAACGTCGTCTTGCCGCTCGACGACCCCAGAGCCGCCATCATGATCCCTTCTTTGGAATAAACATAATCCAAGCGGTTGGTGGTGCTCGTCTCATTAACGGCATTGATGGGTACCCCATCGGTCCCGACATCAGTGTATCCGCTGTAACTGGTACTGCGAGTGATCGACACCAACGATTGGGCCACACCTTGGAGAACAGCAAAAGTCGTATTTCCGTTACTCGTGGTGATCCCGTAAACACCTTCGCTCTCATACCCATCCAGAGGATCAATCCGACCGCTCCCGTTCGTGTCCACACGGTCTTGATCGGGCGTAATGAGACCGTCTCCGTTTTGGTCTTTCACGTTCATGACCAACCCAAGGGTTCGTGACTGGTTGGTGCCTTCCGCCCCGCTGATTTGCCCTAACGCGTTGCAAATAAAGTCCGTGGTGGACGTGCTGGTGGTTGTGGTCGCCGCGTCCTGAGGAACCCCGTTTACCTCCTTTGTAAATCCACTGTATTGCGTCGCGGAACTTTGGCTGGACAACGCGATGGATTGCCCCCACAGCACCCCATGGGCTGTCGTGGATTGAGAGAACGTGACCGATTCCACGAACGTATAATCAAAATCGTCCTGCAGGTTGATCTTGGTGTCCTGGTTGGTGTCCACCCGGTCCAATTTGTCAATTTTTTTGTCGCCATTTATATCGCGCGGCGTTAACACCGCTTCACGGGTATTTCCAGTGCTCTGGCTCGTGGCTCCGGCCACACGCCCCCGATTATCGAACCGGTATTCTGTTATAGTATCCGTGTTGGTCACGGAAGCGGGCACTGTTTCCCCTTGGGCGTTCTTTCGACTGCCCAAATTTTCTGTGGAGTGCCCCACCGATCGGACCACCTGGGCTTGACCCGCCAAAATCACGTACGTATTGGTCGCGCTGTTGGTGTTGTGCAGGTTCAGCCGTTCGGTCTTATACCCGTCTTCGTCGTCAATTCCGGGGATCCCGTTGGTGTCCACCCGGTCGGCATCCGTAATACGACCGTCGCCGTTTTGGTCCACCGCTTGAACCACCCCGTTCACGGACTTCCCCGTCACCCCCCCCGTGGCTGACACCAACTGACCTTGGGCGTTGTGGGTGTAATTGACCACGCTCGTCGTTTCCGTCACCGATCGCGCCTCAACGGGGATCCCCTGATCGCTAACCGACGAATACCCCCCATACACGGTCGACACGCTGGTGGTTTGCGTCACCACCGCTTGACCGCCTACCACCCGATACACATTCACAACATCCGTTAATGTCAAACTGTCGTCGTCTTCGGTCGAAAACCGATCTTTGTCGTTGACTTCGCCGTCCCCGTTTTCATCAACGCGGTCCGCTATGTCAATAAATCCATCCCCGTTTTGATCCGTCACCTGCCGAACCAAACTGCGCGTCTGACCCCGGGACGATCCTTCCGCATGGGCCAATCGACCCCAATCGTCGTATTGGTTCACGATAAACGAATTGTTGGTCGTCACCGTCTTCGCCCCGATTGGAGTCCCCGTGTTGTCCAGGTATTTATACTGGGAATAGTCCGTCGTCGTCGTGTCCGACCGGTCCACCTGCGCCTGACCCAACACCATAATGAACCGGTCCGTGCTGGCGGTTTTGGAGATGTTTTTCACCTCGTCATAGGCGTATCCTTCATCCGCGTCAATTTGTCCGTTCCCGTTTTTGTCCACTCGGTCATTGACATTCAAATCCCCGTCCCCGTTCACGTCCCGGATCTGATAGACCCGGCTCACACTCCGCCCTTCGGCACTGCGCACAGCCCCTTTCAACAACCCGTTGTCGTCCAGCCAATTTGTTTGAACGCTCAAATTCGTCGTCACTGTCGCGGGATCAACCGGTATCCCGTTGCTCCCCACACTCTCGTAGCCTCCATACGACGTCGAAATAGTTCGGATTTCTTTTTGCTGGGCCTGACCGGACACCACCACAAAATCCATCTCGTTTTCGAACGTCGAAATGTTTTCCACTTCTTCATACCGAAACGCGTCCGCTTGACCGTCCCCGTTCGTGTCGAACCGATCGTCGTCGTCCACCGACCCGTCTTGGTTAATGTCCAACGCCTTTAACACCAACCCTTCCGTTCGGCCGGACCCCGTCCCGGCGGCGAACACCATCCGACCGGTTCCATCGTAGGCGTACTGGGTCTCCGTGGTTTGGTGGGTTGTATTTTTCGCGTCCGTGGGCAAACCGGTTGCCCCTATGGCCGTGTACCCCGAATAATTGTCCGACTCGCTCGTCGATCGCGTCAGCAATCCTTTTCCGTTCACCACGCGATACGTGTTGGTGTTGTTGCTCACCGACAACGACACGCTCCCGTCCGTGTGCCGGGTTGTTCCCCGACTGTCGCCCCCGCCCGTCATCCGAACCAGCGCGCCCGTCGAGTTGTAAAAATTGTGCGTCCAGGAGCTGCCCGTTACCACGTTCACCGCGTCCGTCGGCACTTGGATCGACCCCAGCATTCCCAACAACGACGGCACCGTCCCCCATTGGGTATACCCGGCGTAGTTCGTTGTTTGGTTGGTGCTCTTCGACAACTTGGCCTGTCCTTGGATCACCACATACTCCTGATCCAATGTCCCCACCACCACTCCGGTCGAGACCGGGTCCGCCACACCCTCCGTATACCCCCGCGTCTGCGTCACAAACTCGCCCATCCCCGTCGCTCCCAGCACGCGACCCTTGTCGTCATACCGATAATCCGTCCGAACCACCTGGTCGGTGGTCGTCCCCGCGGGAGTTCGCATAATTGATGTCGTCACTGTCGATTCCAACTTTGCTTCCAACCCAATCACCGTATACCGTTGGGTCATATCCCCCGTGTTCCAACCCGACAACACCGATTGGGCTGGATCTTCCGCTCCATCCCCGTTCGCGTCCACCCACACCACTTCTCCCGCGTCCACTTTCCCGTCCGCCGCCAGGGCCCCCGTATACGGTTCGTTCACTTCCGACACCATCGTGGGACTGCTCCCCACCGCCACCGCGTTCCCTTCCCAGAACAACTCGATTTCGTTCACTTCCGCCCCCGATTCCCCAGCAATATCCGGGCTCACATCCCTAAGTCGTTCCGCAAGACTTACCAACACGCCGCTTCCGTCATACACAGACCTTGTCTCCGATTCCAGCTGGACGACGTCAACTCCAGCAATCTTTTCAGTAAGCGTGACCACTCCCGAAGCCGAGGTTTCTTCCGTTCGGATTCGCCAACTCCCATCGGATTGCTGTTCAATCTTTTGTTCAATTCGCGATCCGTCCCGCCGAACAATCACCGTTAACCCATCTAAGTAAACAGTGGTTTTTGACGAGTCCATTAACGTTCCGTCCGCCGCAAACACCTTTCTTTCCGTATACCGTTCACCCTCTGACAGAACCCGTGTTTTCGTTTCCACCATCGTCCCGTCCGGGTTGACAACGATCACGCGCCCGTCCGGTTCTTTTGTGGTCTTTGTCACCGATTGCGTTCCGTCCGCCGCGGTTCGGGTCACGGTGATCACAACACGCCCGTTCGTGAACCGTTTGGCCACCGTCTCTTCCGAAGACCCATCCGTAAATGACCGCGTCCGTTCCACCACTTTCCCATTCCATTCCTCGCGAACTGTCCGTTCTTCCTGCGTCCCGTCCCCATGGACGATCACTGTTCGACCATTGGGATAAACTTTTGTGACGTCGGATTTAACAAGCACACCGTCCTTATCGAACAGTTTGGACTCGGTCGCCACCGCGTCATCCGTCTCGTTCCATGTTTTCTTTTCCAGGCGGCTTCCATCCGGGTATACCGTCACCTCGCGGTTGTCCGCGTAACGGGTCGTCCGCGTCACCGCCTTGACCCCCGCGGCCGACGTCTGTTCCACCGTTATTTCTTCCCGTCCGTCCGCAAATCGTTGGGAAATTTGTTTTTCGATCGACCCATCCGAATACGTCCGCACCACCGTTCGCGGGGCCAACCATCCATCCCGCCACGCATGTTCCGGATCGCTCACACCCATCTCCGTTCCCAAGGTATAGCCTTCCCCCTCGGCCCCTTTCACCTTCGCGTCCGCGTGGTAGGTGTAAACAGTCGCCAACACGGTTCGGTTGGTGGACCCCTCCAGGGTTTGCGTTAAACTGTCACCCACCGTCGCCATCACCTTCATCTCGCCGTTCACGGACCCCATCAACTGATACGTCCGGTTCGTCGTCAGGTTCCCATACCCGTCGTCCGATACTCCGTCCGCCACGCTGTACCCCGACACCGACCGCGCCTGGGCGTCGGTTTCATAAAATGTCGTCGTGAACGTGTTGTTAACCGACCGGCCCGCCACTTCCCCACCCGCCGCCTCCTGCAAGGATTCCTGAAACAGCATATCCAACCCGCCGTTTTTCACCCCATACACCTGCCGCGTTTTCCCCGTATTGACAGGCCCCGCCACCAGTTTGTCCACCGTCCCGTCTTGGTCGGTGTCCGTCCACACTGCGGCACCGTAAGACCGCGAATTCCCCGTCGTCTCCGCACCCATCAAAATGTCCGTCGACTCGTCGTAGCGATACGTCTGCGTGTCGTTCGACTCCGTCCGCGATCCGTCCAGCATTCTCGTTACACCCGCGCTCACCTGTTTTAAGATCTGCCCTTTGCGGTTGTACGTCAAATCCACAACCGTCCGCTGATCTTCCACCCCCCGCTCGCGGTCGCTCGTCCGGTCCTCGTAATGAACCATCTGCCCATTGCTGTTGTACGAAATGTTCGTCCGAAGAATTTCCGACACTTTGCTCAAAATGACCTGCACCGACGTTTCCGCCAGCCGCCCATCTTCAAACCAATCCAACAGAATTCGCCCCGCCGACAATCCCGTTCGCTCCGATTCCGCTTTTAACGCCTCCTTCAGCGCCAGCGCCGACACCGCCGTTCCGTCCAACTTAAACTCTCGGCTCTCCATCTGTCCGCCCTGGGTCACCTCCGTCAATGTGCCCGTTCGTTTGCCCCGAACATCGTAAACCACGTCCTTCAGCACCGTTTTCGTAAACGATCCGTCCGCCAAATACGTCGTCTCCTCCGACCCCACAACCCGGTTCAACGAATCGTAAGTGATCCCCCGAGTTTCCGATATGGACGTTTGATCAACACGTTCCACCACGCTCTCCGCATCAATCAGCTTCTCCGCCAGCAGGTCCCCCAACGATTTACCAGGATTCAGATCCAACAACGCCGCCTTCTGCGCCGCGCTCAGAACCTTCCCCCCCTTTTTGAACACCAGCCGGGATTCTTGCCCTTTCTTATTGATCACGTTCGTCGTTTCCACCACACGGCCGGCCTGGTCGTATTTCATCTCCGACGCCCATGTCGTCACCGTCAATCCGTTTTGCGTCGTCACCTCTTTTTGGCCCACCACCTGTCCCAAATCGTTGTAAACCACTCCCTCCCGTTCCACCCGTTGGAACTCCTCATAATCCAACCCCAACCGGTGAACAGCCATTATCAACTTCACCTGCTGTCCCACCGCGTTGTATTCAATTCCGCTCGTCTTTGTCCGAACCAGCAACGTCCGGTCCGCCAAGTTAAACAATGTGTCCAGATAGCTCGACAACCGATTGAACGCATCGTAAATCATGTTCGATCGGACCAACCGGGTTTCTTCCACAAACAAGTTGGACCCGGCCGGCAACGAACGCAACCCCGCGTCCGCCTCCCCCGACACCGGCCCCGCCGCCACCCGCGCCACCACCTCCGGACTCGGCAACACCCCCTCGCCCCACACCCGTTCCAACAATTCCCCCGCCGCGTCGCCCACCGCCGCGATCAACGTGTCCGTCGATTGACTTAACAACACCGCCAACGTCCCCACCGTCTTTGCCACCGATTCCACAAATTCCGCCCAAATCCCTTCCCCGACACCCTCCCCCGCCGGAACCGTCCGTTCCAACGAATCCGTCGACAGTTCCGCCGGTTTCTCCGTCTCTTCCTCCCCGCCGCCCTTCAAAACCGTTTCAGCCCATCCCTTCAACACACCCACCACCTGCCCCAACGACGAACCCACCCGCCCTTGCATTACGTTCAACCATTGCCCGAACGCTTTTAGATTGGCTTGATCCGTCGCCGGAGATACATCCGTGTCCACCACCTCCGGAACAACACCCCCCACGACATCCGCTCCCGCCACCGGGGAAACCGCCGCGACAACCGCCCCTCCCGTCTCCGCCATAGGCGCCACCAAGACCGGCTCGGATTTTTTGCCCACGCTCAGACCCGTCTCGATCATCCCTTTTTGAAGACCACGGTCGTTATAGACAATCCCCGCCACCGACGATATCTTTATCACCTGATCCGTCGGCGCCAACGTTTTGTCCGCCAGGGCCGCTTTTTGCCCAGCGCTCAACTCACTCCATTTGTAGAACTCGCCTTCCAAATTCAATTTGTCCCCGCCGAACTGAACCTCTGTATACTGTTTCGACCGGTCGAATTCGTCGTAGGTCGTTCCTTCTTGGATCTGGGTACTGAGCGTATTCAACTCCACTCCGCCCCGGGTGTCCTGGGTTTGATTCACCCGTTCCATATAGACCTGTCGATTCAAACCGTCGTAACCCGCCACCACCGTTGATTCCGTCACCAACCCCGCCGTCGCGCTGTTTAACACCCGTTCGTTGTGGCGAACTGTCCGGGAATTGCCATCGTATTCGACTCCACTGCGAACCGTCGTCACCACACCCTGACCCGCCCGCGACATCACCTGCGTGTCCGATTCCACCCGCCCATAATTGTCAAAGACCAGCCCCGTCCAGTCCGCGGTATACCCCACTCCGTTATCCGACCCCACGCGCACGTAGTGCTCCACGTCCCCATACCGGTTATAAGTGGTTTCACTTTGGTCGTAATTCTGAGCCGTCGATACCGACGCCACAATCTTCGCCCCATTTAGATCAAAAGCCAACCCTTCCAACTCAACCGCCCCGCCCTCCAGTAAACTCATTTGCTCCGCTTCCGACAAACTCGACCACGCCACCAGCGTTTCTCCCACCACCGGCCCGCTTAAACCCAAATCGTCAAATCCTTTCGTTTCACCCCCCACCACAAACGTCAAGTTTTTCAACCAATCCAACTTCTGCCCCGCCTCCAACAACGACCAGTTGGAGGGGAGCGCCAACGTTTCCACGCTCGTGCCCGACTGGCTGTCCGATTGGCTCACGCCCTTTTGGCGTCCCAACAAATCATAGGTCGCTCCCGACATCCGCGTCGTCGACGTCAATTCAAACGCCCCCCCCAACCCCTCCGTCATCGTCGTTTGCGCCGACGTCTTGATCTGACCCAAATCGTTGTATGTCCCGTCGGTCCAGTCCACCGTGCGCGTTCGATCCCGCAACATCGCCCCATCTCGGTCGAAATTCGTCACCCGTCCCGTCTCCCGGCTACTCACCAATTGCCCATTCACGTCATACGAAATGGGCGTTTTGGTCGCGTTGGTTACGGTTTTCAAACCATCCGGCTGGGTTTCTTCCACCCGTTCCACCGTGCTCCCCACCAAACCCGCGTGGTTGTACACGGTTTGACTGCGAACGGTTTCCGTGACCACGCCCAACGCAGTCGTGTCTTTCTGGTTGTAAGTGCTCGACCGGCCCGCCGCGTCGTAGCGAATATTGTCCTGTTTCTTGGACGACAGTTTTCCCCGCGGGTCCGTCGTATTTTCCTCGAACCCGCTCACCAACCCGCGCCCGTCATACACACCCGCCCAATCCACATACGACGTGTTCCCCTGAACATCCTGTTGGGATTGCAAGTAGCCCACCGGGTGGTTAAGATGATCGTAAACAGTCGACAACCGTTCGTTAACCGTGGTCGAATTCAGGGTTTGTCCCGCCGTGGAACGATCGGTTTTGTGCTCTTCCTCCCGAAAACCCGTGATCCGATTGAGCCGGTCGTATTGACCTGTCCACGTCACGTCCTCCACCAACCCCGGCGTCGCCGTACTAGTCGTCCGTTGTTGATACCGAACCGTGTTCCCCGATAAGTCGTAGGTCATCCCGTCTTTGACCACCGTCGTCGTCACATCGTAAGGCGCTTGGGCGCTGGCGCTCACCCGCCGGCGGACTTCCGTCGTCCCTGTCGCTTGCCCAGCCTCTGTAAATCCACCAACACTCCAATTCAGCGTCTCCGTGATCGCGTCCGCCGTCCCCGTCGTCACATCCTGATAAACCCGCGTTCGGTTCTTGGCGTCGTACCCAATACCCGTGCGCACCGTCACCGTTTCGTGCACACCCGCGGGGTTGGTTTCAATCTTCTTTTCCACGGATCCCATCAACTGGTTGTGCACGTTGTGACCCTGTCCATCCCACACCGTTGTGGTTTTTAAATCCGGTTTATCCGTCGATCGAATGGTCTCTTCGCTGTGTGTCAACCGGCCGCTCTGGTCATACGTCAAAACCGACTTCTCTGATGTCGTCGTTATCTCATACGCGCGCCGACCGTCCGCGCCCACTCCCGTTTGAATGGTCTCCGTACGCTCACCCAGAGATTTCCCCAACCCGTTAAACGACGTTACCCGGTGGTCTCGGTCCACCGTGATCCCGTTGTCCGACACCATCACCGAATGGTCCCGTTTTGTTCGCCCCTCGCTGTCGAACGTCATTGTTCGGTCTCCCTCCGACCGCGACACCAACGCCCCCGCCTGCGTCCTCACTTCGTGCAGTTTGACCATCTGGCCAAACCCGTTGTAGTCCCCCCCCGACGCCAACACCGTTTCCGTCACCCCCGGCGTCGATTCGTCTCGATTCGTGTCCTCATATCCTGTTAATTGTCGCAAGTTGTTGTACGTTGCCCCGCTCCGCTCGGTCGTGCGCCCGTGATCCAATACCGTCGACATGTCCCGGGTCGTCTCAATGTAACCCTCCGTCATACCCATCGTGTTATAAGTTGTCCCGCTCCGTTCCGTGACCGTCAACAATTCCCCCGCCTTGGTTGTTCCCGCCAACAAACCCGCTTTTTCATTCCCCGTCAACGACCCCCACTCTTTCTGCGATCCGCCCACGTTCAACGTCGTTCCATCAAAACTCGCTTCTTTATAGGCCGTTGCCAATCCCACCTCGTTGTATTCTTTCCCCTCCTGCACCACCGTCGTCCATTTGTCCAAAGTCGAGACGATCACTCCTCCGTCTGGTCCCGCGTCACGGCTTTCGCCCACTTCGTGGCGCACGCTCTCCGTCCCTCGCTCACGCCCCATTCGGTCATACTCCGTCCCTTTACGCTCCGTGTCAACCGTCACATCCGGTTGCGCCGTGTCCAGAGACCGTTCCCGGTACCCGTCCAATTGACCATACCCGTCATACCGTGTCCCCGTTCGCTCCACCACCTTCACGTTATTGAACCCCACCGACATCCCTTTCGCTGTTTGGCGGGTGGTTTCCCGGTAACTTTCCAAATTCCCTTTTTGATCAAACAGACCCTTCTCCCACGTCACCACGCTCACCGCATTCGCCATGTCCGACCGTTCCACCCGGTCCTGATAGCCCGTCATCTGACCAAAATCGTCATACGTCACCTGATCGCGAACCGTGCTCGATTCCACACCGACCAATTTCCCCACCTTCTCTGTCTTTTGTTCCACAAATCCTGTCGACCGCATGTGCCGATCAAATGTCCCCCGCCACTGGACCTCCGTGTGGATGTCCGGCGATTCCAGTTTGGTTTCTGTCCCTTCATAAGACCGCAACGACCCCAGCGGGTGATACACCATGTTTCGACGGACCGTTGTGCTTCCGCCCGCGGGCTTTCCTTGCCCATCGTTTTGCGTCACTGTGTCCGTATACCCTGTCATACCTCCTTTTGCATCAAGGTCCCCCTTCGCAATCGTTCGGGTTGTTTCCGTTATCGCGTGCAAATCCGCTTTGGACTCGTCAACCGTCCCGTCCGCCCTTACCGCCGAGCGTGTCACCCGTTCAACCTTCTGCCAATGGGCCGCCAGCCGGCCGTAGGCATCATAAGTCCCATTATCTTGTGTCGTTATTTGCATCAATTCCGGGCTCGCCGTGCTTTCCACCTCTTCCCGGTAAGCCCGCAACGACGCACCCGTCTTTATGTACTTCATCCCACGCGTCCGGGTCGTTTCCGTCACGTCCAAACGACGGGTCTGCCCATCCACCACTTCCGTTCCCGTCCGCCGATTCACCTGGTCTGATTGCCCCACCAGCCCCAACACTCCGTATTGGCCCTTCCACTCAATGTTTTCCTCAACCGTCGATCCCAACCGAACCTGTTTCTCCTTATACCGGGACACGTCCCCCAACCCGTTGTACCCAATATTCTCCCGCCGCGTCGTGCTCCCGGTGATCGCCCCTTCCGCCTCCTGGGTCGATACCAAATTGTATTGCTCCACCCGGTTTTGCTGGTCATAGCGCATCCCGCTTCGGGTCACTTCCCCTCTCACCCCCAGGGTGTTTTCCGTCACTTCATGACTCGCCGTAATGTTTCCGTCCAGGTTGTAGCTCACGCGGTCCGTCGTCCGTTTTATCCAACTGACCGCGTTGTCATTTTCCACCACCTCTTCCACATACGACATCGCTCGCCCAAACCCGTCCTGCTCCACGTTCGTCCGTTTCGTTTCCACTACGCTGTCCAGTTCTTCCCCGCCCCAACTCCCTTTCGTCGTCTTCCGCTCTTTAAAGTCTCCCGCCGGCGTCATCTCGCTTCGAACCGTCGTCTCTGTTAGGTCACGCAACAGCTCTTTCGTTCGGTTGTCGTCACCTTTAATTGTCTTCGTTGATTCATACCCCCGGATAATTGCCACTCTCATGTCGTATCCCAGCTTTTCATCCACCACCCGGTTGCTTCGCTCAACCTCCTCGTTTTTCACCCGCGTGTCCGTTACCACCGTCACGTCCGTAAACTCACCGTCCGTTTCCACCCCCGTCACTCGCTTCGTTTCCAACCCGCCGTTTTGTTGGTGCAACGCATCGTAGGTGATGTCCGTCACCTTTTTGCGGACACGCAGGGCACCCAAACTGATTGATTCTTCATATCCCACCAGGTCCCCGTCCCTATAGCCCAATCCCGCCCCCGACGCCGTCCAGTGCTTCGCCGTCACACGTCCACGGGAGTCCGTTTCCGTTTGGAAATAATCCATCAAATTGTGTTTCGTGTCGTACAGCGCGTCTTGGAACCGTTTTTCGATGGTTTCCCCACCTTGGGTCGTCTTTTCCCGATAGGCGATCAGGTCGTCGTCCACCGTATACTCCCCTTCCGAAAACTCCACCGTTCGCGTTTGACCAAACCAGTCCGTCGTTACTTGCCGATACGCCGCCGCCCGATCATACCGGTCGTAGTCCCCGTCCCACACCACCTTGGTCGCTCGCCCGTCCTCGGTCGTCAACGTCCGCTCGTAGTGCAACAGGTTCGCAAACCCGTTGTACGTCATATTCGTCGTCACGTCCTTTTGTTCCAGCCCGTTCGGTCCCACCGTCGTCTTCACGTACCCCGTTAACTGATACTCCTGCCGGCCCCAAAAGTCCGCCTCACCCGAATCCAAACCCGACCAGTGGGGGTTCTTTTCGTATCCCGTCGCTTCCCAGGTCACATACGTGTCCAACCCGTTTTCCGTTGTCACCTCCTGGTATTTCAGGAGATTTTTGTTGTCGTCATAGGAGGCGCCCCACCACTTCTTCTCCGTCACACGATCATTCTCGTCCACCGATTTCTCAATGTAGTGCGTCATGTTGTCTTTCGCGTCGTAGCGCATGTCCCACCGGTGCAACGTCTTCGTCTCCCCCTGGGAGGTCACCGTGTCTTCCCACATTTCCTTCACCTTCTGGGTCTTCTCCACCATCGCCTTCGCGCCGTCCAAATAGTCCATCCGCCGCGTCGTGTAGCTCGTCCGTCCCTTCACGTCCGTGTGCGCGATATCCATCGACACCAGGATGTGGGAACTGTTGTACCGCATGTTCGTGATGTTTTGGGTTATGGCCATTCCATGGGGGTTGCGGGTCTTGGAATTAACGATCCGGTTCGCACGGCCATCCACCAAATACGTCCTCGCCCACGTCCCGTCGAAGTTCTTCTTCACGTTAAAATTGAACTCTGTCGCCGCACCGAACAGGCTTTTCATCTTCGTTCGGATCACTTCCACCACTTCGTTCACCGTTTGAACCGCTAAGTCCCCCGGCGTCAGATCTTTTTCCAACTGGTCGATCTTCGCCCCCGCCAACACCTCTTTGGGCGTACGGTACCCCGGCCGATTCAGTTCCGGGAACTGCATCCCCCCCGCTTTCGAATTCACATTCTCGATGTCCCGTTTGGCTTGCGCCCGTTCCTGTTGTTTCTGAATGGTCTTAATGTCTTGCCCCGGATCCATCAATTTCCGTCGATCTTGGTATTCGCTGTCGTGGAACACATAGGGGTCCCCCGGACGGTACACGCCCGTCAATTTCATCAACCGTTCCAGGAGGTTTGTTTGTTTCGTTACGGCTCCAGGGTTTGTCGAGATCGACAAGAGGGGGAGGCTTGTCGTGCCCGCGCAAATCGCCTGGCTATAGAAAACAACCACCGCCATCAGGGCTGTGAAACCCTTTTTCAAGGTTTCACCCGACGGTGTCAAGCGTGAGAGTAAAGGCGTGTGTGATATCGGCGTCGTCAAGAGACGCCAAACCGATCGTATCGGTTGGTTCATTTTTGTTTCCCCCGGGTGCTTTGTACGAGCCATAACATCTTTGAGTATACCGGATCAATCTTAAGATCGCCTTAAGAACTTGTAAACAACTTGCAAATTTTTTGTAAACAAATTGAAACGGCCTGTTTTCAACTCGTTTACAACCTTCACGCCTTTTTTCTTGTATTTTCCCTTAAATCATGGTCGCTAACATTACAAGCAACAGAATAGCCATAAAAATATCCCTTGACACAATTGGAAGTCTGTTATAAATTGTTGATCAGTTCGGCGAGGTTGGGCCGGCTTTTTTTTAAAATTCGATTATCTTCTCGAGGAGGATTCTCCGTCAATGAACAGTCCAAAACCACTTAAGTACATCACCGTCGCTTTTAAGTCCCTCGGGTTAATTTCGGTGCTCCTCGGATTGGTGTTTTTTGTGATCATTCTGGTGGGGGGCGGGTCTCCGGAGGCGCCAAGAGCCACATCGATACTTGCTTTGATCCTTGGCTTTTTCTATTTGTTGTTTTTCTGGACCATTGGGGAAGTGATCGGCCTTTTGGTCAAAATCGAGGCCAACACTCGTAAAGAGTAATTCCATGGCCGTGGGCGCCCGTCAGAAACGGTGGATCTTTTTGGGGGCGGGCGCCCTTTTTTTGGTCGCAATGGCTTTGTGGGTCTTTCGGGCTTCTCAAAAAGAGCAAGCTAAAAAACGCGCTTCCTTCGGCGCCGACAATTTTCAATATTCCATAATGAACGGAGGGGTTGTTCAACAGCAGGCCGTCGACCCCAAATCCCCAGCCAATAACCCTGCCAAAGATCCAAACGTCCAAGAAACCTTAAAAGTAATCAACGAAATCAATCGCGTTAACCAAATGAATGCGGAATTAAGGAAAAACGCCCCCCCCACAACGCCACCACCACCCAAAAAAGACCGTTGATTAACCGAAGTAAGCGAGGGTTTTGGATTTGAGGATTTCGGCGTGGTAGTAAAGAGCTGGGATCATAAACAACGTAAGGAAAGTGGACATGGTTGCGCCCCCGATCACCGTCAACGCCAAGGGGGCCCATAACTGGGCGGATTCGCTACGCGACAACACCATCGGCACTAAGTCCACAATGGTGGTCAACGACGTGTTTAAAATCGGAGACAATCGAACCCAACTGGACTCCAACACCGCCCGTTTCAGTTCCATTCCGTCGGCCCGGGCCTGATTGATCTTTTCCACCAAAATAATGGCCGCGCTCACGGCCACGCCTCCCAACATGATCATGCCGATGTAGACGCTCATGGTGGCGGCCGTGTTCGTCACATACAAAAGCGGGATACTTCCGATCAGGGCCATGGGGATCGTCACCATGATCAACACCGCTTGGATATAAGATTCGAACAGGCTCGCCAATACAATAAAGACCAACCCCGCCATGACGAAAAACGCGAAACGGAACTCCCGTTCGTTTTGAACCATGTCCACGTAATCGCCGCCAATTTGAAAATAGTAACCGTTGGGGGCTTCCAACCCCTTTAAGGCAACCAAACTTTTTTTAGCGGCGGTGCTGAGCGCCAACTTTTCACGGTTCGCGCTCACTTGGATGACCCGTTGTTTGTCTTTTCGCCAGACCTCGCTGGGGGTGAGCGCGAACTCAAAACGGGCAATTTGTTGAATCGAAGTATTTCCTCCGATCGGCGTCATCATTGTCAAAGAATGTATGTCTTCCAATGATTTTCTAAATTGCTCCTTATCCCGGGCGATGATTTCCATCTGGCTTGCGTCTGTAAAAAAGTAAGAGGGACGAAGTCCGCGGATTCGGGCATGGAGGTCTTCGGCCACGTCGCGTAAGGTGAGCCCAAAAAGAGCGGCCCGGTCTTTGTCCACCATCACCTGAACTTCCGGCTGGCCCGGCTTGTAACGAAGTTTGATGTCCGCCAACCCTGACACTTTCTCCAACCGTTGGGCAATCGCGCTGGCCAAATCCCGCAACTTATCGTAATCCAATCCAAACACATCAATAAAAAATTCTTTGGACGCCTCCGGCTCCGAAAAATAGATAAACGTGTCGAATTGCTGGCCGATGTCGGCCACTTTAGGTCGAAGATCACTGATCACGTCCTGAATCGAGCGGGACCGTTCCGAACGGGGCCGCAACGTCACATAGACTTTTGACGACCAGCCTTCCACCCGTGCCGCGGCCGTTTTTACGGTTTCGGCAACCTCGGGCGTCTCCGACAACAACCGTTCAACTTCGCGGACCACCGAGTCGGAAACATCCAACTTAGCCCCGGCGGGCAGTTCGACATAAATAATAAACTCGCTTTGTTCGGTGGTCCCCATAAAATCCTTTTCCAGCACGAACAAATACATCCACACCGAAAACAACGCCGCCACCGCCATAACGAGGGAAATCCATTTTTGATGGCGGAGCGATTGGGCGCACCAGTGGATGTAGGCTCGGCGAGGATGTTTACGGGCAAATCTAAGTTCGGTCAAAACCGCCGGCCATGCCCAGGCATGCCAGTAATATCGCACCCATGTCATAAAGCCTGGGGATGCGGGTTCGACCGGATTGGGGTGTTTGTCTCCCGGCTCCAGGCCATGGGAAGGAGCGGCGACAGTTTCTCCATTTGGAGTCCACAAATTGGCCGGCGGAGTCGACGGAAAAACGACACGTATTTTAGACCACATCCATCGGCTTCCCGAACTTAACCAGCCTGGGATATGCGCCGCCACGCTGTCTCGCCAGGCAAAGAGATGGGATCTCACTTCCGGGGAAAAATAGCCACCGTGACTGGGCAAAGATATCCGCGACGCCAGCAAGGGAACCAACGTGACCGCAACAAACAAAGACGCCACCATGGCGAATGTGATCGTAAACGCCAATCCCGAATAGAGAATTTTCACCTGCTGGTTAATGAAAACGATCGGTAAAAACACCACCACCATGGTCAGCGTTCCGCCCATAAGGGAGGTAAACAGTTCTTCCGTGGCATGGGACGTCGTTTCGACCAGATCCACCTGGGGGTTGTGGCGAAGGGCGTGGCGTTTGCGATCCAAAATGTTTTCCAAGACCACGGTGGCGCTGTCGACCACGATCCCGATGCCCAAAGCCAACGCCGACAAAGTCATGACGTTCAATGAAATCCCAAACAACAACATGAACGCCAACGTGATCAACACCGCAATGGGGGCCGATAAAAAGACAATCAGCGTATGGCGCCATTCCCGCAGAAAGAAGAATATGACCCCCAAGGTTAAAAACATGCCCACCGAGAGGTTTCCAATAACGCTGTCCATGGCCTCCTTAATGAACACCGATTGATCCGTAATGATGTCCATTTTAATCTCTGCCCCCAGAACCTCTTTTTGGAGTCGCGCGGCAGCCGTGCGGACCCTTTCAGCCACGCGAATCGTGTTGGAATCATTGGCTTTTTGGACATAGACAGAAACAGTCGGTTTTTTATTCAGCCGGGCGTAGGTTTGGGCTTCCAGATAAAAATCTTTCACATCGGCGATATCGCCAAGCCGAATTGAAGACCCTTCCTTGCTTCGCAAGACCACCAGGTTTTTTAAATCGTCGATGGTTTTGTAAGTCCCGCCGATGCGAACCGAAATAGAGGAGGATCCCTCTTCACGTTTGCCCGTCAACAAGTTGAGATTTTGTTTGCCGATGCTGTCAATCACCTGACGAATGTTCAGCTGATAGGCTTCCAGCCGATCTTGGTAAAACTCCACCAAAATTTTTCGTTCACGTCCGCCGCCCACTTCCACATTGGCGACGCCATTGAGGCGCATCATTTCGGGTTTGATTTGGTTGTCCACCAGCTCACGCAGTCGTTCTGGGCTGTGCCGATCGCTGGTTAAGGAAAGAATCACAACCGGATAATCTCCCTCTGAATAATGGGCCACCACCGGTTTTTCGATGTCTTTGGGAAGTTTGTTTTTTATTTTCGCCATTCGCTCTTGCACTTCCAGCGCGGCGAAACGAAGATCTGTGCCGGGTTCGTAGGTAAGGGTGACAACCGACCGATCTTTGCGGGACACCGACAACACCGACCGCAAATGCTGAACGGTGGACACGGCTTCTTCCACCACTTTGGTCACCAGATTTTCAATTTGTTCCGGCGGCAAACCGCCTCGGACACCGATGTAAACCGACAAACTGCCCGCCGCCGCGTTGGGAAGCAAATCCACAGGCAACTGGATCCATGAAAAAACGCCCACCACCCCGATGGCCAAGTAAAACATCACCGTGGCGACGGGACGGCGGACGCAAAAACGAGGCAAACTCATGGGGTTTGAAGTCTACGTCGAGGACAACCCGGCGGGCTCATCCGCGGCAGAGTCCAGGGCGGACCGGCGTTCCCGCCACATTTCCGAATGGTAATAAATGAGGGGCAAAACGAACAAGCTCAACAACACCGAGACACCCAACCCGCCAAACGTCACCACCGCCATGGGCGACGACAGTTCCCCCCCCTCGCTCAAGCCCAAGGCCAAAGGGAGAACCGCCAACACCGTTGTCAAAGCCGACATGACCACGGGCCGTAACCGAGTGACACAGCCGTCCACCACAGAAGGGCGAAGAGATCCCCCCTCGCGACGAAGCTGGTTAATGAAGTCAATTAAGATGATCCCGTAGTTCACCACGCTTCCCACAAGCAAGATGGTGCCCAAAAACACCGGCGCGCTTAACGGCGTGTGGGTGGCGAATAAAGACAACGCCACCCCCACAATTGAGAAGGGAACCGTGACCATGATCAAAAACGGATGCCACAACGACTCAAATTCCGCCGCCATAATCATGTAGACCAACGCAATCGCCAGAACCATGGCGATCAATAGCCCGCCGAACGACTCTTTCATTTGGCGGCTTTCCCCCGTCAGTTCCACTTGATATTCCGAAAACTGGTGATAGGGTTCCAACAGGGCCGTCACCTCGTCCATCACCTCCCGCGTCGACCGTTTGGAAATGTTGGCCGACAACACGATCGACCGTTGTTGATCCAAATGTTTTATTTCGCTGGGGCCCTTGGCGGTGTTGAGCGAGGCCAGCTCGGACAGAGGAATGGCCAGCCCGTCGCGGTTTTGGACTGTCAACCGCCGAATATCGTCCAAGCTTACCCGGTCCAACTCGCGCAACTGAACCCGCACGTCCACTTCTTGGCCAGATTCTTTGTAGGTGGTCGCCACAAAGCCCTTAATGCCGATCAACGCCGCCCGGGCAATTTCCGACACCGACAACTGATACGACGCCGCGCTCAGTTTGTCCACGTCCACCCGGGTTTCCGTTGACGGCAAGGCCAAACTGGTTTTGGCCCCGTAAACCCCTTTCACCCCAGACAAATCCCGCAAGATATCTTCGGACATCTTTTTAAGCGTTGTCATGTCCGGCCCCTTGATTTCGACAACCACAGGTGCCGATGTTTCAAACGCCGCCGACAACACGCTGTCTTGTAAGATGTATTGGACTTCTCCGCCGTTTAAATCTTCTTTATCCAAGGCGCCCCGAAGCTGAGTGATAAATTCGTCCGTGGTCAACACCTCTCGGTCCAGGTTGATGATCGCCTGGGCTTGGTGATTGCCCAACGCATCCACAGCATCCACGTTGTTGGAGCCCACATTCACCGTGGCCTCTTTAAAACCCGGCATGGCTTGAAACACCCGCTCAATTTTTAACGCCACTTCGTTGGTTTTCTGAAGACGGGTCCCCACAGGCATTTGAAGCTTGAGAATAAATTGGCCCTGGTCAATTTTGGGCATGAACACTTTGTCTTGAATCGCAAGCAATCCTAAACTCAAAACCCCGCAAACGACAATGACTTGCGTGGTGGTTTTGGGATGGTCCAAAACCCAGTTCAAACCGGCCCGATACCAATCCATCCCTTTTTGCATCAGACTGTCCGACATTCCGGACGAAAACCCGCGCCAACCCCGAACCAGCCACCCGGGAATCTTAGACGGAACCGGCGCAACCGACGGATCCGATGGCTTCGTGAATTTTGAAACCCATCGAAAACTCATGGGGTGCGCCGTCATGAGAGGGACCAACGTAATGGAAATAAAAACCGACGCAAACGACGCGCACGTGACGATAAAAAACATATCCCGAAACACCAGCTGGGCCACGCCTTTGGCGAACAACAAAGGCAACAGCACCGCCACGTTCGTCAAAGACGACGTGATCATGGACGGGGCCACTTCATCGGTTCCTTCCACCGCGGCTTGAAGATCGGTTTTCCCTGGGGTTAATTTATGCCGGGCGATGTTTTCAGCCACCACGATGGAGTTGTCAACCATGTTGCCGATTCCCAACCCCAACCCGGCCAAAGAAAGCATGTTAATCGAAATCTTATTAAGAAACATCCCTGTGAACGTCAACATTGTTGAAGCCGGAATAGCCAGCGCCACGATGGCGGCCATGGACCAACTTTTGAGGAAGTAATAAAGAACGAAAAACGCCAACAAGCCGCCCATCAGACCGTCGAAGGCGACTCCGTTGATGGCCTTGCGGATGAAGACCGACTCGTCGTAAACAAGCTCCAGCTTCACTCCTTTTGGTTCCAGAACCGTCGCCAGCTCTTCCATGGCAAACCGAACCCGCACGGCGGTGGACAAGGTGTTGGCGTCGGCTTGTTTTTGAACCGAAATCGAAATGGTTTCGCGCCCGTTGTAACGTGAATAGCTGGTCTTTTCTTTTACGGTATCCAAAACGGAAGCCATGCCGTCCAACCGCACCAAGCGAGGATTTTTGGACCGGTGTTCGCGATCCCGGTCCCGATCCGGATCCCGGGCCTTGCGCTCGTAATCCTCTTCACGAGCCACTCGAATGGGCATGCGGCCAATATCGCCGATGTTCTTAAATTCCCCTTTGGTGCTGATGATGTATTCGTAAAATTTTCCAGGCACGGTGCCGGCGGGATAATTCAAATTGGAATCCTTCAGCGCGTCTACGATCATGGTCAAGGACGCTTCCTGGGCTTCCATCCGCTGGCGGTCCACCTCCACCAAGATTTCCCGCTCTTCCCCACCTGAAATCGACGCGGACGCCACACCGGTCACTTTTTCTAAGCGTTGTTTCACCACCTGTTTGGCTAGTTCGGTGAGTTGCCGCATGGGCTGGTTGCCGCTCACCGAATAGATCAGCATGGGTTGGGCAAACGGGTTGACCCGGTTGATGATGGGGTCTTCGGCCTCTGACGGTAACCGGTCTTTAATTTGGTCGAGTTTTTCCCGTGCCGACAGGTGGGCAAACCCCATGTCGGTCCCCCAGTTAAACTCCAAGGTCACCAAGGAAATGCCCTCTTTGGAAATGGACCGAACACGTTTCAGGTTGGGAACGGTCCCCACCGATTCTTCAATGGTTTTGGTGATTAGGTTTTCAATTTCTTCGGGGGCGGCGTTGCCATAACGGGTCACCACCAACAACTGGGGAAACGAGATGGAAGGAAACAGTTCCCGCGGGGTAAAAAACCACGAAATGATGCCCATCAACCCCACGGCGGTATAAAACATGGTGCCCGTGACGGGCCGGCGGCCGACGAATTGAGCGAGACTCATGGCCGCAGGTTACCGAAATTCCGGAATGCTCGCCAACGCCACGCCAACCGCCCGTTCCAACCCGGCCAAGGACGTTTGATAAAAAGCCAGGGCTTCCTCGTAATTCACAACCGCTTCACCGTAAGCGTTCTCCGCGGCCAAGGTTTCTTTGGGTTCAACCATGTTCATCCGTTCCTTTTGTTGGGTGATGTCCAATTCTTTTTCCCGGTAATCCAGCTCCGAACGCGCTCCGCGAATTTGAATTTTTGATTTTTGAATATTGTAGTAGGCCTCCCGAACATCCACCTGCACATCCCGCCGCGCCTGCTCAAATTCGTGCCGGGCCCGTTCGCGGGCGGCGCGGGCCTGGCGGGCGTCGCCGGCGCTTTTTAACGAATCCAGCAGTTTGATGTTCGCGGTGCGGCCTTTGACATCGGTCGCGGTGGTTTCGCCGTAATCGGGGACGGTGTGTTCTTTCGTGGCCGCGCCGCTGACGGTGCTTCCTCCGAAATACAAGCTGGCCTGCAATCCGGCGTTCCAACTGTGGCGCATTTCAAAGGGTTCATCCTCAAAATTACCCCCCGCTTGGCCTGTGAAATAAGAGCCGTCCACTTTAACCAAATTTTGGGCCCAGGCCGATTTGTAACTGTAGCGCTGGGCTACAGCCGTTTGTTCCGCCACCCGCATTTCCGGCCGGTGGTCATACGCCAAAGAAACCAGCGACTCCGGAGGCACCGCCAAGTCCACCAAATGCTGAACATCCACCGCGTCCACGGGATCGATAAGGATCTCGGGCAAGTCTTCGGATATGTTTAGCAGTCCAGCCATCTTTAACCGGGCAATCTCCAAATCTTTTTCGTCCGACAACAAACGGTAATACCCTTGGTTGTAGGCCGATTCCGCCCCCAAGAAATCCGCCGCGGTGATCAGGCCCAACTGTTTTTTCTTGCGGGCCATATCGATCACTTTTTCCGATCGCTGATTGATTTCTTTTCGGCTTTTGACGGACCGTTGGGACCGAATAAGGTTGTAATAAGCCCGGGTAATTTCAAAAATAATTTCCCCCCGGACTTTTCGAACATTTTCTTCCGCCACTTTTTTTTGCGCCCCCGCCGATCGGAAATTGTAGTAGTTGCGCCCGCTGTGAAAAATGGGGATTCCAAACTCCAAACCGTTTTCCTTGCGACGGAACTTGGTATCGTCGCTGGAGATCCGAACATCTTCCAGCATCAACCCTTCCGACTCGCTGTATTTCCACGTGACCGCCGGCATCAAGTTTCGCATGGCTTCCAGATACCGCACATGGGCCACGCGGCTTTCTTCTTCGGCCACGCGCAGGGGAAGATGGTTATCCAGCCCGACTTTTATGAAATCTTTTAAGATCGGGCTTTTGGGAAGAACGCTTGTGGGGGTTTTTATTTCTTCTTCTTTTGCCGGCACCGATGATTGGTGACCGGCTGAAACCGTTTCCGGCGCCGGACGAAGCTCCACCGCCACCACCCATTCTTTTTGGATCACGTTAACAGCCAGGGGTTGTTTAAAAACGAACCGGACGAATTCCAAGGGTTTGGCATCGTCCGTTGAGGAGGGAGCAGCGCCGTCGCGATAACCGTATCGAATTTCCGCCACGCTTTCGCTAAACGTTCGCTCCAACGGGGGGCGTCGACACAGAACCGGTTCCAGCATGTAGAGGGTCAAACCCATCCCCTTTTCGGGGACTTCACGAAACCGCAGGGGGCGCGCGGATTGAATAATGATTTTCCCAAACAACCCGACCCCCTGAACCGCCACGCTCTCAATTTCGTTATCCGGAGACTTCGCCCCATTTCCAACCCCGCGGCCCCCCGCCAACAGGACCGTCATTAATCCAAGGACGGCAAAGGATCGTTTTGTCATTCGTTCCCCTCTTGCATCATTTTTAACAGGGCCATTTTGGCCCGGGCGAAATTGGGATCCACCCTCCGCGATTCCTGCATCAAGCGAATGGACTCGGTGCGGTCGCCCCTTGAATAGGCCGTGAGGGCCTCCCGGTAAGCGCTTTCGGACAAGTCCCGCTGATTTTGGCGGGCTTCATCCAACAACTGCTGGGCTTTTAAATCGTTGGCGTTTTGGTCCAAACGCCGTTCAAGGATTTCAATGGCTTCCACAAATTTATTTTCCCCCAGCAATTTTTGTGCGCGGGCGTAATCGCTCGTCGGCGAGGTTCGCGCCAACGATCGATCGTCGAAAGCCAGGGGTTCCAATCCCAAAATCCGGTTTCGGTAATCGTTGGCCAACCTGTTTTCCGGATCCATCGCCAGCACCTTCTCAAACAACGCCAGGGCCTCTTTTCGTCGACCGGACGTGTAGGCGTCCACGGCTTTCTGATTCAGTTCTTGGGCCTCACCGTCCAACTTAGCTTGATGGGCCTGGGCCCCCGCCCGGCGCGCGTCGTTCAACATGATGCGCGCGTCGGCGTTGGTGGGATCCGCTTGCAAAACGTCACCTAACACCTTGAGCGCATCCGCGTGAAATCCTTGGTCTATATGGGCCTTGGCTAACCCCATAAGAACCTGAATTCGCTCAGCCTTTTGTTGGTCGGCCATTTTCTTTTTGACGACAGCCAACCGTTGCAACAGGTCCGCCCTATCCTTGTTGAAGACCAAAACCTTTTCCCACGAATCCACCGCCTTAAACCAATCGCCGTCCATGTAAGCCAAATCGCCCACCGCTTCATGATACGCACTGGACCCCGGTTTGGATTTCTGTATCAACTTTTCGGTCTTCAAACGGATTTTTTTGGCCAGGTTAAGCCCGTCAGGAAGGTTGGGCGTGCGGGATAAAATGTCCCTTGTGCGGTCAAACGCTTCCACCCGTTTTCCCTGAGCCAGATAGGATTCGGCCGCGTAGAGCGATTTTCTCTCTTGGTCGCGGTCCTTGCTAATTTGTTCTTCCCTTTTCCGCCGAGCATTTTTAAGCCCGCTTCGCGCCCGAACATTTTTGGGATCCGCCGCAACAATCCGTTCAAAATAATGAACCGACTCATCGTATCGGCCGCCAAAATAGGCATCCAGGGCGCTTTGGAGCATTTCTACGGGTGTCTCCGCCCAGCTGGGTGTTCTTACAAGAGCTATGACACCCATTAATACAAAAGCAAACCGGATCATTCTCTTCATTTAAATTCCTCTTATTAACGCATTAAGGCGTCGCCCCATCCCGTGTTGCCAACCGGTCGCGCATGCGTTGGGCTTCGACGTTGTTGGGGTTCAGTTCCAGCGCTTTCACCGCCATCTCATACGCCTTCTGCGGGTCCCCCGCCAAAAACGCATCCAGGGACTCTTTGTAATACCCCTTCGACTTCTCCTCGTCGTCCGCACCCTTCGTCGCCTCCAACGACTTTAGCAATTCTTTCGCCTCCGCAAAATCAGGTTTATACCTCAACGCCTTGCGCGCCAACGACAACGCCCCG
>JAYRXX010000043.1:0-26577 GCA_041917295.1 Elusimicrobiota bacterium
AAGGGCGGCCTCCAGGGTTCGAAAGTGCACGCTTTTTTGAGGGTCACCCTCTTTTTCCGTGCACTTTCTGTGGGTTGGTTGCCGCTATTTTCTCATTTTATCGTCGATGTTTCAAAGAATACGGACTTTTTCAGGAAGCCCAAACTAAACTGAGTAAGGTCTAATATTTCTTACATCCAAGGATCGAGGATGCTGAATAAATTAGATAATGAACAATCCGGCCCAGTGGCGCATTCCGCTGATGGATTTTGTTGACGACTTTCGCCAACAACGCAACCTGCTGGCCCTCCAAGAACCGTTTGCCCCGTGCGATCCCGCCCTAGACGCATTGCTGGACTCAGCCGCCGAATCCCTGTGCCGCGAATGGAGTCTTCCCCCTTTCCCCGTTACGCCGCGGTAAGGAAGAGGATCATTCCTCTCATTGAATTGACGAGTTGTTTGGCCACGTCAAAATAATTCTTAACGATAACGTCCACCCCCTTTCTATCGAAATGCTCTTCATTTCCCAACACCAGGGCGGAAGTGTATCCTTTGTCAACGTAGGTTTGGGCGAGAATATTGGCCAGATTATAACGAAATTTCTCACCCTCCACTGTAACCAATTGACCCGTCGCGAGCACAATGTTGACGTTATTGGCCATAACACGCAATGAAAAACCTTCAGCTGTCGCTGGGGCGTATTGTTGAAGAGCTTCAAACGCAGCAGACTGAACTTCTTCTCTTGACCCCCAAGCTTCGCCTCCTTCTCCCCTTGCGACGAGAGCCAAAGGACGGTTACTCATGGGCGTTAACTCACGATGAGCCATCAAAACAGCCGCCAGGGCCATTTGGGCCGTTGAATTTTCTTTGAGATATTGATGAGAGGGGACTTCGATCAAAAGAGGTCCATCAGGCTGTTGTTCAGCCATGGCCAATAATTGACTAGAGAAGAATACCACCATGTTCAGGAAAATCATACGCAACTGTATGGCATCTTGCTCTGGCTTCCCACGATTCGCGAGAGCCTGTTGAGCGATCCAGGCGGCCGGATTTTCGGCCAAACTTTCTGAAACTGGATTGTTTTCGATGGCGACCAAAAGGCCCTGTCGGGTTACGGAGACTCTGTGAATAGCCCGTGAAACCCCGTCATATTGGTTTCGCGCTTTTCCCCCGGCGAAAGCAAATTTCAACATGGCGATTAATGACGTTGTTGGCGCTGGAGCTAATGCACCTTCCGCAGTGATCGGAGTAGACAACACAGTCACTTCGGTCGTCGGGTAAGACACTTGAGCCGAATTTTCAATCCTATAGTTGGCCATAGCATGTTTGTAGGCACCGAGCATGACTCCAAAAACAGCAATAACCCACGCCAGCATCGGAGCAATGGGCACCAGCAACAAGCCCAACACAATAAAAGGGAGCATGTAGGCGTTATTGGTCGCCGTAAATGTCGCCTTCAGTGCCTCCTTAGCGGTCTTTAGTAAGCCATCCTTCAAGATCGTTACGCTGGGTTGCCCGTTTGTCTGTCCAACCCCTGCGAAAAAATGAATGAAAAAATCCAAAAGGAACAATGTGAGAAAGGCCGTTCCAGTAACATCGAAAAAGAGCGGGACCATCAATTCTAAACTCAACTCCCCAGCTGGTATCAGGGCGTTCCCGATCAGTGCTGATCCGAATAAATAAAACAACGCCTCTATGGCCGATCCGCCCACACTGTTCAAACCAAGAATTCTCAAGACATTCCAGGAACCAGGTTGTTCTCTGGTAGATGTTCGCCAGCCCGGATAGAGAATGGGCCCCCTCAAATTTCTCAATTCCTCGATTGATTGTACGCCGTTCAGGGACTTAATGGTTTTGATCAAACCTTCGGTGTCCTGAAAAGGTCCCTGAACGCCTTCTCTCTCTTTGATCCTGTCAAAGAGCGCGCTTATGTATGCGCCGTCTGTTTTTTCAAATGATAATTCCGGGTTCATCACCTCTCGCTTTAATACGGTTTGGGGAAGGACCGTTGGGATAGTATCAATGACCGGTGGTTCCCAAAACTGGGCGGCCAAGATGATCGCTAAGCCAACAAAGATGTTTCCTATCTTTCCTCGTTTTAGTGGGTTGGCGTCGTTGATGCGGGGGAGGGGCAGATTTAAGAGGTAAAGGATCTCATATATATTCCCAAAAAACTCGGCGAAACGCTCATTATCCAACAGGGGGGTTTGAAACTTCCAGCGGTAAAATTCCTTTTTCCCAATTTCGTGGGCCAACACAGTCCCCAGGGCAAAAGAGGAGGAACGAGCGACGGTTTCCAAAACGAAAAGGGTTCCACTTAAAGGATCGAAGTGAGCATTCTTAACGAATTGATCAGATCCTCGACCTGGAAGGGATTTGAGTGTCAGAGTTTTGCCATCTTCCGATATACTGTAGGCTCCTCTTACGAGAGGGCCATCATCTTCGACAATTCGGGATACCAAGACGATACTTTTAAAATCATTTTTGTGGGAAGGGAAGTAACGGCTGATGATATGGGTCACCTCCGGGGCGGTCGCCTCGGTTGTGGCGGGTCTCGCCCATCGTCCGAGACCGATAGACTTAAGAAATTGTTTGTACCCCAACAGGCCGAAGATTCCAACGACAGATGAGCCAAAGGCCCAGAAAATCGTTTCTAAATAGACCGTCGTGGATATCAGTTTGGGAATGTAGAGCGCCAGGTTCACAAGGGAAACCGTCAGTGAAAAGACCAGCATTGAAATCCCCGTGATGGAACGTTTTGAATATCCTATTTTTAACAACCAACGGATAGTCGATTCCACACGTTCACCCCGAATCATGGGAGCATCCTCGCGAAAGCGGGGTTCCATCAGACTCGGCGTAAACACCCGAGCTGGAAAATCCCTAATGTTTGGTCTTGGCACCACCCGATAATATTCGGACGTGAGCGTACCCATAGGGATCTCACCGGTCAAATAGCGATTGAACGTAATGGAGACTGCCCTTGAGCGGGAAGGTTGAATCTCTTGGATGTATCTTGCGAATTCGCGCCGGGGGTTTCGCACGATAAAAGAATTTGATAATTCCCTAAGGGCTTCCGAGAATCCCTGTTTGTTGGGGACAACATTTTCTGGTATTTCACGTCGCGCCATGGCCAGGGCTTCCAAAAGGGGCATATACATTTCCGCAGGAAAAAATGCCAACGCCTGTTCATCGCTCGCGCCGGATCCAACCAGGTCTGTGGCGAGGGATTTAAGGTTTTCAGGTTGAAGGAGATGCTCGATGATGTCTAAATCGATATGGCCTTCCGCAGCGTCGTGCAAATCGTATACCAGGCCAAGCCCGGCTTTGCGGTATACTTCTTTGATAGCTTTTTGTCCTTGAATAATTTCTTCAATGGTTAACCCAGCGTCCACGTTGGCCAAGGCGTTGAATTTGGCCTCGGCCAACCGTCTCCCATGGGGGTCCCAATCGCCGAACACCTGGTCTAAGAATGCTTTAATCTGCTGAGGAGAGGGTTTTTCGCCAGCGATGACCGGGCGGCCCAATTCAACGAGGGGAACACGGCGATCCGGGTGGGTGGCGGCAGTGAACAGGGCGAAAACGAACCAGAGATGGTCTTCCAGGTCGTCCACAGGCAAATGGCCCTGATTGTTTAGCAAGCCGGAAATAATTTTTACCTCGATGGTGGGGTACTGGCCGCTTAGATTGATGATGGAATCGTGGAAAAACAACGTCCTGTCCCCCAGAAGAGCACCGGCGCGCATGGGACTGATGTTCCCACCGGGACGGGAATATTCCCGGCCGGAGAGGGCCCGCCACATGGCCTCAAAGGCTTTTCCGATCCGCCCCACCTGATCCTTTTTGGCGTGCATAGCCTCTTTGTTTATCTCCCGATTTCCGATGTGCATATGAACGCTGTACAACCCCTTGGAGAGGGGATCCTCTTGCAGAGCTTTTAAAACGGTCTTCAGTCGGGCCCAATCCTCCGGCGTATTTCGCATAACTACCGACGTCGCCTCTTTAAAGTTTCCACTGTAATCCTGTAACGGAGGCCACCCGTTTTGCTTAAGAATAGCGTCCACGGCGTCTAATATTGTATCTGGGTTTCCACTTTGTCTGTTTAGTTGGAACTCAATTTCGATTCCAAAGGTCATTGTTTGCGGGAACACTTTTGTGATGTCGGACTCATCTGTAGAGGAAATTAAGCGTGAAATATTGAACTCGTTTTTGTTCGGGGGTAAGTATAGCCCGTTCAGCATGCGAGATATTTCGTGCAGGTTAATAATGCCATCCAGGTTGGTCGGTGGGAGTATTGTTTCGTGATGAATAGAATTCGACGGGGGCGGGCGTCCGCGCAAGCGCTGAAGGAAAGCATTCAAGGGATACAAGAGAATCTCAGTCGGGTAATACCAAGGGAGCGATAGGAGAATAAACGAAAGGATTCTGTCGCGGTTGCTTTGAGTGGGAAGGGCGAGGGAAGATGCCGGTTTTAAGTTCTTAAGCCAGGGAAGTTGATGCTTATCACCGAGTCGCTCGGTGATCCCGAAAACCACCGCTGGGTTAAGGAAAGCGTGAGGAACCCAGGAGGCGAACACGGCTCCGTTCCAGTCCAGTAAAGGAAACAATGTAAAGGGGAGGGAAAACAAAGTCCCCTCGACCCACCATAGAAAAAAGTCCCGCAGAGCCGGCTGTTTCCCTTGAAATTTCCACAAAATGAAATGAGTGATGGCGGACAGGAACCCCAATAACGTTGGGGCGAGCAAGCCGATTCCCCACCCAATGCCGGCGGGATCCACAGTCAGCATTTGAACCATGATTGGGGTCAACAGGCCGTAGAGAATTGTTTCTACGACAGGCATGGCGAAAGCCACTATTAATTTCCTGAATTTTGTTTCCGGTTTAATAACATAATCGCCGTTTGCCTTAAATGTCACTCTGTAGTTAAGACCATTGAGCGATACGGATAAATATCCGCCTTTTTGATTTTCTACGGTCAATTGAGCTTTTAAGGCATTGAGTTCATTTTCAAGACCGCTCTGAATTTCATAGGACTGTTGCCCCTCAGAGAGTCTTTGTTTTACACCCTCCACCAACATGCCCAATTGAATTGCTTTTAAAGCGGTTGGCCCTACCAGTGACTGGTACTCCTGGGAATTTAAAGTTGTTGTTCGCGCCGTTAAAATTGAGATTTTTTCCCCGTCAAACAACTTTTCAAGGGGTACCGGGTCGTGGGCGAACGCGTCGAGGTAATTCTTGTCGCTTTGGACAATTTCAACCCGTGGCGTGAGAACCACGTACGAACCGCCCCGCCGTTTGATTTCTCCCAACAGTCCCTCGGTGTGGAACCCCCCGGTGACCAACATGGCCGCTTTGATCTGCTCTTCCCCCATTTTGGCGAACAATCGGTCGGCCATGGCCTCGTCCCGGGCCAACGCCAATCGGCAGAATTCTTCAAATGGAGTCACAAACCCCGCCAAATCCTGGGGGAATTTTGTTTCGAAGGGCACGCCGGCCTGTTGGGCGTGGGTTTTGATCCGGGCTTCCAGTTGACCTATTTCCACCCGTCGACCGAGATAGCGTGTCCACTCTTCCGGCGTCATGGCGTTGTTCATCAACTTGCCCAGAAGAACGCTGTCTCGGGAAAGAACCAATAGACTTCGCTCCACATCTGTCCCCGCCAGCGAGGTGGCCACCGACTCTTCCAATTTCTCCAATTCGCTCAAAAGATGATTGCGGTTGATCTTTTCGCTCAGCCCCACGTAAGCGATGTAGTCCGTTAACCCCGGGAATTTCCCCAAATCAATTTTTGCCTGGCGGCAGAGGTCTTTAACGTAGGCGTAATAACCGCCATACGTTATCCGACCAGCCCGATAGGCCATGCTTTCTTTCACCAAACCGTTCAACGTTTGTCCGTCCAGCCGCGCCGCGAGAAGTTCCACCAAACTCACCCGTTCCCGTTCCACTTGTTTAAAGTCCAGCTGGGATTCCCGCTCAAGGGCGTTTAATAACGAGCCCGTGTTTGGGAATTTCTTGGTCAATTCCCCCGCTTCGCCCAAAGTTTGTCCCGCCAGCTGCCTCAAATAATCCCCCAGCCCCCGCCGCTGGTCCTGATACGCCGTTAGGTTTTCGTCATACTTCTTCAGCGAATCCGAATAGATGGCCCTCTTTAACCGGGCCAGATCTTTTACCAACTCCCCGTGGAACTTTAGAGCTTCCGATCGACGAGCCAGAGAGTCTTTCACCGCCTGGACGTTCGATTGATAAAGCGCCGTGTTTTCAACCCCCCACAGTGTCAACGGTTTTTCCGACATAATGCCGCTCTTCTCAGCGCCGCCGATCAAATCTTTCTTGATGGCCCAGTTCGTTACCCGCTCTTTAATGTCTCGGTCTGGGAACTGACGCAGATCTTCCAAGGCAAAGGCCCCCTCCGCCGCTTCCATTCCTATCAAATTCACCCCGCGGAATTTAGCGAGCCCGTCGATCATCCCCGCAATGTTCTTTTGCGCGTCAACGTATCCATGAACGTCCTGAATATGAATAACCAGCGGACTGTTCGCTTTTTTTGACAAATGGATTTCACGGACAGTGCCATAGGGATTAACGATCGGGTCCAACCAGTCCGCCGAACCGTCCCGCGCCAATGCGGTCTGCGCAGCGTTTAAGTCCGCGCTGGGAATACCGTCCACCGGAGTCAGAGGAACATCATAAGAGTAGGCACCAATATTGGGGCCATCCAAACGAACCGCTTGCGCCCCCGGCAGTTGGGCTAACAATAATGACGCTTGGTCGCCACCCCCGAAAGAAGGTCCCGGTACCCCGCTTTTTGCAAATCCCCGACTTTTCTGGGCGCGACGATCCGCCCAAAAATTTGTCTCCGCCGAGTAAACCGCCAGCCCGTTAGAGAAAAAATAGGTTGCCGCCAGAATACCGCTTGCGAGGCTCTTTAGATGCATGATCGATCCCCATTAATTACCTTATATCCACAATTCATTTTTCCCCCCATTTCACAATCGGGTCCCCCGCGTTAATATTCACGTCTTAATTCTAATTGATCGACATTAAATCCACCTTAACAAGATGTAAACTTTTTGTAAACATTTAAATAAAACTCAAGCAACACTTCGGCCATTTTTTAAAAAGATGCGGGGGCCGCTTCCCCATATCCAACAAGCGCTGTTCCTACCCCTATCGCACCCTGGACGAAATTTAGGATATACGTCGATGGACCGCGCTTGACGGAAGGCGGCTTGGAATGTAAAGTACCGTTAGTCATTTTTGAGGAGGGGGCTATGAACGCGTCTGTTGTTGATTTGCGATACAAAACACGAGAGGTCCTTCGCGCTTTGGACCGGCAAGAATCCGTTAACATCTTTTTTCATGGGAAATTAAAGGGGATGATTTCCCCCTGCCGCGTCACGTCCCGTAAAAGGCCCAGCGAGACGCCGCTGTTTGGCATGTTTAAAAAAGATCGCCGGCCGGTTGGCAAGGCATCGGCAACGTCAAACATTTTCGCCCGATCGCTGATCTTCGGTTGATCCCCTTCCGGCCCTAAAGGAATTTCGGTGAATTTCCTGGACAAAAAACTTCCGTTAATTTGGGATAAGATCGAACGCGGCGGCCGTCTCGACATTGACGACGGGCGGGTTTTATTTGCCAGTAACGACCTCTTGGGCGTCGGATGGATGGCCGACCAGGTTCGACAGCGGCGCCATGGGCGGCGGGCCACCTTTGTGTTTAATCGGCAAATCAATCCCACCAACATTTGTGTGTTGTCTTGCAAGTTTTGCGATTACGCCACCAAAGAGGGCAAACCCAACGCCTATGTGCTTTCCGAAAAAGACATTTTGGATCGGCTTTCGCCGGAGTTGCGCGAGGTTCATATCGTGGGCGGGCTTTACAGCAAATGGTCCTTTGACGACTACTTAAATGTGCTTCGGGTTATTCGGAAAGCTTACCCCCAGATTCAACTGAAGGCTTACACGGCGGTTGAAATCGATTACTTTGCGCGCAAAGAGAAAACCTCCATTCGGGCGATTCTCCAACGGCTTAAAGACGAGGGGTTGGTGTGCCTTCCGGGTGGCGGGGCGGAGATTTTTAGCGAACGGGTGAGGAAAGCCCTGTTTCCCTTCAAAATCGGCTGGGCCAAGTGGTCGGAAGTCCACCGCACGGCCCACGAACTGGGGATTCGGTCCAACGCCACCATGTTGTATGGGCATATTGAAACCATCGATGAACGATTGGATCACATGATGAAACTCCGGGACCTTCAAGACAAGACCGGCGGGTTTCTTTCGTTTATCCCCCTGGCGTTTCAGCCGGGACAAACGGGCATTGTGGAACGCCAAACCTCTTCCATCGACGATTTAAAAACCATCGCCGTTTCGCGCCTGCTCTTGGACAATTTTGACCACATCAAATCCTATTGGGTCACGGTGGGCGAGGAAACCTGTTCCATGGCCCTTCGGTTCGGCGCCGACGATGTGGATGGCACCATTTTGGAAGAACGCATTATGCACGCGGCAAAGGCCCAGACGCCGGTGGGGATGGCCCGGGACCGGTTGGTGCGAATTATCCGGGAAGCGGGTTGTGTCCCGGTGGAACGGGGTGCCTTATACGAAGTGGTCAAAGTCTTTGACGAAGGGGCGGAGCCCATTGCTCCGGCCCTGGTCGGATGATGCGAATCGGCGAGTTGGATTTTATTAACACCCTGCCGTTTCGGCTTGGCGCCCCTTGGAAAACGGTGGCTTGTCCGTCCCCGAAACGGCTGGCCCAATGGGCGCACGATGAGAAAATTGACGCGGGGGTGTTGCCGGTCGTTGAAGCGTGGCGTTTGGAGGATCGGTTCGAGTCTCTGGGGAAATTTGGAATCGCCGTTAAACGACAGGCCATGAGCGTCTTGTTGTTCTCCAAACGTCCCTGGGCCGAACTGAACGGCGCGGTGATTGGCGTGACAGACCAATCCTCCACGTCGGTTCAACTGTTTCGGGTGTTGATGGACGTGCGGGAAGGGTTTTCTGTTCAATGGCGGACCGGTTTTTCCCCTTCCGATGACGGCCGATTGGTTATCGGAGACGACGCGCTGGCTCCCTCCGAGACCCTGCGGCGGCGGTTTCCCCACGTGACGGATTTGGCGGAACAATGGCACGCTTGGCAGGGCGGTCCTTTTGTGTTTGCCCGTTGGGTGGTGCGGCGAACGGTCCCAAAATATCTCCGGGACGAACTGGAGGAGTCCCTGGACCAGGCCCTCTCCGCCTTCGACGCCAGCCGGGCTCAAATTGTCCGTCGTGCGGCGAAGAGTTTGAAAGTTTCCCCCGTAATTGTCCAGGATTACTTCAACGGGTTTAATTACCGCCTGGGGCGCCGGGAAGAAGAATCCGAGGGGTTGTTCCGGGATTTGGTCATTGGAAAAATAAGGAGGGGCTGTTGTTGAATTGGAGCCAGATCGAATCGGCTGTAACCGCGGGGCGTCGACTGACGCCCGAAGAGGGACGTTTTTTGCTCACCGAGGAAGCCCCTCTGTTGGAATTGGGCGCGCTGGCGCAATCGGCACGGGCCCAAAAGACCGCAGAAGCGGAAGTCACCTATGTCGTGGATTCCAACCCCAACTACACGAACATTTGTGACACGGACTGTCTTTTTTGCGCGTTCTATCGACGGCCGAAAGACAAAGAGGCTTACGCCCTCACCATCGACCAGGTAATGGAAAAGGTGGAAAACGCCGTCAGCCAAGGTGCCACCACGATATTGCTCCAAGGCGGGCACAACCGGGAATTGCCTCTTTCGTATTACACGAACATCGTGCGGGAAATGAGGCGGCGGTTCCCCCACGTGACGCCCCACTGTTTTTCCGCGTCCGAAGTGCAGACCATGGCCCAGGTGGCGGGCGTTCCTATTGAACAAGTTCTAAAAGCCCTTTGGGACGCCGGCCAACGAACGTTGCCCGGGGGCGGGGCCGAGGTTCTTTCGGACCGGGTTCGCAACAAACTGGCTCACAAGAAAGGCGGAGCGGAAAAATGGCTGGAAGTCCACCGCGCGGCCCATAAGCTGGGGTTTAAGACCACCGCCACCATGATGTATGGCCACGTGGAAAACCCGGAAGATATTGTGGAACACTGGAACCGCATTCGTGACTTGCAAGACGAGACCCATGGGTTTACGGCTTTCATCCCCTGGAGTTTCAAGCCCCAGAACACCGTGTTAGAAAGGCGGCACCCGTCCCGGTCAGGCCCGGTGCCCTATTTGCGCATGTTGGCGGCGTCCCGGGTGTATTTGGACAATTTCGACCATATCCAGGCTTCCTGGTTTAGCGAAGGGAAAAAGGCCGGGCAGGTGGCGTTGTATTTTGGGGCCGACGATTTTGGTGGAACCTTGATTGATGAAAATGTCCACGCCGCCGCGGGGTTTGTGAACAAGGCCACCGCCCAAGATGTGGCCCGGTTGATCCAGGAAGCCGGGTTTAAACCGACTCAACGCACGACGCTATATGGAGAAGTCAAATGACCGAAAAGGCCCCCTTGCCTTTTGAAACCATGGTGTTTGTCTGCACCCACCAGAGGGCGCCGGGCGAACGGGTGGCGTGCGCGAATGCCGGCCGTGACGGATTGGCCATTCTTGAAAACTTGCGCAAAATGGTTCAGGAAAAGGGATTGACCGGGAAGGTCCGGATCTGCAAGTCTGGATGCATGGACCGGTGCGAAGACGGCCCCAATGCTCTGGTGGTTCGTTCGAACGGAGAACCGGCCTATTTCCCGAAACTCTCATCAGGCGATCCGCTGTCCGATCTGATGCTAATTCCGGGCAAATAAATTAATAATAAAAATAGCGGGGGACGGGCTTGAACCGTCGACCCCGCGCTTATGAAGCGCGTGCTCTAACCAGCTGAGCTACCCCGCCGTTCGAGACATTATACATTTTCTTGGCCATCAATTCAGGCGCGGATTGTTGCGGTCAAGTTGTTTCGTTGGTTGTGTCTTTAACCCGCCATGCGAACGAGTTGGCCGGTGGACCGGCCTCGCTCAAGCATCCGCAGGCAAAACCACGAGAAAAACACGGTAAAAACCACGTTGAGCATCAGTGCCGTCATCACAGAGGTCCAGGGAAAAACACCGGTGTTAAGAACCGACCGCATCGATTCCATCACGTGGGTGCTGGGCAATAGCCAGACCAGCGGTTTCAGCCAAACGGGATACACGCTCACCGGGTAAAAAATCGCTGAAAAGGGTTGGATCAAAAACGGCACCCCCCAAATCAACGCTTCCGCGGAATGCCCCCACCTCAGCAATAGCCCTGTTGTGAAAAGGCCCATCGAATATCCAAATATCAAAAGGTTGGCGCAGATGGGCACGAAATAGAAGCCCAAAACCGTGATGTCAAAAGCGTAAAGCAACGTGGCCAACAGAAACAGCACCCCCACGATGATCCCCGTCTTAATCAAGCCGTACAAATAAGCTCCGACCACCCATTCCCAGGTTCGTAAGGGAGAAATTAAAAGGTTTAATACGTTTCGCGTCCACAGTTCTTCCATGAACGCCAGGCTGAGCGCCTGTTGGGACCGATACAACACATCCCAAAATATCAGCGCGTTAATCAGGGTCACCACCAGTCGACCCGCCATGTCCAAATTTTTTTCCTTTAAGTAAATCGTCAAAAAGCCCCAAACGAAAAGTTCCATCACCGGCCAGAAGAACAGATCCAACAGGCGGGCGGGACTTTTTAAGTGAATCAAAATGTAGCGGCGGACAATGGTGATTACGCGGGTCATGGGTTTGATTGGGCGTCGGTGACGTCGCCGGTTCGGGCCAGATGAATGAACACCTTTTCCAGGTTGTCTTTTTCAAATCGGTCGGCCACTTCTTTCGGTGTTCCTTCAGTGATCGCTTTTCCCCGATGAAGAAACAGAACCCGGTCGCACAACGCTTCCACCTCGGCCATGTTGTGCGACGTGTAAATGATGGTCAACCCCGCTTTTTTTTGGAAGTTCTGCAGAGTCGTTCGGACGAGGTCGGCGATGTCGGGGTCCAGGCTGGCCGTGGGTTCATCCAGAAACAACAGTTCCGGATCGTTCAGGAGCGCCTTGCAGAGGTTCAGTCGCGTCTGTTCACCCGACGACAAAGAGCCCGTTCGGGCTTTGGCTTTATCGGCCAGCCGAAACGAGTCCAACAACGATTCGATTTTCGCGGTCCGCTGAGGCGTGCCGTACAGCCGAGCAAAAATATCCAGGTTTTGTTGGACGGACAGGTTGAACGGAAGTTGAACATACGCCGAAGAGAAATTCATCCGTCGCGCCAATCGGTGTCGGTCCTTGAAAGGCGATGACCCAAACACCCGCACGTCCCCGCCGGAAGGGGTTAATATTCCCATCAAAATTTGAATCGCGGTGGTTTTCCCGGCGCCGTTGGGCCCCAGCAGACCGTAAATTTCCCCCCGGCGCACAACCAGGCTCAGGCCGTCCAGCGCCGTGACGGATTTGTACTGTTTCATCAACCCCTGGACAACGACAATTTCATCCGCCACAATCAAACCCGACCGGATTTTGTGTTCAGTTCCAGCAAGTCCTTGTTGCCGCCCCAACCCACCAAATCTTCCACCGCCAACGGACACACGTACGACCAGTTGTGCGCGCCCACGGAACCCGGCAAATTCACACGGGCGTTCCAGAGGTCTTTTCCTTCCAAAGCGCCGCCGGCGTAGAGCCAATCCTGCAAAAGGTGGATGCTGAAGATGGACGCCGTTTCGCCCGCTTTCTCCAGGACCCGCCGGACAAAAGCGGGTGTCGGCTCGTCCGTCGGCTGTCCTTCCAAGCCAAGATATTTCCAAAACAGTTCCCGTTCCCACCGGGTGGACCGAAACAAATCCAAAAAGTCTCCCGCCTTGTCAGCCGGAAGGTTCAACGCGGCCAATAACGCGGGTTCGTCGTTCAGTTCGGCGCGCCAGTGGAACCGGCCGTGGGCTTCTTTGGCGGGGTCAAACAGTTTATCTTTGATTTGCGCAAAGTCCCACTTTCGGTCACGACATTTCAACTGGATCAGATACCCGTCGACAGTGGCCGCTTCAAATTTCCACCAAGCCGCCACAATCGACATATCGTGGGTGGAACACACGGCCACCGAATTGGTTCGATATCGGTCGGGGGCAACGAACTCGTAGGTTTTGCCCCAATCCCGGCACCAACGCTGAACTTCCAATCCCGGGATCGCCCGTTCTTCCAGAACCTTGTAAGAACACGCCGGAACCACGCCCAAATCTTCCCCGCACGGGAGCATTTTCGTGCTGTTCAACATGACATCCAACAGTTTTTTTCCGTGGGATTCCCACACCCGTTCGTCCTTGGGCTCAAACGTGCCATCCAACCCTTCCCGATCCGCCGGGCTTGATAACGGAATGGTGTAAAGACGAAAAACGCCGATCACGTGGTCGATCCGATACATGTCGAAAAAAGATTCGGCGTATCGGAGTTTTCGTTCTAAATAATCGTAATCGTGCCGGGCCATGACGGGCCAGTTGTAGGGCGGCATGCCCCACCGTTGCCCTCCGGCAAAATACAAGTCCGGCGGAGCGCCGGCCGATTCGTCGAGGCGAAAATAGGTCGGGTGCGCCCACACGTCCATGGAATCCCGCGCCACCAAAAAGGGCATGTCGCCCATCAGAAAGACGCCCGCGGTTTTAGCGTAATTCTTGACCTCAACCAGTTGCTCGTACAACTGCCACTGGACCCATTCGTGAAAGCGGATCGACTCTTTTTCCTCCGCGGCCAACTTGTCCAGGGCGGCGGCGGAGCGTTTTCGAAACGGGTCCGGCCATTGATCCCACGACGCGCCCTGAAACCGATCTTTGAGAATTTTATACAAGGCATCGTCGCGCAACCAGAAGGCCGTTCGTCGACGAAAAGACAAAAATCGCGGATCTTCCGGCCGGTCGCGCTGTTCAAACATTTTCCACAGGAGGGCCACTTTGCCCCCCTTGACCGCGTAATTAACCCGTTCCTTCAATGGAAATTGGTCAGCCAACCGTTGGATGTCCCCCTCAAACCGCAGAGTGTCCACCCCGCGCAGATGGCGGAGCGACAAATAAAGAGGGTCGAGGGCAAATGAACTTTTGGAACTGTAGGGAGCGAAATCGTAACCGAGGTCGTTTAAGGGCAAAAGCTGAACGATGCTCAGCCCCGCCGTTTTGCACCAGTCTATAAAGGGCAACAGGTCGGGAAATTCCCCGATCCCCACGCTTGTCTTAGAATGCAACGAAAACAAGGGCGCGCACACGCCTGCCCGACGACGAACGCCCACACGCTCCCAGTGGCCTCGCGTGGGCGTTTGAAGAAACTTTTTGTAGTCATTTTCGGTTGTCATGTGGACGTAATGGATTTTACAATATTGAGGTCACTGATTTTTGCGCTGGATTGGATGCAGTCCGGCAAGCCGATGCCGCGATACCCGTTTCCCGCCAACGTCAGGCCCCTGTGTGTGGCCGCGCGGGAGAGGACCTCGTTGGTGCGGGCCACATGGCCCAGGGTGTAGTGGGGCATGGAGCCCATGTATCTTCTGATTTCCGCCCACTCCGTGGGCCCTTGCAGGCCCAGGTATTCCCTGAGATCAGCGGTAACCCGCTCCAATAAACTCCCGTCCGTTCCGTGGACATCGGGCCCCCCAACGAACGCCCTCAACAAGGCATACCCTTCTGGGGCGCGGCCGGAAAATTTTACGGAACAAAAAGTGCATCCGGTCACCGTTTTATTTTCCACGGCGGGAACCACGAACCCAAACCCGTTTAGCGCGTGTGTTACGTGGTTTGCGCGGACCGCCACATTGACGGTGGCCACGTCTCCGTATGGTGTTTGTGAAAGAAGGGAGGCCAAGGAGTTATCAAACTCTCCCACCATCCGCGCCGCCTGGGGAGACGATACAGCCAAAACCACGTCGTCTGCTTCCGTCGTTTCGGTTCCATTAATTGTTAATCGCCAGACTGATGCTCGTTTTTCCAGCCGTGTCACAACAGAGTGGGGGCGGTAGGCATTCTGGGGTAGACGCTCCATTAACGCGTCCACCAGCGTGCCCACGCCGCCCTGAAATGTGGCAAACAAACCATACCGCGGCCCCGATGTCCCTTGGGGCACCGCGGGAGCGCGCCGACGGGACGCCAGCATGTTTTTGATCACGCCCCCCCGGGATTCCATTTCCAGAAATCGCGGGAACGTGGCTTGCAAGCTCAGAGTTTCCGGATCGGCGGAATAAATTCCCGCCACCATGGGTTGGGCTAACCGATCCAACACTTCCCGCCCAAACCGTCGCCGAACAAACGAGGCCAGGCTTTCGTCGTCCAATCCTTTTTTGGGCGGCAAAACCAGTTCCAGGGCGGCTCGCACTTTTCCGGGCCACGACAATATTTTTGTCCGAAACAGGGGCCCCATTTTGGTGGGGGCCAACAAATAAAACCCTTCCGGCGTCGGGTGCAGCCGTCCGCCCCGGGCCACGAAACTTTGTTGATGGGCCTTGTTGGTCCCAATGATTTGCGAGTCCAGTCCCAGTTCCCGCGCCAACAGCAACGCGGCGGGTTTGTCTGTAATAAAGCTGTCCGGCCCACCTTCCCAGAGAAATCCGTCCCGCCGAACCGTCTCAATCACGCCGCCCGGACGGGCGCCCGCGTCCAAAATTTGAATGTGGACCTGTTGGCCCTGTTCTTCGGCCTTTTTTTTCGCCCGATACGCCGCCGCCAACCCCGTGATGCCGCCCCCAACAATCACCAGTGTTTTATTATTGTTATTCACATCCCTCACCCTCCCCTCTCCCAAGGGGAGAAGGAAACCTCTTAAACAAAAAGGTCATTAATTTTATTTTGTAGCAAATCGAGGAACAGCGGGTGCTCTCCCACGGTTTTGGCGCGATAATAAAAGGCACCGACAGATTCCACGGATTTTCGAGCTTTAATATCTAAATCAAACAAAACTTCCACGTGGTCCATGATGAACCCCACGGGGATCACCAGCACCGCGCGTCCTTGGATGTCTTTCGACTGAGTTATGAAATCGCCGATATCTGGTTCCAGCCAGGGATCTTCGGGTCGGCCGCTACGACTCTGGTACGTCAAGTGCCAGTCCGTTTGGCCAAACCCCGACACCACCCTCTCACACAACTGTCGAATTTGCTGGGAATAGCCCGAATTGTTGTCCCACGGGACAGGAACACTGTGGGCCGTAAAAATCCACCGCGCCCGTTTTTTAAGGTCAGGGGGGATCGTGTCCAACGCCTCTTGCACCCGGGCGGACACGGCTTTCACAAACCGCTCTTCTTTAAAATAGGGGCCCACAAAACGCACCCGCAATCCTTTTCCCACCCCATGGATCGCCTGGGCCATGGTTTGAAGATAATAGTTCCAACTGGGGATACTCCGATAAGCCGCCAACACCACCGCGACCACGTCTGTGACCCCCCGCCGTTTAAGGTCAGCCAGGGTGTCGGCCATGGTCGGAGGCCCGTTTCGCATGCCCACCGACACCGTCACGTTTTGATGGCGAAAGCGTTCTTCCAGAACCGCCGCCAAGGACCGCGCCAAATCGTTGTAGGGCGAACGCCCACCGATTTGTTCGTATTGCCGAACCACTTCTTCCACCCGGTGGGGCGGCACAGGACGGCCCTTTAAAACCGTCGCTAAAAAAGGCCTAATGTCTTCCCTTCGTTCGGGTCCACCAAATCCCGCCAGAACCACGGCCTTCATTTGTTTTTAATGGTCTCGATCAAAACGCGGACGTTGTCGTAGGGAGTGTCGGGCAAGATGCCGTGACCCAAATTAAAAATAAAACCGGGTCGGCCGTTAACCTCGCTAATAATGCGACGAGTTTCGGCTCGAACTGTTTTGGGTGTTCCAAGCAAGACCGTCGGGTCCATGTTTCCCATCACCGCCACGGAACCCAGTTTTTTCCAGGTCTCAATCAGCGGCACCCGCCAATCCAATCCGATCACAGTTCCCCCCGCTTGTTTCATAAGACTCAGAAGACTCCCCGTTTGCGTTCCGAAATGCAGGGCCGGGACCCCTTTGGGTATTCGATCAAAAACCGAGCGGGTGTGTTTGAGAACATAGGTTTCGTAATCCGTTGGCGAAAGAAGACCCGCCCAACTGTCGAACAGTTGAACCGCGTCAACGCCCGCTTTAATTTGTTCCACAAGCAAGTCGCCCACAACCCGGGACACTTTTTTCATTAAAGAATGCCAAGCCCGGGGTTCTGTTCGCATAAATGTTTTGGCCCGAATAAAATCTTTAGACCCGCCCCCCTCAATCATGTACGCCGCCAAGGTAAACGGAGCTCCGGCAAATCCGATCAACGGTATATCGGTCGGCAAGGCCGAGCGGGTCGCCCGAACCGCGTTCATCACATACCCCAACGAGTCCGTCACGTCCACCGAACGCAGTCGGGCCACGTCCGCCACGGATCGAATCGGCGGGGAAATCGCAGGGCCTTCCCCCTTCTCAAACGTCAACGTGTGACCCAACGGTTCCACAGGCAACAAAAGATCCGAGAACAGGATCGCCGCGTCAAACCCGAATTCGTCCACCGCGTTGACCGTCACCTCCGCAACCAGGTCCGGGCTTTTGCACAGTTCCAACATGGAAACACGGGCGCGAATTTTTCGGTAACTGGGTTGGTATCGGCCCGCCTGGCGCATCAGCCAGACCGGCGCCCGGGCCGTTTTTTCCCGTCGGCACGCTTTTAAAAACAGGCTGTCTTTCGTCACCAATCGCCCCAACATCCTTTCAAAGCCGCCCGCAACCCGTCGGGGCTCACGGGCTTTAACAACACCCCCGCCGCCCCCGCTTTTTTGGCTTCCGATTCGTGCAGTTTCGCGTCGGCCGAAAGAAGAAACAACGGAATCGAGGCGGTGGCGGGGTTGTTTTTGAGTTGGCCGATCACGTCCAGGCCGGACATGTCCGGCAAACGGTAATCCACCGTGGCGGCGTCGGGTTTTTCCGTTAAGGATTTCGCCAGCGCCGTCGTGCCGTCCACGGCCGGGATCGGCGTGACGTCGATCTCCTCGCAATAGTCCAACATCAAGTCCATTAAATTGTCGTCATCTTCGACAATCAGTAAGCGTTTTTTCATAGTATCCTCAATAGGTCGGAAGGAATATTTCTTTAATGTATATCCCCAACACGCACAGACCCGCAAACCAAACAAGCGCCAACAGCGCGTTTGCCCGTCGGCCGCTAATAGCTCTCCATCCTGAAACAACCGTAAAGACGCCCGCGATCCATAAGCCTAAAAAGTCCGACTCGCTGAGCGTACGATCGAGTATCACCGATTTATCGTGGCGCCAATTGATCCAGGCGGAAATCCACACACTGGCCGTTCCGGCCCACAACAATCCCCGCGCCGCAAGCGCCGCGGGTTTTGGCCGTGACTGGGTAAGCATGGGATGCATTTCCACCGCGAACCCCGCGAACAGCAATCCCGCCGACAAAACCAACATGATCTCATTCAACAACAAAAATTGGGACATGGACGGTTGGTTTGATAGAAATCTACTTGCGGATCACGCCAAGCTCAATTAGCTGGTTTTCGGCGTGGATCGAGTAGCTGGGGTCGCGGGAATCCAGCAGATTGACATAAATTTCAGCCGCGCGTTTGAGGTTCCCATTCTTAATATAGATATGGGCCAAAATATTTTTGATCATGGAAGGGCAGTCGGGATCAACGATCGCTTGTTCCAGGGTCTCAATCACCTTTTCAGTTTCTTGATTTTTGCGATACGAAATGGCCCCCAGATACATTCGGTATCGCCAAAAAGACGGGTCCCCTCGAATGCCGTGTTCCAAAACCCGAACCGCGTCTTCCCCCCGGTTTAGATTAAACGCCAGCGCTCCCGATGCAAACAAGTATGCGAAATGAAACCGAGGGTCCAACGTTCCGGCCCGTATCGCGAATTCCACCAGCAACGGAAAACCCGGAGATGGCTGGTTTGTGGCGTCCGCCGTTCCCTCGCTCCCCAAATGCAAATGGCTGTGGGCATGTTCGTGGGCACCTTCGTGGGCACCTTCGTGCCCTTCTTCAAAATGCGAGTCTTTGTTTTCTTCGTCACCGTGATTTTCAGTGGTGTCTTCATGGGTGGCTGAATCGGAATGGCGATGTCCGAAATGAATTCCAGAAAGACCGGTGTCCGAATGACGGGTGCGGGGTGTTTTTCGCCGGGGATAGGAAATGGTTGGATTGGAATACTCGGCTGAGCCGTAGTATTGCATCAACTGAATGAAGGCCAGATCGGCACCGAATCGGCGCGCGCCATTTAATGCCATGGCGGTGTCTTGAACAGCAAACCCGGGCATCACCACCGACGTAAACGGAGGCATCGCCACATTCTTTTTCACTTGGGAAACCACAACCGCACCGCCCCACAACACCCCCGCCGTCACCAGCCCGCCCCAAAAATGGAACGGTTTAACCATACCTTAAAATTCCTTGCGGGAAAACAGCGCCGAACTAAGGGCCAAACAGGCCAGCGTATACAGCCCCGCATATAAAAATCCCTGACCCAAAACGCCTGCGCTAAAACCAGGATAGTCCAGCATGTCCCGGGCGTTAAGCAAGGTCATGTCGGGAAGAATGGCACAAAACACCGCGGCGAACGGGATGGCCGCCCCGCCGGCTTTCTCCGCCATGAACCGGATTTCGCTTCCGAAGTGGCCCAGCACCCACAACAAAATGGAAAAAACGGTCGCCGTGGGCGCCGACGTGAACGTGAGCGAGCACAACAACGTGAGCGCCGTCATCACCATTACTTTTAACCCCATCAACGGCAGGGCCATCCACACAGTTGCCTCGGCCTCCCAACCTTTATAGAAAAGCAAACTAAAATGCAGGGTTTCCATCAACGCCATGCTGGCCCACACCGCCAACAAAAGGCCAGCAAACCGCCCTGCCACATAAACCGGCCGGGGCAAGGGCCGGGTCAATATAAGGTAAATCGTTTTGCTTTCCATTTCTTCCAAAACGAGGGTCACCGCGCCGAACACCGCCGTGGCCAACCCAAACAGTTCCGCCGTCACCAAACCCAAATCCAAAATCACTCGGACTTCCTGGTCCCCCGCCAAGGCCCCGAACAGCAACGTGGCCCCCATCATCAACACGCCGAACAGCACCACCACCAAATACAATCGGTTACGAAACTGCTGTAAAAATGTGTAGCGGGCAATTGCCAGCAGGGATCTCATGAGGCCGCCCTCGCGTGGTCGGGAGCCACCGTGGAAACAAAGATTTCTTCCAGCCGACCGTGTTCCGCTTTCCATTCCGACTGATCCACCACCCTCGCCAAACGGCCGTTCACCAAAATGCCCACCCGGTGGCATAACTTTTCTACCTCCGAAATACTGTGCGAAGAGAAAAACACTGTTTTCCCTTGGGTGTTCAATCGGTGAATCAGTTCCCGCATTTCCCGAAGGCCCAACGGATCCAAACCGGTTACCGGTTCATCCAGAACCATCAATCGAGGATCGTGCAACATCGATTGGGCCAAGGCAATCCGTTGAAGCATTCCTTTTGAATATTCCCGCATGGGCCGGCCGGCGTTGGCCGTCATGCGAACTTGAGCCAAAACGTCGTCAATTCGTGCGTTGAGCTGTGATTCTTTAATGCCCGATAATCGGCCGTAAAAACGCAACACTTCTTTACCACTGAGATATTTATAGAAATAAGGGATTTCTGGGAGGTAACCCACTGTCTTTTTGGCTTGAGCCGATCCAGCCGGCGACCCGAACACGTTTGCCGTGCCCGTTGTGGGAAACAATAAGCCCAACAACAGCTTGATCGTCGTTGTTTTGCCTGACCCGTTTAAACCCAAAAGGCCAAACACTTCCCCCTCTTTCACAGAGAGGCTAATGCCGTCGAGGCCGACGGTTTTTTTGACTCGGCCCAGATGGGACCGGCGGTATGTTTTTCCTAACCCATCCAACTGGATCGCCGCTAAGTCAGTCATGGTTCTCCAATCGTTTAGATGTTTTTGAAAATATAATTTTTAAAGTTTTACCATTTTTACCGACAAAATTGAAGCGTGCGCTTTTACCTTTTTCAACACATCTTCCGGCACCGCCGTGTCAACGCTCCACAACGAAACCGCCACCCCGCCCGGCCTGTTTCGAGCGATGTCCATGCCCGCAATGTTGATGCCCCCGGCCGACAACACCGTGCCCGTATGACCCACCACGCCCGGCCGGTCATCGTTGGTCATGACCAACAAATAGCCCTGGGGGTTCACGTCCACAGGCAGGTCGTCGATCCGCACAAACCGCAGATCGCCCCGGCCGTAAACGGTTCCCGCCAATTTGTGCGTGCCCGCCGCGGTTTCCGCTTCCATTTCCAACAACGACGCGTAGTCCTGGGCCTCGGGTTGAACCTGTTCTTGAATTTGAAGGCCCTTTTGTTGGGCCAGCACCAGCGCGTTGACGGGCGTGGCGTTGACGCCCAATCCCGTTAAAAATCCCGCCACTGCCGTCGCCGTGTAAAGCGCCGGGTTGACTCGCCCCAGTTCTCCTGAATATCGAAGAGCGATCCGCGTGGGCGAGCCCTCAGCCGTCTGCGCCAAAAAGAGCCCTTGTTTATACGCCAATCCCACAAACGCCAACAGTTGGTTTTGCCCCGCCACGTCCAGGGGAGGCAGGTTGACCGCCTGGCGGGCAAACCCGTTGCGGAAAAAATCCACGCAGGATTGGGACAGTTCCAGCGCCACTTTCACCTGGGCTTCTTCCGTAGATGCGCCCAGGTGGGGCGTTAAAATAATTTCGGGAATTTTCAACAACGGCGATTGAGGGTCCAAGGGCTCTTTTTCAAACACGTCCAGGGCCGCGCCCTTCACTTGCCCCATCTGAACCGCGTCCATTAACGCTTTTTCGTCAACAATCCCGCCCCGCGCGCAGTTAATGATCCGCACGCCCTTTTTTGTTTTGGCCAGGGTGTCCTTGTTTAAAAGTCCGCGGGTTTGATCCGAAAGTGGAACGTGCACCGTAATAAAATCCGATTGGGCCAGCAGGTCGTCCAACGTGACGAATGTCACCCCCGCCCGGCGGCACCACGATTCGTCGCCCATGGGATCAAACGCCACAACCCGCATGGCCAACCCGATCGCCCGCACCGCCACTTCCCGCCCGATCCGACCCAACCCCACGACGCCCAGGGTTTTTCCCGTGATCTCGGTGCCGATAAACTTTGCCCGTTCCCATTTGCCCGCGTGGGTGGAGGCATCCGCCTGGGGCGTGTTTCGCGCCAGCGCAAACAACAACGCCAAGGTTTGTTCCGCCGCCGAGATCGTGTTTCCCCCGGGCACGTTGGCCACAACAATCCCGTGCCGCGACGCCGCGCCCAAATCAATGTTGTCCACGCCGGTTCCCGCACGGCCGATAAACTTTAACTTTTTGGCCGCCGCCATCACCTCGGCCGTCACCTTCGTTTCCGATCGAACCATCAGCGCGTCGCACTCGGCAACCTCTTTCAACAAGTCCGCCCCTTTCAGGCCGGTTTTGAGTTTAACGGAAATGCTTTTGTCTTGCTGGAGGGGCGTCAAACCCTCCTCGGAAATAGGGTCGGAAACAAACACCTGGATGGTCATGGGATCGTCCTCTTAGGCAGTTTTCTTTAAATCGCCGTAAGTCAGCAGTGGGGTTTTTATCCCCTCCACAACCTCACGGTCAATCACCACGCGCGTGAGCCCCGTTTGTTCGGGCAACTCAAACATCGTGTCCAACAAAATTCCTTCCAAAATGGATCGCAACCCCCGCGCACCGGACCCCCGTCGGATCGCTTTCTGAGCAACGGCGTCCAAACTGTCGGGGGTGAACTCCAACGACACACCCTCCAAAGCGAACATCTTTTCATACTGTTTCACCAGGGCGTTGCGCGGTTCGGTTAACACGCGCACCAACGCGTTCGCGTCCAGATGGTCCAGCGTCGCCAAAATCGGCAACCGTCCAACCAGCTCGGGGATAAGGCCATACTTAATCAGGTCTTCGGGTTGAACCTTGCGCAACACATCGCCCAAATTCATCCGGCGTTTGGGCTTCGATTCCACGCCAAACCCCACGCCAAATTCGCCCAGTCGTTGCTCAATCACTTTGTCCAACCCCTCGAACGCCCCGCCGCAAATGAACAAAATGTTCGTGGTGTCAACCCGAATGTATTCCTGGTGCGGGTGTTTGCGTCCGCCTTGGGGCGGGACAGCCGCCACAGTGCCTTCCAAAATCTTCAATAAGGCCTGTTGGACCCCTTCGCCGGACACGTCCCGCGTAATGGAGGGCGAATCGGTTTTGCGCGACGTCTTGTCGATTTCGTCGACGTAAATGATTCCCCGCTCGGCCCGTTTCACGTCATAGTTGGCGTTTTGAAGGAGACGCAAAATAATGTTCTCAACGTCTTCCCCCACATAGCCCGCTTCGGTGAGCGTGGTGGAATCGGCGATGGCGAACGGAACATGCAACAGCCGCGCCAATGTTTGGGCCATCAGGGTTTTGCCTGTGCCCGTGGGGCCAATAAACATGACGTTGGACTTTTGAAGTTCCACGTCGGGCCGCGCCTCTTTCGACGTGGCGTCGATGCGGCGGTAATGGTTGTAAACCGCCACCGACAAAATCCGTTTCGCTGTTTCCTGCCCGATCACGTAATCGTCAAGAACTTTCTTGATTTCGGAAGGGCGCGGCAACCGCCGCTGGGCCCGTCGATTTTCCTCGTCCTCAATGCGCGACAACAGCGAGTACGAATTGCGAACGCAGTCTTCGCACACGTACACCCCTTGCCCCCCCACCAAACGCAACCCTTCCCGTTTGCCTTTGGAGCAAAACACGCACTGCGTGACGTCTTTGGTTACCGACGGTTCGTTTGTCATTTTCGGGGAGCGAACACTTCGTCAATCAGCCCGTAATCTTTGGCTTCGTTTGCGGACATGTAAAAGTTTCGTTCGCAGTCCGCCCGAACTTTGTCGTAGGGCTGGCCCGTGTGTTTCGCCAGGATTTCTGTTAGGCGGGTTTTGGTGTTGTCCAATTCTTTCGCCTCAATCGTGATGTCCGTCACTTGCCCCGACACGCCTTCTCCGTAAATCAACGGCTGATGTATCATCATGCGGGCGTTGGGGAGCGCGTAGCGTTTTCCCTTTTTCCCCGCCGCCAAAAGCAGCGCGCCAAAAGACATGGCCATCCCCAAACAGATCGTCGTGATCGGCGCGCGGATGTATTGCATCGTGTCATACACCGCCAGCCCCGCCGTTACCATCCCCCCGGGCGAATTGATATAAAGATTGATCTCCCGTTCCGGGTCCTCCGCTTCCAAATAAAGCAATTGCGCGATGATCGCGTTCGCCGAGTCCGTGTCGATCGCCCCGCCGTATCCGCCGATAAAGATGATCCGGTCCTTGAGCAACCGCGAGTAAATGTCGTATCCAACCGCGGCCCCTTGGTTCCAACGTTCAATGATGGTGGGTATCATGCCTGGCATCGGAGTCTCCTTTTTACGACGGCGTTGCGACTGTGACGTTCGCGTTTTGAATCAAGAAATCAAACAACTTTTCTTCCCGCATTTGGCCGCGAATGTTTTCGCGGCGCGACTGCGTCCAGCTTTCCACCTCAGCCCGTTGAGCAACAGGCGAAGATTCCACAATTGATTTCACTTTCGCGTCCACCTCTTCATCCGACACGCCCAGTTTTTCAATGTCCAGAATTTTGCCCAGGATGTAGGATGTCCTCACCTGCCGCTCGGCTTCCGGGCGGTTTTTTTCCACCATTTTCGGTTCGTTGGATTCCCAGTCCGCCATCCCGGCGCCCCGGTCCATCAAAAACCGTTTAAGGTGTTCCGTTAACTCTTTCGCCCGCTTCTCCACTTGCGAGGGAGGAACCTCGAACGTATTTCGCGTCAGTAAGCCCTCAATCACTTGCTTTTCCAAATCCTCCCGTTGTTGATGGGCCCGTTGTTTTTCCAAATCTTTCCGGATACGGTCTTTTAATTCGGCCAAATCCGCCGCGCCAACATCTTTCGCCAATTCGTCGTCCATGGCCGGCAACACCTTTTCTTTGATGGCGGTAACGGTTGTTTTAAATGTCACGGTTTTCCCTGCCAGGTCTTTCTGGGGGTGCTCTGCCGGAAATTTCACCGGAATTTCTCGCGTTTCGCCGTCTTTTGCCCCCAACAACCCTTCCGTGAACCCTTCCACGTTTTGAGCCGCCGCCATCTCAATCAGCTGGTTTTTCCCCTGCCCATTTTTAACGACCTGAGAACCCAAATAACTGTCGTAGTCCACCACAACGAAATGATGCTTTTCAACCGTGCCCGCGCTCGATAAAACCAATTTCGATTGGCTTTCCCGAATGTCCTCCAACCGTTTGGAAATCTCGGTTTCATCAACTCCATCGGTCTTTTTGCTCAAAGGCAAACCTTTGTAATCTTTCACATCAAAGTCAGGGAAACATTCGACCTTCACTTCAAATCGGAAGGGTTTCCCAGGCTGGCCGTCCATTTTTTCAACAACCGGCGCAGACACGCCCGCGATTTTTTCTTTTTCCAATGCTTCGAAAATGCTTTCCCGCAACATTTCGTCAACGGCTTCGTCCCAAGCCACATCCGCGAAATTTTGTTTCACCAATTCCAACGGGGCTTTCCCCGGCCGAAACCCCGGGAACTTGGCTTTCGTTTGCACGCGCCGATACGCTTTGTCCACGTAAGCCGTCACGTCCGCCAAGGGAACTTCAATCGCCATGGACACCGAACAGCTCTTTCGCTCTTTCACTTTCACTTTCAGCCCTTTTTCGTCGACGCTCTTTTCTTGGACGCGGGCTTCTTTTTTGGGCGAAGCCACCGCGGTGGCAACAGTCCCTTGCGATTGGTCTACTTTCTCAGATCCTGCGGTTTCCGTGTTTTCAATTTTTTGTTTTTTCATCCAACCAAACATGAAAGACCCCTGTCCAACATAATTTAAATTAGTCTATAACTGCGAGGGAAGGGAGTTCCCTCTCCCCCGGCCCCTCTCGGGGCCTCCTCCGAGGGCCGGCCACTCGCCCTTCATCCGCCATTCCCATCCTACAATCTGGGACCATACCTAGCGGCATGGTCAAGGCGGCGGGCGAGTTGGCTTCAACTCCCTTGCTAACAAACCTGCGAGGGAAGGGAGTTGAACCCTTAAGCCTTTCGGCATACGGTCCTAAGCCGTACGCGTCTGCCAATTCCGCCACCCTCGCATTCCTGGTCTAACATTCCAATCTGGGCCATGGGGGACTTGCACCCTCAGCCTCGCGCTTAAGAGGCGCTTGCTCTACTGTTGAGCTAATGGCCCAAATAAGAATGTCAAAAGTGAAACCGCAACTCTCGAATTAATCGCGCCCGGCAGGTCGCCGTGTGCCCTTGGGCACACGTTTGGCGAGACCGGCTTGAGCCGGGCTGGGTCCTGACGGGATTCATCGTCTTGATATTCGCGCCCGGCAGGACTTGAACCTGCAACCCTCTGCTCCGAAGGCAGATGCTCTATCCAATTGAGCTACGGGCGCATAATGAAACCTATCTGGTTTCTGGTCTAGCGACCAGAAACCATTCCTTCGCCCAACGGGCTCAGTCACAATTGAGCTACGGGCGCATAATGAAACCTATCTGGTTTCTGGTCTAGCGACCAG
>JAYRXX010000044.1:0-1128 GCA_041917295.1 Elusimicrobiota bacterium
AATGGCGGCCTTGGCGCCGACACGATGGTCGGTGATGACGGCTCCGACACCTACTACGTCGACAACGTGGGCGATGTCGTCACCGAGACCAATCCTCTCGCGGCGGGCGGTAACGATCTGGTCAACAGCGAGATCAGCTACACCCTTGGCACCAACGTCGAAACCCTGCGCCTCACCGCTGCCGGTGCCATCAATGGTACCGGCAACAGCCTCAACAACACCCTCATCGCTGGTTCCGGCGACAACATCCTCGATGGGGGCGCCGGCACCGACATCGCCTCCTATGTCTATGCCACCAGCGCCGTCACCGTCAGCCTCGCCACCACCGCCAGCCAGGCTACCGGCGGTTCCGGCAGCGATACGCTGCTCAACATCGAGAGCCTCATCGGCTCGAATCACGATGACGTGCTGACCGGCAACAGCGGCAACAACCTCCTGAACGGCGGCCAAGGCGCCGACAGCCTCACCGGTGGCGCCGGTGACGACACCCTGAATGGCGGCACCGGCGCCGACAGCATGGTCGGCGGCGACGGCACCGACACGTACTACGTCGACAACGTCGGCGATATCGTCACCGAGACCAATCCTCTTGCGGCGGGCGGCAACGATCTGGTCAACAGCGACATCAGCTACGCCCTGGGGGCCAACGTCGAAACCCTGCGACTCACCGCCGCCGGCGCCATCAATGGCACCGGCAACAGCCTCAACAACACCCTCTTCGCCGGTGCCGGCGACAACATCCTCGATGGAGGCACCGGCACCGACTCCGCCTCCTATGTCTACGCCACCAGCGGCGTCAGCGTCAGCCTCGCCACCACAGCCATTCAAGCGACCGGCGGTTCCGGCAGCGATACGCTGCTCAACGTCGAGAGCCTCATCGGCTCGAATTTCGATGACGTGCTGACGGGCAACATCGGCAACAATCTCCTGAGCGGCGGCCAGGGCGCCGACAGCCTCACCGGCGGCGCCGGTGACGACACTCTCAACGGCGGCACCGGCGCCGACACCATGGTCGGCGGCGACGGCACCGATACGTACTACGTCGACAACGTGGGCGATATCGTCACCGAGACCAATTCCCTCGCCGCCGGCGGGACGGACCTGGTCAACAGCGAGATCAGCTACACC
>JAYRXX010000045.1:0-1603 GCA_041917295.1 Elusimicrobiota bacterium
ATCCGCCGCTTACCTGCCGTTCCACCTTGAGTGGTCGCGAACGGCAGCTTCCATTTCTGGCGAATGCGTACTCCGCGCCCATTGCGGACATCCAGCCTTCTCCAGACCCGACGGTCAGGCAAACCCTGGTTTTACGGACTAGACATCTACAAAGCGGCCGGTCGCGACCACGCCCAACCGGCCATCTGCGGACGGTCCAAGTGGCTATCCAATTTCAATAGTTGCAGCTTTCTCAGAGCTGCTTGTACGACCGGTATTCGGTGAGCAAACATACGACTGCTTGACACGAGATCCGCCGAAAATCCCGCGCTTGCAACAAATTTGCAACTCGCCATGTGTAGCAAACGCCACATCGCGGATTGTTTAAGTGAAATCAAATGATTGCGCCCATAACCGAGTAATCTTGTCAGGTATATTCAGGTCAATAATAAGTACTGAGCAGATATTAAGGCCGAGGTTATGAGTAAAGCCCCTGTGTTTTTCAAATCTCCCGAGATGGCAAAAAAATTTCCGTTGCATCCTAAACATCCTGAACGGACTTGTTGGGGCTGCGATAAATATTGTTCAGTGAATTCGTTGCAGTGCGGCAATGGTTCTGGTCGTACCCAGCATCCGGCGGAAATGCTCGGAGACGATTGGTACAAGTGGGGCGATTGGGGCATCGACTCGGCGGAAACGCCAGTGATGAGTTCTTGAATATGGCCGGCTCATGGGGTTGCCCACACGAAATTAATGGCTTGTGTCACAAGGTTGGTGGTCAGACTTGTGACCCTGGAATGAAAGGTTGTGTGCTTTATGGTCGCTACGTGTTCGCAAACCCAGCGAAAAATGCACGCATTGTGCAGAAGCAGGGCCGAAGAGATGAAGTCGCCGTAGCGCCGGGCTCAAAAACCAGCAATGACAGCAAAGAATGACAATCCGGTAGATATTGGCGCGAAAACGCTCGTTGGATGTTCTCGCTCCCCGATGCTTGAGCCAAAAAACGGCGGATTTTATGTGATCGAATTGTGCAGTGGAGAATTGCGCCACTGGCGCTATCTTGGTCCAGGGGCGCAGTCCACCGCGCGGTGGCGCGATATGGAAACGGGCCTGGAATTCAGTGAAACCAGCGTGATGTATGCATGGCGGATAGTTGGCGTTGGGAGCGAAAAATTTCAGACTGATCTCGAAAATTCAGCTGGCTTAGCTCACGGCAATGGGAGCAGTAACAAAGAGTAGAAGTTGCCAGATGGTTTCACAGAAGGCTTGGTGGAACGATTACAGAGTTCAAATTTCTAAGTTGGAAGTAAATTGTTGAGGTAGGCCGCTATGGACAGGTATTCGCGAGCAATTTCTTCACTCAGTGATTTAATCCTTGAGCAGACCTCTGATGCGCTCATCTACGCCAATCGAGAGGGTGTGATTGAACGCTGGAACCAAGCAGCAGAATCAATGTTCGGATATACCTTTGCCGAGGCTTACGGCCAAAGCTTGGATCTGATAATTCCTGAACACCTTCGTCCAGCGCACTGGCGAGGTTTTGAGGCTGCGATGGTTAATGGTTCTACACGCCTACATGGCCGCCCCACATTGACACGAGCAGAACGTAGATCGGGAGAGAGAA
>JAYRXX010000046.1:0-25046 GCA_041917295.1 Elusimicrobiota bacterium
CATCGAATCCCTCTGCTGTTCTAAATGAAAAATCGGAGGGAGAGGGATTCCCTTTCCGGCCGCCACTGCGGCCTCCAAGGCCGGCCTTTCTGGCTGACGGCGCTGGCGCGCCTTTTCATCCACTGGATGCGCCAGAAAGGCTTCGAATCCCTCTGCTGTTCTAAATGAAAAATCGGAGGGAGAGGGATTCGAACCCCCGGTGAGCGTAAGCCCACACCGCTTTTCGAGAGCGGCGCCTTCAACCACTCGGCCATCCCTCCAGCGGAGCCTTCGGCCCTCTGGGCCGCCGCTGGCACCCAAAGCTCTGCGTGGGTGCCTACAGTTTCCGGCGGCCGGAAAACGTGCGCCGAAGTTCCCGGTCTAAATCTTTCCTTTTTATGTCTTCCCGCTGGTCCGGGCCTGTCTTGCCTTTGGCCAGACCCAGCTTGACCTTGGCGTATCCCGACTCTCCAAAATAGATTTCGAGGGGAACCAACGTCAACCCCTTCGTCGTCATTTTTCCCAACAGGCGCTTGATCTCCGACTTGTGGAGCAAAACTTTTCGCTTGCGCGTTGGAACTTGTTCCACGTGCAATGAACCTTGTTTGTAGGGCGCGATGTGGGCGTTCCACAAGAATACCTCGCCGTTTTCAACCCGGCCAAACCCGTCGGAAATGTTGGCTCCGCCGCCCCGCAACGACTTGACTTCCGGCCCCGTTAGTACCAATCCCCCATCCAGCGATTCCAGAATGTGGTATTTGTGAGACGCCCTCCGATTTCGGGCAACAACATTCATCGAATTTTTCGATCCGGACACTGCGCGGGACAGGATTTGAACCTGCACAGCCTTGCGGCCATAAGCTCCTGAGGCTTACGTGTCTGCCAATTCCACCACCCGCGCAACGTTCGGACCGTGTTCAAAATTAGTTTACTCGTTTGAAGAGCCGGTTGCGGCCACGCGCGCCAAGGCCTGTTGAACAACCGGATCGGTGGGACTCACCAACGCGGCCGCTCGGTATTCGTTGGCGGCTTCGTCCAGCCGTCCTTTCTTTTCAAAGAGCTGACCCAACCCCACATACGCCGGACCGTAATGGGGATCGAACTTCAGAGCCTTTTTATACCGGCGTTTGGCTTTTCCGGTGGATCCCATGTCCGCGTAAATGTCTCCCAACAGAACCCACCCTTCCGAGGAGGCGCCGTTTTTGCTCAGGAATTTTTTCGCCGTTTTTTTTGCGGCCCGATTTTTCCCCTGGGCCAACTGGTCCCGAGCCAAAACCAGCTGGGGATCGGGTTCAACAACGGATATCGGCGGTGTAAACTGAACCGTCGCCGGGGGCGGACCTTCTTGCGCCTGAAGCCGCCACACCCCGGAAAGCACGAACGCCATAAACGGCATCAAAAATTTTTTAAGCATTGGACGACCGGACTATATCATTTCCTTCGACGGAGGGTCAACCGCCGTGCCCAATAAAAAAACCGGCCCGGCGCCGTCGAAACGGGCCGGGCCGGTGATTCAGTAAGTGAAAACTTATTTCTTTCCTTTCTTTGCTGGTTTCGCGGCGGCCGCAGGGGCTGGGGCGGCGGCTTCTTTGCTCAACGCGTCGATCCGAGCCGTCAGACCATCGGCGGCGTTGGTCACTTTCACGTAGTTGCCGTTCATGTTTTCTTCCATCACGGCGGTCCATTCGGTTTCAATGGCTTTCACGGCGCTTTTAACAGCGGCGGCGTTGGCCCCTTTCACTTTGGCGGCTTTGGCTTTCAGGTCTTTCAATTTCGCTTCCACGCTTTTAATAACTTCGTCCGCGGCGGCTTTGGCGGCTTCTTTGCCGGCGGCGATCGCGGCCTGGGCGGCTTCGGCTTTGGCTTTCGCGTCAATGGCGCCCGCCAAGGCGGCTTTGTAATCTTTCGCGCCCATTTTTTCCCGGGCATCGTTCAACGCGTTCTGGGCCATTCCGAACTCGTTGGCAGCAAAGTCCGCGGCGCCCGCTTGCGCGGCGGCGTTCACGGCGTTTTCCGCGTCCGCCATCTCCATGGTCGGGGGTTTCGCGCAACCCGTCACCATCAAACCGGCGGCCAATACACCAACCCAATACGAATAATTTTTCATCTTATACTTCCTCCTGGAATAGTTTCTGATTTATTAGGGCGTTCTGTTTTATTGAACGTTCAAGGATTGTCCCATTTTTAAACGGTGAAATCAACGGGTGGGCAGGGTTTCAAACACCATTCGAAGGGGGGGCGGAGCCGGTTCGCCCAGGAAAACCAAACGGGCTTCATTGATATAAAAATTCTGAGTCAAATAGGTGCCCACCACTTGGGCGCGCGCCAGCGCCAGGGGGTCCCGGTCCGCCGCGGCTGTGGATTCATCGGCGTATCCGTGAATGCGCAACTTGGCTTCCGGATACCGGCGCAATATGGTTCCGAGCGCGTCCAAAGACCGAAACGACGCGGGTTGAACAATGGCGCTTCCCTCATCAAAGGTGATGGGGGGAAACCGTTTGGCGTCGATTTCTCTGTTTAAGCGGTTAATGTCTTCTTGGGCCAACAGGGACGGATCCAACTCTTCCGGTTCGGGTTCGTCCGAAACCAACGGAATTTCCAAGTCTGCGTCAGAAATTTCCACATCGGGTTCCATGGGAACCCAACTTTCCGGAAGAAAGAAACGAAAGCTTACCAGCGCGCCCCAGAGGCGAACAGCTTCTCCCTGTTCGGACCCGTTGGCGACCTGCTGAACCACGGTTTCCAGGGACAGGTCTTGCATATCGGAAAGGCGAAACGTTAATCCCGCTCCCACCGAAGCGGTCCACCCCGTCCGCGATGAGTCGGCGGGGGACCCGCCCGCGTTGCGGCTGACCCCCACGCTCCCCAGAACATAAGGAGTCCACAACCTCGTCCACAAAAAGTCCCGCTGCGCCCACACTGTTACCGGCGTGAACTTGACCTCGTTGGCCGTCGAAGTTTTGGCCTCGATGCCGATTCGGGACACCTGGGCCCCAAAAGCCCATTCTTCAGAGGATTGGTAGCCCAGCCGCGCGCTGAACAAGCCGGGTCGGTCGTGCGTATCGGAAAACGTTCCGGGGGACATTGTTCCGCCCAGCCCCCCCTGAACAGAAAAAAAGACCGGGGACCGGTCTTCGGCCTGTCCAGTCGAAATGGCCAGGGCCGCCGTGAGGGCCAAGATTAATTTTTTCATAAGAAATGGCGAGCCAGTCGCAAGGCCGTCAAACAGGCTTGCACTGTGGCTTCCGGGTCCGCCCGGCGAAACGGCGCCAGATCAAACGCCGTCCCGTGTCCCGGCGACGTGCGGATAAAAGGCAGGCCGGCTGTCACGTTCACCACGTCCCGGGGGGCCGCTACCTTAAGGGGAATCATGGCCTGGTCGTGGTAGAGGCATGCCACAAAATCGGACGCGCCCGCCCGGTGTTTGGCCCACGCCGCGTCCGCCGGGATCGGGCCTGTCGCCAAAATCCCTTTCTTGCGAAGGAGTTTGACCGCCGGGATAACGGTGCGGATCTCTTCGCGCCCAAGGAGACCGTTGTCCCCCGCGTGGGGGTTCAGGCCGCACACGATCCACGATGGCCGCCGCATCCCCCAGGCCGATCGAATCCAGCGGTCCGCCCTTAATACGGAATCAACCAAGGTTTTGGCCGTCAGTTGACGCGAAACCTCGCAAAGCGGAATGTGCCGCGTTACAAGAAGGGCCCGGAGATTTTGAGCGGTCATCAACATTTCCACCGGGCCCGACCCGCTTAGGGCGGCCAGCATTTCCGTGTGTCCGGCATAGGGCAGGCCAGCGGCTTTAAACGATTCCTTGGACACAGGGCCAGTTACCACCGCCGCGACACGCCCGGTTTGGGCCAGGGCGACCGCGGTCCGAACCGCCAACGCGGCCGATTCCCCGCTCACTTTTTGGGGTTTTCCTAAAATCAACGAGGCAATGCGGGGGTGAGGGACATGCAGAATGTTAAGGCGATGGGGACGGCAATCGTATTCGGACAGGTCGGTTAAAACAGCCACGGGCACGGGAAAGGCCCGAAAAAAGCGGTGAACCACCCACGCGTCGCCCACCAGCACCGGCCGGGCGTGGGCCAAAACCCGTTTATCCAACGCCGCCCGCGCCCCGACCCACGGACCGCACCCCGCGGGGTCCCCGGTTGTGATGGCAAGAAACGGCTTAACCATGCATTTACAATCCGGCGAGGTCGTCCGAAGAAACCAGCACCTTCACGTCGGAACTTTTGCGCAGACCGGCCACATACTCCTCGAACGATTTTTGCTGGGCCGACCGGAACAAATATTCGCGTAAATCATTTTCGGCCTGGTCCAGCCGCAATTTCGAGGCGGGCTTTTTTTCGATCAACTTAATGAGGTGCAGGCCGAACGGCGATTCCACAATGTCGGAGACTTGGCCTTCCGCCAAAGAAAACGCCGCTTTTTCAAAAGCGGGAACCATTTGGCCCCGCCCGAAAAATCCCAAATCGCCCCCGTTGGCGGCGGACCCTTTGTCGACGGAATTCTTTTCGGCCAACTCAGCGAAATTGGCCCCCTTCTTGATCTGTTTTTGCAGATCTTCCATTTTTTTTCGAACCGCGGTCTTTTCGGCCAACGAAGCCGATTCCCACTGGGAAGGCTGTCCTTTCTGATCCACGATGCTCAATAAAATGTGGCGCGCGTGCACCTGTTCGCCTGTTTGGCGGGAAAAATATTTGGCCATGGAGTCCAGGTCTTTGGCTTCTTCGGAAGACAGCCCGGCGGGGGTTTTGCCAGCCATTTGTTGGGTTAGGCGATCAAACAGATTTTTGACCTCGTCGTCGGTCGGGGGTTTGACCCGCTGGCGTACCACCTCGCTGGTCAATTGAACCACGCTCAGTTGGTCGCGGATTCGATCCGTGAATTTCTTGAGGTCCAACCCTTCTTCCTTGAGTTCCTTCTGAAACGTGGCTTCGGCTTCTTTCACGGCGGCGGGATTGGACAGAGCCAGCTCTTTCCACGCCGCGCCCAGGTCCGGAGTGGCCTCTTCTTTCTCGCCCGAACCAGCCATTTGGCGGCGGACAATGGTTTGCAAGTCCCGCCGGCCATTTTCCGGGAGAAATCGAGTTTTGACCTGCATGATGCCGTTTTCCAGGTCCCGCTGGGGCACTTTGATTTTCTTTTTCTTCGCTTCCCCTTGAAGGATTTTGTCGTCGATCATTTGGTCGAAAAGCTTTTGCCGTGCTTCTTTCTTAAACTCGTCGGTCCATTTCTCGGCGCCGGGCCCTTCCGGCTGTTGTTCTTGAAAGGTTTCCCAGTTTTTTTGAAAATCGGACAACAAGATGGTTTCGCCGTTGACCACGGCAATGGGCCGGTTCGTCAGTTTGGCGGAATAAACAGGGGTGGCGGCCAGCAGGCCAGCCGCGGCGATTAAAGCGAAATGTTTCAAGGGAACGACCTCCTCAAATAGGATTTTCGGAAATATATCATTATTAGCGGGGGTTGGGGGGGGCGGGGTCTTCGGGAGGGGACGCAAACACCACGTCGTTTAACTTCTCTTCGTCGATGCGAACGGCGTGCCGGCTTCGAACCAAATTAAACCAGGTTTGAAGTTTCTGGTTTTCTAAGGATTGCCGTAACGTGTTTTTAAGCGCGTCGTCCAGGGGCCGAGCGGACAATGGGCGGTCTCCCGTGCGGCGAATGATGTGGAACCCATACGGGGAGGTGACCACGTTGGAAATTTCCCCCGTCTTCATTTGAAACAGGGCCTGTTCAAATTCCGGTACCAACGAGCCCGGCAACAAGTAACCCGCGTCGCCCCCCTTGGCGGCGGAGGCCGCGTCTTCCGAATGTTTTTTTGCGAGATCCTCAAACTTTTCGCCGGCCGAAATTCGGGCTCGAATATCGTCGGCTTCGGGGCGGCGGCTCACCAAAATATGCGACGCGCGCACTTCTTTTCCCTCCGCCCACAACGCCCGCACATCTTCGTCGGTCACCTTCAAGGGGCCCTGTTTGAGGGACTCGGTGAACTCTTTGACGCGAAGTCGCTCTTTTTCTTCCAGGTAACTCTGCCTCAATCGGTTCCGTTGCTCTTTGTATTGGCGGTTGAGATCGGCCAGCAACGCGCGGCCCTGCTCCGTGGGAGGGCGGCTGTCGGCTTCGGCCAAAATCACTTTGCGCCGAACCAGAAGTTCCAGCAGTTCTTTTCGGCCGGAGGGAGACCGCAAATACGCTTGGCTGGAAAACGGCACGCCTTCCACTTCCCTTAAAAACGCCGAGGCCGTCACTTCCCGCGACCCCACCCGGGCCAAAACGGGATCTTTTTTTCCGCATGCCACGGTGAGGGCTAAAAAAGTTAAAACGAATGGTTTTTTGTTCATGGGGTCATTTTACCCTTCTTGGGCGGGCGCGTCCAGAGCAGTCAAAAACGCGGTGGTCCAAACAACCAAATCGTCCGGCAGCGGTTCTTCGAACCGCATGCCAAAGGGCGGGCCCGGCAGAAACGAAAAACGCGAACCGTGGGCTGAGGCCAATGCCATAATGGTTTCCGGCGCAATAACGGCGTCCTTGGAAAAACGGATTTCCAACCCGTCTCTGATCATGCCCACATGAACCACGCGGCGGTTCTGCGCGGCGTGGCGCAGTCGCGCCACGTCGAAGAGGCGGAGCGCGGGTTCCGGCAGCCGGCCACAGCGGTCTTCCAGTTCCGCGGCCAAACGGTCCAACTCTTCGGGCGGGGCGTCCAAAAGGCGTTTGTAAAAAAGAACCCGATCGGACTCCGACGGCAACAGGGTGTCCGGCAAGTAGGCCGAAACCGGCAGTTCAATGGCCGGGTCCGTCGTTCGCGGGGAAGGCGGGCCGGCGTGTCCGGACTTTTGTTTTTCTATTTCTTCCGTGAGCAGTTGGCCGTAGAGGTCCAACCCCACAGCGTTCACGTAGCCGTGCTGTTGAGGGCCCAGCAGGTTCCCCGCTCCCCGAATTTCCATGTCGCGCATGGCCAGTTTAAATCCCGAGCCCAAGGAGGCAAACTCTTTAAGAGCGGACAACCTTTTTTCCGCTTCCTCGCTCAAAGCGGAGCCTTCGGAATAAAACAGGAAACAGTAGGCTTTCATCCGTTCCCGGCCCACCCGCCCGCGGAGCTGATACAGCTGGGCCAACCCGAAATCTTCCGCTTCTTCCACCACCAGCGTGTTGACGGTGGGAATGTCCAGCCCTGATTCAATGATGCTCGTGGCCAACAGGATATCGTAACGGCGATGGAGAAACTCCCACATCACCTTTTCTAATTCGGCTCCGGACATTTGGCCGTGGGCCAGGGCGATTCGCGCCGTGATCCCGTGGTCGGCCAGGGTGTCCAAAAGCCATTGCCGGCGTTTTTCGATCGACCGGACCCGGTTGTGCACATAAAATACCTGGCCGCCCCGGCGAAGCTCTTGTTCCACGGCCGCCAGAACCACCCGGCGGTCGAAGGGGCCCACGTGGGTGCCGATGGGCAACCGTCCCTCCGGCGGGGTTTCAATGACCGACAAATTTTTTATCCCGCCCAGGGCCTGGCCCAGTGTGCGCGGAATGGGCGTGGCCGACAGGGCCAGCACATCCACCACCTCGCGAAAGGCCCGAATTTTTTCTTTTTGTTTGACCCCAAACCGATGCTCTTCGTCAATGATAACCAGTCCCAGGTCCTTAAAAGACACATCCGCCGATAAAAGCCGGTGTGTTCCGACCACGATGTCGATCGCGCCGCGGCGGATCTCGTCGATGGCGGTTTTGACGTCGGCGGGTTTGCTGAACCGGGATAAAACCGCCACGCGCACCGGGTAATCGGCGAACCGGTCTTTGAAATTGCGGCCATGCTGTTCAGCCAAAATGGTGGTCGGCACGAGCAGGGCCACCTGTTTTCCCGCGCAGACGGCTTTGAACGCGGCGCGCATGGCCACTTCGGTTTTTCCGTATCCGACGTCGCCGCACACCAGCCGATCCATGGGGACCGGGCTCATCATGTCCCGTTTGGTTTCGTCAATGGCCCGGGCTTGATCCGGGGTGAGATCATAGAGGAAAGAAGCCCCGAACTCCTGTTCCAAATGGGTGTCTTCCGGAAACGAGAACCCCGCGCTTTGCGACCGCTGGGCGGCCCGGGCCAACAGTTCTTTGGCCAGTTCGGCGACGGCCTGTTCGACTTCGGCGCGGGTTTGGTCCCAGGTGCCGGTGTCCAGGGAAGAAAGAACCGGCCGTTTTCCTTCTGTCCCGATAAATTTCCGGACTTGGCGAAACTCGAAAAGGGGCACAAACAACCGGTCGCCGCCCCGGTATTCCAGGCGAAGGTAATCGGCTTCCATGCCGCCGGCGGTTTTGCGTTCGAGGGCCATAAACCGGCCGACGCCGTACTGCTCGTGGACAACGTAATCGCCCTTCTTCAGTTCCGCAACACCTTGGAGGGCTGTCCCGCCCGTGAACTTTGGGAGACGAAGTCGCCGCCGGGTTCGGCCAAACAATTCGCCGTTGGCCAACACCGCCCGTTTTTGGTCGAGATCCAAAAAACCCCGGGCGAGGGACCCCAAGGGCAAGTCGATCCGCTTTTGTTCGAACGCGCGGGCCAAGGACCGGTCTTGTTCCAGGATCAATTCTTCCACCCGTTCCTGTTCGCCGGGGTTGTGGCAAAAGATCAAAACGGACCAATTCTTGTCGATCCAGCCGCGCACTTCTTTAGCCAGCAGGGCCATGTGGCCGGCGAGAACCGGCGGGGGTGCGAACAGCGGCGGCTGGTCGGGCCCCGCCAGGGCATCGCACACAACACGCGCGCCGGTCCAGGACACCGGTTTTTCTTTGTTCGGATGGGATTCGAAAAGGGTGCCGTCGGGCCCCACGTAATCCAGAAGGGTGTGGGCGGAGGGGGTGGCGTCCGCGGACAGACGCGCGGGCCGAATGTCGACGGGCGTGACCAAGTCGGTGGACCGCTGCGTGGACAAGTCGATTTTGCGAATCGACTCCACTTGGTCGAACGGCCACAGAAATCGGCGAGGCTCGTCCCAGCCAGGCGACCACAGGTCCAACACTTCCCCGCGCACCGCCACTTCGCCGGGCTGTTCGACGGTTTCCACCCGTTCGTACCCGTGCGACAGAAGATGGGCGAAAAAGTCGTCTCGGTTCACCCGATCGCCCAACCGCAGATGTCGATGCTGGGCGGCGAATTGGTCCGGGGCCTGCAAGGGGATGTCCACGGCCTCTCTCGGGGCGAAAAGAACGGCAAGCTCGCCCCGTGCCCATTGGGAGAGGGCTGTTACGCGCTCATCGTTGTCTTCGGAAAAAAAACCGGCCCGGCTGGGGGTGTCGGGAGACCGCCAATGTTCCAGGGCTTGAAAATCATCGAACAGCAACCCCGCGGCTTCTTCCGTTGGGGCCAACACCAGCCACCGGCCTGTGCCGTGTTGAAGAATCCACCACGCTTCGGACCCGCCGGGCAACGGGCCGACGGTTTGAACGGTCACCGACCGCGCTCGAACAGGGAAACGCTTTCCACGTGAGCGGTTTGCGAAAAGAGGTCCACGGGAACGGACCTCTTTAGGTGGTATCCGCCCGTGGACAGGTACTGGGCGTCCCGGGCCAAGGTGGCGGGATCGCACGACACATAGACGACTTTTCGCGGCCCGGCCCGCATGAGGATTTTCAAAACCGATTTTTCGCAACCCGCCCGGGGCGGGTCCAAAAGGACGATCTGGGGCGTGTCTTTCAGAAGGGAACGCGCCAGGACCAGTTCACAGCGGCCCTGGCGGAACCGGAGGTTGTCGATGCCGTTCCATTCCAAACTTTCGATGCCGTCGCGAACGGCTTGGGCGTTTTCTTCCACGGCCCAGACCAGTTTCGCTTTGCGCGCCAGCAGCTGGCCCATGGCGCCGACCCCGGCGTATAGTTCCCACACCACGTCTGTGGGGGCGGGGTCGGCCATGTCCACGGCCAGACGGTACAGTTTTTCCGCCATGGAATGGTTGATTTGAAAAAAAGACGCTGGCGACAGGTGAAACCGCAACCCCAGCAATCGCTCTTCCAAATACTCTTTGCCCCACACCCGCCGCCAGCGGGGCCCCAACACCACATTGCCGGGTTGGTCGTTGATATTGTGAAACACGCTGGTGAGAAAAGGGCACGCTTTCTTGAGATGCTGGGCAAACCCGTGAACATCAATCGCCGGCGCCGACGTGGTGACCAAAGCGGCCAGGGCGTCGCCCGTGGAGGCGGTTCGAACCAAGAGGTGTTTGACGCCTTCCCGATCGGCGTCGTCCACGCTAAGAGGGACGCCCTCCTGGGACAGCCACTCCCGCGCCGCCCGGACCGTTTGATCAAATCGTTCGGTTTGAACCGGACACGACTCCAACGGCACCACCGTATGCGATGCGGGCGCGTAAAACCCCGCCACCACCCGCCCTGATCCGTCCCGGGCGAAGGGGACCAACCCCTTGTTGCGATACCGCCAGGCCCTGTCTTCGCTGTCGGGGCCGACCGTGCTGTCTACCGTCGGGCGCGCAATTTTGCCGACACGCTGAAGCGTTTCTATAAGAAGAGATCGTTTGGTTTCGGTTTGGGCGGCCAACGACAGGTGTTGCCAATCGCACCCGCCGCACACGTCGCGGGGTTGACGGCCCGGCGTGAAAAACAACGGGCACCGCGGTTCGGTGCGTTGGGCCGACGGTGTTTCGAGCGTGTCAATCCAGCCCCGGGCGAAAGATTTTTCATTTTTGAGCGAAGCCAGTCGAACGGTGTCTCCCGGCGCGCTGAAAGGAACAAACACCACTGTGCCGGATCGGCCTGGTTGTTCGCCCGGCAAACGGGCGACCCCGTCGCCGCCCAGGGACAAACGTTCGACGTGAACCGAATTCATTCGGCCAACAGGGAAAGAGCGTCCCGGCCGGTCATGCCGGGTTTCACACCCAACGCCGCGGCGGCCGCGCTGACACCCGCCACGGGTTTGGCCAACAGGTCGTCGACGGACGAAACGCCCCGGACAACGGCCGCGGCGGCCTTCACTTTGTCCGCGGTCTGAAGATCCAGATAGCCGCACATCACAAAACCTCTGGCCCCGCGAACCAAGATGAGCGGAGCTCCAGCCAAGGGGATTTCGATACCCTGTACTTTTTTCCCGTCGATGAGAAAATTGCTCGTTTGCATAAGCCCAAAACCGCCTTCAAAAAGTTTACAAGAAATTTACAAGTTCTTAAGAAGATCTTTCGACCAAATCATTATACTAAAGCCCAGTGTCGCGATTCCGACAGATCTTGACATTGGGAGGCCCGAATCCGACCGGATTCGAGGCGCGAGGAGAGAGCAATGCGGGACATGGTGACCGACGAGCAACGAAGAAGCCGGACGGATTCGGGCCTCCCAAAGGGCCGGGTGCTTTTGGACTGCGCCATTGCCAAATTTCGCTTACATACACCCGGTATGCGCGCGAAATTTGGCTTTGGCTCGCCTCAAAATCACTCGGCCCAATGTCAAGATATGTTGGAATCACGACACTAGATGCGATCTCTTCGACGGGGGTGGGCCGCGGCCTGCGCGGCGGCTTACTTCGTAACCAACGTTGCGGCGGCCCACGCCGTCGAAAAGAGCCTCTGGGAGGAGCGCCGCGTTGCGCTCCGCCGGACGACGTGGGGCGCGCGAGCCGCGCCGGTCGCCCGGTTTGCCCAGGTCGGATCGCTCCCCATTTTCGACGGGGGATCAACACCCTCCCAGCCCCCGTCGAACTTTTTTAAGGCCGCCGTGCCGTTCGACGTGGTGTCGACGGCGCTTCCTTTCGGGGCGGTCAGCGAAATGCGCGAAGGGCGCCCTGGGGCGCCCGTGGTGTTTTTGGTTCAAGATGTTCATGGAAACGACGGCGCCCAAAAAAACATCGGCGGGTTGTTGACTGAATGGGCCGCTCGGGGTGTGACGTTGGTCGGGGTCGAAGGCGCGTGGGTCTCCATCGATCTGGCGGCTTTCCGCCGACACCCGTCTCCCCGGTCCGTTTCTCTCGTGGCCGACGCGCTTCGAAAGGCGGGTTGGCTGTCCGGCGCCGAATGGGCCGGGATGACGACCTCCGTCCCTCTCGACCTGGTGGGCGTCGAGTCGCCTGATTTATATCGGACGAATGTCCGCGCCGCCCGAGACTGTGTCGCCCGCCGACCCACCGTTGAGACGTTTTTGAAAAATCTGAGCCACGCTCTTCAAAACCAAAAAGACCGTTTCTATTCTCCCCAACTTAAAGCGTTCGACCTCCATATAAAGGATCATCACGAGGGCCGGGAAGGCCTTGGCGCCTATGCGCGCTCTCTTTCTGATTTGCCCGGTTCTGGTGTTCAGGCGGGGCCTCAGGTAAAAAAATTCTTAAAAGCCGTGGACTGGGAGTCTCGATTAAATTTTGAAAAAGTTGAAGCGGACCGGCAGGCGCTTATGGACCGGTTGACCCGGGACCTGGGACGAAAGGAACTAAACGGACTTTTTTCACAGGCGGTGGCCTACCGAACTGGGAAACAGACAAACGGCGATTTTTTCTCTTATTTGAAAACACTCTGCGCGAAAACGCGTACCCCATTGGCCTCCTATCAATCGTTTGCCGATTACATCGCGTATGTGGGCCTCGTTCAATCCATAAACCGGGCGGACCTCTTAAGTGAGTTGACAATGTGGGAAACTGGGTTGGCGGCCAGCCTCGCTAACTCCCATGAAGAACGGCGCCTCGTGGCCATGGACCGGGACGCCTCCCTTTTGCGCCGGTTGCTGGAAAACGAAATGTCGCCGGACGATTGGGCCCAATTTAACAAACGGCGAAACGAGATCGTAGCCTTGCCTGCCCGGCTCCGGGAATTCGGGGATTTCCAGGAACCCCAGGGGGGAATGGAGGCTTTATTCCGGTCTCACGAAGAATTTTGTCGGTTGGCCATGGCACGAAACGGCGTCCTGGTTTCAAACTTGATGAGCCAGATTCAATCACGAAAGGCCTCCCGGGCCGTCCTGGTTGCCGGCGGTTTCCACACCCCCGGTCTCCAATCCGAACTATTGAAACGCGGATGTTCCACCGTTGTCGTTACCCCCCGCATCGAAAAAGTGGAAGGCAAGCCACTGGACGTCTTTGCCCGTGACCCTCTTCCCTTCGACCACCTGTTCGCCGGAAAACCCATCAGCCTTTCCCCGGAGCTTTTGCTCAACGACGGGCGGAGGGCCCATTTTCTGGGCGGCCAGGTTTCTTCGGAAGCGTTGGCAATTTCTCCCGCGGGGGACCTGGACGGTAAATTAAAGAAGTGGTTAGAAGATCAGGGGTTCACTGTGACCAAAGTGACCCGATCAACTGAAGGGCTCGTGCGCCTTGAGGTTGTGTTGCGGGGGATCCACCTGGTCTTGCTGTCGGGGCCCAAGGTTCTGGTCGAGTCGGCGAAAATCCCAAGGGGATCTAAACAGGAGAAAACTATTCTGTCCAATGGGCACTGTGTTTTGACCTATGTTGATTCTCCATCCGCTGTCCAAATATTTTGGGATTTAATTAGACACTTTGCCCGTTCGATAGGAACCATTGTCGTAAAGGGGATTACAATGCTGGTCCCCTCAGGCCAAGGGACCTCCCCAGTGGAGACGACCTGGCTGGGCACTCTTTTTTTGGTTCTCCTTCCGGCAAAATGGTTATCGGAAATGCGGGTGGTTCCGGTCGGCCCCTCGTCAGGGGAAATAAGTGATTCAGGATCCAGAAACATTGATTTCGTGAGGGAAGGGACATCTGACTACTATAAAATTATGGCCAATAGTGAACAAGTTGGAAGGATTAATTATGTCGAAACCAATCGGGGTATACTGTTGGTTTCGGTGAAAGTTGACAAGAAACAAAATGGTTATGGTTCATCTGCGATCCTTAAATTGGCTCTAAGGGCGGCTCGAATTTCTAATCTCGCCCCCCAGGATGTTCCCTTTCCGTTCATCGTCTCGGAGGTTGAAAATCCCTGGTTATTTCAATATTTGAAACGAACTATTTTTGAGAATGGGACAATGGAATTATCTCCGGTTACCTTGGGCGCCTCTCTTAGGGCGGATACCATTAGAAACAATTGGTTTGACGAAAAAAACTTAAATTTTGAAAGTCTATCTGGAAATGGAAACATAGACCCAAACTCTAGAAATTACGTTTCTTCTTTTCATGTGAGGGGAATTCTTCGGAAAGAATTGAAAACCGATACAGAAGAGGGGCGAGAAACTCCAGAAAACCACCAATTCCATATTTCTCGACTTGGTCTTGCGGTTCGGGTGAGTTTAACGGATCTTTCCGGAAAAGAAGTTGCGAGCGCGATAGTGGGGGGAAAACGCGGCGCGATTGAAATTCAAAATATTTCCATTGAGCCCGGTGAATCAACCTGCACTTATGATCTGATCGCGGGAGCTGTGAAAGAATTTCTTTTGTTGAAAGGGCAGGGGCGCGTACTGTTGCGGGGAGTAATAGACCCTCAAGTTAAACGGGTTGCGAAAGAAATGTTTGGGGACAATCTTGTCATGGCGCCGAAAGGATTTGGCCGTTCTCTCTCGAATGGGCCGTGGAAAGACGCGATCGATCCCTTCTCCACAGAGTTTCATCGGCTTTTGGAGGACCCAAACGCTGCGGTGGACCTGGCTGGAACATTGACGCCTGAAGCCCGCCAAGCCCTTTGGCCAAAGGAGGAGCTTCCTGAACTTGTTACGGCCACAACCCCTGCCCCATCGGTCAAAGTGAATTTTATCCCAGTCAGGGAGCAAAACCGGATTACCGAAAACCTTCCATCCGGATTTTCTGATAATGATCTTTATGACGTGGAAATTGATGGAATGGTTGTGGGTACAGCCGTTTTTTCTGAAACGGCTTTGGCCCTAAGGTTGAGTGATTTGAACATCTCTGTTGAACATAGGCGAAAGGGACACGCCCGAGCGGTGTACGAGAGTTTAGCGAAAAGGGCCGCATTGATCCTTTACCCGGAACAAAATAAAAATGGCCCCGTTCCTTTTAAAGGGATCAACATCGCGAATCCTATTGCTTTCCAAATAAGAAGTGAATTGTGCGAACCGAACACTATGGAGATTATCGACGTGGGGTCACGTGCTTCAGATAATTATCTCACATCGAGTGTTGCTTGGACCACATCTTCGAGGGAAGATTCTGGACAATTTGAAGCTTTGGTTGGGCCTTCCAACATTGAAACCAATGGTCCTAACAGTGGAAAATATATGATAAACTTCGATTTTCGTGGAAGGCCAAACCGGGCCATTACTGAGGAAGCGGAGCGAGAGTTTCTCCAAGCCCAACTTGCAAATCCCATTGGGGTCCTTTCGAGGCCACGTCCCTCCTTCAACGGTTTTGCCTTTCTGGGCGGTGGTTTTCCCTTCGATCCACTCATTGGTTTGACTGTGGCCGTGCTTTTCCTTGGGGCCATGCTTTTCAAAAGGGAGATCCTGAATTGGCTGGACAGGCGGGTTTCGTCTGGGGTGTACGCATTTGTTAATTCCTCGATTCCGGATCTGTCCGGGTTTCGGCCGAGAATCACTCATATTTTTATCCGCGTTATAGGGATCCTCATTGAACAAAGTGTTGAAATTTTGGGTCGATTGTTCGGTATCGGCCAACTTCGGGTGCCTGCTACTCTGGGCATTCTTCCCCAGGGCAGTAAAGCCATTGAAATAAACACCGATCCCGCATCTTTTGTAGGCGGCATTGGTGTTTCCCGGCGGTCTGCGAACGACACCCTAAGTGATTCCGATCGTGAGGTGTTTTCGAAGGCGTTGGGTGCGATCGTCCCAAATGTTTTTGATATGCAAGGGGTTGAGGTATTAATCGATCCTCGCCGGGTTGACATAGAGCGAAATTTGGTCGAAGAACTGAAAAATAAGATGGGCGTGAACGGCGGTGTAGCGGGGGAAAAGAGTCCGGAAAAGTTGGATAGAATTATTCAACGGGATCCCGCTTCCATTCATTCGGTTCGCGGTTTTTCTTCCAGACCGAACGGCGTCAATAGTCTGGCTGAGACATGTGTTGAGGCGGCGCGCACAGGCGACGCGAATGCGTCCGGGGCGGCCTTGGCGGCCTGGGACGACAGTAAGTTTCTCGCCGGTCCTAATCCCGAAGTTGTGGCGGCCCTGTTGGCGTTGCTCGTCGGGGATAAAACGGATCAAGCGGTTGGTCTCACGGATCAATTTGCGGAGGCCTACAATCGGGTCCGGGCGGGACTTCTTTTACCCAAATTGCTGTCGGGGACGTTGATGAAACCATCAAACGGTTCGGATCTCCGGTCGGGTATTCTCCTGAACATCTCGGCGTTGTTTGATCAGCAAGCGGACGATACGGCCAAAAACAACACCTGGTTGGCCCTTGCCGCCGCCTTGTCTGCCCGCGAACGAAATCCCAACGTTCCTTTGGGGTTGGTGGTTCACGGAGTCAACGTGAACGAACAATTCGTGACAGATGCCTTGTCCCGATCGGTTCCACGATGGGTCAATTTTATGACAGACGGGGTCTCGCTTTTTGTCCAGGGTAATACGGTTGGAAAAACGGTGTTTGTGAACGATAAATTTTCCTTGAAGGCTCTTCGGATAAATTCGCTTTGGAATCGGCCCCTCACCGTGCTGGGCCTATCGGCGGAGGCCATCGCCGAATCAATCGATCAAGATAAAAGTGTTGATCTGATCCCCCTCGACGTGTTTGTTAATAAACAGTTGCAACAGGTTCTTCAACAGATGCGATTTATTCTTCGTAACGCCTAATTGGCTCTTCTGGAGTCTCCGTCGAAAATGGGGGTGTGGAGAGATTGACAGAGACTCTTGAGCTTGATAGCATCAATAGCTCTAGAGGACGCAAGTTATTAGAGAATAGTTTTGGACCAACATTTTTGAGTGCGGGATAACCCATGACAGATTCAAGCGGCCAAAAAAATTGCGTTGTGCTCATTGTGGAAGACGATGAAGCCATTTCCGACCTGTTCAGCTTGACGCTGGAACAGGAAGGCTACGACGTGTGCGTTGCGTCTGACGGCCAGAAGGGACTGGATATGGTGAAATCCCGAACACCGGTGGCCGTTTTGTTGGATCTGATGCTTCCGGGGGTGGACGGTCTGACGATCATTAAGCGCTTGCAAGAATCCCCCGCGACCCGCGATATTCCTGTGGCTGTGGTCAGCGCCTACGCCGACGCGGGCGATACCCGCAAAGTGCTTGATTCGGCCCCCAACGTCAAAAAAGTATTTGTTAAGCCTGTGATGACGGAAGACCTGTTGAAAAGCGTCAGAAGGATGATCGACGGGCGGTGAGGATTTTTCTTCGATCCAAAATCCACAACGCCACTGTAACCGATGCCAATCGGGACTACGTGGGGTCGTTGACCATCGATCCGGACTTGATGGAGAAGGCCGACATCGCCGAACACGAAAAAGTGCTGGTGGTCGACAACACCAACGGCGCCCGCCTGGAAACTTATGTGATCAAAGGGCGTCGGGGATCCGGCGATATCTGCGCCAACGGCGCCGCCAGCCATTTGATCAAAAAAGGCCATCGCATCATTATCATGACCTTTGCCTTGTCTCACCGTGCGCCCCGGTCCAAAATTATATTGGTGGACCGCCGCAACCGATTCGTTAAATTCCTTCACGAAAAGCCGGGCGCGTCCGCGGGATGAGCCGCGCCCGTTTCCGAGGGCGGTCACGGAACGGGAGTACCCTTTTGCGAGCGGTTTATCCGCTCGTGGCGCTGGCCTTGGTTCTTCCCACCCTGGGCGTCTGGTGGGGCGTTTTTCGGCTGGCCAAATCCATTCCTCTCCCTTCCTACGGACCCATCGCCGCGGGCGCGGTTGTGTACGTTGTTCTTCATGTGTTGTTTCGAAGACCCATGACCGTTTACGTGTTCGGGCATGAACTCACCCACGCGGCCGCGGCCCTCCTGTCCGGTTACAAAGTCAAGTCGCTGTTTGTGTCCGAAAAGGGAGGAGAAGTTCAGTTGTCCAACTCCAATGTGGGCGTTGCCCTGGCCCCCTATTGTTGGCCCCTTTACACAACGGTGGTTTTGCTGGCCAACGGCCTTGTCCAACATTACGCGGACCTCCCCACTCCCCCGCTGTGGGCGGGGTTCGGGGTGGGTTTAACCCTCTCGTTTCACGCCGCCTTAACCATGCACGCACTGAACCAAGACCAGCCGGACCTGCGCCACGGGGGCCGCTTGTTTTCGTTGGTCGTGATCGCCTTTTGCAACGGGCTGTTTTTGGTGGCGGTGCTGAAATCCTTGTTTCCCGCGTCCGTTCAATGGCTCTCGTTCGTTACGGCCTGGATGGCCGACACCCGAGTGTGTGTCGATCACATGTGGCAAGGATTTGATTGGGTCCGGGAGAGTTTTTTCCGTTGACTTCGCCATCGGACACGGCGGGACGATGGGCCCTTTTTCGCCAAGAAGGAAAACGAAAACTGTTTCACGCGTTGGGCGTGGGATACGCTTTTTTGTATGCCGGGGCCGGTCGAACCGTCGCCCTGTGGGTGTTGGGTACCGGGCTTGGAGTGGGGGTGATCGTGGAAACCCTTCGCTTGAGAAACCCCGCCTTGAACCGTTGGCTGATCGACCGGTTCGCGGGAATTCATCGGGACAAAGAGACAACTCGGCCGTCGGGCATTGTGTGGACGTTGGCGGGCTGTTTTCTGACCGCTCTGCTTGTGCCGGACAGGGATATTGTGATTGCGGCCATGCTCTATTTGACCGTGGGCGATGGATTGGCGGGATTTGTCGGCCGGGTCTGGGGCCGCTGGCGGGTTCGGGGGAAAAGTGTGGAAGGGAGCGCGGCTTGTTTTTTTGGATCCTGGGCCGTGGGCGCGCTGGTGTTATCCCCCGGCGGGTTCGAAACGCTCTGGGGGGCTTTTCTGGCAACGGTGGTGGAGGCCTTGTCCCCTCCGCCCGATGACAATTTGACCATCCCGTTATTGACGGGCCTTGGTGTGTATGCCGTGCGGAGGTTCCTGTGATTAAAACCGAAGGGCTCATGAAACGGTTTCAATCGGTGCTGGCGGTGGACCGGTTGGATTTGGATATCCCCGCCGGGGAAATTTTTGGGTTTTTGGGACCCAACGGTGCGGGCAAAACCACCACGGTCAAACTGATGACCGGCCTTTTACGGCCCACCGCGGGTCGATCTTGGGTGGGCGGGTTCGACGTGCAAACCCATCCCCGGGAAGCCAAAAAAATCATGGGCCTGGTGCCGGATCAGCCGTATGTGTACCCCCATTTAACGGGCATCGAGTTTTTGCGGTTCATCGGCGATCTCTACGAAGTGGACTTGTCCTATCAAAAGAAAAAAATTCCCGAACTGCTGGAAATGTTTGAGTTGAGCGACATGGGGTCCGAACTGGTGGAGACGTTTTCCCATGGCATGCGCCAAAAGTTGGTGCTGGCGGGGGTCTTGCTCCACCAGCCCAAAGTCCTTTTTCTTGACGAGCCCATGGTGGGGTTGGACCCCAAAAGCGCGCGGTTGGTTAAAGACGTGTTTCAGCGTCTCTCGGAATCCGGCGTGACGTTGTTTATGTGCACCCACGTTTTGGAAATCGCCGAACGGTTGTGCCATCGGGTGGGCATTGTTCAGCAAGGCCGACTCACGCGGGTGGGAACCGTGGCCGATTTGCGGGCCCAGGCGTCTCGTTCGGGTACCCTGGAAGACGTTTTCTTGGCCCTGACCGGCGGCGATCAATACCGGGATCTGCTGAGGTTACTTTGAGACTTCTTCTTCGGATCCAATTTTTAAAATTGAAAAACTGGATCACCCGCGGTTCCGCGGGCGACCGAGCGAAAGCGGCGGGGTTCGCCCTGTTGGGCCTTTTGTTTTTGTCGGGGATCCATTGGAGTTTTTATCGGTTTTTAACGGCGATCCGAAACGTGGAGATGATCGGCGATTTGTTGCTGGTCAAAATATTGGCCATGGCGTTTATGACCGGGTTCATGATGATTGTTTTTTCCAGCACCATCGCCAGTTTTTCCACGTTGTTTTTTGCCCGGGATTTGTCCATGCTGGTGCACACGCCTCTGTCTTACCGAACCTTGTTTGGGTTCAAGTCATTGGAAACCGCCGTGTTCGCGTCGTGGATCATGGTTTTGGTGCTGGTGCCGTTCTTGGCGGCATACGGTCAAGTGCTGGGGCAGGGAGCCATTTTTTATGGTGCGGCGGGCGTGTTGATTTTTCCTTTTGCGGGGTTGGCCAGCGCGGTGGGGATTGGACTATCGTTGTTGTTGATGCGACTGTTTCCGGCGCGGCGGGTTCGGGAAGCCATGTTGGTGTTGGCCGTGGTGATGGGGACGGGCCTTTTCTTGTGGGTGCGTTGGTTGGCTCCCGCCCAATTTTTACGGGCGGACACCCTGGACTTTGTGATCCAGTACATCACTTTGCTCAAAGCGCCCACGGCCCCCTATCTGCCTTCTTATTGGTTGGCCCAGGCCCTGGGCCAATACGCCCAGGGAAACGAAACGCTGGCCGCTCGATACGCGGTGTTGTTGGTGGGGGTATCCCTGGCGGCGGGGGCGGCGCTGTTGTGGGTGGGCGAACACGCTTATTACACGGGTTGGGCTTCGGCCCAGGAAGCCGGTCGCCGGGGAAAAGTCCTCCCCGTCGGGAATGAATGGCGATGGGTCCCGCCGATCCTGGGACGGCGGTTTCGAGCCTATCTGGGTAAAGATCTGGCCATTTTTCGGCGGGACTCAAACCAGTGGTCCCAACTGCTGATGCTGGTGTCGATCGTGGCCATTTATTTGATCAGCATTCGCAAACTGCCCCTCGATACGGCCTTTTTAAAAGCCTTGGTTTCTTTTCTTAACATCGGGATGGTGGGGTTCGTTTTGGCGTCGGTGGCGTTGCGGTTCGTGTTTCCGGCGGTGAGCGTGGAAGGGAAAAGTTGGTGGGCCCTGCGGGCGTCGCCCATGGGCCTTTGGGAAATTTTAGGGGGAAAATTTTTGAGCGGGGTTATTCCCATCGCCGTCATGGGCGGCACGTTGGTGTGGGTGTCCAATGTTTTTTTGGGGGTGGACCCGTTCGTGGTCCGGCTATCCACGGTGACCGTTTTGACCATGGCCGTGACCCTGTCGGCCATGGGGGTGGGGTTCGGCGCGTTGTTCCCGCGTTTCGAGATGGAAAACGTGGCCCAAATTCAAACCTCGCCGGGGGGGCTGTTGTTCATGGTGACCGCGCTATTTTATGTGGGGGTCACCCTGGCCCTGGAGGCCGTTCTAATGCGGGGCCATTACTTTTCCGGCCGCGGCCTCATCCGATCGGACGAATCCCTCTACGCCATGGCCGCTTTGGCGGCGCTCAATGTCGCGGCCTTCACGATCCCGCTCCTGCTCGGAAAATCCCACCTCGACCGGGCGGATTTGTAGCCTCATCGTTACCGAACGGAGGATCCCGATTAATATCTAACAAATCATGTTATGTTACATATTGACAAATGGCATATTTCATGATAAACTGAAGTTGCCAGGGGGAGTTATGGAGAGTGGGGGCGTTGTTAAACGAACGTCGCGGACGCCGGTTTACAGCATCGGGGTGGCGTCGCGGTTGTGCGGGATCTCGATCCACACACTGCGGTGGGTGGAACGGGCGGGGGTGGTGTCTCCCCAGAGGACTGAGGGAAACCAGCGGCTGTTTTGCGACGAGGACCTGCACCTTTTGGCTCGGGTGAAAGAGTTGTTGGCCCAACGGGTCAACTTGTCGGGAATTCGGATCATTTTGCGGATGGAGTTGAAGGGAAAAAAGTAGCGCCCATTTTTTTTAGCCTTTAATTAGCAGTCTATTTAGTTGAGTGCCAAAATAAAAGGAGGGATGGATGACAATCGTATTTCGTTGCAGGAGGCCGTTACGGCCGGAAGAAGGTTTCTCTGAGCCGCGACGGGAACATCAACAAGAGGAGGCGGTTACCATGTTCGACAAAGAAATGGTCCCCCAAGGGGACAAAGAAAGGACCCCGCTGAGCGCCTGGACGCCGTTTCGGGCGGCCACGCCTTTTGGGGCTCTTTCGCGGGAAATGGATCGGTTGTTTGATGATATGGGCCGAGGGTGGGGGTTGGCCCCGTTTCGGTTACTTGAGCCGAGAACGTTCACGGACCTGATGCCGCGGATGGACGTCGTCGAAACCGACAAGGAGATCAAGGTCACGGCCGAACTGCCGGGGATGGACGAGAAAGATGTGGACGTCTCCCTGGAAGGCGATCAGCTGACCTTGAAGGGCGAAAAGAAGGCCGAGTCGGAAGAAAAGGGGAAAAGTTTCCATCGGGTGGAACGGTCCTACGGGACATTCCATCGGGTGATGACCATTCCCGCGGAAGTCGATCCGGCGAAAGTCACGGCGGCCTTCAAAAAAGGCGTGCTCACGGTGACGTTGGTGAAAACACCGTCGGCCCAAACCCGGGCGCGGAAAATTGAAGTGAAATCCGAATAACCGCGCCGGGGGGCGGCTCCGCCGCAAGGCGAGGGGCGTCCGTTTCGGGAGCCCGAACAACGAATGGATCCGTTGTTCGGGCTCGTTGTTTAGTATAATTTTTCCCTCAATGTTGACGACGAAAGTGACAAAAATATTGGAGGATGTGCGCCGCCGCGGTGATACGGCCGTTCGAGCGGCGTTGCGGCGATTTGACGGGGTTGACGCGGTTCCTTCGTCGTGGCGTGTGCCTCTTTCGCAAACCACGGCCGCTTTGAAACGGTTGCCCGCCGACCGCCGCCGTACGTTGGAGCAGTGCGCCAAACGAATTCGCGGTTTTCACGCGGCCGAGCACCGACACAGTCCGCGATCCTGGAAAGAACGACTTGGGGGAACGTGGGTCGGCCAGGAAGTTCGACCGGTGGATTCCGTGGGAGCGTACGTGCCCGGGGGACGGTTCGCCTATCCTTCCACGGTTCTTATGACTTGCATCCCCGCGCGGGTGGCGGGGGTTCGGCGGGTGGTGGTGTGCACGCCGCCCCGGCATTGCACCGATGAGGTCATGGCCGCGGCCGCGTTGGCGGAAGTCGACGAATTTTTTCGCATCGGCGGCGTGGCCGCCGTCGGTGCGCTGGCTTACGGAACCGCCACCGTGCGGCCGGTGGACCTGATTGTGGGGCCCGGCGGAGCGTGGGTGACGGAAGCCAAACGCCAAGTGTTTGGAACCGTGGGAATCGACATGCTGGCGGGTCCCAGCGAAATCGTGATTTTGGCCGACCGATCCGCTCCGGCCGATTGGTTGGCCGCCGACATGATGGCCCAGGCTGAACACGATCCCTTGGCTCGGTCCACCTTGATCGCGCTGGAGGCGCGGGTGTTGGCGGACGTGAAACGGGCGGTGGCACCCGCGTTGCGCAAACAATGCCGTTTTGTGAAGGCAAAAGGATGGCCCGCGGCGGCGGCCGAAGCCAATCGGTTGGCTCCGGAACATTTGGCCGTGGCCGTTAAGAAACCGTCATCCTTGTTGCCCCTGTTGCGAAACGCGGGGGCGATGTTTGTGGGCGCGTCATCGCCGGTGGCGGCGGGCGATTATTGGGCCGGGCCATCCCACGTGTTGCCCACGGCGCGGTCGGCCCGTTTTTCCAGCGGGTTGTCTGTTCAAACGTTTTTTAAGAGGTCCAGCGTGATTGAAATTTCAGATCGGGCCATGGCCCAAGCGGCGCCGGTGGTGGCGCGGTTCGCCGAGTCGGAAGGGCTGGTACGTCACGCCCAGTCCGCCCGCGCAAGGGAGGCGTTGTGAAAAAACGCGTTTCGGTTCGTCGGCGCGTGACCACGGAAACGTCAGTGAATTTGAGTTTGGGTTTGGACGGACCCGCTTCTTACACCGTGCGCACCACGTTGCCGTTTCTTGATCACATGCTGGAACTGTTTGCCAAACACGGGCATTTTTCGTTGACGGTCAACGCCCGCGGGGACACCCACATCGACGACCATCATTTGGTCGAAGACATCGGATTGACGTTCGGGGAAGCCTTGGCCGAGGCCCTCGGCGACAAACGGGGGATCAACCGCTATGGGCAAGCGCTGAACATCCGCGGCCAGGGGCGGGCTTTGACGCCCATGGACGAGACGCTGTCTTACATCGCGTTGGATTTGTCGGGGCGTCCCTATTTCGATTGGAAGGTAAAATTCAGCGTGCAAAACAAAGCGCCGTTTTGTTTTGAGTTGCTGGAAGATTTTTTCCAAGCGGCCGCCATGTCGGCCCGGATGAACCTGCACATAAAACTTATGCAAGGACGCAACAACCATCACATTGCCGAATCCCTCTTTAAGGGGTTTGGCCGGGCCTTGTCCCAGGCGGTGGCGGTGGACCCGAAGCGCAAGGCCGCTGTTCCGTCGACAAAAGGGTCCCTTTGACCGCGGGCCTTCGGGTGGGTGTGATGGATTACGGAATGGGCAACTTGCGTTCCGTGGAAAAAGCGTTGGAGCGGGCCGGGGCCCGGGCGTTTGTTTCCGACAGCGCCAAAAAACTGGCTTCGTCTGACTTGCTTGTGGTGCCGGGGGTGGGGGCCTTCGATGCGGCCATGGGGGTGTTGCGGAAAAAAGGGTTGGACCGGTTCATCCTCGACTGGGTTCGGGCCGACCGGCCCTATTTCGGCATTTGTTTGGGCTTACAGCTTTTATTTGAGTCCAGCGCCGAGGCGCCGGGTGTGCGGGGGTTGGGCGTACTGGCTGGAAAAGTGGTTAAATTTCCATCACGGACGCTCAAGGTCCCCCACATGGGCTGGAACGAGGTGCGTCCGGTTTCTCCCGCGCCGGCCGGGTGGGACGGGCTGTTGGCTCCGTCGGATTATTATTATTTTGTCCATTCGTTTTATCCGCGGCCAACCGATTCGAACGCGGTGGCGGCGGTGACGCCGTACGGCGGGGAATTTTGTTCGGCGGTGGCGCGCGGGCGGTTGGCGGCCACCCAATTTCATCCGGAAAAAAGCGGCCCAACGGGCCTTCGTTTCTTGACGCGCCTGTTGGCGCGCGTTTCCAACGCGAGGTGATTCCATGCTTGTAATTCCTGCCATTGACATCAAAGCCGGTTCGGTGGTTCGATTGACCCACGGCGATCCCCGACAGCAAACAACGTATTCGTCCGATCCGGTGGAAATCGCCAAACAGTGGGTGGCCCATGGCGCCCAGCGC
>JAYRXX010000047.1:0-5642 GCA_041917295.1 Elusimicrobiota bacterium
AGGTGGACGGGTCGGGGAATGGGTTAAACCTGGGGGTGGTGGATTGGGGGGATTTTGACAACGACGGAGACTTGGACATTTTGACCCACGGATCCAATGTGGGGTATAGCCAGTTGAGGGTGTATCAAAACAACGGCAACGCAACCATCGATGCGGCGCAAATTGAGGTGGACGGATTGAACGGGGGTCTGGAAAACGGGGAAGCCCATTGGGGCGATTACGACGCGGACGGGGATTTGGACGTGCTGATCTGCGGTAGCAACAATTTGCGGGTGTATAAGAACAAACATGATTTAAAGCAGGTGAACACAACACCCGCGGCCCCCACGACTTTGGCGGGCGGGTTTACGTTCGACGCCAGCGGGGTGAGCGTGGCGAGTTTGACCTGGAACGCAGGCACCGACAGCGGGACCGGCGCCACGCCGGAGAACGTGCTGACCTACGACATCCAGATATCGACTGTGTCGAACTTTGCGTCGGTCATATTCCCCGGCCAGATGGGGGCGACACCGCGCATGGGAAGTTATTTGAAGCCGCCCAAGATCTTTAACAGCAATACCTACTACGGCGTTGTGATGAAATCAACGGATCCCTGGAACGCGCAGACCACGGCCAGCTACGGCCTACGCACGGACACCACCTATTACTACCGAATTAAAGCGGTGGACTCTGCCTTGGCGGAGTCGGGGTGGTCAAGCAATGGAAGTGCCTATACGGGCGTGGCGCCCAGCACGAGCACGTTGGCGGCCGCGTCCACGGCCACGGACGGGGAAGTGTTGCTGACGTGGAACAGCGCGGGCGACGACGGTATGAACGGCAACCTCACGGGGACTTACCGGATCCAGTATGCAACTTATACCCCCACCTGGAGTACAAGCTCAACACCAACCAATGCCACAACGGTGACGATCGCCACAACCACGCAGGTCCCGGGTTCGGCCCAGGCAAAGCTGATTACCGGTCTGACGGGCGGGCTGACTTATTACTTCGTTTTGTGGACCGGCGACGAAGTCCCCAACTGGTCGACCATTTCAAACAGCACCTCCGCGGTGCCGACGCTGACGGTTGATGTTGTATCGCCGTCCACCAGCACGCTAAGCGCGGCGAGCGCTAACCCGGAAGAAGTGGTGTTGACCTGGACGAGCGCTGGGGACGACGGATCAACAGGCAACCTCACCGGCAATTATCGAATCCAAAACGCGACGTATTCGGCCACGTGGGACACCGGTTCAACCCCCACCAATGCGACGACGGTCACGATCGCCACGACAACGCAAACGCCCGGGTCTGCCCAAAGTAAGACAATCACAGGGCTCATCTCCGGCACGACCTACTACTTTGCGATTTATACCCAAGACGAGGCCAGTAACTGGTCCAGCGTGTCAAACACCACCTCCGCCGTTGGAGGATTCTGGTTCGATCCCAACCAAATCGAAGTGGACGGGGCAGGTTGGGGACTACATAATGGAGGTGTGTCATGGGGTGATTATGACAATGATGGGGATCTTGATGTGCTGGCTAGCGGGGGCGTTTCGCAGACAGGAACAGGGCAACTAAGAATTTATAAAAATAACGGAAATGCGACGATAAACCCAGCGCAAATCGAGGTGGACGGAGTTAATGGCGGATTATATGGCGGAGTGCGCTGGGGTGACTATGATAATGACGGGGATTTGGATATTCTGACTGGCGGGATATCTTCTTCTGGTACCAAGGAGTTGCGAATATACAAGAACAACGGCAACGGCACGATTGATCCTGCGCAAATTGAAGTGGATGGCGCCGGGGGGGGGACGGGAGGCGGCGGGGATTGGGGTGATTATGATAATGACGGAGATCTGGATATTCTGGTGAGTGGTGGAACCGCGCTAAAGATTTACAAAAATATCGGGAATGGGACCATGGATTCTCTTGAAATGGACGTGGATGGAGCGGGGGGAGGGTTAAGTAGTCCCGATGTCGGGTGGGGAGACTTTGATAATGATGGAGACCTGGATATGCTATTGACCGGTTACACAGGTGCGGTCGTGCGTCAATTAAGAATTTATAGAAACAATGGCAACGGGACAATAAACCCAACCCAGATTGAAGTGGACGGTGCCGGGAATGGAATGACAGGTCGTCTTGCCTGGGGCGACTATGACAGTGATGGAGATCTGGATATTTTGTTGACAGGAAACTCAAGCACAAATGACCGGCAATTACGAATATACAAGAACAACGGCAACGGCACGATTGATCCCGCGCAGATTGAAGTGGATGGATTTGGAGGGGGGGTGGAAGGTGGAGGAGCGGGCTGGGGCGATTTTGATAATGATGGTGATATTGATATTTTAATTAATGGGATGCAGTCCAGTGGATTTACTGTAGAGCTTCGGGTCTATAAAAATAACGGCAACGGAACTATTGACTCGAACCAAATTGAGGTAGACGGACCCGGTGGAGGGATGTCGTTGGCTGATGTCGCTTGGGGCGATTTTGACATGGATAGCGATATTGATGTTCTCGCTTTAGGTACCAGTGGTGGTTATCAACTGAGGATATACAAGAATCTTTGTGCGACGGCGAACAATTCTCCGTCCGCGCCAACAACATTGTCCGGGACATGGGCTCACAACCCAACGGGGTCATCCACGGCGACATTTAAGTGGAATTCCGGCTCTGACAATGGGGCCACACCGACACAAACAAACGGACTGACCTACCAATTAGAGATTTCGTCCAACAGCGGATTCGCAGGGAAAAGCCTGATATCGAGTCCTTGGACGACGCCCGGAACGGGAAATTACCTCAAACCGCCTAAGATATACGATGGAAATACCAACCACGGCGTCTACCTGAGGGCGTTGCCTCAAACCAATACGACATATTACTTCCGGGTTAAATCGATCGACGCAGGGTTAAAAGAATCGGCTTGGAGCACAACCGGAAGTTTGTATACGGCGGTGGCGAGCTCTGCGCCGTCGTCTGTGTCAGACCTGGTGGCCAGCGTGGAATTGGGTGAAGGGCAGTTGACGCTTACCTGGACGGCGCCATTGAACATTGATGCGGGAGCCGCAGCAGCGTATGACATTCGGTACAGTTCCACGGGGGCCATCACGAACGACACGGAATTCAACAACGCGACAGCGTTAACGGGCGAGCCGACTCCCGGCTTGGCGGGTACAGGAGAATCGATGGTCTTAAGGGGAATAGTGCCGTATCAAACCATGTATTTTGGCATGAAATCATCGAACGCAAATGGAACAAGCGGACTGGACGTATCAAATCCCCGACCGAGCGCTGTGGCCAAAGCGTTTGATGCGTCGCAGATCGAGGTGGATGGGATGGGTGGAGGACTCGTTTATGGCGGCACGGCGTGGGGCGATTATGACAATGATGGGGATGTGGACATTTTGGTGAACGGTACTGGCGGAGGAGCAAGCCAACTTCGCATTTACAAAAACAATGGCAACGGAACAATCGATACCGCCCAAATCGAAGTGGATGGTGTTAACAACGGGTTAACCTCAGGCGGAGTTGCGTGGGGGGATTACGACCACGACGGGGACCTGGACATTTTGATTTGCGGCATCACGGGGAGCTCGCGGGAATTCAGAATATACAAGAACAACGGAAACGGATCGATTAATCCTGCTCAGATTGAGATCGATGGGACCGGAAACGGGTTGACGGGAGTTGCGGTGTGGGGCGACTACGATAACGATGGGGACCTTGACATTTTGGCAGAAGGCATGCAAACAGCGAGTAGTTCAAAAGAGCTCCGTGTGTACAAAAATAACGGCAACGGATCGATCGAGCCAGGTCAAATAGAAGTGGACGGGGCTGGGAACGGAATGGACTCCGGTGGTGCGGCCTGGGGGGATTACGACAACGACGGGGATTTAGACATTCTGGTGAGTGGCAGCTTAGCCGCCGCCACAGCACAGTTGCGTATTTACAAGAACAACGGAAATGGCACAGTTGATCCCAACCAAATCGAAGTGGACGGTGCGGGAGGAGGGCTGAGGTTTAGCAGTCTGGCATGGGGGGATTATGACAACGATGGGGATTTGGATATCTTGGTGTCTGGCGAAACGGGAAGTTCATCACAAGAACTAAGAGTCTACAAGAATAACGGGAACGGAACGATCGATGTCGCTCAGGTTGAAGTGGATGGGTCGGGCGGGGGATTGTACTATGGCGGAGTAAGTTGGGGCGATCTTGATAACGATGGGGATTTGGACATTTTGGCGAGCGGATCTTTCGTAAGCGAATTGCGCGTTTACCGAAACAACGGGAATGGCACAATAAACGCCACACAAGAGGAACTGGATGCCACTGGGAAAGGGCTCAATAATTCATCGGCTATTTGGGGGGACTTTGAAAACGACGGGGATATAGATGCGCTGGGGGTGGGATTCGACTCTGTTAGTAATGTCCAGATTCGAATTTACAGCAATCGGCATGACGTTACGCGGGCAAACACGACTCCCGCGGCGCCGACGACGTTGGCGGGCGGGTTTACGTTTAATTCAACCGGCGTGAGCGTGGCGAGCATGACGTGGAACGCGGGCACCGACAGCGGCACCGGGGCCACGCCGGAGAACGTGCTGACCTACGACATCCAAATTTCGACCGTGTCGAACTTTGCGTCGGTCATATTCCCTGGGCAGATGGGGGCCACGCCAAGGATGGGAAGCTATTTGAAACCGCCCAAGATCTTTAACGGCAACACTTACTACGGCGTTGTGATGAAATCCACGGATCCCTGGAACGCGCAGACCACGGCTAGTTATGGGCTTCGCACGGACACAACGTATTACTACCGGGTGAAGACCGTGGACTCTGCCTTGGCAGAGTCCAGTTGGTCCAATGGGGGCAACGCTTATACGGGCGTGGCGCCCAGCACGAGCACGTTGGCGGCGGCGTCTACGGCCACGGACGGGGAAGTGTTGCTCACCTGGAACAGCGCCGGGGACGACGGCATGAACGGCAACGTCACCGGGACATACCGGATCCAGTATGCCACTTACACCCCCACCTGGAGTACCAGCTCAACACCAACCAATGCTACAACGGTCACGATCGCCACGACCACACAAGTTCCAGGGTCGGCGCAAAGCAAACTGATCACGGGTCTGACGGGCGGATTGACCTATTATTTTGTTTTGTGGACCGGGGACGAAGTCCCCAACTGGTCCACTATTTCAAACAGCACTTCCGCGGTGCCGTTTGTTTCGATTCGATCGATGACCATTGAGGGGTTAAGCACGTTGGGGTTTGGGGTTGTTAATTTGGGTTCCCAGGTGGTGGCGAGCACGGGCGTGGTGATCCGTAACGACGGGACGTTAATGAACAGATATTCAATGAGCGCGTCCACGGACACCGTGGGCACGCCTTGGAGTATCCAAGCCAGCACGCCGGCCGGCCCCGACGGGATGGTGATTTATGGATTGTTTGACGGTGACACAGGTCCCGTGTTGGGCAATTTCGATGTGGACGACGTGATCGGACCCACAGACAATTCAAGTTCCAGCAGTATTTACAGCATTGACGGAAGCACCACAGGCACAAACGTGCCCGCCGGGGAAGACCGCAAGCTGTGGATCCGCATGGACATGCCCACCACATCCCGCACCGAAACCCCCCAAAGCATCCGA
>JAYRXX010000048.1:0-1045 GCA_041917295.1 Elusimicrobiota bacterium
CATCTAGGCATCCCTCGGCAATCAACTGCTCATAGGCCTCTGTCACTGTTCCCCGTGATACGCCCAAGGATTGGGCCAGCACCCTCGTGGATGGAAGTCGTTCCCCAGCCGTCAATTCCCCTCTGGCGATAGCGCTGCGGAGCACTTCTGCCAGTTGCCGCCCTATTCCACCCTGGGTGCGGTCAATTGCGCCAAGAGCAGGAATGTCTATTAAAAGCGGACGACGCGGCATGAGCGCTCTCCCCTGAGACAGGAAACTGGACCATTAAATTTGTTTTAATCTGGCTCTTAATAATAGTCCGGTTTGGCAGAAAAATGCATCCATGAATTGACCAATTGAAAGGAAGTGAAATGCACTGCCCAGCCATGTTTAGAGAAGAGCGTCTCGATGTGCTCCATAAGCTGATGACCACGCATTCTTTGGCGACACTGATTACCGCAGGGAGCAATGGCCTGATGGCCAACCTGATTCCCTTTACGCTTCATGTCGGTGGCGAACACGGGATACTGCGGGCGCATCTTGCACGGGGAAACAAACAACTGGATGCGCTTCGCGAGGGAACGGAGGCGTTGGTGGTTTTCCAAGGTCCTGAATGCTATGTGACGCCGTCGTGGTATCCCTCCAAGGCTGAACACGGAAAAGTGGTGCCGACCTGGAACTTCACCATGGTCCAGGCACGGGGTATCCCCAAGGTGTTTGATGATGCGACCTGGGTTCGGGCACAAATCGACGAGTTGACCAACAACCATGAGAGCCAACGCGAACATCCCTGGAAGGTCTCTGATGCTCCGGACGACTTTATCGAGGCGCAACTCAAGGCAATTGTCGGCATTGAGATTCCCATTCTTGCCATCGAAGGAAAATGGAAGGTGAGTCAGAACCGGTTGGCTGCCGACCGTAAGGGCGTTATCGACGGATTAAGAAGCGAGCAGTGTTGTCCGTCGATGTTGGCCACGATGGAGGGTTGATAGGCGCCCAAGGCCATCCGTTTTCGGCGCGAAGCAGCTAGTCGGGCTGGTTACCGCGAACGGCGGGATTGGGTCG
>JAYRXX010000049.1:0-44188 GCA_041917295.1 Elusimicrobiota bacterium
CATCCAGTGGATGAAAAGGCGCGCCAGCGCCGTCAGCCAGAAAGGCCGGCCTTGGAGGCCGCAGTGGCGGCCGGAAAGGGAATCCCTCTCCCTCCGATTTTTCATTTAGAACAGCAGAGGGATTCGATGCCTTTCTGGCGCGTTCAACCCAACCCAATCCCTTACGAAACGGCTCCGATGGGAAGGACATCTTTAAAAGAGACCAACTTCTTTTTCTCTTCGTCCCAGAGGGCCAGGCGTATGCAATGCAGGCTGGTTTTCGGGGTCAGGCGGGTCACTTTTTGAAATTCCGGATTTTCATCGAAGCATTGCTGAAGTTTGTAATTGGGAATCCGGCTGTTGTAATGGTGAATGTGATGCAAGCCAATGCTTCCGGTGAACCATTGAAGAATTTTCGGTAGAACGTAATAACTGCTTCCCTGCACGGCGGCATCGAAGTAGTCCCAGTTGGCACCACGACGCCAATAGGTATTTTCGTATTGGTGCTGGATAAAAAACAGCCACGCTCCCAACACGCAGGCCACGTAGGTGATGGGGGCTTGGACCAATAAGAATTTTTTTAGCCCCACCGTCATTCCCGCCGCAATCAGAACCCCCGCCAAAACAGCGTTCGTCAGATGCACGCTTCGCCACTCCCGTTTCCACGAACGGGGAATGTTGGTGGGCAACCGATGGACAATGACGAACTGAAAAAACGGCCCCACCACGAACATGGTGATCGGATGCCGATACATCCGATATTTAAATTTTCCCCAGGGGGACAAACTTAAATATTCCTTGACCGTTAAAGTGTCAATATCGCCAAACCCCCGTTTGTCCAGGTTTCCGGACGACGCGTGGTGAATGGCGTGGGTTTTTTGCCAATAATGGTAAGGCGACAACGTTAGAATCCCGATCCAAAACCCAATCCGGTCGTTGGCCTTGTGCGACTTAAAAAATGAACCGTGCCCCGCGTCGTGTTGGATAATGAAAAGGCGAACCAACAACAGCGCCGTCGGCACCGACAAGGCAAAGGTCAACCAATACGAAATCCTCAAACTAAAATACATGGCTCCCCACATCAGCGCGAAAGGAATCGCGGTGTTGAGCACTTGGAAAACGCTTTTCTGGGTGTCCGGTGACGCATAACCCATCAGTTTTGAAATGGGCGGAAGCGCATCGATTTTTGAATAAGATGTTTCCATCGGCGGAGTAAAAGTTGACGAAATAGCCATAATCCCTCTCTTTAGTGACAACGCCCCACAACGACGGGGTTTCCGGTCATTCTAACCCTTTTTCCATCGACTGGCCAGGGAAATTCGATCCGGTAGACATCCCCAATCCCCCCTCTTGACAAAAATCAAAACCGGGGATAAATAGTCTTACCATGAACCTTTTACCAAAAGCAACTTGCCCCAACTGCAAAGGCCCGGTGACGTTTGTCCAGGTCATGAGCATCGTGACACCGTTGCAATCCATCGACTGCACCACCTGCGGAGAAATGCTGTTCTTGGTTCATCGAACCGAACTTCTGCTCGTGTCTGTTTTACTCGCTTTTCTACTGATCTTTGCCGGAATGGTCGCTTACACGAACGGGTGGGCATCGGTTCCAGCCCTGTACGGGGCCGCGATGGGATTTGTGGTTTTAATGGAACTGTTGATGACAACAATCATCGTCAAAAAAAACGCCCTGGTAATCCGCAACAACAAATAGTCAGCGGGAGATGGGGGTTTTTTCCTTCGAACGAAGCCAGGCCACGTAATCGGGAATTCCGGTTTCGGGCAAATAGTTCACTTTCCATCCCAACACGTTCTCCCCCCGGGTTGTGTCGGCGCGGGTGGCGTCTTGATAAAATCCGTAAGGGTTGTCGAAATAGTCCGTCCCCCGTTGAGTGCCCAGGGCTTTGTTGAGGATCGAGATCACCTGGTTAAACGAGGTTCCTTTTCCCGTCCCGACATTAAACACGCCGTTGCCTGGAAACTCAAACGCTTTCCAGTTCGCTTCCACCACGTCTTTCACATAAATAAAATCCCGATATTGGTCGCCCCACTTAAAAATTCGGGGATTTTTTCCATCGGCCATCTGGCGGTAAAGTTGATACACCATGCTGGCGGCGGCTTTTTTATGAAACTCCAGGGGCCCGTAAACGTTAAAGTAGCGGAGCCCCACCGCCCGCACGCCGGGATGGGCCGCGGTGAAAGCGCGGGCGGCCTTTTCCATTTCCGCTTTGCTGACACCGTAAATGTTGGCCGGCTGAGGCGGTTGGTCTTCCTGGTTGGGAGGAGCCCCCTTGCCATAAGTGGCGGCGCTGGAGGCATACACCACTTTGGGACAACCGGACCTCTGGGCAAATTCCAAAATTTTAATAAATGCGCCCACGTTCACGGACATCATGAGCTCTTCGTCCATCACCGTGGTATCGGTGATGGCGGCCTGATGAAAAATTCCGTCAAGACGACCCAACCCGTCGTATTGAAAGTTACGAATATCCCCCGTGTGAATCACGCCACGGAAATCCGCCAAGTTTTCACGCCGCCCCACGTCGAAATGGTCCAAGGCGTGGACTTCGTGCCCCCGGGCCTCCAACGACAACGCCAGGTTCGCTCCGATTAATCCACCCGCACCGGTCACTAAAAATCGCATGGCCTCTCCTTTGTACGCCTGGAACAAAACCGATTCTACCAAATGTCTTCAGGGAACATCTTTCCATCGGGACAACGCCGTCGGGAAAATCCCAAACCGACGCAAACGACGGACCGGCGGCCGTGTTGGATTTAAGATCCGCCCAATCTCGTAGCGCGCCAACGCGGTCTCGTAGGCCAATCGGGCCCGTTGCGCCGTTGCCAAAGCCCGACGGGCCGACAAAACGGACTTCCGAACATCCCCCCGCTCTTCCCACCAGCGGGCCACCCCCAAATGGGCCATGACCACCCCGCGATCGTCCTTGGATGCCAAAAACAACCGAAGGGCTTTTTGGTAGGACGTCCACGACCGCGAAAACTTTTTCAACCGCCGAAAGCTTCCCCCCATCCCCCAGTGAGCAAAGCCTTCACTGCTTTGGTCCCCCAGCCGGCGATACAACCGGGCCGATCGCTGGTATAAGTTGATTGATTCCGCCGCCGACCCAAACGTCCGCAACGCGTTGGCTTGTCCGCACAAACCGTAGGCCTGGCCGAACGGATCCCTCAATCGCGTTAACAACGAGTGGGCCCGTCGGTAATTGTGCGACGAAAGGCGGTCCAACCCCAACACCCGTTGAACACCGGCCAACCCGCACAGAGCGAACGCCTCGGCCGACGTGTCCCGCAATCCACGGGCGAGTTTCGCCGCCGTTTGAAACGCCCGTGCCGCTGGAGCAAACCGACCGGTAAAGCGTTCCACTCCGCCCAAAATCCACTGGGCGTGTTGAACTTTACCGGCCCGATCTTGCTTTGGGAGCGATTTCAGAAATTTCAACGCGGTTCGCACGTGAGATCGGGTTGTCGAAAACCGGCCCAGCCCGCGCGCCACCAGAGCCCGTTCCAATTCCACCTCGGCTCGAAGCGGGACCGAAACCGTCGAACTCTTTTCAAAGGGATGCCGCGACAAGAAATCGCTCCACATTTTCAACGCCACGTCATAGGATCCCAAAATCCGCAAACAGGCACTGGCTCCCAATCGGGCGGAAACATCTTCGCTAAAAACACCCAATCGCTGGAATAATTTTTGCGCCTCGCGATAACGCTTCAACGCTTCCTTAAACCGACCCAACGCGCGAAGTGCTTCCGCGTCGGCGGAAAGAATGTCGGCTTTTAGAAACGAATCAATGGAGAATCGGAGGGATTGGACAAGAAGCCGGTGCGCGCGCTCGTGCTGACCCTGAGAAAGAAGATCTTCCGCGCGGGAAAAGAGAGAGAGGGCCGACATGGAAAACTTCCGCCCGACGGCCAGTCGCCGATCGACTTACCGTTTGGAGTGCTGGTAGCGTTTGCGGGCTTTCGGTTGGCCGGACTTTTTGCGTTCGACCTCGCGGGGATCGCGGGTTAAAAAGCCCTTGGCGCGCAACGCGGTGCGAAGAGAGGGATCCATTTCAACCATCGCCCGGGAAATCCCCAGCCGAATCGCGTCCGCCTGGCCGGTGATCCCACCGCCCGATGTGCTGACATACAAATCGAACGCGGCCAATGTTTTGGCCAAATGAAAAGGCGCCATCACAGCGGCTTTCTGCCGCTCGTTGCCGCCAAAAAAATCTTCCACTGTTTTTCCGTTCACCACCACGCGCCCTTCCCCCGGCACAACGCGCACCCGCGCCACGGCGGACTTGCGCCGGCCAGTGGCCCACAGGGGTTTTTGTCGCGTCACTTCAAGGGTGGCTTCGGTCATCGGAACGGCCTCTCAGAGGGGGTTTACTTGGCGGCGGCCAAAACGTAAGGGCCGCCAGACTTTATTTTAGGGTTTTTTGTATCCACGACCAGAGCCATGGGATACTGCGCCACGCCCTCGTCGGCGCGGAACACTTTGAGGCGCCGCATGAACCGAGACCGCAAGCGGTTTTTCGGAAGCATGCCGCTCACCGCCAACTCCACCGCCCGTTCGGGTTTGTCTTGCAACAACCGTTCGTAGGGAATCAGGGTTTGGCCCCCGCGGTAACCGGAGGCGCGAAAATCCATTTTTTGGGTTTTTTTGTTTCCGGTCAAAACCACCTTCGCGGCGTTGACCACGACCACGCCATCTCCTTGATCCACATGGGAGGCAAACGAGGTCTTTCCTTTTCCGCGCAACAGGTTCGCGCTCATGGCGGCCAACCGGCCCAGGGAAACGCCGTCCGCGTCCACGCGGTACCAGCGACGCGCGACGGTTTTTGATTTCGGGAATACGGTGTGTGCTCCAAACATGGGCGACATGTTACCACATCTTTGCGCGGCGGTCAACATTTTTTTTATCGACGAGAACGGCGTTTTTCGCTTGCCGGTTTCACCGGTGCGAACCCTTCCGGTTCAACCGGCACGGTGCCATCGGACGGCAAGTCCCCCGCCTTAAACGCCGGTGCCGGCGGCACCCCGCCCAGATCTTTGACCATGGCGATCTCCACGCACGTCTCGGGGAAATAGGGGCACCGCACGCATTCCGTCCACACCTTGTGGGGCAAATGGTTTTTTTCCACCCGGCGAAACCCGATCTTCGAAAAAAATCCGTCTTTCATGGTCAAAGCGAACACCCGGGTGATGCCCAAGGTTCGTGCGTCGTCGAGGCAGGCGTCCACCAAACGCCGGCCAATGCCCTGGCCCTGCCGGTCCGGATCCACGGCCAAGGCCTTGACCTCGGCCAAATTGTCCCATTGTACCGCCAGCGAACAACAACCCACCAACCGTCCGCCCTCGTCGGCCACGTGAAATTGCTGGATGTTTTCGTACAGCTCCGAGATGGCCCGGGGCAACAGTTCCCGCCGTTCGGAAAACAACCCCAACAGTTTGTGCATGGGCCGCACGTCCCCGATTCGGGCCCGGCGTATTTTGGCGCGTTGAAGGGATTTCATAGGTGACTCATGGTAGCATTCTTCAATTAAAATTTCTTCCCTCCGTCCCGTTTAATTTCTTAAAATCGCTTTCATGAGGATGACCGGTCTGGGGTGGACGTCCGTGGCCGTCGGCGTGTTTGCCGGGATCGGCCTGTTTACGTTCCGCTACGCGGAAGGGTTTTCGTATTTCAAAACCGACTCCCGGGCCTGTCTTAACTGCCACATTATGGGCCCCTGGTTCGACGCGTGGCAAAAAGCCAGCCACCACACCTCGGCCACCTGCGTGGATTGCCATCTGCCTCAAACCTTCCCGGCCAAATACATCGCCAAAAGTGACAACGGCTACCGCCATTCCAAGGGGTTTACGTTCCAGGATTTTCACGAACCCATTGTTATTTCCAAGAGCGGCTCAAAGATTTTGCAGGAAAATTGCGTGCGATGCCACGTCGACCTAGTTCACGACATTGGGCCCGCCGACAAAGACCCCCACTTTCAATGCGTCCATTGCCATGCTGGCGCGGGACACGGATCCCGCGCCGGCATGGGCCGTTTTGAACGCCCATCGACCCAGGAGGAATCCGCCCCATGAACAATCTCTTCACCCGTCTCAAAGGTCTTCCCATCTTCGCGCTCATCGGACTGGGCGCGGCCATCGGCGCCGCTCTGGTGGCGGCCCTGTTGGTCAATATCTTTGAGAGAAAAAGCGAAGCCCGTCGACCCTACGTACGCCTCGTCGACGTGACGGAAGACGACACGAACCCGGCCAAATGGGGAATCAATTGGCCCAAAGAATACGATTCGTACAAACTCACCGCTCAAACCACCCGCACCCGGTTCGGCGGGCACGGGGGAAGCGAAGCCATGCCCCAGGAAAAATTGGATCGGGACCCTTGGCTGAAACGACTTTTTGCCGGCTATGCCTTTTCCATTGATTACCGCGACCGACGCGGGCACGCCTACATGCTGGCCGACCAGGAAGCCACTCAACGGCTGACCAAACCCCAGTCCGGATCTTGCCTGCACTGCCACGCGTCGGTGATGCCCCTCTACCGGTCTCTGGGCGAAGGCGACGCCATGAAAGGATTTGAAAAAAGTTACACCCTCACTTACGCGGAAATGAACAAGGCCCTTCACGAGTCCGGCCACGCGCACCCCGTCTCCTGCGTGGACTGCCACGATCCGGCCACCATGAAACTAAGGGTGACTCGGCCGGGGTTCATTAAAGGCATTCAGGCGCTGGCCGAATCGAACGCGCCGGTCCCTCCCTTTTCATCCATCGAACGCTGGCGCGCCGGCGACCGAAATACCCCCTACGATCCCAACACCGACGCGCCGCGATCGGAACTGCGGTCGTTTGTGTGCGGCCAATGCCACGTGGAATATTATTGCGGAACCAAAATGCCTCTCACGTATCCGTGGAGCCAAGGGCTGAAAATGGAGAATCTGGAAAAGCACTGGAACGACACGCGGTTTCCGGACGGGACAGCCTTTTCGGACTTTGTCCATGGGGAAACCGGCGCGCCGGTGTTGAAGGCCCAGCATCCGGAATTCGAATTGTGGAGTCAAGGAATCCACGCCCGCAGCGGGGTCTCCTGCTCCGACTGCCACATGCCCTACATGCGCGACGGCGCCGCCAAAGTCTCGGACCACTGGGTGCGAAGCCCCCTGCTCAACATCAACCGCGCTTGCCAAACCTGCCACCGATCCTCCGAAGAAGAACTGAAAGCCCGGGTGGACGTGATTCAAGAACGCAACCACGGCCTGATGCAACGGGCGGCCCGCGCCTTGATGGACCAATTTGACGCCATCGCCCACGCCAAAAAAGAGGGCGCCCAACCCGCTGATCTGCAAGCCGCCTACGCGGCCCAACGGCGGGCCCAATGGCGGTTGGACTACGTGGCGGCCGAAAATTCCATGGGGTTCCACGCGCCCCAAGAAGCCGCGCGGATTTTGGGCGAAGCCGCCGACGAAGCCCGCCAAGGGGAACTGGCCGCGGTGAGATGGCGGACGTCTCAAAATCGGGCCTCAAAATAGCATGGCCCCGGTCCCTTCTTGCGTTGCAAGGGGCCCAGACACCTTGGAGATTACGGGGGAGTTTAAGGCCGCCTTGGCCTTGATGGAACAGCCCGGCCGGTCCGTTTTCATCACCGGCCGGGCGGGAACGGGCAAATCCACCCTTCTTCATCATTTCAAGTCGACCACCCGACGCAAACTCGTCACCCTGGCGCCCACGGGCATTGCCGCTCTTCGGGTGGGCGGCCAAACACTCCATTCGTTTTTTGGTTTTCCCCACCACTTTTTGGAACCCGCCCAGGTCAAGAAAGCCAAACGCTACCGAAAAGTGATCGAAAAATTGGACTGTCTGATTATCGATGAGGTGTCCATGGTGCGCGCCGACGTGTTCAACGCCGTGGACCGGGCCCTGCGGAACACCCGCAACAACCCGGCTCCTTTCGGCGGCGTACAGCTGATCCTGTTCGGCGACGTGTACCAACTGCCGCCGGTGGTCGAACGGGGGCTCGAATCCCTTTTTTCGGAACGCTTCACCGGCCCGTTCTTTTTTGACACCGAGGCGTGGCGGCAACTGAACCCGGTGGGCCTGGAACTGACCAACGTGTTTCGCCAGCGGTCGGATCCGCGGTTCGTGGACCTCCTTAACCGCGTGCGCAACGGATCGATCACCGTCGACGACTTGGCCGCGCTCAACAACCGGATCCGGCCAGAATCGGACACCGCCGGGCATCCCATTGTGTTAACGGCCACCAACGGCGTGGCCCGGGACCTCAACACCGCCCGCTTGGACGCGATCCGGGGCCCCTCCCACACCTACACGGCCCAGGTGGAAGGGGATTTCGATGAGGGCAGTTACCCCACCGACCATCGTCTGTCGCTCAAAACCGGCGCGCAGGTGTTGATGGTCCGAAACGATCCGGAAAAGAAGTGGGTAAACGGCGATGTGGGCGAAGTGACGCACTTGGGTTCCGATCATGTCCGCGTGGAGATCAACGGCGAAACCCATGAAGTGCGACCCGTGGTGTGGGAAAAACACGTGTATCGGTTGGACGACAAATCGAAGGAAATCACGCCGTCGGTGGTGGGGACGTTCGAACAAATGCCCCTCAAACTGGCGTGGGCCATTACCATCCACAAAAGCCAGGGCCAAACCTACGACCGCGTGGCGGTGGACTTGGGAACCGGCGCCTTCGCCCACGGCCAAACCTACGTGGCGCTCAGCCGGTGCCGGAGCCTGAACGGGTTAACCCTTCGACGGCCCCTGCGCTCCCGCGATATTCTGTGCCATCCCCGGGTTCACGAATTTCACCAACAGTGGGTCGGACCAACAAAAAAAACCGCCGTTAATTAGACGAGATCGGCGGGGACTGAAGCAAGAGCTCTTCCACGGACATGGGCCGCCCGAACAAATAGCCCTGGGCGCCGTCGGCGCCAATGTCGCGCAAAACGTGAAGTTGGCCCTCGGTTTCAACGCCTTCGGCAAACACGTCCACTTGCAAAACATGGCCCATCCCGGTCACGCTTCGGACGATGGCCCCGTTTTCGGCATTCACCGCCAAGTTTTGAACGAACGACCGGTCGATTTTTAGTTTGTCGATGGGGACCCGGTTCAGCAGGCCCAAACTGGAATAACCGGTTCCGAAATCGTCGATGGCAAAACGCACACCTCGGTCGCTGAGCTTGCGCAACAATCCCAGGGAAAATTCGTTGTCGTGCATCATGGCGTTTTCGGTGATTTCAATTTCTAAATACCGGGCCGGTAAACCGGACTCTTCAAGGGAATCCACCACGCTGTCGAAAAATTTGGGGTTTCGAAATTGCAACGGCGAGACGTTGACCGCCACGGGCATGTCCAACCCCGCCGCGCGCCACCGTTGGGCGGCCTTGCAAGATTCCCGCAACACGTGGGCCCCCAGCGCGTGGATCAGGCCGCACTCTTCCGCCAGCGGAATAAACTGCGACGGGGAAAGGCTCCCCTCCGGCCGGTTCCACCGGATCAGCGCTTCCGCCGATACCCAGCGACCTGTCCGGAGATGAACCTGGGGCTGGAACAGAAGATGGAGCCGTTGTTCCGCCAGCGCCTGGCGCAGGGATTGCTCCAATGTCATCCGCTGAACGGCCGCGGCGTTCATGCCGGGATCATAAAATTCGTAGGTGGCCAAATGGCGCGCTTTGGCGCGGTACATGGCGATATCGGCGTTTTTCAACAACGCCTCAAAACTGCGCCCGTCTTGGGGAAACAAACTGATGCCGATGCTGGCCGGGCTCACAAAATCCCGCCCGTCCACCGGATACGGGTCGGCGGAGGCTTGCAAAATTTTGTCCGCCACGTGGGCGGCCCCGTTCCGGTCGGTTTGTTTCAGAAGAACCACGAATTCGTCCCCGCCGTAACGGGCCACCGTATCCATTTCTCGCACTTGGCAAAGAAGCCTCTGGGCCACCGCTTTCAACAACTGGTCTCCGGAATGATGCCCCAACGAGTCGTTGATGCTTTTGAAATTGTCCAAATCAATAAACAACAACGCGAGCGATTCGTCGGCCCGCTCGGCCTCGGCCAGGGCCTGATTGACCCGGTCACGCAGTAATTCCCGATTGGGCAGAGAGGTCAAACTGTCGAAATAGGCCAACGTGCGCGCCCGGGCTTCCGATTCTTTGTGGGGTGTCACGTCGACCAAGACCACGATCACCCGCTGAATTTCGTTGTTGGGGCCCAGTTCCGGAAACACGTCCAAATGGCACCACGTCACCCCCGACATTCCTTCTCGGCGCACCCCCACGATCACATCCTGCAAGGGAATGCCGTTCTCGAACGCCCGGCGAATCGGCGAATGCTCATCGGCCAACGGAGAACCGTCTTCGTTTAAAAAGGTCCACGGGGCCCGCCCGCCCCGGAACAAATCCTCCGATAACGGGCCCAACAATTTCGCCGCGGCCGGGTTGCAAAACGACAATTCTTTGTCCTGGGTGAACACCATGACCGCGGCGGGCAAATGGCTCAACAGCTCCCGCACCTGGCGATCGTTTTCGCGAAGGGCCTTTTCACTTCGTTCGCGAAGACCAATTTCCGACCGAAGCCGATCGTTGACGGCTTCCAGTTCCCGTGTCCGTTCTTTTACGCGGATTTCCAGTTCTTCGTTCATGCGGGCGGTCATGATCTGGGCATTTTTGACGTCGGAGATGTCCGTGAATGTGATCACGATGCCCTCGACCCCCCCGTCGCCGCCCAAAAACGGAAGAGTGCGTTTCAACAACCATCGCCCTGACGTGGTGCGAACTTCCCGCTGAACACAGGCACTGCTCTGGAGGACCTTGCGAATGTCGTCGAGCATTTCTTCCTGGCCTTCCAAGTGGTAGGCAATGTGGTGAATGGGACGCCCGATGTCTTGGGGCAAAAGCGCAAAAAAGTCACTGATCGCCGCGTTGAACTTTCGAATGCGCATGTCCTTGTCCAAGAACACGGTTCCCACGTTGGTGCTGGCCAACAAATTGTCGTGGTCGTGGTTCAATTGCCGCAACTCTTCGTTTTTTCGCTCGAACTCGGCGTTGACGGTGTAAAGCTCTTCGTTTAACGAATGAAGTTCTTCGTTGGTGCTTTGCAGTTCTTCATTGGAAGCCAGCAATTCCTCGTTGGTGGCCTGCAACTCTTCGTTGCTGGTCTGAAGTTCTTCCACCGTGGCTTGCAAGTTTTCTTTGGTGGAAGTCAGCTCGCTTTCCAAATCCCGCAGGCGGACCCGCAACGAGGTGTCCAACGGTTCCGGGATTTGCTCATCCGTTGAAAGGGGGACAGATCCGGTTTCATGAAACTTCACAAAATAATGGGCCGCGGCCCCCGGCCGTTCGGCCAAAGGCTCAACGGTCACGTCCAAGCGAACATTTTCTCCCCCGCGTTTGGCCCGAATGGCCCGGGACGTGGCCGTTTCGCCCGTTTTTCGAACCCGCGGAAGCAACGACGACACCGTGATGCGCAAATCCCCATCCAGCAGAGACAAAATGTCCATGTCGGCCCGGCCCACAATGGGGCGGAAAAAAGCCGCCGCGTCGCCGAAAAAGTGCACAACTTTGTATTCCTCGTTGACCAGAACACCGGCGGGAATGTACCGCCGTAACAACGCGTCGTAATCGTTCAATAATTGGCGGTCCAACGCCACCGTGGCCCGAAGGGGCGGAACCGCCGGCGTTTTTGGGGCAGTAGACACCCGGCTGACCGCATCCAAGCTCAGGGGCAACCGGATGTCCCGGGTTTTCCGAAACACCTTGTGTTTGGGGTGAAGGGTTTCCACCTCGCCCGCCATGGCGCCCAACCCTTCACTCGGACCCAGAAAAAGAATGCCCCCCGTGCGCAAAGAAAAATGCAGAGTGGCGATCACCCGGGCCTGGACTTCCGGTAAAAAGTAAATAAGCATGTTACGGCAACACACCAAATCCATTTTGGTGAACGGCGGGTCGCTGATCACATTGTGGGGCGCGAACACCACCATGCGCCTCAACGTCGGGGACACCCGCACGTGGGTGGGACCTTCGGGAAGGAAGTGGGTCTTCAACCGCTCTTCCGAAATGTTCGACACCAGCGCTCGGTCGTAAACGCCCAACGCCGCCTGGTCCAAAGACCGGCGGTGAACGTCGGTGGCAAACAACGTTATCTTCCCTGTGTATCCGGCGGACTCGGCGGCTTCCTTCAATAGGATCGCCACCGAGTAGGCCTCTTCACCGGTGGCGCACCCGGGCACCCACACCCGCAACGGGTCCCGGGACGAGCGGGACCGCACCATAAGCGGGATCACGTTCGTCTCCAAAAATTGGAACACCTCCGGATCCCTGAAAAAAGAGGTCACCCCGATCAGCAGATCGTGGTACAGGTCGTCCACTTCGGAAGGGTTGTTTTCCAACCGATCGACGTATTCATCCATGTCCCGGCATTTCATCATGGCGATGCGGCGGGAAACACGGCGCGAGATGGTGGCTTCTTTGTATTTGGAAAAATCAATGCCGTGCTGTTTGCGCAGGAGCGCGAACACCGGGGACATGGCGTGAACCGGCTCCGTCGGCGGTTGGAGCAGGGCGTTGCGCAAAATGGCCGCCCGCCTTTCCGGTTCCTTGGCGCACGCGACCAGCACGGCGGGGATGTGTTCCGGTGCCAACACCGCGTCGGCCACGCCGGTGTCGGTGGCACTGCGGGGCATGCCGTCAAATTGGGCTGTTTCCGAAGATTGAACGAACACCATCCCTCCCGCCTCGTGAACCGATCTCAAGCCTCGGGACCCGTCGGACCCAGAGCCCGAGAGGATCACGGCCACGGCGCGGGTCCCCGCGTCGCGGGCCAACGACTCAAAGAAAATGTCGATGGGCAGTTCCATGTGCCGCTCGCTGTCGCGTTCCGTTAAATGAAGGCGGCCGTCAGACAGCGTCAACTGCATGCGCGGGGGAATTAAATAGATGTGATTGGCCAACACCTCTTGGCCTTCTTCGGCCCGGTGGATGGGCATGGTGGTGTGCCGGGCCAACAAATCTTCCATTAAACTTTTGAAGTCGGGCGACAGGTGCTGGACCACCACGTAGGCCAGCCCGCTTTCTGGCGGAACCGCTTGGAAAAACTTCTCCAACGCCGCCAGTCCTCCGGCGGAGGCGCCAACGCCAACAATGTGAGAAGGGGTTGCCAAAGAAAACATCAGTGCCGTTTTTGGAAATCCGCCATGAATTGAATGAGCGCGTCCACGCCGGATTCCGGCATGGCGTTGTAAATCGACGCCCGAAGACCGCCCACGACCCGATGGCCTTTTAAACCCGATAACCCCGCGGCTTCGGCCTCTTTCACGAAGGTTTTTTCCAGCTCTTCGTTGGGCAACCGATACGTGACGTTCATTATGGACCGAAACGCTTTGTCGGCCGTCCCGCGATAAAAGCCGGACCCGTCAATGGCGGCATACAATTTCGCCGCTTTGGCCCGGTTGCGTTGTTCCAAGGCGGCCACGCCGCCTTGGGCTTTTACCCACCGGGTCATCAGGGCCAACACGTAGATTGAAAAACACGGGGGTGTGTTGTGAAGGGAATCTTTCTCCACGTGGGTTTGGTAGCGCAACATGGCGGGAAGCGTCGTGGGCGCCTTTTCGGCCACGTCTTTACGAACGATGACCACAGTCACCCCGGCGGGGCCCAAATTTTTTTGGGCACCGGCGTAGACCAACGAAAAGCGGTTCCAGGGAATGTCCCGGCTCATGATGTCCGAGCTCATGTCGGCCACCAGGGGCACCGGCGAATCCGGCAACGAGGTCCATTGAATTCCGTCCACGGTTTCGTTGGTCGTGATGTGAAGGTAAGCCGCGTCGGTTCCCCCTTTGATTTCGGAGGCCAACGGAACCCGCGCGGGTTGAATTTTTCGGCTGTCGGCCGCCACACGAACCGAGGCCACTTTCCCCGCTTCTTTAAACGCCCCTTCGGCCCATTGCCCGGTCAAGGTGTAATCGGCGGGTTTGCCCTGGGCCAGGTTCATGGCCACCTGGGAAAATTGCTGGGTGGCGCCGCCTTGCAAAAGCAAAATGGCGAACTCGTCGGGCACGCGCAACAGATCGCGCAAGTTTGCCAGCGCTTCCATATGAAGCGCCTCGTATGTTCCCCCCCGGTGGCTCATGCACAAAATCGACAGACCCGTTCCTCCGCAATCCACCACTGATTGAGCGGCTTCTTTCAACACCGTTTCCGGTAGAACCGCCGGACCGGCGCTAAAATTGAATTTCACTTTTCCCATAAAAATCTCCTTGCCCCAATTAATGAAAGAGGAAACTTAATCTTGAAACGCATCGGCGTGCATTTTCAAATCCGACGCCGCGGGATCTTTTCGCAGTTCCAGCGCCGCTTGGCGCATGAGCGATAACATCGGTTCAACCTCGCTCGCCTCCAAACAGGAAAACGCCACCCGCACGTCTGTCGGAGCGGTTGCGATCAGGCCCACACCGTGCTTTTCCAACAAATAAAGTCGATAGGTTTCGGCGTTTAAACCTTTCAACTTCATGCAAAAAAAGTAGCCGGAGTTGAACGGGTAGGGGGTCCACACGTCGGCGTATTCCGGTTTGGAAAGGACCGCTTTCACCGCGTCGTAACGGCCTTTCATGAGGTCAAACTTGCGCCGTTTGTCCTGCTTATACGTCGGTGAAGCCATGGCCTTTAACAAAACGCTTTGGGACAACTGGGACACGTTGGAGATGGCGCCGCGCACGGCCCCGGCCGCCTTTTTTTCCATGGCCTCCGCCACCTTCGCCGGACCGGGAAACGTCATAAAGCCCACCCGAAAACCCCACACGTAATCTTCCTTGGTCGCGCCGTCCAACTTGACGGGATACAGGTTGGGATGCCGGTTGACTAATTTCGTGAAGAGGGATTCCTTGGCCACGGCCGGTTCGTAAGCCAATCCAAAATAAGCGTCATCGCACAGAACCACAAATCGACGACCGCTTTGGGCCAACTCCACCAGCGTTTTGGCAATGGCCTCGGCCTCGGTTTCTGTGGCGGTGTAGCCCGTTGGGTTGTTCGGGAAATTGAGAAGGACCAGGGCCTTCTCGCCGGGTTTAACGGGGCGAAGCGCCGCGGCAAACCCGTTCGTATCAAACCCGCCCGCCGCCGAAAACAACGGATACCGAACCAGGCGGGCGCCCCGGCGAAGGCCGAACCCCATGTTGTAGTTTTCCCACAATTGGTCCGGAACAAAAACCACGTCGCCGGCCTCCACAAACAGATCCGCCGACACGCTGAGACCGTGGGTGATTCCGCAGGTCACCACCGGCGATCCGATCGAATCGGCGGTCAAGGACGGATTTTTTTCCAGCAGTTCTTTTTTCCAGGCTTGGCGAAGTTCCGGCACGCCGAACGAAGGGGCGTAATTCAGGGCTTCCTGGGAAGAGAAATTCGGCAATAGGTCCATTACCGCCGGCAACGACATGGGTTCGCCCTTTTCCCGGGCGATGCCGATGGTGGCATTGAATTTTTTGGCTTTCTGCCGGGCTTCGGCCGTCTGGGTTAATATCCCCTTGGGAAAATAAAATTCTCGTCCCAAACTCGACAACATGGAATAAAGTTCCGGTGCGTCTTTTTGAATCGCGCCATTCAATTCACTTGCCAACGGATGGGCCATAGCCGCTCCTCCTAAGGTTTGTAAGGAGCGGAATTGTATAAAAAAGAAAGGCGTCCGGGTTTGGGGCGCGGCTTGCGCGGATGAAAGAGCGTTAAAGATGTGGTACACTTCGCGAATGAGCCACCCACCCCCCATCGCGGAACCCCTGGATATTGACGAAATCGGCGCGCCCAAAGACGGCGTGCCCCAACGCAGTCAACGCCGTCTTTATCTTCAATTGCTCGCGTTCACCGGGTGCACCGAGACCGCTCCGCTCGTCGACGCCCTGCGCGGATCCGGGATTGAATCGGTTCTGTATCTCAACGTCCAGGACCCCCGGGGCGTGGGCCTCCTGACGATGGCCGAGGACCCCTCGCTTTTTGTGACCGACCTTCGGGCCCTGCTGAACCGGCCCCCTTTTTCCCAATTGACCCTGTGCCCCGACCTAACGATGATGGGACGAACGTATTCCTTTGGCCGAGAAGTGGACTTAACCGATTGGCTGTTGAAAAAACCTCGCCGCGTTTCGCGCAACGCCGATTGGCCCTGGGCCGTGTGGTATCCCATGCGGCGCAAAGCGACGTTCGAACATCTTCCCCGGGAAGAGCAGGGAAAAATCATGTTTGAACACGCCCGCATCGGTATGCGGTTCGGCGACGCCGATTTGGTAAAAGACATTCGTCTGGCCTGCCACGGCCTCGACCGCAACGACAACGACTTTGTCCTGGGCTTGGCGGGCCGGGACCTGTTTCCGCTCTCCCGCATCGTCCAGGAAATGCGAAAAACCCAACAGACCGCCCTCCACATGGAATCCCTGGGGCCGTTTTTCGTCGGAAAAACCCTGTGGCAAACCCCCTTTTCTGAATAGTTCCGCTCCGGAGACACCCCGACCGCTTTCAAAATTTGTAAAATGGAACCACCCCATGGCAAACGCCTCTGAACGACGGCTTAAAGAAAAGAAAATCGGGGAGATTATTAACCCCCGGTTGATTCAGGCTCCGCCCACCACGTCGGTGGAACGGGCCGTTCAGATCATGCGCGACAACAAGTCCGCTTACATCGTCGTGTCCGACAAAAAACGCGTGGTGGGCATGTTCACCGAATCCGACCTGACTCAAAAAATCCTCAACAAGCCCGTGGATTGGTCCCGGCCCATTTCGGAGTTCATGTCCGAAGACCCGGTGGTCCTTCGCCAAGACGACACCGTGGGCCGCGCCGTGGATCTGATGGCCGAACAAGATTTTTATCACATCCCGTTGGTGAACGAAAAACAGCAGTTGGTGAATGTGTTGAGCGTGCGAACGCTGGTTCGGTTCCTGGCGGAATTCTATCCGGGCGAAGTGTACAATCTTCCCCCCAACCCCCACCAAATCGCCGAGCAAAGAGAAGGCGGATGACTCCCCCCGCAAGCAATGAACCAACACCCGCAAACACCCCGCGTTTTCCCGGGGAATTAAGCCCGGTGAAAAAGGGCCGAACGGCCCTGGCCGCGGTGACGGTGCGGTTTGCGGGGGATTCGGGAGACGGCATGCAGTTGACCGGCGATCAGTTCACCGACACGACCGCCGTGATGGGCAACGATTTCGCCACCATCCCCGACTTCCCCGCCGAAATCCGCGCGCCCGCGGGCACGTTGCCGGGGGTGTCCAGTTTCCAGCTTCAATTTTCCGACGGTCTTGTGTTCACGCCCGGTGACCGGGCCGACGTTTTGATCGCCATGAACCCCGCCGCCCTGAAGGTCAATTTGCACCAGGTAAAAAAAGGCGGCCTTCTCATTTTAAACGAAAACGCGTTCGACAAAGACGGCTTGGAAAAAGCGGCTTACTCGGCCAATCCCCTGGACGACGGAACCCTTCGGGACTGGCAAACAATCAAAGTCCCCCTGTCCGATCTCACGTTGAACGCCCTCAAAGACCATCCCCTTCGCGGATCGGAAAAAGAACGGTGCAAAAACTTTTTCGCCCTGGGACTTCTGTTTTGGCTCTACGATCGCAAACTCGACCACACCGTGGATTGGATCACGCAAAAGTTTTCCAAAAAGCCGGAGTTTGTGAACGCCAACATCGCGGCCCTCAAGGCCGGATACAACCACGCGGACATCACCGAACTGATGCCGACCCGCTTTGAAATCCGACCGTCTCAGCTGGAGTCGGGAACCTACCGCAAAATAACCGGCAACGAAGCCACGGCCTTGGGCCTGATCGCGGCGGCGGTTCAAGCTGGAAAGACCCTTTTCTATGGATCGTATCCCATCACGCCGGCGTCGGGGATCCTGGAAGGGCTGTCGAAACACAAGGAATTTGGCGTCAAAACGTTTCAGGCGGAAGACGAAATTGCCGCCATCGGGTCGGCCATCGGAGCCAGTTTTGGCGGCGCTCTTGGCGTGACGGGCACGTCCGGGCCGGGCCTGTGCTTAAAATCCGAAGCGCTCAATTTGGCCGTGATCACTGAACTTCCCCTGGTGGTCATCAACGTCCAGCGAACCGGCCCGTCCACCGGGATGCCGACAAAAACCGAACAAACAGACCTCCTTCAAGTTCTTTTTGGGCGTAACGGCGAGTCGCCGGTGTGCGTGGTGGCCCCCCGCAGTCCGTCTGATTCGTTCGATATGGCCATCGAAGCCGGCCGGTTGGCCATGGCCCACATGACACCCGTTGTCTTTTTGTCCGACGGATACCTGGCCAACAGCGCCGAGCCCTGGAAATTGCCGAACATTGACGATCTGCCTTCCCTTCGAGCGACCCATCCCACCGAGGCCGACGCCGGGACCTTCAAACCTTACCAACGGGACCCCGCCACGCTGGCGCGCCCCTGGGCCTTGCCGGGAACTCCCGGGTTGCAACACCGAATCGGCGGCCTTGAAAAACAAAACATTTCCGGCGCGGTGAGTTACGACCCGGACAACCATGAAAAAATGGTGTTGCTCCGGGCCGAAAAGGTGGCTCGGATAGCGGACCATATTCCTCCTTTGACTGTCCGCGGGCCGTCGAAAGCCAAGGTGGTGGTTCTCGGTTGGGGATCCACGTTCGGCACACTCCACGCCGCGGTGGACGAGGTGAACGCCGCCGGCCAAGGGCCCGTGGCCCAAGCCCATTTCAATTACCTGAACCCTTTCCCCAAAAACACGGGGGATCTCTTAAAAAACTACGAAAAAATTTTGGTCCCGGAACTGAATTTGGGACAGCTTCTCATGCTGTTGCGCCACCGGTTTCCCGAAATCGCCGGGCGGTTCGTGGGATTCAACCGGGTTCGAGGGATCCCATTTTTCGTTTCAGAAGTGCGGCAGGCCATTGAGGAGATTTTGTAATGGAAATCGATCTTCCTGTCTCAGCTTCCCGACCGAAATACACAAAAAATGATTTTGTTTCCGGCGCGGAAGTGCGCTGGTGCCCCGGATGCGGGGACTACTCTATTTTAGGAACCGTTCAACAGACGTTGGCGAAGTTCGACATTCCTCGGGAAAATTATGTGTTCGTGTCGGGTATCGGCTGTTCGTCCCGGTTTCCCTATTACATGAACACCTACGGGTTTCACACGATACACGGCCGTGCGCCCACGGTGGCCACCGGGTTGCGGTGCGTCAACAAGGACCTGTCCATCTGGGTGATCACGGGCGACGGCGACGGGTTGTCCATTGGCGGCAACCACATTCTCCACGCCATGCGGCGAAACTTAAACTTCAACATCTTGCTGGTCAACAACCAAATTTACGGTCTGACCAAGGGGCAGTATTCCCCCACCTCGCCCGCCGGCAAAGTGACCAAATCGTCCCCTTATGGCTCCATCGAACATCCCATCAACCCCCTGTGTTTGGCCATCGCGTCGGAGGCCACGTTCGTCGCCCGAACCTTGGACACCGACCCGCGCCACATGGCGGCCATGTTTGAGCGGGCCATGCGACACAAGGGCGTGTCGTTCATTGAAATATATCAGAACTGCATTATTTTTAACGACAAGGCCCACGCCCCCGTCACCGGCCGCGACACCCGGGAAGATCGGATGGTCTATTTGGAACACGGCAAACCCCTGGTGTTCGGTCGGCCGGACAACAAAAAGGCGATCCGTCTCGACGGGCTTTACCCCGAGATCGTACCGTTTGATGGCAAGACAACCGAAAATCTTCTCCTGCACAACGAAACAGATCCGCGGCCCAACCATGCGTACTTGTTAACCCAGCTGGTTTACCCGGAATTTCCGGTTCCCTTCGGCGTGTTCCGCTGCGTTGAGAAACCGACGTATGACGATCTTATGAATCAGCAAATTGCCGAGATCACCAAAAAGAAGGGGCCCGGCACTCTGCAATCCCTTTTGTATGATGATTCCACCTGGAGGGTTCCGTGAAAACATCCTGTCCCTTCTGCGGCTACGAAAATCCACTGGGCGCCGACCACTGCGGAGCGTGCCTGCACTCGCTGATGAAACGGGACATTCCCACCTCCCGCCGCAAGGGCGATGCGTTCCAAGAGGCCTTATTGAACGAACCCGTTTCGGAATTGCTGACCGGGTTGGACCTGTTGGTTTGCGGTCCGGACGATTCCGTTCAAAAAATTGTCGCTATTTTTCAGAAAGACAAAAAAGGGTGTGTGTTGGTTTACGAAAACAAAAAAATGGTGGGGATCTTGTCCAACCGGGACCTGGTGTTGCATGCGGCCGGGGTCCACAAAGACCTTTCTCAAGTTAAAGTGAACGAAGTGATGACACGCGATCCCAGTTTTGTTCGGCCCGACGATCCGATCGCGTTCGCAATCAACAAAATGGCCATGGGCGGATACCGCCACGTGCCGGTGCTTCGCCCGGACGGAACGCCCGTGAGCATTTTACTGATCCGGGACATTTTGCGTTATCTTTCCGCCTCCAAGAAAAATTACTAAGGACATCCCCATGAACACACGCAACGTTGTCATTATTGGTTCCGGCCCCGCGGGGTTTACGGCGGCGCTCTACGCTTCCCGGGCGGATTTGAAACCGCTCGTGCTGGGCGGGTTCATGAAAGGCGGCCAGCCCGGCGGCCAGCTCATGACCACGACCGAGGTGGAAAACTTCCCCGGATTTCCCGACGGCATCATGGGCCCGGAACTGATGAACCGATTGCGCAAACAAGCGGAACGGTTCGGTGCCGAGGTGTTGGACAAAGATGTGGAATCCGTGGATTTTTCAAAACGGCCGTTTAAAGTAACGACGGACGAAGGGGACTATTACGCCAAAGCGGTGATCGTGGCCACGGGCGCGGCGGCCAAAAAGCTCAACAACGAAGCCGAAACCAAGTTTTGGAACCGGGGAATTTCCGCCTGCGCCACCTGCGATGGGGCCTTGCCGCTGTTTCGCAACAAACCGATCGCGGTGATCGGCGGCGGCGACACCGCCATGGAAGAAGCCCTTTATTTGACCCGGTTCGGGTCCCAGGTGATCCTCATTCATCGACGGGAAGAGTTCCGCGCATCCCGGGTCATGGTGGAACGTGTCAAAACCAATCCAAAAATCACCATCAAAGTCCCTTACACCCTGCACGACACCTCCGGTGATAAAACCCTGGGGGAACTCAAGCTTAAAAACGTCAAAACCGGTGCGTTGGAAACCGTGCCCGCAGCCGGCCTGTTCCTGGCCATCGGCCACGAACCCAACACGGGTTTATTCAAGGGGATTCTGAATTTGGACGAGGTGGGCTACGTTAAGACCGACGGACACACGCGTACGAACATCGAAGGCATTTTCGCCGCGGGCGATTGCGTGGACCACGTTTACCGCCAAGGCATTACCGCGGCCGGTCAAGGGTGTATGGCCGCCATTCAAGCCGAACGCTGGCTGGCCGAACACCCCTAACCCGAAATTCTCCGTTGGATCGCGGGATTCGACGAAAAATCGGGGCCTTTTTGCTTCACAAAAAAGTTTGTCCGTAGTCCCTGCTACGACCTGCACTTTTTTGTTCGTAAAAAGGTCCGTCTTTTTCGTCTCGGTCCTCGCGCCCAACTGAGGATTCCGGGTTAACAAACCAATCAGCCCCGGGACCGGGTGATACGGTGGGGCCAAACAATCTCCGACACCGCCTGGGCGGCGGCTCGAGCCTGATCATCGGCTTCCGTGTGAGTAAAAAGCGGGGCCGGAATAGCCATGGGACTTCCCAGGATTTGGTTGGAGGATAGGGGGGCCGGCTCGATCTGAGGTTTTGCCCCTGAATCCAACCCCTCTTGAAACGATTCCGCCAACGATGAGCTGACGCGCATCATGTGGCTTTCAATATCGGCGATGTGCCCCAGGTAGGGAATGCGAACGCCGTGGTAATCCATCTCCGGGCCGATGGGGTTGAACAAAATATGGTAGCGCTTCAATAAATACCACAACCTCTTTTCGGCCACCATATACCAATCTTTTAAATCGATCCGTTTGCTGACGTGGTACATGATTTTGAACAAACCGAGAACGACCGCGAAACGGTTGCGTCGTTCTTGGCTGGGAAACTCGCCGTCTTGAGCCTTGTGGAAAACATAGTTGGTTTGGGACGACGCCAATTCTTTGACCCCCCGAAACCCGTCCTCGACCCGACGACGAAACGAGCGGGCCACCGCCAGCCGTGACACTTCGCCGATGTGCCTGGATTGCGGATTCCTATCCCGATAAAAGGGAGCCACGGCGTTCAGCGTCGGCAACCCAGCGATGGAATTGAGAACCAGCCGGATGGTCCCGATCACATCCCCTTCCGGATTTATTGCGGCCATATGAATGGACGTGGGGTCCCATTCGTCGGTTTCCATACCGTTGGGATGGTCCCCGGCGTGTTCAAACCCAAATTCCTCCACATACACCTGGTAACGGAGCCGATAAACTCCCTCCAACATGGCGGGAGTTGAGGCCACGACGAACTTAAAATCCCCGAGTGTTAACATGGTTGTCCCATAAAAATGTTCTCCCTCAATGTAATATGGGTTTAAAACGCCCCCCTGTCAAGGACATCCCCAGTCTTGCAACACTTCGGCCTGACGGAAAAACCCCCTTTGGTTTGATATAATCCTCACAATGACACCGGTTTCCCCCCCCCTCACTCAATTTCCCGCCCCTTCCCTTGCAACGTACCAACGCCGAAAAACCCGCGTTGTCATGGTCGGTAACGTCGGCGTGGGCGGAGACAACCCCATTCGGATTCAGTCCATGACGACGACCCGCACCCAAGACACCGACGCCACCGTGAACCAGGCGGTTCGATTGGTTCGGGCCGGATGCGAAATTGTACGCATTACCGCGCCCACGGAAGTGGACGCCGCCAACCTCAAACACATCGCCGCCGTGCTCCGCGGTAAAGGGATCCGCGTTCCCTTGGTGGCCGACATCCATTTTCGCCCCGACGCGGCACTGGAAGCCGCCGAGCACGTGGAAAAAGTGCGCATCAACCCCGGCAATTTTTCCGACGCGAAAGCGTTTAAAGTGCGGGAATACACGGACGCCCAATACAACGACGAGCTCGCCCGCATCGAAGAACGGTTTACCCCTCTGGTGTTGAAATTGAAACGGTTGGGTCGATCCCTCCGAATCGGAACCAACCACGGATCGTTGTCCGACCGGATCATGAACCGGTTCGGCGACTCCCCCACGGGCATGGTGGAAAGCGCCTTGGAATTTGTTCGAATCTGCGAAAAAAATGGCTACCACGACATCATTCTCTCTATGAAAGCGTCGAACCCCAAAGTGATGATCGCCGCTTACCGGATGCTCGCCGCCCGAATGGAAAACGAGCGCATGGATTACCCCTTCCATTTGGGTGTGACGGAAGCCGGCGACGGCGAAGACGGCCGCATTAAATCCGCCGTGGGCATTGGAACTTTGCTCGAAGAAGGCATCGGCGACACCATTCGGGTCTCTTTAACGGAAGAACCAGAACTGGAAATTCCTGTGGCCCGGCGGCTGGCGGCCCCTTACAACCACCGCCGTCCCGCATGCTTTTTGGGGACCAACAATCCGTCCCCGGACGATTGCCTCTGCCCGATTCACCGTAATCCTGTTTCGAAAGAACGCCTTGCGGCCCCGAACGAAACAATGACAAAAGCCCGCCGATCCGCTCGGGAAGTGCGGGTTGGGCCCATCGGTGTCGGATCGACCCATCCTCCGCGGTCCGTTACGCGCCTGGACCCCGGTCGGGCCGATCCCGCCGGATTGCTGGCACTTATGGAACAACGGTTTAAGTCCGGCCGGGGGCTTCCACCCGAAATCATTGAATGGCCCGTGCGCCGGGCCACCGACCTTGATGCATTGATTCGTTTTCGCGAAAGCCTTCAATTTGAAACGTCTCGGCTTGGTTTCTTGGCCCGTTTGGAATCCATGGATTTCCTGGCCGGGGCTTCGGAAGCGGCCGACGGATTGGCAATCGCGCCCGCCCTGTTGGACAAAACAGACGAAATCGCCAAACACCAAGCTCGGTCGCAAAAGACTCTGTGGCTTTTCGCCGAGGACGCGTTTTCTCTCTTGAAAGCCGCCCCCATCGCCCTCAACCACACCCCCCACCTGGTGTTGGCGTTGGAAGGGCACGACGTGTCCCGTCTTTTGCACCAAACCCGATTTGTCGTGGCGCAACCCGGGGTTCATCAAGCGGAACTTCCAATTCACATCGTCGCTCCCTGGACATCGGACGACGAAGCCTCCCTGCTGGGGGCGTCTGTTTTGGCCGGAGGATTGCTGGCGGACGGGATCGGCGACAGCGTCGCCCTTCAAACCGGTTACGAACTCGAGCGGGAACTGGACCTAACGGCCAACATTCTGCAAGGGGCCGGAGCGCGGGTGACGAAAGCGGAATTCGTTTCTTGCCCGTCGTGCGGGCGCACGCTGTTCGACCTGCAAACCACCACCGACCGGATCAAGAAAAAAACGGGCCATTTGGTGAACGTCAAAATCGCCATCATGGGGTGCATCGTCAACGGACCTGGGGAAATGGCCGACGCGGATTTCGGCTATGTGGGCGGAGGTCCCGGAAAAATCAATTTGTATGTGGGCAAAGACTGCGTGGAAAAAGGCCTGCCCGCCGACGTGGCCGATGAACGGCTGGTGGCCCTGATTAAAAAACACGGAAAATGGAGAGACCCCTCATGAGCACCGAATTCCCAGATCGACGGTCGGACGGCAGTCCTTTGTTGTTTCGGATATTCTTTTTTGGCGCCTTCGCGTTTTTGCTGTATCAACTGCTTCGCATCGTGGCGCCGTTTTTGGAAGGGATATTGGTGGCGATCACGTTGGCTTTGGTGTTTTACCCGCTCCACGCGAAGTTTTTGTCTTTGTGCCGGGGACGAAAAAATTTAGCGGCGGGGTCCAGCGTGGTGACGTTGTTTCTCATGGTGGTGTTGCCGATCCTTTTTTTCCTGGGCATGTTGGGCCGGCAAACCGCCGCGCTTTATCCGTGGATCCAAACCCAGGTGCGGGAAGTGCGTCAGGATCCCCGATCGACCATCGAAGACAAACTCCCCGCTCCCGTCAAAAAAGTCTGGGAACGGGTTCAAACGCTCATGACCGAATCCGGAACGGATCCCAAAGAAACCATTTTGCGAATGGTGGAAGGCGTGGTGGGTCAGGCCTCCAGCCTGGGCGCGGCCGTGGTCAAGAACGTTTTCGTATTTATTTTTCAAACCGTCATCATGATTTTCACGTTGTTTTTTATTTTCCGCGACGGGCCCCGGCTGGCGGAGCGGGTGGTTAGCCTGATTCCCATGGAGACCGCCTACAAAACCCACATTCTCCATCGGGTCACCCAGACGCTCACCGCCGTGGTGCGGGGCATGTTTTTAACCGCCTCGGTCCAGGGACTCCTCGCGGGGATCGGCTTTTTGGCGGCGGGGGTCCAGTTTTCGGTGGTGTTGGGATTTGCCACGGCGTTTCTGGCGCTCATTCCGTTTGTCGGCGCCGCGGCGGTGTGGGGTCCTGTGGGTGTTTACCTGTTTCTGAAAGGATCGGCGGTTCAAGGCATCGGAATTTTATTGTGGGGCGGGTTGGTGGTCAGCATGGTGGACAACTTTCTCAGACCTTTTATCATCGGTGAAAAAGCCAAGTTGCCGGTGGTCTTTTTGTTTTTCGGCACCCTGGGCGGCCTTCAGGCCTACGGGCCCATTGGTCTTCTGGTGGGCCCGCTCACCGTGGCCACGGTTTTGGCGTTCTCGAAAATTTACGGAGAACAGCTTCCCCAACCTCTCCTGAAACCGGATGCCCACCCTCAATAATCGTTCGCACAAAGCGGTGGCGCGGTTTCGGGCGTCCCGCGACGGGCGCGATCCCGAAACAATTTTCGTGGAAGGGCGCCGGTTGGCGGCGGAACTTCTCGCCACGGACATCAATCCCAAAGAAGTCGCGGTGACCCCTCTTTCCGGAGCCGACCCCCAAACCAGCCCCTTGCTTGACCAGGCGGTCCGAAAAGGAGCGACGGTCCATTGGGTCACCCCCGACCTTATGAAATACATGTCCGACCTGGACACCGCTCCCGGGCTCATTGTCCGGGCCCAACGGCCCGCGGCGTATTCTCTCGCTTCGTTGGAAACGGCGGGCGCGCCGCCCCCTTTGTTGGTTCTTTTGGACGGCCTTCAATCCCCGTCGAACGTGGGCGCGGTGGTTCGCACGGCGGAAGCCGGTGGGGCCACGGCGGTGGGCGTCTTGCCCGGCACGGCGGACCCCCTGTCGCCGAAATCCCTAAGGGCTTCGGCGGGAAGCGCGTTTCGCGTTCCCCTATTTCGGGTTTCGACGGTTCGCGCGGTCCTGGACACTTTTTCCGGCCCCGTCTCGCTGTTGGCGGCCGACGCTTCGGGGCCGCGCTCGTACAGCGAGTGGGATTGGACAACCCCTTGTGTTTTGGTTATGGGCGGGGAAGCGCGCGGCGTAAACGACAAATCCCTCGACACCCTTCGGGTCGAACACATCAAAATTCCCATGGCCGGAAAAGTGGAGTCTTTGAATGTCGCGGTGGCGGCGGGAATTCTTTTGCTGGAAGCGCGCCGTCAACGACAGGCTAAAAATATCGGTTCGGCCCTCGCGTGAAAAGGCCTCGCGTATTCACGGGTCTGGACCAATTTTTAGGGGCTGCGGGCCGGCCCTGGAAAAAGAAACGTTTGGGTTTAATCGCCCACGGCGCCTCGGTGACACGCCGCTTGGAACACGCGACGACCGCCTTGCGGCGCGTGGGGTTCCGATTGACCGCCCTGTTCGCTCCGGAACACGGCCTTTCGGCGGATCGGCAAGATCAAGCCCCGGTCCAAGGCGTTCGCGACGGCAAAACAGGCCTTCCCGTCTTCAGCCTTTACGGAAAAAATCTTTCCCCCACCCCGGCCATGTTGGAACACCTTGATGCGCTCGTTTTTGACCTGCAAGACATCGGCGTTCGTTACTACACCTTCATTTGGACCATGGCGTTGGCCATGAAAGCCTGCGCGAACGCGGGCAAACCGTTCATTGTTCTCGACCGCCCCAACCCCCTGGGCGGCGAGAAACGGGAAGGAAATAGGCCCGATCCGGCGTTTGCTTCTTTCGTGGGACTGTTGCCGATTCCGGTTTTGCACGGCATGACCACGGGCGAGTTGGCCCTCTATTTCAACAGTACCCAGGCGTGGGGAGCCGACTTGCGCGTAATCCCCCTCGCCGGGTGGAAACGGTCCATGCGTTTCGACCAAACCGGTTTACCGTGGGTGATGCCGTCGCCCAACATGCCCACGTTGGACACGGCCACCGTGTATGGGGGCATGTGTCTTTTGGAGGCCACCAACATCTCGGAAGGGCGGGGCACCACACGCCCGTTTGAAATCGTGGGCGCGCCTTACATAAACGGGGACGATCTGGCCGCGGCGATGAACAAAAAACGTCTTTCGGGGGTTGTGTTTCGGCCGGTTCAGTTTCGGCCCACGTTTAACAAATGGGTGGGACAACGGTGCGGCGGCGTTCAACTGCACGTCACCCACCCCGCGCGGTTCAACTCATTTTTGGCCGGCCTTCTTCTCATTCAAACCGTCCGGCGGCTGTTTGCCGGTTTCCGGTGGAAACCCCCGCCCTACGAATACGAAACCCAAAAAAAACCCATGGACATCCTCTGCGGCACCGATCGGATTCGACGAACACTGGAAACCGGCGGCGATCCAAGATCGATGGAAAAGATTTGGCGCGTCGATCGCCGCGCGTTCGACTCAAAAACACGCCCGCATCTTCTTTACCGCTAAAAAAAAGGCGGCGCGGATTTTTCTTTTAAAATTCGCTAGAATTTCTCTTGGAACACCCCAGGAGGCTCCCATGGTTCAAACCAAAGTCATCTCCAACGAACAGAAGAAAGAAATCGCGGCCGGTCTATCGGTGTTGTTGGCCGACACCTACACGCTGTATCTGAAGACCCACAATTTCCACTGGAACGTCACGGGCCCCATGTTTCAGACCCTGCATCTCATGTTCGAAACGCACTACAACGAGATGGCCCTGGCCGTCGACTTGATCGCCGAACGCATCCGGGCGTTGGAACAGCCCGCGCCGGGGTCTTACGCGGAGTTCGGCAAGCTCACCGCGATCAAAGAAGCCGTGGGCGTGCCCAAAGCCCACGACATGATCCGCCAGTTGTTGGAAGGGCACGAAATCGTCATTCAAACCGCCCGACGCGTTTTTCCGGCCGCCGAACAGGCCGGGGACCAAGCCACCATGGACCTCCTCACCCAGCGGCTCCAACTCCACGAGAAAACCGCCTGGATGTTACGAAGCCTCTTGGAGGGATAAAAGCCTAACGAACGGATTGGAAACGATGCAGTCGACCAGTAAGTCCAATTTTACTGGACATACTATGTCGAATTATTGTAATAAATGGCATGAGAATTGAAGAACTGCGCCGGGCTGTGCCCGGAGAAGAGGTGGACTACCGGACCTTAATGAGCGCGTTGAGGGAGTATGTGAACCCCCGTGCAAAGATCGCGACATGGATTCGGCGGGGTGATCTTGTTCGGGTTAAAAAGGGCCTCTACGTTTTTGGTCCGCTTCATTCGCGCCGCCCCGCGTCTCGCGAGTTGCTGGCCAACCTGATTTACGGGCCGTCCTATGTTTCCCTGGACTCCGCCCTCCAAATCCATGGATTCATTCCAGAGAAGGTCGAAGCCGTCACGTCCGTCGCCTGCGGGCGCTCTCGACGATTCACGACGCCGTTGGGCGTATTTATTTATCGATGCGCTCCACCAAACGCGTTCGCTGTGGGAGTGGATCGATCAGAACAAGAAGGGTCCCCCCCTTTTCTCTTGGCCACGCCGGAAAAAGCCCTCGCCGACAAGGTCCATGACGACCGCGGTTCGGCCCTAATGAATCGATCCGACATGCTCTCTTACCTCAAGGAGAATTTAAGGATCCCCGAACAGCGTTTGGCGGAGTTGAGCTCCGATTCTGTTGAGGAAATCGCCCAAGCGTACCGATCACAGAAGTTACGTCTCCTGGCGCGCTGTGTCGGACACACGCAATGAACCACCCGGCCCTTGCTAAAATGCTGGACCGTTACGATCGGCGGGACCCCGGATCGGCTCAGCAGGCCCTTCGTGAGATACTTCAGGAGGTGGCTCTTTTAGGCCTTTGGCGTTGTAAATTCTTCGAACACGCGGCATTTTATGGCGGGACGGCCCTGCGCCTCCTGCACGGATTGGACCGCTTTTCGGAAGACCTCGATTTCTCTCTCCTAACCTCCCGACCCGCCTTTGACTGGACGGCCCCGCTCGATTCAATTAAACGGGAAATTCGCTCCTTTGGGTTCGACGTTTCCGTCGATAAAATAGACAAGAAGGTCGTGACGCCCATCCAATCCGCTTTTCTTAAAGTGGAAACCCGCCGGGAGCTCCTTCGTATCCGCGTGGGCCGATCCATGGTCGGGGAGGTTCCTCCAGGCCGGTTATTGACAATTAAATTGGAAGCGGACACGAATCCTCCCGGCGGGTTTGAAACGGAAACGCGCTACCTCGCTCAACCCCTCCCGTTTGCCGTGCGGGTCTTTCAGTTGCCCGACCTCTTTGCGGGAAAAATGCACGCGGTTTTGTGCCGCGGGTGGAAGAGCCGGGTCAAGGGACGGGACTGGTATGATTGGGCTTGGTATGCCGGCCATCATCCCGAAGTCCACCTGACCCATCTGGAAAAACGAATGGCGCAAAGTGGGCATTGGCCTTCTTCCCGCCGCCTGGACGAACAGGCCTTTCGCCGCTTGGCTCGGGAACGGATTGAAACGGTTTCTTTGACCCAGGCCCGACGAGAAGTTGAACCTTTCGTCAAAGACGCGGGTTCCTTGGCTGCTTGGTCGAAAGAATTCTTCCTGGACGTCCTCCAGCGAACGAAAGTGATTTGATGAAGAAAAAAATTTATTAGGGGGCATGAGGGGGAGGAGGCTCTGTTTGACGCGTCGAGGGAAAGTTGATAAAGTGGACCTCACTTTATCACGTTGAGGAGTTTTTCATGCCCCGTCCCAAAACCACCCGCGTTTTGTCCTCGTCCGAAGAACTGGACCTGTTGCACCGCATTACCGATATCATCGGGTCCACGTTGGACTTGCGGACCATCCTTCAAGAAATTGTGGCGTTGGTCAGCGGGCTCACAAAGGCCGATGCGTGTTTCATTTATCTGCATGAGCCGTCGCACCGCAGTTTGGTTTTGTCGGCGTCGAAGCCGCCCCACCCCGGCGAAATCGACCAGTTGAGGCTTAAGATGGGGGAAGGATTAACTGGCTGGGTGGCGGAACACAAAAAGCCTTTGGCCATTTCGGAAAAAGCCCACGAAGACCACCGGTTCAAGTTTTTCCACAACTTGCCCGAAGACAAGTTTGAGGCGTTTCTTTCGGTGCCCCTGTTGGTGAAAGACGGCGTGGTGGGCGTCATCAACGTTCAGCACAAAAAACCGTACGCTTACAGCGAGCGGGCCTTGAAACTTCTCACCACCATCGCGCGGCAGGTGAGCGGTGCCATCGAAAACGCCCGGTTGTATGAAGAAACCCGCCGAAAAGCCGACGCCATTCAGACGCTCTCGGCGGTCAGCCGCACGGTCACGTCCGACCGGTTTATGGACGAAATCCTCCAACTGATCGTGGCCATGACGGCCTCCCTGTTGGGGTCCAAAATATGTTCCGTAATGTTGTTGGACGAGGAGTCGCGCCAGCTTCGCATCGCCGCCACCCAATCGTTGTCGGACGCGTACCGCAACAAGCCCCCGGTGTCCGTGGACCAAAGCCTTTCCGGCCGAGCCGTGTTGGAAAAGAAACCCATCGTGGTGGCGGACGTGCGCAAAGACAAGCGGTTTTCGTATCCGGACATCGCCGTGTCCGAGGGGCTGGTGTCGTTGCTCTCGTTGCCCATGATGTTCAAAGACAAGGTGTTGGGCGTGATCAACACTTATTCCGCCCAGGAATACGATTTTTCCAAAGACGACATTTCCGTTTTGCAGTCCGTGGCCAACCAGTGCGCCTCAGCGATCATGCAGACGCGGCTTCTTCAAGAAAAGTTATCAGCCCAGGAAGCGCTGGAAACACGGAAGCTGGTGGAACGGGCGAAAGGCGCGCTCATGAAAAAACGGGGATTGACCGAACCCGACGCGTTTCGGGAAATCCAAAAACAGAGCATGGATCGGCGCAAGTCCATGAAAGAAATCGCCGAAGCCATTTTGCTGGCTGAAGATTTGGGGCAAGCGCGGTGATCCTTCGAATCGCCCTGGCTCAAATCAACCCCACGGTCGGAGACCTGGCGGGCAACGCCCAACGGATTGTTGAATTCAGCCGACGGGCCAAAAAAGCCGACGCCGACGTGGTGTTGTTTCCCGAAATGGCTCTGACGGGATACCCGCCGGAAGACCTTTTGTTTGAGCCTTTGTTTTTATCCAAGACCGATGACACCGTGCGCCGTCTTCTGAAATCCATTCCGAAGGGGTTGGCGGTCGTGGTGGGCACGCCCGCGGGAAAAAAAGGGACGTTGCACAACAGCGCCTTTGTGATCCACAACGGCAAAGTACGGACCCGATACAACAAATGGTTTTTGCCAAACTACGGCGTTTTCGACGAGCAACGCTATTTTAAGGAAGGTGAAAAACCCGGCGTTTTGGATGTGGGATCGGTGCGGGTAGGATTAACCATTTGTGAAGACGTGTGGCGTCCGAAAGGGCCGGGTTTGGCGGCGGCCGAGGAAGGCGCATCGTTGTTGCTCAATTTGTCGGCCAGCCCTTACCACGCGGGCAAACTCAAAGAACGACTTAGCGTTTTGCGGAAAAAAGCGATGGAATGCGGCACGGCCATCGCCTACTGCAACATGGTGGGCGGCCAAGACGAACTGGTCTATGACGGCGGAAGCGTGGTGATTGACAAACGGGGCAACACGCTGGCCCTGGCGCCCTCCTTTGAAGAACATTTGTTGGTGACCGACCTGGAGTTGCCCAACGCCCGGGGCCGGGCCGCCGACATTTCAATTCCCACGTCCAAAGCCGAACGAGCGACGATCACCCCGACCCTGGCTCCGCCTTTGGATTGGACCCGGGAAATTTATTCCGCCCTGGTGATGGGCACAAAAGATTACGTCCGTAAGAACGGATTTAACAAAGTGGTTATCGGCATTTCCGGAGGAATCGATTCCGCCCTGGTGGCCGCCCTGGCGGTGGACGCGTTGGGGAAAGAAAACGTGGTGGGGGTCTCAATGCCCTCGCGGTTCAATTCCTCCGAAACCAAAAACGATGCCGAAAAAGTAGCCGCGCGATTGGGTCTTGATTTTCTGACGGTGGACATCGAACAGACGGTTCAGTCATATATTAAAACCCTCGCCCCGCTGTTCGTTGGGCGGGCGGCGGACGTGACGGAAGAAAACCTTCAATCCAGGGTGCGCGGAACGTTGCTGATGGCGTTGTCCAACAAGTTCGGCTGGTTGGTTCTAACGACCGGGAACAAATCCGAAATTTCCGCGGGTTATTTCACCCTCTACGGCGATTCCGTGGGCGGGTTTGCGGTCATTAAGGACGTGCCGAAAACCATGGTCTATGAGCTGGCCCGTTGGCGAAACAGCCAAGAAAAGGATCCTCTCATTCCCGAAAGCATTATCACCCGCGCTCCGTCGGCGGAACTGCGGCCGCACCAAAAAGACCAAGACACCCTGCCCCCCTACGACGTGTTGGACGCCATCATCGCCCACCACGTGGGCGAAAATCACGGGTTGGCGGAAATAGTCAAAGAAGGCATCGAGCCCGAGGTGGCGGCCAAAACGTTGCGAACCATTGACGCCATGGAATACAAGCGCCGCCAGGCGCCCTTGGGCGTCAAGATCACCCCGCGCGCTTTTGGCCGAGACCGGCGAATGCCCATCACCAACCGGTTCAGGCCCTATGACTCGTAATTCCGGAATCACTTTGTTTAGATCCGTCATCCCGGCGAAAGCCGGGATCCAGTGTTTAAATCTGGCTCTTGAATGCAATTTTACTGACTGGATCCCGGCTTTCGCCGGGATGACGGCCTAAGTGAACAACGCAGGACGCAAGGTTGCCCTCGTCACCGGCGCCTCGTCTGGAATTGGCTGGGAGACGGCCAAGCTTCTCGCCGCCCATGGTTGGTCTCTGGCTATTACCGCCCGCCGCAAAGAGCGTCTCGACTTCCTCGCGAGATGCCTTGTGAAAAATGGGGACGAATGTCCCCAGGACGAATGTCCCCGGGTGATTGAGGCGGACATTTCTCGGCCGGACCAGGCACGGGCTGTGGTGGAAAAAACCGTTGCCCATTTTGGGCGGTTGGACGTGCTGGTCAACAACGCGGGGATCCTGCGCATGGCTCCGTTCATGGCGATGCCAGTCAGCGAAATGCGGGAACTTTTTGAAACCAATTTTTGGGCAACGATTGAAACGGTGCGAGCGGCGATCCCTTTCATGGAAAAACAGGGCAACGGCCACATTGTTCAGGTGGGGTCGGGAGTGAGTCGTAGAGGCTTGCCGTTTATGGCCGCTTACGCCGCCAGCAAATTTGCCTTGTTGGGTTTGACGGAAGGATTACGGATGGAACTGAAATCCAAGGGGATCACCATGAGCCTCGTCCTTCCCGGCGGAACCGAAACCGAAATGCCGCTGAACCTGGACCGAAGCCGCCTTCCGCCAGAATACCCGAGCCACGAACGATCCCGCGTATCGGCCCTGCGGGCCGCCCGGGCGGTGGTGAAAGCCGTGGAGAAAAAAAACATCGAAATCCATGTCCCCTGGTGGAACCGCCCCGGAATCTGGTTCACCAACGTCTTTCCCACCCTGGGCGACCGCCTGATCCGTCGCAGTTACGGCAAATCTCTCTAACTCATCCTCAAAACCTCAACGAAACCTATTACAAAGCGCTGGATTTGTAGAGGTCTTGAAGCGAACGGGCTTCCCATCGGCGTTCGCGGGATTGCTGCAAGCCTTCCACCACGGCGCGGGCGGCGGCGTGGGTGGTGATGATGGGGACATTGGAAAGAAGAGCCGTGCGGCGGATATGAAACCCATCAGAGCGGGAACGGTGGCCTTCAGGGGTGTTCAACACCAACACCACTTCCCGGTTTTTAATGACGTCTAAGACGTTGGGTCGGCCCTCGGCAATTTTTTTGACGGATTGGATATTTAAGCCATTTTCCCTGAGGTAGGCCGCCGTTCCTTCGGTGCCCATAAGGCCGTAGCCCATTTTCTCGAAAGCGCGGGCAATGGGAAGCGCTTGAGCGCGGTCCCGAATCCGCAGGCTAAACAAAATTGTGCCTTTCTTGGGCAAAGCGCCGCCGGCGGCCGCTTGGGATTTTCCAAACGCCGTGCCGTAATCCACGTCGACCCCCATGACTTCGCCCGTGGACCGCATTTCGGGACCAAGCACCACGTCCACTTCGGGGAACCGCAACCAGGGGAACACCACTTCCTTGACGGAAAACCAGGGTTTTTTCTGGGCGATCACTTTCTGCCAGGGAGCCAAAACATCTTTCAGCGTTTTCCCCACCATCACCATGGCGGCCACTTTTGCCAGAGGCACGCCGGTGGCTTTGGAGACAAACGGCACCGTGCGACTGGCCCGAGGGTTGGCTTCCAGCACATACACCGTGCCGTTTTGGACAGCGTACTGAATGTTAATCAAACCCCTCACCCCGAGCGCCAAGGCCATGTCTTTTGTGTATTGGGAGAGCGCGTCCAACACCTTCGGTTCCAGGCTGTGGGGCGGTAGAACACAGGCGGAATCCCCCGAATGGATGCCGGCCTCTTCGATGTGTTCCATGATCCCGGCGATGAACACGTCTTTCCCATCACACACCGCGTCCACGTCCACTTCTTTGGCGTCTTCCAAAAAACGGTCCAAAAGAATGGGAAGCCCGGCGTTCGATTCCAGGGCGCGCCGCATATAATCCGCTAACTGGGTTTTATCGAACACCACTTCCATGGCGCGCCCGCCCAACACATAAGAGGGGCGAACCATCACGGGATATCCCACCCGTTCGGCGGCTTCTTCGGCCTCTTTTAAATTTCGGGCGGTGCCATTGGCGGGGTGTGGGATGTTCAATTTTTTCAAGAGCGCGCCAAAACGTTCCCGATCTTCGGCGATGTCGATGGAATCCGCCGACGTCCCCAAAATCTGCACGCCGGCCTTCAACAAGGGTTTGGCCAAGTTCAGCGGCGTTTGCCCGCCGAATTGGGGAATGACGCCTTTGGCGCCTGTGCGTTCCACCACGTTCACCACGTCTTCCAACGTCAACGGCTCAAAGAAAAGTTGGTCGGAGGTGTCGTAATCCGTGGAAACGGTTTCCGGGTTGCAATTGACCATAATGGCTTCGTAGCCGCACTCTTTGATGGCCCAGGCCGCGTGGACGCAACAATAGTCAAACTCAATGCCCTGACCGATGCGGTTGGGGCCGCCCCCCAAAACAATCACACGTTCCTTCTTCGAAAGCGGCAGGGATTCGTCTTCTTCTTCGTAGGTGGAATAGAAATAGGGCGTGTCGGCGGGAAACTCGGCGGCGCAGGTGTCCACCTTCTTAAAGGTCACGGGCACATGGGCTTTCCGCATTTTCGCCACGGCGTCGGAGGTTAACCCCGTCAGATAGGCCATCTGAACATCCGAGAACCCGTCCCGCTTGGCTCGACGAAGAAGAGGAATATCCATGTTTTTTCCAGCCGCCCGGATTTCTTTTTCCAAATCCCAAATCATTCCGATCTGGTGAACGAACCAGGGATCAATGCCGGAGAGCCCGCAGATATCCTGCTCGGTCAGTCCAAGTTGAAAAGCGTATTTGATGTTAAAAATGCGGTCGCAGTTGGGAATGCGAAGTTTGTGCTCCACTTCCTCCAACAGCTTTTTCTTTTCGGCGTCATCTTTGTTCCGGCCTGCCAGCTCGTCCACCTTGGGAACGATGGATTTCCCGTCGGCCCCCAGGCCCGCACGACCGATTTCAAGCCCGCGCAATGCCTTTTGCAGGGATTCGCGGAACGTGCGCCCAATGGCCATCACTTCACCGACGGATTTCATGCTGGTGTTAAGCGTCTGGTCCGCCTCGGTGAATTTCTCAAAGGCAAAACGAGGAACTTTGGTCACCACATAATCAATCACCGGTTCAAAACAGGCCGGCGTCTTCTTGGTGATATCGTTGGGTATTTCATCCAAACGGTATCCCACGGCCAAGAGCGCGGCGATTTTGGCGATGGGGAACCCCGTGGCTTTGGACGCCAACGCCGACGAACGGGAAACCCGCGGGTTCATCTCGATGATCACCGTCTGGCCCGTCTTGGGATCGACGGCAAATTGAACATTGGATCCGCCCGTTTCAACACCAATGGCCCGGATGCAGGCGAAGGCCTGGTCGCGTAAAACTTGATAGTCGGGGTCCGACAAGGTTTGGGCCGGAGCCACCGTGATGGAGTCCCCCGTGTGAACCCCCATGGGGTCTAAATTCTCGATGGAACAAATCACCACGCACTGGTCGGCCCGGTCGCGCATGACTTCCAGTTCGTATTCTTTCCAGCCGATGACGCTTTGCTCCAGCAAAATTTCGTGGATGGGGCTGGCGTCCAACCCCCGTCGGGCGGCGGCCAAAAAGTCTTCCCGCGTGTAGACGATGGCCGAACCGATCCCGCCTAAAGTGAAAGACGCGCGGATGATTAAAGGAAACCCGATTTCTTCGGCGATGCGTTCGGCTTCAGAAATGGTCCGTGCCACCCCGCTTTTGGGAACGCTGAGCCCGATGCCCATCATGGTTTTCTTGAACAGCTCCCGATCTTCGGCCTTCTTGATGGCGTCCACTTTAGCGCCGATCAGTTCGACGCCGTATTTCGCCAGGCTTCCCCGTTCATGAAGGGCCACCGCTAAGTTCAAAGCCGTTTGTCCGCCCAAGGTGGGCAAAATCACCTGGGGTTTTTCTTTCTCGATAATCCGTTCCACCATCGACGGGATCAACGGTTCCACATACGTCGCGTGAGCGAATTCCGGATCCGTCATGATTGTAGCCGGGTTGGAATTGATGAGCACCACCCGGTATCCCTCTTTTTTCAAGGCTTTCACCGCCTGGGCGCCGGAATAGTCGAATTCACAGGCCTGACCAATCACGATGGGGCCCGACCCGATGATCAAGATGGTTTCAATGTCTGTTCGTTTAGGCATTTAATCTCTCCAAAAGTAAGACACCGTGACACGGTGTCGATCCGTTAATTCGTCCACCAACTGGATGGCGTAATCGAACCGCCATTTTTTGACCCAAAATCCGATTCCGCCCGTGGGGCCCAAACCGTCTTCACCAACAATTCCTCCCAACCGCAGGACAGACAGGCGATTGTATTCCCATTCCAGTCCCACATGACCTGAACATTGCCCCCATCGATCAAACACCGCGTCGGCCCCCACCCAAAGAACGGAGGAAGAGCTCTCTTCGCGTTCAAACCACGCGGTCCGTTTTGTGGGAATAAAATCGTCTTCCCCTCCCATTTTCCAAATGTGGGACAAACCCACACGGTAAAACAAAGGCAACGGATCGCCCTCGGATCGAAACGTCAGATCGGGCCCCATGTTCTGCACCGCGCCCCCCAACCGCAATCCCGTCAACGGCAAATCCAATAAGAACCCCACGTCGCCGGCCACGGTGGACGCGGTGTATTCTTCGGCCAACCGGGACTGCAACCCTTTTACTGTGCCCCCGATCTTCAACCACGACACCGGTACCACGCCCGCCGACAAAGTACCCACAATGTCCTGCTGGGCCCGCACCGTCGATGGGACCCCTCCCGATGAAAGGGTTTCCACCGAACCAGCGTCCAAAACGACCAACCCGGCGCCCCATCCCAACCGGGGCCCGCCCCGTCCGTAGGACAACAACGCGGTGCGCACATCCCCCGGAGCCACTTGAAATTGAGTTTCCAGTTGGGGGTTTTCCAAAGTCGGATAGACGGCCGGATTAAACGAGGCCCCAGCCAAATCCCCCGTGAGTGTGGTTCCCGCCTGTCCCAGGGCGGCGGCGCGAGCGTCCAGGGTTTCCAGCAAAGTGGTTCCGCCGGTCCGGGAATCCAAAGCCCAGGCGGAAGTTGATAAGAACCCCGTTAAGAAAAATTGCTTTGCCGTCATCCCGGCGAAGGCCGGGATCCAGTGATTAAAGCCGAATTTTAAAATCTGTCTTACACCCTGGATCCCGGCCTTCGCCGGGATGACGAGCAACAAAACAATTCGATTCATCATTTGACCACCACCACTTTTTCGATGGTCTCAAATTTGTGGGAATTAAAAAGAACCAAATAAACACCGCTGGCCACGACCCGACCGGATTCGTCTTTGCCGTCCCACTCGGCTGTGTGAGCGCCCGCCAATTTATCTTCGTCCACCACCGTTCGTACCGGCGCGCCGCGCAACGTTCGAACCCGCAGGGAAACGTGGCCTTCCAGGACTGAATAACTAAATTTCACCTTTACCCCTTTCGTCGGGTCAAACACCGTATTTTCAGTTTGAATCCCCGTTGCCACGCCTTGGAAAGCCAAACCAGCCTGATTCGAGGACAACGGAGAAAACGACAGTTGAGAATTGTTAAACTGGAACCCGTCTGCCGACGGAGTGAGCGTATAGTTGCCCACCATCAGGTTTCCCACCGAAAAAGAACCGGTCCCGCTGTTCACCGGAACGCTTTGCCTTTTGATCATGCCCGTCAGTTGAAGGGTGGCGCCTGGGATCGGGAGATTGTTGTTGTCCAAAATGGTTCCCGACATCGTTAAGTTCCGAGGCAGATCCGTGGCCACTTTCAGGGACCCGGCGGTTCCATCGAAATAGGCCGACACAAAATAACCGAACCGCTGAAACGCGATCCCGGCCCCCGCGCCAACCAACGCTCCGGAATCCACGGTGGACACCGCCCAAGCGGAGGTGAACACGGCGGTTCGAAAACCCACTCCCGTTGAATAATAAACGATCCGCGGTTCGTCCTGGCTATTCAAGGCAATGTCTGAAAAAACGCCTGCGCCGGCCGCGCTGTCCAGGACGGTTGGTGTCGTCCAGGTGTCCCCGGTCAGCTTCGCGTAACGGAGCCCCCCCGTTGTATTTTCATTGAAATAAGACACGTGAACCCTGTCCGACCCGTCCACGGCGATACCCACTTTTTTAACGGAACGCAGAGGAGAGGCAATACCCCCCACCACCAGTTCTTTATACTCAAATGGCCCGGATCCATTTTTTCTTAACGCGGTCAGGTATCGTTTCCCGCCCGCGTCGTTTACGGAAAATATTCGCGGGGAGTTCCCACCGGTCAACGCCATCGCCAGGGGCCCGCCGATGAAACCATACGCCGTTTCAATCGCCCAGGTGGATCCCGAAACGTAGGCAAACCGTAATTCCCCCTTGCTGTGGTTGGCAAAAGCAACCCGAGGCAGATTGTCGGTGCCCACCGCAATGGACACGAACGTGTCCGTGCTGTCAAATTCTTCCACGCTGTCGGTGGTCCAAACGTTGTTGGCAAACTGGGCGTGACGCACACCCGCGGGATCCTCTGTTTGAAGATACACCACGTGGGGGACCTTGTTGGGCGCGATGGCCAAATCCAACCGAGGCCCGACCTTTTCGCTCGTGACGGTGGTCACCGTCCAGGCGGCGCTTCCGTTTTCCAGGCGAGCCACTTTCAAAAGCTCCGTGTGGGAATCCACAAACACCGCGTAATGGGTGTTAACCGAATCCACACCGATCTCGGCGTTCATCCCGGACGACGTGGACACCGCCACCGTCGTGACCGTTTCCGTTGACACCGCGGCGCGGACCGCCGCGTTCCCCGCCAATAAAGCGGCCCAGACAACGGCCGTTTGACGGGAAAAGAATTTCATTGACCGGCCCGATCCATGAGCCCCCGAAACCGATCGAACAAGTAATGGGCGTCGTGGGGACCCGGGAACGCTTCCGGATGGTATTGAACCGAAAACAGGGGCAAGGTTTTGTGCCGCAGGCCTTCCAACGTTTGATCGTTCAGATTGATGTGGGTTAACTCCACGGGAAGGCCTTTGAGCGAATCGATGTCCACGGCAAACCCGTGGTTTTGGGTGGTGACCTCGACTTTGCCGGTGGTAAGGTCTTTCACGGGATGGTTGGCGCCGCGGTGGCCAAACTTGAGCTTAAACGTTTTTCCGCCCAACGCCAGGCCCAGCAACTGGTGGCCCAAACAAATTCCGAACACGGGAATGGGCTTTTTGGCTTTTTCGTTGTGGGCCACCAAAGCGCGGATCGTGTCGATGGCGTAGGTCACCGCCGCCGGATCGCCGGGCCCGTTGGATAACATGATGCCGTCGGGATTGGTTTTCAGCAATTCCGCCAGGGCGGTCCGCGCCGGGAACACCGTCACCTCGCACCCCACGCCGGCCAACGAGTTCATGATGTTAAACTTGGCGCCGAAATCCAACAAGGCCACTTTCTTTTTTCCGCCGGCCGACGAGGCCGGGGCCGTCGTCCACGGATACGCCGCTGCGCACGTCACGTCTTTGACCAAATCGGCGCCGGCCATGGAGGGTTGTTTTTTGGCCCGGTCCACCAGCGCAGACGACGAAACATTTTCTGTTGAAATGACGCCCCGGCACACGCCTTGATCGCGCAGGTGGCGGACCAGAGCCCGCGTGTCGATGCCGTCCAGGCCGACGATGCCGTGTTTTTTCATGTAATCATCGATCCGCTCAACGGCCTTCCAGTGGCTGGCCATGGGGCTGAACTCCCGTGCCACGTAGCCGGCCACGTGGGGCTTTTTGGATTCGTTAAAGTCGGGCGCGGTTCCGTAATTGCCGATGTGGGGGTAAGTCATGACCACGATCTGGCCCTGGTAAGACGGATCCGTCATAATTTCCTGGTACCCCGACAGGGCCGTGCAAAACACCACCTCGCCGGCGGTTTCGCCTACGGCGCCGAACCCGTTGCCCTCAAAGACCCGGCCGGTTTCCAACGCGAGTCGGGCCTTCATGGGATCCACCGGAACGACTTGTCCAGAAGAATGGTTTCTTCGCGGCTCCGACCCATGGAAATGAGCGCCATGGGCACGCCCACCTCGGATTCAAGAAACCGGCAATATTTTTTAGCTGCGTCGGGAAGATCCTTGTAGCGGGTGATCCCCTTGACCGGACCGGAAAATCCGGGCAATTCTTTGTAAATGGGAACCGCTTCGACTTGGGCCCGGCGGGAAGCGGGAAAATCTTTCACCACTTTTCCATCGACACGATAGGCCACGCACACCCGAATGGGGTCTACCCCTTCCAGTACGTCCAGTTTTGTCAGCGACAACCGGGTCAATCCGTTGATGCGCACCGCGTGGCGAACCACCACGGCGTCGAACCATCCGCACCGACGGGGCCGGCCGGTGGTGGCGCCGAATTCTTGGCCCCGTTCGCGCAAGGCGTCGCCGAAAGAGTCTTTTAATTCCGTCGGGAACGGCCCGTCGCCCACCCGGGTGGTGTAGGCTTTCACCACGCCAAGAACTTCGTCGATGGCCGCCGGGCCCACGCCCGACCCCACGCACGCGGCCCCGGCGATGGGGTTCGACGATGTGACAAACGGGTAAGTGCCGAAATCCACGTCGAGCATCGTTCCTTGAGCCCCTTCGAACAACACGTTTTTGCCCGCGGCCAGATCTTTCTGCAACAACGCGGGGGTGTCGGCCATCAAGGGATCAAAAAACCGTCGGAGCGCGTCGTAATCCTTGAACGTTTCTTTGCGCAACGCCGCCAACGACACCAAACTTTTCAAAAGCGGCGCCTTGGCGCTAAGGTTTTGTTCCACCAAGATGCGGAAAGTGGAAGGGTCCATGTAGTCGGCCAATCGAACGCCCACACGTCCCACCTTGTCGGAATAGGCGGGCCCGATGCCCCGTTTGGTGGTACCGATTTTGCCCTGGCCCGATTCCCGAAGAGCGTCCAGATAACGGTGATAAGGCAAAATCAGGTGGGCCCACGCGCTGATGAACAACCGACCCTTAACCCGAATTTTGCGCGATTCTAAAAACCGGGCTTCGTCGCGCAGGGCCCAGGGGTCCATGACCACCCCGTTGGCGATCAAACACCGCCGGCCCGGCTGCAAAATGCCCGACGGTATTTGATGCAAAACGAACTTTTTCCCGTCGAAGACGACCGTGTGGCCGGCGTTGTTTCCGCCCTGATACCGGACAATGGTGTCGGCCTTCTTGCCGAGCAAGTGAACAATTTTTCCTTTTCCTTCATCGCCCCATTGGGCGCCAACTACGATAAGTGTGGACATGGCATTTTCCTTTCGTCTATTTTCCCATTTCTAAAAGCATCTCTCAAATGACCCGGGCGTATTGGTCGACGTTTTTCTTCCAAACGACCACCCCGCAAAACCGGTCTCCTTCCGGACAAAAGGGCCGGGTGGCCGACGCCGCCCTCAATTGGCAGGGCGCGCCCAGGTACCGTCCCACCCGAGGAGCCACCTGCTGAACCTGCAACACTTCTTCTTGGCTGGTCTTCCAAATTTCTTCCTGGGCGGTGTAACACAGCCGTTTCGTCCATTTGTGATGAAACCCCATCAAATCGCCCGACTCTTCAAAACGGACGCTGACGGCGTTGGGCAACAGATACAGAACAAACTCTTCCGGCGCGCCCAGGGACATCAGCTCGGCCAACCGCCGCCACAATTGGGTCAAGGTGGCGTCGTAAAATTCTTTGGCCGCGGCGTTGTGTTGAATGAGAACCGGTGTGATGTAGTCCGGAAAATCCGGAACGAAATGGCCCGACAACACGGGGCGCGACGCCGGCGTTAGGCGGTGGCGCTGGTCTTGGCTATCGGCGGTGTGGGAAATCTTTTTGGCGAACGTGAAATGCATGTGCGCCATGGTGCGGCACAGTTTGGAATGGGCCGTCAGGTTGAGGGATTCGCCCAAATAACGGTTGCGGGCGGGGTTCAACACCCGGTCCAGGGCGTCATCGTCGGACAACGCTGTCCGGGGCACCCCCAACACCGACCGAACGGCCTGGGCCATCACTTTTTCGCCGTGGGCCTTGTGGTCCACCAGACACGAACTGCGCCATTTGAGTCGATCATCAAACTCTTTAAGAAACGCCCGGGTGGATACGGGCTTGTCCCCATGGAACTCCCGATGGCTTCGGTATTCGGGCGTTTGGTCGAGGGGCAACGGATCTTCCATCCGATCCACAAAAAGCGGGTCGATGGCCCGAACCTCGGCAACCATTTGGTCGACCACCTTCTTCTGTTCCCAGGGCGTATCGAAGCTTTGGCAGAGACGGTGGTAACGGTGCAACGTCAACCCGCTCACCGTGTGATACATGTGCGCCTGGGTGGCCACGGGAAGAACGTAGCGGGCCACTTCTTGGGCGCGACGTTGAACAAATTTTGCCCAGGGTTTCTGGTCGGGATCTCGCAGGGGAAAAAGTTTTTTGTATTCCGACCGAACGGTCGGCGTCAACAGCTCCGTCAAGCGACGGTAAGCGTCCATCAGGTCCCGTGCCGTTTTCAGATAAAGAGCCCGCGGTTTTTCCGCAAGCGGGGGAACCGTGAGCCGGTCGGGTCCGACCGTCACGTAGCGTTGACTGACCTGTTCGCTGTTGTAAAAAGGATGGCTGTGCAAAAACGACCAAATGAACTGGCGGGACACATTTTCCAAGATGAACTGAAAAGTGGAATGCTGCAAGGTGGTGTGATGGCCGGCCTTGTAGATGCTCTGGGCGATGGCGTCGCGCTGAAGGCGCGACTTCTCATCTTTGTCCACGTCTTCGGGTAAAACCACCGTGGGGGAGTAACAGGTGCGGGCGGTGGCGATGGCGTTATTGTAGGGGGTTTTGAACGCGTTCACCAGCCGAACCCGGGGCCCTTGAAAAATCGGTGTTTCCCCTGAAGTGACAGGGCCTGAGGAGGGCGGGGGGGCATTCAAAGCCCCCGTGGGGGACCGGCTGTCGATGGACATGATTGGAGGTGAAGCGACGGACATCTATTTCAATGGCGCGCCGCTCGGGGAGAAGTCTATTAAATAGAGAGGGCGCCGTCAAATTTTTACGCGTGTCCTTCCGGGACCCACTTTTTCCGCAATTGGGCGCGTCCGGGTACATGGTACCCCCCTGGTGGGGAAGGTGATTGTATCAGGTGACGGATCTTTCGGCTAACCAAATCATCAAGGTCCAGGACCGGTAGAGTGACCACGGCCTCCGCGGCTTTCGGCGCCGCTTCCCG
>JAYRXX010000050.1:0-16680 GCA_041917295.1 Elusimicrobiota bacterium
GTCGGGGCAGCCCTTGGCGGTTTGTGCCGAGGGCAGCCCGTTTTTAATTAACCTCAACTTATCCTTCTATTCCTCGCGCCTTTTGGGCGCGCCATTTAAATTGTCGGGGCAGCCCTTGGCGGTTTGTGCCGAGGGCCCTCACGCACAGCGTGAGGGCCTACGGCGGCGTCAGAGACGCCGAATTCCCGTAGGCAGCCCCGGTTTTAATCAGAAAGAGTACAGCCTCAACCACTAAAACAGTCCCCGCGGTTTGAGCGAGGGCCCTATTCTACCTCATCCCCGACGAAAAACCAACTGTTGTTAGGCCCACACCGTCTCTTCGTGGGCGTCCGCGCGGACTTTTTTGACGGGATAAATGTCGCCCACCACCTCGTCCGGCTTAAACCACAGCTTAATTTCCCGTTCCGAATCTTTTGCGTCCGACGAGGCGTGGATCACATTTTCAAACACACCTTTCGTCGTGATGCGCCCGAAGGCTCCCCGGATGGACACCGAATCGGCTTCTTCCGGGTTGGTGGCTCCGGCGATTTCCCGAACCCGTTTGATGGCGTTGGGCCCCTTATAAACCAAGGCCATGACCCGTTCAAAATCCGGCCCGTACGGTTTGCCTTGAATGTAATCGATCAAATCGTTGAAAAACGGTTTGTCTTTCAGATGTTGATAGTGCTGTTCGGCCAACGGACGCGACACGCGAAGCACTTTCGCCCCGATAATCATGAACCGCGCTTCGGCCAGTTTGGTTAAAATATTTCCCGTCAGCGATTTTTTTAAGCCGTCCGGCTTAACGATGACGAGGGTATTTTCAATGTGTTCTTCGGTCATAGAGCCCCCATGGCACAGACTAACGGCTCCGATGTTACCACGGGCTCTTCGTCTCTGTCAAACCCTATTTTTGGGCGATAACGAACAACAGCGACGTGTCCAGCATCATCCACGCAAGGGACAAGATCAAAACAATCTCAACCGCAATGAAGAAGTTCGTGGAAATGAAATCCCGGGCCGAGTTATACGACTGTTCAATCCGTTCCAGTTTGGTGTCCACCGACCGGGACAGTTCGTCAATGTCGAACTCTTTTTCCACGTTCTTGTAAACGGTGCGCAGATGCCAATCCGAATCGATCCGGGGGATGTTGGCTTGCACGTTGTGCAAACTGTCCACAATGGCCAGCTTGTCTTTGACAAAATCCATGGCTTCCCGGGAAAAGGTTTGATAACGGCCCGGCATGGACCAAAACTTGTAATAGGGCGGCAGGTCGGCCAACAGGGTTTGGGCCTTGTCGATCTCTTTTTCCAACAAAAAGTTGTAGGCCCGAAGGCTCCAGTAAAGGGCGTAGGCCAGGCGGATCAAGTCCAAAATGATTTGGGACTCCGCCGAGCTGACCGCCGCACCGAACCGCTTGATCAGAACCAGCTCGTTTTCGTAGTAGCCGAAATTGCGCAATTTCTCTTGGTCCAGGACAAACTCGGAAAGCTCGTCGTAGTTGGGTTCCCCGCACACCAGGCCCGTGAGCGCTTTTTGATTGCGACGGATAAAATCGCCCGAATTATCCACCACGCCCTTATCAAACACAAAAATCGGAAAAGGGTCCACCTCTTCCAACCGCCGGTCGTAGGCGTGGCTGGCAAACTTTTTGGCGTTGGCGATCACACCGTCCACGAGAGTGTGGGCCCATTCGGCAATGCTGGCGCCGCCCACGGTCAACGCTTCGGTCCGGCACGACAAGGTGGCCAAAAAGTCCAAGTCGCCTTCCACTCGAAAATCCAGCTCCAACAACCCCACCCCGAACTTATAAATTTGGGCCGTCACGTGAACATCCGAAAACGTGCGCCCGCCGAACGCCAAATTGTCCACCGCGCGGCTGGACACTTCTTTGGCGATGGCTTTCGCGTCTTCACCGCCGAAATCCAGCTCCAACCCCAAATCAAAGGGGATAACGATGTGAACGTGGGATCTCATACAGAAAGCCTAAGCCTTCCCGGCACTCTTGTCAATGCCAAATCGGCTAAAATAGGACTATGAAAAGGATTATCTTGCTTTGTCTTATTTGGATCACTGCGCCGGTGGGAGGGGACGAAAAAGTTCGGGGTAAAGAGGAACGGGTGCTTCACTATCCGTTTGGGTCCGTAACGTATATCCGGCCGGCGAAAAATCAGGCGGCCGAACCCGTCCTTAAGGGCAAACTGCACGCCCGCACAGAAGGCGTTTTCAAGGTCTCCTACGAATTGGTCCGCGACAAGGACGATTACGTGGCCCGCCGCGTGCGCGTGCGGGTAGCCAATCGAGAAGAATACCTGTCTCCGGCCACACCGGATTTACGGGACCACGAAGCCGTCCATCAGCGGATTAACGAAACCGAAGCCTCCCGCATGGAAAAAGAGCTGGGCGCTTTTCGTGTTAAAGAAAGTCGTCCGGACCAGGCCAAGAAAAAATTCAAAGCCGAATTTCAAAAACAGATCGACGCCGTCAAAAAACGCCACGCCGACTGGGACGACACCCAGGTATTTCTCAAACCCGCCCCCCCCAACGACTACAAATAACCCCAGGTGCGAAGCAGGTCGCCGTCTTTGCGCCAGCGGGCGCCGATGTCGGTGCGGTAGAACATGTTGGGGATAATGATATTTTTAACTCGCCCGTAGGCTTCCTTGGCGGCGTCGTCCATGGTGGGTCCGGATCCCGTGCAAACCAACGCGTAGCCGGTCTGGCCCGCCAACACCCATTCCCCGTCAACCACTTTGATGTCGCCGGGATAAAATCCATCCGTGATGGGTTTCTTAAAAAAGACAACCGCCCCGGCGGAATACTTATTAAACGCAGCCTCGTCTTCGAAGGGGAACGGCGGCACCGCGATTACCACACCCACTTGAAACCCTCTTTTCGTCCGCAACGGCGGATTCTGCCCCAGCGCGATTCCATGAAAAAATTCTCCCCACTTCGACAACGTCCCTTCCATTTGGATGCTGAGCGTGGGGTACCCGAACCGCGGCGTGCATTCCAAGGGATAAATGGCCCGGGCGGTGGCGATGCAGTTGATGTCGAAATAGCCCACGAACCCCACCTGCGCCAGGCGGGGCGCCATTTTTTGAAGGGTTTCCCGATACAGCGGCCCGTCGCCGGACCAGAAAAGGGACGTCCCCATCTCGCCGGTGGACGGGCCGATGTCGTCGTTGAACATTTTTTTATGTTCGAAATTGATGCAGACCGGAAGGGTAAACTCTTTTCCGTTAAAGAAACCGCCGATGGCCACTTCCACGCCGGTGGCGAACTTTTGAATTTGAAACGACTTGATCTGGCGCGACCACCCTTTTTTGTAGCGGGCCAACATGGCGGCCACGTCGTGGCCGTCTTCTTCTTGCCCGACGTAGGAGAGCACTTTTTCGTTTTGGGCCGATCCCGAGGGTTTCACCACGTAACGGTCCGGCCGGTTTTGGACAAACTGAATGGCGTCTTCAAAACTCGTGAACGTCCAGTGGGGCAAAATGGTCAAGCCGGCGGATTTCATTTCCTGCTGGCCGAAATCCCGATCGTCTTCCAAGCGGTCCGTGTAGGCGGTGCCGCCCACCACCGCTTTGCCCGCACGCCGCAACGCTTCGGCCTCGGGCCCAAAATCCGAATCGTCAAAAATAATGAGGTCCGCCCACTCCTTGAGCGCCTTCCAATCGTCCACCTTTTCAACGAACCCGTCCGACACATCTTTGTCGTGGCGGCTTTCGATAAAATATTTCACCGCGTTGCCTTCCGCCACCAGCTGACGGCACAGGTCGCCGATGCATCCCACACGCGACACGCACAGGATCCGACGCGCGGCGGCGACGGGCGGCAACGGAGACTTTTCTTTTTCGGTCACGCTTTTCCTTCGGCCATTCGCTGTTCGGCGATCTGTTTGGCCTTCACCAAATCCACTTTGCCCGTGGCCAACGCCGGCCAGGGATCGACGGAAAACACCGCCCGTTTGTCGGGCACCCACAATTTGGGCATGTCCGACTTCTCCAACCGTTCGATGAGCGTGTCGATGGGCTGTTGCAGGTTGTTCACCAACACCACCAGCCGTTCGCCCCGTTTTTCATCCGGAGTGGACAATACCAAAAAACGAGCCTCGGGTTCTTCCGACAGGTCCGCCAACTTTTGTTCCACGAGCATGTGGGGCACCATTTCGCCGCCGATTTTCGAAAACCGCGACAGGCGATCGGTGATTTCCACAAACCCGTCTTCGTCCACCCGGGCGATGTCGCCGGTGTTGTACCAACCGTCCACCACCACCTCGGCGGTTTTGGCGGGTTGGTTCCAGTAACCGGCCATTACGTTGGGGCCCTTGACCAGCAGGAGGCCCGGGGTGCCGTCGGGCCGACGTTCGCCGGTGGCGGGGTCCACAATTTTCACCGTCACGCCGGGCAAGGGGCGGCCCACCTTGCCGGGTTTCCAGCCGGTTTGGTTTTCGGTCCCTTGACGAACGCCCAACACGCTGACGCAGGCCGCCGGAGACAATTCGGTGGTGCCGTATCCTTCCAGAATGGGCACGCCCAACAATTCGGTAAATTCCCGGGCAAAAGCGAGCGGCAACTTTTCGGCTCCGGTCAGAGCAAACCGCAGTGTCGCCACATCGTCCCGGGAAAACTTTTTCATCCACATTTGCAAAAAGGTCGGCGTGGTCACCAAAATGTTGGCTTTTTCGTCTTTGATCAACTTGCGGATCGCCACCGCTTCCAGCGGGCTTCGATGGTAAACTCCCCGGCATCCCGCCAACAAGGGCAACCACAAGGTGCCCGTGAATCCGAACGAATGGAAAAAGGGCAAAATCCCCACGATGGTGTCTTTCGCCGTCAACTGGAACACCTCTTGCAACCCCTGGGTGTTTGCGTGGATGTTGGCGTGGGTCAGCATCACCCCTTTGGGCGAACCCGTACTGCCGCTGGTGTAAAGCAAAGCGGCCAAATCGCCGGATTTGGCGTCGGAAAAGGGCGCCCACCACCGTTCGGCCCACCGGGCCGGCAACAGTTTGAGACCCGCAAACGCAAGAGCCCCCCCCACCGGGCCGGGCCGAGGCAAATCGTCCAGAAAAACCAGCCGGGAATCCTCCCCCCACTTTAAAGCCTCCGCCATTTTGCGGGCGGTTAAAATCCGCACCACACCGGCGTCCCGGCAAATTTGATCAATCACCCCTCGACCCAAGGAATAGTTGAGGTTCACGGGAACCCGTCCATCGAAAAGAAGGGCCAGGTTGGCCACGGTCCCGGCGACGCCGGGCGGAAGAAGAACACCCACATTTTTGTCCGCGGGCAAGAGCCCGCGCAAGCGGCGCCCCAACAAAATAGATCCCGTGGCCAATTTCCCGTAACTAAGCCGAGCGCCCGTGGTGTCCACCACCGCCGGCGTGGTCCATTGGCGTCGCGCCTGTCGGAAAAAGAATTGATGGAGGGGCTTTAAGTTCTCCAGCCGAAGACCGAACGCTTGACTGCCCAATTCCATCACGGCGTGTCGCACGTCGTCGGCCTTGGCGGTGGAAGGCAACGGTTTGCCGAAAGTCACCGTGACCGGATAAGGGATCTGTCGGGGCATTTTCCAAATAAATTTTTTGCGCTCAAAACTGAATATGCTTCCCCACACCCGGTCCAGGTGGACCGGAATGATGGGCACATCCAACCCGGCCACGATGCGTTCAAACCCTTTGCGAAACCCCAACGTTTGGCCCAACCGGGTCACCGCGCCTTCGGCGAAAATGCACACCACGTGGCCCTGTTCCAGTCGACGGCGGGCTTCCAACAACGAGGCCAACACCCGTTTGGGGCTGTCGCCCGCCGATATGGGAATGACGTCCATTAATTTTAATAAGGGCCGGAAAAAAGAAGCGTCGTACATTCCGCGAAACATTAAGAACCGAATCAACCGGGAGGTGGCCCCCCCGACCAAAAACGGGTCCACGTAAGACACGTGATTGGGAACGATGAGGGCCGGACCGGTGGCCGGGATATTTTCTTCTCCGACCACCCGGATGCGATAGACCACGTTGGTGAGCAGGAACAACCCCAAGCGCACCAAGGATTGGGGCAGATAGGCGACAATGGCCGCCGTGGCGGCGATGGACAGCAGGCCAAGCACCAAAAAGATTTGGGCCGGATCGGCCTTAAACGCGGCGCTCATGATCCACAAAAATCCGCTGGAAAGCAAAATCGCGATAAACGAAATCAGGTTGCCCGTGGCTAAAATTCGGCCTCGGTCGCTTTTGGGACTGCGCGCTTGGATGAGCGTGGTGAGCGGAATGAAAAAGAACCCCGCGCTCATTCCCAGCAAAAACACGTCCGCCAAGGTGCGGATCAGCGCCGCGTGGGAAAAATACAGGTCCAAGGTAAACACGCTCAAACCCAAAGCGCCCAGGGGCACCAAACCCAATTCCACTTTCCGGCGCGACAGCCGGCCGGCCCACAAACTTCCCACGGCAATGCCCACCACCAAGGCAATCAGCAACACCCCCGATACCCGATCCGACAGGCCCATGACCTGTTTGACGTAGACCAACATGTTCAAATGGAGAACGCCTCCCATGAACCAAAACCAGCCCGTGGCCAGAAGGCTCAATCGGAGCGATCGGTCGGGGCCCACCAACGCCCAGTTGGCCCGAACATCCGGCAACGGGTTCCAGCGAAGGGGTTGGCCGGGATTAGCCGCCGGAACTTTTTCTATCGCCAGGGCGGCCGCCACACTGCCCACCGCCACCACGACGGTCAACAGGGCCACCGCGTTGATGTGGGTGGTCAAAAATGTTCCGGCCACCGTGCCCAACAAAATGGCGACGAACGTGGCCACGTTCAACAGCGCGTTGGCGGACGACAGCTGGGACGGATCTTTTAATTCGGGGATCAGGCCGTATTTGGCGGGGCTAAAAAAGGCGCTTTGGGTGGCCAACAAAAAAAGCCCCGTCAACAACAAGGGCACGTTTTTAAAATAGAGCCCCGCCACCAACAAGGCCACCACGCCCAGGTCCACGGTTTTCGCCAAGACCACCACCCGGGCTTTGCTCCAGCGGTCGGCTAGCCGGCCGGCCCCGAGGGAAAAAATCAAAAACGGCGCCGCAAACACCGCCCCGGAAATGGCCACCAAACTGCGGGCTTTTTCTTCCGACATCCAGTGGGTGATCAGAAGGGCGATCACGATCTGAAACACGTTGTCGTTAAACGCTCCCAGAAACTGGGTGACCATCAGGGCCTTAAACGACCGGTTGCTCTTATTCATGGGGCACTCCGTTTGGGGACGAAAGGGTTCGGGCGTGGCCGACGAGGATCCGCCCAATGGCGCACCGCCGCCACCACGCGCGACACGGCGTGGCCATCGCCGTAGGGGTTCACCGCCCGGGCCATGCGTCGGTAAACGGAGCGGTCATCCAACAACGTGTCGATGCCCCGTCGAACCGTTTCGCGTCGGGTGCCCACCAGCCGAGCGGTTCCGGCGCGCACGGCTTCGGGCCGTTCGGTGACGTGGCGCAAAACCAAAACGGGTTTTCCCAAACCCGGGGCCTCTTCTTGGATCCCCCCGGAATCCGTGAGGGCGAACAAGCATCGTTTCATCAAAAACAACATCGGTCCGTAATCGAGGGGGTCGGTCAACGCCACGTTGGGCACGCCGCCAAGAATTCGGCGGGCGGGTTCCAGCACGTTGGGGTTGGGATGCACCGGATAAATAAAACCCACCTCCGGCCGGGCCCGGGCCACGTCACGCACGGCCTCAAACACCCGTTCCAGGGGTTCTCCGAAATTTTCCCGCCGATGGGCGGTCATCAACACAAAGGGCCGGCGGGCCAATCGGGCCGCTTCCGTCGGAATCCGGGGCGAACGTGCGGTCAAACGGGCCACGCCCAACCGAAGCGCGTCGATCCCGGTGTTGCCCGTGACAAAAATATTTTTGTCGTCGACCCCTTCGCGCAACAGATTTCGCCGGGCTTGTTCGGTGGGTGAAAAATGAAGAGCGGCCAAGGAACCAATGACGCGACGGTTCATTTCTTCGGGAAAAGGGTTGCGAAGGTCTCGGGATCGAAGACCCGCTTCAACATGTCCCACCGGAACGTGTTGGTAAAACGCCGCCAAGGCCGCCATCAGCGCCGTGGACGTGTCGCCGTGAACCAAAACCAAGGAGGGCTGTTCTTTTTTGATCACGGGTTCCAACCGTTCCAGAGCGCGAACGGAAATATCCGTCAACGATTGGCCAGGCCGCATGATGTCCAGATCGTGGTGGGGCCGGATTTGGAACAGGCGAAGGACCTGGTCCAAAAGACCTCGATGCTGGGCGGTCACCACAACCCGGGGATCAAATTCGGCGGGATATTTTTTAAACCCCAACACCACCGGCGCCATTTTCACGGCTTCCGGGCGGGTGCCGAACACGATCATTATTTTTCGGGGAACGGCGGCGGTCAAACTTTTCCTCGGAAAAATGTCATCAACAGCGCCGCCATCGACAGCAACAACGTCAGCACATAAACCAACAAAACCACTTCCCGTTGGGTCCAACCCAGGGCCAGCAGTCGATGGTGAAAGTGGCCTTTATCGGCCGTCATCAACCCGTTTCCACTTCGCGCCCGGCGAATGAGCGCGAACGCCACGTCCACCACCGGCAGAGCCACCACCAAAACCGGTATGAGCAAGGCGATCACGGCGCTGGTTTTAAGTGTTCCGATGATGCTCACGGCGCCCAACATGAACCCCAAAAACAGCGACCCCCCGTCGCCCATGAACACCCGGGCCGGATGAAAATTGTAAATCAAAAACCCCAAACATCCCCCCGCCAACGCCGCCGCCAGGACCGAAGCCAGTTTGAGTTGTTTTGAATAAAGCAGAATTTTGGTGTCGGCCTGAAGCATGGCCACGAACAAAAAGGTTCCGGCCGCGATGGCGCAAATGCCCCCCGCTAACCCGTCCAACCCATCGGACAGATTGACGGCGTTCATAAAACCCAACAGCCAAAACAACGTGACGATTTGAGAGACGAGCAACGGGAAGGTGACAAACCCAAACCCCGGGATCGCCAACCCGGCCATGCGCACACCGTACATCATGGCCACGTAGGCGGCGATAATTTGGGCCAGCAATTTCACCACCGGGGGCAAAGACCGGCGGTCGTCCCACATGCCCAACACCACGCACACCAACGAACCGATCAACACCCCCGTCAGTTGGGCTTTCAAGCTCATGATGTCGATGGCCTGACCGTTTTCCACGATGCGGTAACGGTAATCCAGCAATTTCAAAAACCAGGGTGAAAAAAATGCCGCGCCCCCGAGACCCAAGAACACGCCCCCGGCGATGGCCCCCCCGCCCCACCGGGGGACGGGGACCGAATGCACTTTGCGCGCGTCAGGCACATCCATCACGCCGTAGCGACGAGACAAAAATATCAGGACCGGCATCAACGCCGCGGCGCCGGCCAACGACAAAAAGAACGCGACGATCTGAGCGCGGATCAAAAACGCCTCATGGCATAATTAACAACCGAAACATCTGGATTCCGGCTAACCCCATGCCGGAATGACGGGCCATGGGTGCGTCCTGAGATCATGCTTTTTTGAGTCGGGCCGCGTAAAGAGGGAATTTTTTCGTCAGGGCCAAAACCTCTTTGCGGATTTTCGCCAATCGTTTTGGATCGGTTCGGCTTTCGATGGTTTCGTTGATCCAGCCGGCGACGATTTTCATTTCTTTTTCTTTCATGCCCCGGGTGGTGAGGGCGGGGGTTCCCAGCCGGACGCCGGACGTGACGAACGGTTTTTCCGGATCGAAGGGGATGGTGTTTTTGTTGACCGTAATGCCGGCCTGGCCCAGGAGACCTTCGGCCTCTTTGCCGGTGATGGATTTGGAACGCAGATCGATGGTCAACAGATGGCAATCGGTGCCGCCCGAGACGATGCGAAACCCGTGTTCGGCCAGGGCCGCGGCCAAGGCCCGGGCGTTGGCCAAAACCTGGGCTTGGTATTTCTTAAAGCTTGGTTTGAGCGCTTCACCGAACGCCACGGCTTTGGCGGCGATCACGTGCATCAAGGGTCCGCCCTGCACGCCGGGAAACACGGCGCGGTCGATGTCTTTGGCGTATTTTTCTTTGCACAAAATCACGCCGCCGCGGGGCCCCCGCAAGGTTTTGTGGGTCGTGGTGGTGACAAAATCGGCGACCGGCACAGGGTTGGGATACAAACCCGCGGCCACCAATCCGGCGTAATGGGCGATGTCGGCGAACAGCAACGCGCCCACCGAATCGGCGATGGTCCGCAACCGCGCCCAATCGATCACCCGGGAATAGTTGGACGCGCCGGACAGAATCATTTTGGGTTTGTGTTCGTTCGCCAGTTCGGCCAAGCGGTCGTAATCGATTTGTTCGGTGTCTTGGCGGACGCCGTAGGAAACCACCTTAAAATATTTGCCGGAAAAGTTTAACGGGTGGCCGTGGGTCAAATGCCCGCCGTGGGAGAGTTCCAATCCCATCACCGTGTCCCCGGGCGTGAGCATGGCCAAGTAAACGGCCATGTTGGCCTGGGATCCCGAATGGGGCTGAACGTTGGCGTGTTCCGCGCCGAACAACGATTTGATTCGATCGATGGCCAACGATTCGGCCTTGTCCACCTCTTCGCATCCGCCGTAGTAACGTTTGCCCGGGTAACCCTCGGCGTACTTGTTGGTCAAGACCGACCCTTGGGCTTCCAACACCGCTTCCGACACATAATTTTCCGACGCGATCATTTCCAACCCGGTTTCTTGCCGACGGGTTTCGTCCATAATCGTTTTGTAAAGTTTTGGATCCGATTTCTTCAAGAAACTCATGTGTGTCCTCCGATGGATTCAGTGACAGAGTCATTAAATAGTTGGATATAGGGCTCGTAGCGGAAGCGTCGATGTCGTTTCTGGCCGGTGATTTCAGAAATAATGCCGAGTTTAACCAACCGGGAAACAAGCTGGTTCGCCGCTGGGAATGTGGTCCCGGTCAGTTTTTTTATGTCCATGACCGAAAGAATCGGTTGTTGGTAGAGGTGTTCCAATACGCGGATGCCGTTGCGCGTGGCGCGCCCGAGGTGAGCGGTGGCCTGAGCGCGATGTTCCTCACGCAAAGCCAGAATACGGCGTGCCGTGACCGTCGCTTCCCGGCTGACTTCCACCACTCCACGTAAAAAAAACGAGATCCAATTTTCCCAATCTCCTCTGTCACGCACGGCTTGAAGATGTTCATAGTATTCGGTCCGGTGGCGTTTAAAATAATGGGACAAGTAGAGCACGGGTTTAAGAAGGATCTCACGCTGACACAGGAGAAAACTGATCAGCAAACGCCCCACGCGACCATTTCCATCCAGAAAGGGATGGATCGTTTCGAATTGGGCGTGAACCAGAGCGATTTGAATGAGGGCCGGCATATCGATCGGGTCATGGAGAAATTTTTCCAGATCACCCAAAAGCGCGGCCACCTGGTCGGGTGGCGGTGGGACAAAAGAAGCGTTTGACAGTGTGCATCCGGGAGGACCGATCCAGTTTTGAGATCGACGAAGTTCCCCCGGAGTGAGATGAGATCCACGACCGCCGCTTAACAATTTCCCGTGAATTTCTTTGATTAAGCGGATCGATAACGGAAGCGTTCGTAACCGTTCCAGCCCGTAGTTCATTGCGTGGACATAATTAACCACTTCAGCAACATCTTTAGGACGGTCGGGCGCCAGAACGCTGGCTTCCGCGGAAAGCAGATCGTTGAGTGAGCTTTGCGTGCCTTCAATTTGGCTGGAGAGCACGGCCTCTTTGCGAACATACATGAAGACAAAAAGGTCCGGGTTCGGAAGGGTCTGAATGGATCCGTCCAACCGTCCCAGAGCCCGATCCGCTTGAGAAAGAAGCGCCTGTCGTTCACCCTCAAGTTTGATGGGCGGCCTGGGTGGCAAAGCCGCCGGGACAAACGCACTGTAGCCGGTTAATTGTTTTTGGTACCGACCCGCCCGATAAAGTGTTTGAATCCCTGGTGTTGCACGATTCATGGCCACGTCCCTTTAATATAAACGACAATCAAGCTCATAGTAAAGATAAACTTTAATATGGACGCGAGAGCGTCGTATATTAAAGGTACTCTTTATCTAAAACTCAACCAACAAATCGCAACAACTCTTTTTTCTTGACGGCGCCTTCGCGCACCAAGGTCCAGCCGAAACTGGATACGTCGATGACGGTCGACGGAACCCCGCCCGGACACGCGCCGCCGTCCACCAACACCTCGACGCGGTTCTCGAACAGGGCGCGGGCCTGGGCGCCCGTGACGGCTTCCGGCCGACCGGACCGGTTGGCGCTCGTGACCGCCAGGGGCTGGCCCATTTCCCGCAAAATCGCCAGGGTGACCGGATGATCCGGCACGCGCAGGGCCAAAGTTTCTTTTCCGCCCGTTGTCCAGCGGCCGAGCGTTGATGTTTTAAACACGACCGTCAACGGACCGGGCCAATACTTGTCCAACATTTTTCGAAGCCGCGGACCCGGAGGCTCCACCAACGCCAAGGCCTGGTCCACGTCGGCCACCAGAAACGGCAACGGTTTATCGTAGGACCGGCCCTTAAGACGGTAAATCCGCCAAATGGCCTGGGGCCAAAACACGCTGGACCCGATGCCGTACACCGTGTCTGTCGGGAACACCGCCACCCCTCCCGACCGGAGGGACCCCGCCACGGCCCGCGCCGCCGCCCGCGAAATCCGTCGGCCGCGAATTGGAATCAACGCCGTTTTTATTTTTCGCCCCGCCTCGTCCGGGCCCCGCCGTTCTTTCACGGTAACAGCTCAGGCCCCTCACCCTGCCCTCGCTTCAGCGGCTCTGCCGCCCCAGGTGCTGGGAGCTCTGCGACCAGCCTCCGAAGAGGAGCGGGAAAATCTTTGTTTTCCTTCCCCTCTCGGGGGAAGGGTCGCGCCTGCCAGTGGCAGGCGGTTGCGACGGGCCGAAGAGGCCCCGGGTCCGAAGGACCCCGAAGGGGCGGATGAGGGGCTGAGTAGTTCCCTTTCACGTGGTGTAATCGGCGTTGATCGTGATGTAGTCCTTTGAATAGTCGCAAGTGGCGTAACGGCTCCGGGCGTTGCCCTGATGGAGGTCGATGACCACGGTCACGCGGTCTTTTTTGAGGCGGGCGTGGACGGCTTTCTCGGAATAATCCGCTTTCCCGCCCCGTCGACAGACCAAGACATCGCCGATGCGCACATCCACCCGGTTGGGATCGAAGGGCACCCCGGCGCGCCCGAGGGCGGCCAAAATGCGACCCCAATTCGGGTCCGCCCCGTGAAGAGCGGTTTTAACCAACGCGCTGGTGGCCACGGTGGCCGCCAACTGATGGGCGGCTTTTTCTGTCCGAGCCCCTTGAACATTGATCCACGCCATCCGCGTCGCCCCCTCCCCATCCGAAGCAATTTGGGTCGAAAGCGACAAACACACCTCTTCTAAGGCGCGCCGAAATCCTTCTTCGCCTTTTGATGAAAGGAGACGAATGTCCCCCCCGCCGTTGGAGAGGAGGAAGAGGCTGTCGTTGGTGGACGTGTCGCCGTCGACGCTGACGCAGTTGAAGGTGCGCCGGACAACCTGATTGAGGGCATCCTGGAGCGAACGGGCCGAAAGGGGCGCGTCGGTTAAGACCACGGAAAGCATGGTGGCCATGTTCGGGTGAATCATCCCGGCGCCTTTGGCGCATCCCCACACCGTGAACGTTTTTGAGCCGGCGACGAACGTGGCCCGGGCGGCTTTGGGCCGGGTATCGGTGGTCATGATGGCGCGAACCGCGTCGTCGGCAGACGGGGTTCCCGAGCGAACGCGTTCGGCGATTTCTTTGATGCCGCGGCCCAAGGCGGGCCGGGGCAAATGCCGGCCGATAACGCCCGTGGACGCCACCAGGACTTCGTGGTCAGCGACACCCAACCGGGCGGCCAACTCGTTGGCGGTCCAGACCGTGTCGGCCATGCCCCGCTTGCCCGTGCACGCGTTGGCGCACCCGGAATTGATGATGATGGCCCGGGCCGAAGAAGACTTTTTCAGTTTTTTCTGGCAATACTGGACCGGCGCGGCGCTGAACAGGTTTTTGGTGAACACCCCCGCGGCCCGGGCCGGACGGTCGGACCAGAAGAGGGCCAGATCTTTTTTTCCGGGCTTCGACGAAATGCCCGAGCGGATCCCGAAGAGCCGAAACCCGTCGGGCAGGTCGCTGTTGCGGAGGGGAAGAGCGGAGGCCATTATCGCCGCCGGGGACCCCGGTTGCGTCGGGTGTTTTTCCGGCAGGTGGGGCACCGTTTGGGTTCCGAAAGACCCCGTTCGGCAAAAAACTTCTGTTCCCCTTCTTCAAAGAAAAACGAAGAACGGCATTCCGCGCAGGTCAGTTTCCTGTCTTTTGACAATCCCGCAATTCGTTTGATCCACGACATCAATCCCATAAGGGTTCCTCTTATTTTATTCCCAGGGCCTCCGGGAGGCCGAAGAGAAGATTCATGTTTTGCACCGCCTGGCCCGACGCGCCCTTGAACAAGTTATCAAGCGCGGCCAACACCACCACCCGGCGGTTTCGTTCATCGACGGCGACGTTGATGTCGACGTAGTTCGTCCCCGCGGTGTCTTTCGTTTGAGGCCAGCGGCCCTCCGGGAGCAGGCGGACAAACCGTTCCCCGCCGAAATCCTCCTCAAAGGCCCGCCGCACCGCGGCGGTGGTCATTTTCTTTTTCAATGTCCCGTAAGCGGTGACCAAAATGCCCCGGGTCATGGGGACCAAGTGGGGCACAAACGTCAGCGACTGGGTTTGGCCGGACTGGTCCGCCAGGATTTGTTCGATTTCCGGCACGTGACGATGTTTCGCCACGGCATACGCCTGGAAATTTTCCGTCACTTCGCAATACAGGTACATCGGGTCCAGTTTTTTCCCCGCCCCCGACGTGCCGGACTTGGCGTCCACCACCACCGACCCCGGGACCATTACTTTTCTCCGGACCAGGGGCGTCAACGCCAAGATCGTGGCGGTCGCGTAACAGCCGGGGTTCGCGACGAGCGGCGATCCCGGGATTTCTTTGCGATACAGTTCCGGGAGACCGTACACGGCCTTTTTCAACAACGACGGCGACGCGTGTTTGACTTTATACCACGCCTCGTAGGTTTTGACGTTTTTAAGACGGAAATCGGCGGACAGATCGATGGCTTTTTTCCCCTGGGCCACGAAATCGGCGATGTTTTTGCTTCCCACGCCGTGGGGGAGGGCGAAAAAGGCCACGTCGCAAGTGGAAGCCAGACGTTTCGCGTCGTAGGATTCGAGCGTGAGGTCCAGCCTCCCCCGCAAAAAGGGATGGACATCCCCCAGTTGTTGGCCGGGCCGGGAATGGGAGATGACGTCGGTCACCCGCACGTCCGGATGGCCTAACAAAATTTTCAGCAATTCGCCGCCGGTGTATCCGGTGGCGCCCACAACAGCGGCACGAATCATGATTTTTCCCCCAACTGGGGCGCGACGACCACGGTGATCTCGCCCAGGATTTTATCACGGTGTTTCAACACCGCCGCGACCTCGGACAGCCGCCCGCGGATAAACTCTTCATGTATTTTAGTTAATTCCCGCGCCACTGAGGCGGGAACGTCCCCGTAAACGGACAAGGCCATTTCAAGGGCCGCCACCACCCGGTGGGGCGATTCGTAAAAAACGACCGTCCGATCTTTGCCCGCCGCTTCCAGGTCCCGGCAAAACCGCCCGGGCCGGCGGGGCAAAAACCCCAAAAAGGTGAACTGGTCCCAAGGAAGACCCGACCCCGCGAGGGCGGTCAACAGAGCCGACGGACCCGGGACAGGAACCACCGCAATGCCCCGTGCCACCGCCAACGGAACCAACCGCCCGCCCGGGTCGGAAAGGCCCGGCGTGCCCGCGTCCGTCACCAGGGCCAAATCTTCCCCCGCCGCGAGCCGGTCCACCAAGGCGGGCGCAACGCGACCGTGGACATGCTCATCGTAACGCACGAGAGGTTTTTCCAGATTGAGATGACGAAGAAGTTGCCCGGTTCGGCGGGTGTCTTCCGCCACCACCGCCGATACCCGGGCCAGGGTTTCCTTAGCCCGTTCGGTGACATCCTTCAAATTCCCAATCGGTGTGGAAACAAGAAACAACGCCACGCAATTCCTCCCGCCCGTTCTGTCAAAAAAAAACCCGGATTCCCCGGGGCCTTGCGTTCAGATGATTCTATCAAAACCCGATGAAAACTGACGAAACCCGCTGTCTTGGGCTAACCAATCGAACCGGATTGCAGCAGGACCAATCGATTTGGTTGCGCCCTTTCCGTCCCCGTGCTAGAATGGGCGAGTTGCAAAATTGTTTTTTGGAAAGGTGGCCGCCGTGCCGCTAGGCACGGTCCCAGTTTGTAGGATGGGAAGTGGGTCCTGCGTGCCGGTGGCACGCGTTTAGGACGGGCCGTTAGGCCCAGGCAGCCAACTCCTGGACACTTCAATTTTCTGTTTTTTGGAAAGGTGGCCGAGTGGCTGAAGGCAGCGGACTGCTAATCCGCTGTATGGGGAAACCTATACCGAGGGTTCGAATCCCTCCCTTTCCGCCATTACAGAAACCCCCCACAGGGGTCGAAAGGCTCAACGGCTCACGGTCGTTGGGCCTTTCTTTTTCCCGATTGAAAGCTTCCCTTCCCATCCGAGACGTCGTCCCCCTCCGGCATCCAACCCCCGAACCGGGCGAA
>JAYRXX010000051.1:0-1959 GCA_041917295.1 Elusimicrobiota bacterium
CAGTCGCTCGGTTGGCCGGGCGTAATACAGCACGTCCTGGGTGACCCCTTCCAACGCGTTGCTGTGCATGAACGCAATTTCGTTTTGGGTCAACAACCCCAACCCCGCCGGGTTCCAATACAGCGCCGTCGCGTCGTTCACCGACGCCGTGTGCGATTCCCCCATCGCCACCCCGCGCCCACCCACACCCATCTTTAGAAAGTTGCCCGTGGTCTTCCCCGCCGACTCCGACCACGCCAGCCCTGCCAACGCCACAAGGCTCAAAATCACTCCCATCCCTCGCCGCCCGCTCATCGGATCACCATCAACTTCCCAACTTTACGCTGTTGGTCGTTTTCAATCACGTACAGATACACGTCCGATCCCACCGGGTCGCCCCCGTCGCTGGTCACCGGATACCAATCCACCGACGACACCCCATCGAAGCTTAACTGCTTCACCAACCGCCCATCCATCGTAAAGATTTTAATGCTCCCAAAACTCGAAAGCCCTGTAAAACTGATCCCGTTGGGATCACGTCCGGAGCGGTAAGGCACCGGGTAGGCATGGGCGTTGGACAAATCGTAGTTCGGCGATCCGCCCAACGCGTACGTCCCACTGTGCCGCAACGGCACCGACACTGTCCCCGCGATCTCGTCCACGTGGCTGTCCGGCATTTTGTTCCACACGCCGGTCCGCTGGTCCAGTTCGTAAATCGCAAGGTCCTTCGTGCGGATCGAGGTATTGAACACATATGACACCCCGTTTTCCAATTTCATATCTTTTCTGATATCAAACGAGACACGTACATCTCCCCCATACGCCGCCGTCCGCATTTTCCCGTTCGTGTCAAACACCGACAATTCTTTAGTTAAGAAAATCTTTTTGAACGCGCCCCCCGTTTGCTGACCCATGGATTCGGTGGCTTTGCCCACCAACCCTGGTAAACTCGCCGCTCCCGCCACCGAAACTTTCTCAGGCTTATCGTTAATCGCCACCCCCACCGGCTCAGACCCCAGCGCGCCAGCCGGAACCGAAACGCTCACTTTTCCATCTTCGCTCACAAACACCGCGTTTTGCGCCGGGTCCATGGCCGTGTAGAACAAAATATCCAGCGGCGCCTGCAACGGATTGTTCGCCCGATCGGTGGGTGCAGGTTTTGTCGAACTGAAAAACCGATACTGGCTCGCCGGTTTTAAATCCGTTGATGTGAACGGCAACACCACCATCGATTTCGAATCGCTCGTTACCGTCACATACGACGTGGTCGGCAACGTCAGAGGTGTCGGTTTATCCACTTTGGCCCCGAATTTATCCCGACGTAACTCCAATTGGATCGATCCTGACGGAATCAACATGTCCTCTTCAAATCCGACGTCCACAAAGTTGGCCGTCGGCGCCACCGCCGCGAACCGCACCGTATCGTCCGTGTTCGGGTATTTCACGCCTGTCATCAAAATATGGCTTAAGCTCCACCGGGGCGCTATTTGGTCCGGCGTATACTTATATTCGAATACTGGAACGTCACTGTCCGCCGTCCAGTTCCCTGCCCGGTCATATCCCCGAACCTTAATGTAATACGTCCGTGACTCTGTCACTCCCGTTAAATCCATTTCAAAACCCACGTCTTTCGTCAATTCGGCCCGATCCACGCTGGGCAAGACGGCCGAATCGGTCGACCAGCTCACCGTCCACCCCTCCACCGGACTGCGGGAACTCTCTTTGCCCAACAGGTCCATGGAATCCCACGTCACATAGGGGTTCGGATCCCCCCACAAGGTCCCTGTCGATATGCGTTGCTCTTGGTTGCGATCCCGCGCCGCCTCGGACGAGAAATACACCTCCAACGCCCCCGCCACCGGCGGCGTCGTATCAATGTAGACACGGAACGGGCTTGTGCTCTCAAACACATCGTGAACATCCAAATTTCCGCTCCCGGTATCAACCATCGCCGTCCCGGCAATATTTAAATAGTATTCA
>JAYRXX010000052.1:0-4138 GCA_041917295.1 Elusimicrobiota bacterium
CAGAAACCATTCCTTCGCCCAACGGGCTCAGTCACAATTGAGCTACGGGCGCATAATGAAACCTATCTGGTTTCTGGTCTAGCGACCAGAAACCATTCCTTCGCCCAACGGGCTCAGTCACAATTGAGCTACGGGCGCATACGACCTACGGGCGCTACACGCCTCACCGGGGGATAAAAAATCCCCGGCCCAATGTGACAGTCGGGGAAGTTCCCTTAAACGTAAGTATACTAAATTAGGGCAAAAGACGGAGCCGTTCCGCGAGGGCGCGGTAGGCCTGGTGATCGGGTTTTTCGGGCGACGATTTTGTCACCACTCGCAACGAATCGTTCCAAACCAAGAAATACGCGTTTTCCAAACTCCATAACGATACAGGCAGTTCTAAATCATCGGCCACGGAAAGGAGCGCCAAACATTTCTTGGCTTTATCAGGGGACGGACTCTTGGACAGCGAATCCATATGGAATTCCAATCGGCGTTGAACCGTTTGGCCCACCCCGGCCCAGTTAAGCGACACAGAAAACGACTTGGCCTCGGAGTAAACCCGTTTCAACAGAGCTGTGTCGCTTTCATCGGAATTAAAACGCATTAAACCTTGGTGCAGATCCCGTCCCAACACGGATTCCAACGCCAACCGAAACGCGTGGGGCATCGGAAACGAAGCCTTTAAAAGGTAATTCATTAATTTTTTATTGTCGTCGACCAACAACCTGTAGGTGCCCTCAAAGCGGCCCAAAATATCCTCAATAACGGAACTTAAGATATGGCGGCGTTCCTCAAGCAAAAGATCTTGGAGTTCGAACACGCGGGGATCGAATTGCCCGGCCAACAACGAAAGCGTATCGGACAAAGAGCCCGTGTTAAACGATTCCCCCAACTGGTCGAGAACTGGCGCCATTCGAGCCCAATCGGGAGCGGAACGGATAACGCAATGGAAATCGTGTCCGCCCAAATGCATGACGGCGTAAGCGGCGTCAAGGGTTTCCCGCGTGATCTGGGATCGCACCCGCACCCGCCCGCGGGACAGGGCGGTTCCCGCGGATCGATCGGTGCGCCGATCGAGAAACGTGTAATCGAAACAATAAATGGACCCCTCGTCTTCTTCGGTTCGCCAAAGGGCTTTCAGCGCCTGGTGGGCGGCGATCCGAGAAAGGTCGGCGCACACCGGTTTCACATACCGTTCGTAAACCACCGCCCCGTTTCCAATCTCGGGCAAATTGCTTTTGGCCTCGGCCAGTTCGGCCAAAAACGCTTTTTCCAAACCAACGCCTTCGGGAAACGAAGCGGCCAGTTGCAAAGCCCGCGCGGCGGAAGTCAACACGGTCGTGCTTTCCAAGCCGGAAACCTCGTCAAAAAACCAAGCGCAACTGGTAAACATGAGAAGGCGTTGCCGTTGCATTTCCAAAAGCCGGAGCGCGTCGATTTGGTCCGTCTCGTTAAGTTCTTTAACGGCGTGGCGGGCAAAAAAAGATTTAACGCTGTCGTCGCCGCGATCCAAAACAACCTCAATGTAATCGTTGCGAGCGGCCCAGGGGTCCGACAAAAAGGCGCGTCCCCGGAGATCAAAAAGCGCGTCCATTTTTTGAGCCAATCGATCCAAGGATCGCCGCAAAGGAGCGCGCCATTCTTGGGTCCAGTTGCCATGCCCACCCAACCGACACCCACAGTTGGACCGCCACCGCTCAACGCCATGGGCACAGCTCCAGGACGAGTTTTCGTGAATCTGGGCTTCCCACACCGGCGGATGATTTTCCAGAAACTCGCCGTAATTGGTTAACCGAGCTTGCCCGGACTGGGAAATGCGTTTAAGGGCGATGGCAAGGGCCATGTCGCCGAACCGGTGGTGGTGGCCGTATGATTCTCCGTCCGTGGCAATGTGAACCAACTGCGCGCCCGCCCGGTCCGACGCAAACCCGGTCAGTAAGCGTTGGGCGAACACGTCGCCATTTGATAAAACGCCTTCAAAAGCGACCGCACGGGAAATGGGCGCGTCATAAAAAAAGAGAACGAGTTCCAGCCCTTTGGGAGACCGCCACAGATAGGGCCGGCTCGGATCCACCCGACCTCCCGACACATTTTGCCAATCCCCGCCGTCCGTGTGGTCGTGGGGTTTGTCGGACGCGCGCCGCGCGGGGCGAACGGACTTGGCTTGCGTGGGAGACAAAACAGTAAATTTGATTCCATGCCGCGCCAGCATTTCCAGGGAAGCGGTATCGGCGGCGGTTTCAGCCAACCACATTCCCTCGGGTTTGCGGCCGAACCGTTTTTCAAAATCCCGAAGCCCCCAGAGGACCTGGGTTTCTTTGTCGCGGTCATTGGCCAAGGGCATGATAACGTGGTTGTAAACCTGCGCCAACGCGTTGCCATGGCCGGATCGCAAGGCGCGACTGGCGCGATCCGCATCAATAATCCGTCGATAAACGTCGGGTTCTTTCCGTTCCATCCACGACAACAGGGTGGGCCCGAAATTAAAACTAATTTGCTTGTAATTGTCGACGATTTCCACGATACGCCCGTTCCCGTCCAGAACGCGGGAAGCGGCGTTGGGACCGTAACATTCCCGGGTGATGCGCTGGTTCCAGTCGTGGTAAGGGTGAGCGGAATCTTGAACTTCGATGTCTTCAAGCCACGGGTTTTCGCGGGGGGGCTGATAAAAATGCCCGTGAAGGCACAAAAAGCGGTCCATGGGAATCTTAACTTATCTCTTGAGGTGAGCCCACTTGCTACGCCCGCGACCCACGGCGACGATGCCCGATTTGTCGACGTGAAAACCGGCGCGGGTGTCCGCTTCGGGATCATGGCCGATCACCGTGTTGTCGGGAAAAATATTGAAGCGGTCGGCCACGACACGTTTTAAGCGGGAATCTTTTCCGACAACGCAGTGGTCCATGAGGACGCTGTCTTCAATGACGGCGCCGGGCTCAATCACCACGCCCCTTCCGATCACCGAATGGCGGACAAACGCGTTTTTTACCACGGTTCCTTCGCTTAAAATACTGTCTTCCACCTGCCGTCCCAGCACCCGAGCCGGTGGCCCGTTGTAGCGTCCGGCCATAATGGGCCAATCGTCGTTGTTCAGGTCCAAGCGGGGCGTTTCCCCCAACATATCCATGTGGGACGACCAGAACGACTCCAAATTGCCAACGTCCCGCCAGTAACCGGGTTCTTCGTATTCTTTTTGGCCGGGAAGAGGAGCGGTTTTGAAGTTGTAGGCAAACACGCGGCTTTTGTCCATGAGACCGGGAATAATGTTTTTCCCAAAATCATGGCCGCTGTCTTTTTTGATGTCTTCCGTAAGGGCGTCTTCCAACACAGACCGGTTGAAAATGTAATTGCCCATGGACGAGTAGGCGAAATTGGGATCGTTGGGCATGGGTTTGGGGTTTTTGGGTTTTTCCTCAAAGTCGGTCATGCGGCCGTTTTTTGAGACGCTGAGGATGCCAAACCCCTTGGCCTCGGCAATGGGGACCGGCAAAGCGGAGATGGTCACATGGGCCTGTTTTTGCACATGGTACGCCAGCATTTGGCCCACGTCCATGCGGTAAATGTGGTCGGCGCCGAAAACAGCCACGTAGTCGGGATCAAAATCCCGAATGAGATTTAAATTTTGCGAAACGGCGTCGGCGGTGCCGCGGTACCACATTTCGCCCATCCGCATCTGGGGCGGAACCACCGTGATGAAGTGGCCCGGCACCAACCCGCGGTTGGACCAGCTGAGACGCAAGTAGTCGATGAGAGATTGAGAAAGATATTGAACCAGGACGTAAACAGAAAAAATTTCGGAGTTGGCAAAATTACTGAGAACAAAATCGACGATTCGGTATTTCCCGCCGAACGGAACCGCCGGTTTCCCCCGCTCGTTGGTCAGGGGTTGCAACCGTTCGCCTTTGCCGCCGGCCATGATAATGCCCAACACTTTGGATCGAATCATGTGTTCCTCCCGGCACAACGATACACTATTTGTGCCGGTCCAACAACCTCAAAAAGGGTCAATGACGGGCGCGTCCGGGTACATGGTACCCCCCTGGTGGGGAAGGTGATTGTATCAGGTGACGGATCTTTCGGCTAACCAAATCATCAAGGTCCAGGACCGGTAGAGTGACCACGGCCTCCGCGGCTTTCGGCGCCGCTTCCCGCA
>JAYRXX010000053.1:0-52759 GCA_041917295.1 Elusimicrobiota bacterium
CGATGACATCCAACGTCTGGTAGCAAACGAACGCGGACACATCGCGGTGGGCGCTCCCCCTATTTCAAAGAGCGGGACCAACACTCCTGTCAAACCCCCACAATCCACACCCAACCCGAATAACGCTGCACCGCGTGCCCCACCCACCACCACGATAATTGACGGATTAGGTGTCGAAAACAGCCACCCCTTAATAATTGAGGGAACCCAAATCAGCTTTGCCCCCGCACGAAACCGATTCACCAGCGAACCATCCAGTTCCCTCACTTTAGCGAACGTAAAACCCATCGCAGACAAAATTGCAACCGGCCACGCCTTTGAAAAACATGTGCTGGTGGGAAAAGAGTATCCAACGATTTCGACAAGGGAGGCGTTTGCCGATCACATAACAAATGTCATGGAACACCCTACCGCGCAAAAAGCGCTGTCGCATGGACGTCGAGCGTATTGGCAAGAGCAAAGTGGGACGGTGGTGATATGGGATCCACGTTCGATCGATTTAGGAACAGCATTCCGACCGAAGATGGGGCGGAAATACTACGACGGGTTGAGGTAAACAATGGAGCTAATAGATAAAAACCATGACGGTGCATCTCTGCGGCTTACGATGAACGAATTGATAATTTTAAACAATGCGCTTAACGAGACTTTAAACGGAATTGATCCCGTGGAGTTCGGCACGCGGATTGGGGTGGAAATCGAGGAAGCGGACAGATTGTTGAAAGCGTTTGGATTGATATTGGGGAACGATCAGTAATGTGAATGTTCCATATGTAGAAATAACGCTTTGATGTTTTTAATATCAATATGGGAGATTAAAAAATGATTCGACTCAAATCGACAATATTGTTTTTTGTTGCGATTTGCATGGCGGTGGGTGTTCGTTCAGAAGGAAACAAAATAACCTATTTTGGCGCGGTGGAGTATTTGACCTATTCCGATGCATTTAAAGAAAAAGAAGACGCATTTAATGAAACTGTTTCGCAATTAAAAAACTCTCTGACCGCTGGTCAAACATTGACGAGTAACACAGAATCGTCTGGCGGTGTTGGTTTCCGAGTTGGGGCCTTGGCCAATGTCCCAACGAAGGGATTTCAGATTGGGGGGAGCCTCGGTTACATCATAGGTCCATCGTTTATAGGAAATATTAATTTTCCCTTAGAGACACTAGATATATATGGTAATCCCGTTGGGACAACCCAAGTTGAAATCGAGCAGGAAGAAAATTCATCCGTAATTCGCCTCATGACTGAGTCGAAATATTGCCACTCTTTTGGGAAAAACATTCAAGTCCGTTTGGGGGTTGGAATTGGGATCGCGAACCTTCATTTGGAAGGAAAGTCCTCAGATCAGATTGGAAGTGAAACGGTTCGCTCCGAATTCCATTCGTCTAATTCGATAAAGTTGACTTGGGAAATTGGCCCAGCGATTGCCTATGTCACGGAGAATCTGGGTATTGAACTGGCATTAACTTATTCTCAAGTGCCTTCGGCTAAGAACACGGAGACTTTCCGGGAATTCGATTGGAACCCCTTCGGGGTTCGGTTGGGGGTCGAGTTCTAATTGTTTTTTTCCTGTGGAGGGCAATGATGGAAATAAATTCAATAGGGGAACGAAAATGATGATAATAAACAAACGGTTAATAGCAAGTTTGGCATTTTTGTTGGGGCTTGGGGTTTGTTATTCCCAGAGGGCAGAATCATCTTTTGAGGGAGGCGAGATCCCTCGGTCACTCAGGAAAGTCCTAGAGCGGAAAGGATATAAATTTCAACCTGAGGCAGGGCAGGCTTCGGCCTTTGTGCCAAGTCCAGCCCCAAAGTTCGCAGCCCCCTTAATTCAAATTAATACTGGAACTGCATCGGGTTTTGGAATTGGGAATTACCCTTACTGGGAAATAGGAAAAGATGTTCGGTCCATTTCAGTGCAACCTGGAGGGTTCGTTCTGGGATTTGTTAGTAAATACCCGATTCGATTAAACACACAAACTGGTTATGATTATGATCTCGCAGACTGGTATTTAAATCCTCAGGATATTAACGCCAGCATGATATTGGACAATGGTCGTGGTGAAATCGTTTCTTGCGGTTCGTTTGTTGACGCATCGTCACCGACGTGGGTTCATCGTTATCACTCAAGCGATTTTACTTTTATTTCCAGCATGACTATCCAGGCCATTTCCAATAAAATTCGGGTTATTGAGGATATGGTCTTCTCGCCTTCTGGGGACATTTTCATATCGGGTGCGATTTGGACACATACCTTTATACCCACACCGTTCATTAAGAAAATTTCTTCCGATTTTTCCTCAACCATTGATTATGAATTCCACCATTCGGGAGAAGTTGCGGGGATGGAATTTGGATCGAACGGGGTGTTGTTTGCTGGGGGATATATCGATAACATTGGAGATGATAGTCCAAACGTATGGATCGCGAAATTTGATTCAAGTCTTAATCTCATCAAGGAAACAACATATGGCTCTTCCCCGGAAGCCGAAGACCTTGGTTTCGGCCTGGGTCTGGGTTCAAACAATGATGTTTACATCGCAGGCATGGTCTCTGAAAAACCATGGATTGGTCGATTCAATGAAAATCTTGATTATATCTCGGGATCGATTTTTTCCGACGTTCCGGCCGATGGTTATGGTTGGTTTGATGAAGTTGAAGTGGTGAATAACGGAGTTTATATTACTGGAAGGAGAGGGCCTTATCCAGAAACAGAGACAGATATGTTAATGGTTGAATACACAAAGGGATTGTCATTAAAATCCCGATACATCCTGGGTGTTTCAGATGGTTTTTTTGACTCAGGAAGAAGTATTGATAGCGATGGACAAGGCCATATTTACATAGGAGGCTACATCAATTCAACGGGAGTGAGCAATCATGACCACTCTGGTAAGGGGTGGCTTTCAATACACACATTCAACATGGGGATGGGCTCGCCTGATGGAAAACCCCTTGCCTACCCGAACCCGTTTCGGCCGGGGAAGGGGCACACGGCTTTGTCGATCGATAACTTGCCGGAAACGGGGACGTTGAAACTGTTCACCCTTAAAGGCGAACTGGTGCGGGAAATCCCGGTGGCGGCGGGGAGTGCTTCGTGGGATGTTAAAAACACCGCGGGGGAAAATGTCTCCAGCGGGGTTTATTTTGGCGTGGTGGATGGGCAAGACAGTGACAAAACCTTTAAGGTGGTGATTCAACGATGAAACGGATATCCCTGATTGCGTTAAGTATTTGTTTTTGTTGGACGGTGGGCCGGGCGGCGGGGACCACCGCGGGGGAATTCCTAACCTTGGGCGCGGGTGCTCGCATACCGGCGTTGGGTGGGGCTGGGGTGGCGTTGGTGGACGATGCCACGTCCCTGTATTACAACCCGGCGGCCATGACCCAGGTTAAAAGTCAGTCGGTGGTCCTCTTGCACACGGCTTACTTGGATTCCAGTTATTTTAGCCAGGGGGCCTACGTGCGAAACCTGGGAGCCAAGGGGAGTTGGGGGGCGAACCTTCATTACTTCAATTCCGGGTCCATTGATAGCACGGACACTTCCGGTGCGTCAGCGGGGTCTTTGACCCCGGACGACATGGCCATGACGGTGGGGTATGGGCGTGCCCTGGGGCCTGTGAACGTGGGCGCTGGGTTAAAATATGTGAAATCCAAATTGGTGGACACCGCTTCCACCTGGGCTTTGGACTTGGGCGTATTGAGCCAAGGTTTTTTAGGTGACCGCTTGAGTGTGGGGGGATCCATCACCAATTTGGGGAGCGGGTTGAAATACGATTCCGAAAAAGAAGATTTGCCAACGACCATCAAGGGCGGCGCGGCGTATCGGATGTCGAAGAGAGTGGCGTTCGCGTTGGACGCGGCGTTTCCGAAAGAGGAAGACGCCTATGTGATGGGGGGAGCGGAATACGAGATGCCCATCGCCACCGATTGGAGCGCCGCCGGTCGGTTGGGATACAACACCGGCACGGCCGGTGACGTGAGCGGGTTGACCGGTGTTACGTTCGGCGCGGGGCTGACCCGCAAAGGCCTGGGCATTGATTATTCTCTGGTCCCCCAAGGCGACCTGGGCATGACCCACTGGGTTTCCCTGGGGTTTGATTTTTAGGAGGGGAATAAATATTTGATCGCTGAATTCAAAATTCGATGTCAAGAGGGGTTAAGTTGATCGGAGAACCTATCCAGCGACTACTGCAGAGGGATCTTCGCCAAAACGAACATTTTTTCGACGGACGATACACCAAGTACGTCTCCAGCCTCAATTATTGAATATTTTTCGAATCGATTGTTTGCATTTAAAGTATGGGCAAGTGAATTTTGGGGTATAATATGGCATGTTCCAGAAAAAATACACCTCGTATCAATTTTCTGGACTAGGGCATTCCGGGGGCTGATATTTGCCCGCGTCAAGTCGTTATGGAGGTTCAAATGAGAGAACGAATAGTGGCGATACTAGTTGTAGCTCTTTTGACAGGTTGCGTGACAACAACAAAAGTTTCATTGCCTTCCACGCAACTTTCGAAAGAAATTTTTTCCCCAGTAAACGAGAATGGATTTCTGGATTTGTTTACAATTAACCCAAACCCAGCGAGACAGGGTTCTGCCCTCCGCATCGATGTAAGGCTCCGGGCTGAGGCCAAAGGAAGTCCCTGGCAATCTCTTGGGAGTTTTAATTCACCTCGATTCAAAAACACCCGTTTCAAACTTCCAGTAGGAAACTACATGATTCGAATTGAACAGGGCAAAGGAAACATTAAGGATTTTACTGTAAGGATTGATAACCAGAAACACACCATGGTTTATTATTGCGCTTTGTTACAAACCATGGAGGCTCCGCAGGTTGACGGGCGGGGGGAGTCGACGCACGCTGTCGGAAATTGGGGGGGGAGCGTAACTTTGGCTGTGATTTTTGACTATGACGTTGGAAACCCGATTTCCACTGACGAAAACGAGTTAATGAAGGAAATGATTAACTCTTCTTGGAAAAAACGAGCGTATGCGGGATTTCTTTTAGCTCAGTTTGGGACACAAAAATCTATTCCTCTTTTAGAAAGATTCGAATCAGACGGCGTTATGGGAGAAGTGGCAAAAGATGCTAAAAGAAAAATATTGAACAGGGAGGTATCTTCACATGAGAAGTCTGTCAACATTGATTCTAAGTCTGCTATTAATTAATGTTTCGTGTTTTTCTCAAGAAAAAGTTGTCCCGTCTGGGACGGAGGTGTATTTAAAGTCGAAGGCACCGGTAGCTTTATCTGGTCTCTATGTGGGAAAAGATATCCCATTTATTGTCTCTCGCGACGTCAAAGTTAATGAAGCCGTTGTTGTTCGCGCAGGGACTGAATTACGTGGAAATGTGATCACTGGGAACGGAGGATTTATTATTGGAATGCCAGAGGTCCTTTTTGTTCAGTTTAATGAGGTTTGTGACGGAACTGTTTGCCTTCCTCTGATGAAATCAATTAAATTCCAAGGGAGCAGCCGCGCAGGATGGGCCTGGGGACTAGCATTACCCACTCTCGCTTTATCCCTCTTTATTGTTGGGGGGAAAGTCAAGAACCTTGAAAAGAAAGAAGTTGCAATCGAAACGGTAGCCCCGGTTGCATTCAACTTATGACAAACTTCAATTCAAATATTAAACAAATTTTATTTTTTAGACCATTCTCATTGTTTTTATTTTTTTTGGGGATCATTATTTCGGGTTGCGTGGCTCCTCCTTATCGCCATATGATTCCAATAGAATCATATCCACTTCCTGTTGTTGAAAATTCAATCCTTTATATTTCCGAACAGCCGGAGAAAGTAACTTTGCAATTTTACTCGTCAAACACATCACAAATTATGGGGGGCGGGCTCCTGTTTGACCTTATTGACATAGCAAATAACAGCTCCCGAAAATCCACGTCTGAAGCAATAGGCTCATCGATTAAACAAATCCTTGAAGGCTATGATCTTGAAGGAAAAATCGCTAAACTTGCAAAACAAACATTTGATAAAAGCAATTGGCCAAAAATCGCTGAAATAAAGGAGGAAAGCCAAGAAATAATAGATCGGGAAATTAAAGATGGGACCCATTCTGTCACATCGCTGAAGATCACCCCTTACATTAACCCTGAGTTTTCTTTTTTAAGCATTAAATCTGTTCTTGAGATTTATCAAGCGCGGGAAGGACATCTTAAAGGAAAGAATAGGGAACCTATTTACCGCTACACATTTGATGATGTGGTTAACCAATTGGAGGAAACTGGAACAGCTTCCGATAATGCGAATCTTTGGACTGTGGATCGATTATATTCCAGTTTAGATAATGGCCTAAAGTTAATTTTCTCAAAAATCGAAAAAGGCCTCAACGATCCGACAGTGGTTCCCTGAAACGATAATTTCATATTGAAACGATCAAGTTTCAATTGATATTCCAGTGTTTCGCTAATACCGTCCCCTGTATGTACTGCCCTGTAATGCCGTGTACTCCCCGTTTCTAGGCCGCCGGGAAACGACTAGTGATGTGGCGGTTGAAGTAGTTTAGCGGAATACGAGATGCCCATCGCCACCGATTGGAGCGCCGCCGGGCGGTTGGGATACAACACCGGCACGGCCGGTGACGTGAGCGGGTTGACCGGTGTTACGTTCGGCGCGGGGCTAACCCGCAAAGGCATGGGCATCGATTATTCGTTGGTCCCCCAAGGCGACCTAGGCATGACCCACTGGATTTCCCTGGGGTTTGATTTTTAGAACAAAGGGGTTTGGCAGGATTCAAACCCTAACAAATGAAGTTCAAAACAAACTGGAGAGGTGCACAAGATGAAACGTTGGAAATTGATGTTGGCTACTGCGGTTGTTGGTTCGATTGCAATGGGTGTAAGAGCTGAGGACAAGAAAATCAAATTCTTCGGCCAAGTCGAATACCTGACCTATTCGGATGCCTTTGAAGAAAAAGAGAATGCTGTAAATAAAAGGTTCGATCAATTCAGAGATCAACTTGCTATTCCTGATGAGGTTATGACCACAAAAACTGACACCTCTAATGGCCTTGGGTTCAGATTGGGTGCACTAACATCGTCCCCTTTGAAGGGCCTTACCATTGGAGCAAGCCTCGGTTATATACTGGGTCCTTCTTTCGAGGCAAAATTAGACGGAACATATGATGACGGGACTGATTATGGAACAGTGAATGAAAAATGGGAAAGCAAATCAAATGTTTGGCGTTTAATGGCTGAATCAAAATATTCTGTCCCAATTAGTGAAAAGTTTCAAGCACGTTTAGGGTTTGGAATTGGATTTGCCAAGCTCCAGATTAAAGACACTTATTCACGTGACGTGACTGGCGATCTCCAGGGGGGTGATTATGATGATCCCTCTTACCCACTCTATCCGTATCAGACTAATCACGATAAAACAATAAACACAACGAAGTTTACTTGGGAAATAGGTCCGGCCATCGCTTTTGTGACCGACCAGATTGGGGTTGAATTGGCATTAACTTATTCCCAAATGCCTTCGGCTGAGAACATAGAGACCTTCCAGAAATTCGATTGGAACCCCTTCGGGATTCGGTTGGGGGTGGAGTTCTAAGCATTTTTTTTCATCCCAGATCGGCACCCGTCCTCCCTTCACGCCAGAGGGGAGGGCGGGTGTTCGATGGGGATGATGGTTTCAGTTCTAAAATTCCAAATGAAATCGACGCACGGGTTAATAATTTGGAAATATTAGGAAAATGTAACCCGTCTCTGGGCCGCCGGGGAACGACCAGTGATTGGCGGTAGAAGTGGCTTAGCTAAATACCGTTTGGGGGAATACGAGATGCCCATCGCCACCGATTGGAGCGCCGCCGGGCGTTTGGGATACAACACCGGCACGGCCGGTGACGTGAGCGGGTTGACCGGCGTTACGTTCGGCGCGGGGCTGACCCGCAAAGGCATGGGCATCGACTATTCCCTGGTCCCCCAAGGTGACCTGGGCATGACCCACTGGATTTCACTGGGGTTTGATTTCTAAACCCGTCCACCTCACCCGCCTTCCCTGTGGTATCAGGGAGAGCGGGTGAAACGCTGGAACAACGGGTGCGATGTTTGAAAGAATTTGGGACAATATTTCTCGTCTCAAGATTGAAACGACTGGATTCCGGCCAGAACCGTGCCGGGATGACGGGCCAAGTGACGCCGATGTGGCATATGTAGTTTCCAATAGCTGGCGACCATTAGGAAAATGCTGGAAGAAGCGAATGAAGCTCTGTTTTGATACATGGGGGAGGACGAGGTGACCGGACTAAATAAATTGCGTAGGGAGCGGGATCAGATACTTAGCCTTGCGGTGAAACACGGGGCGCGGAACGTGCGGGTGTTTGGGTCCGTGGCGCGTGGGGAGGAACGCCCTGACAGTGACGTGGACTTTTTGGTTGAAATGGCACCCGGTCGAAGTTTGTTGGACGTCGGGGGTTTGCAGATGGATTTACAGGAGAGGCTGGGGCAGCGTGTGGACGTGGTGACACGCAAGGGGCTAAAGCGTCGGCTGATGCCACGCGTGTTACGGGAATCGAAACCGCTATGAGAAGCGACGCAGAGCGGTTAAGGGATATTTTGCATTCAATTGTCGCGATTGAAAAATACACAAAGAGAGGGCGGAGTTTTTTCTATAAAAACGAGTTGGTTCAGTCGTGGGTAATGCGGCATTTGGAAATTATTGGGGAAGCCGCGAACCATGCGAGCGCGGAGTTAAGGGAGAAGAGACCAGAGATTCCATGGCGGAATATTATTGGGATGCGGAACATATTGGCGCATGGTTACTTTGAAATTGATACAGACACAGTGTGGAAGGTAGTTGAAAACGATTTGCCCTCACTGAGAAAAAACGTCAAAAAGATTTTGAAGGGGTAATATCAAGTTTTTGGGTGTATTGGATGTTTTTTTGGGGGGAAGAAGACTTGCCCACGACCATCAAGGGCGGGGCGGCGTATCGGATGTCGAAAAGAGTGGCGTTTGCCTTGGACGCGGCGTTTCCGAAAGAGGAAGACGCCTATGTGATGGGGGGAGCGGAATATGAGATGCCCATCGCCACCGATTGGAGCGCCGCCGGGCGATTGGGTTAAGGCGACTTGGGCATGACCCACTGGATTCCCTGGGGTTTGATTTTCGGGGGGGGGGGGGGTAGTGTAATTGAGACATTTTTTATTTTACAGTACAGTATTTCAAATTATTCATTATGCACTGTAAAACATAAAACGCGGCGTGAGCCGCCACTGATGAATCTCCAGCAAAACCTCTTCCAAGCCCCTGGCCGCTCGTGAGGTGGCCAGTCCTTGCCCTTGAAATATTTCTTGATTTACAGTATATTATTGTTAATATTTAGTTATGTACTGTAATACCTAAGACGCGCCTGGAGCCACTACGGATGAATCTCCTGCAAGGCCTCCTCCAAGAAGAGTTGGAGAACTCTCAAAACCGATTGCACGCCTACCGGGAAGGCTTGGCCGCTCTCCCCCAGGGGGCGCTCTACCGGCGGTTCATCCGGGGTCGCCCCTATTGGTACATTGAACGGAGAAACCACGGGAAAGTGGTCAACCAGTATGTGGGGGTTGATGTGCCAAAATCCGAGATCGACAAGTTCGAGAAGGCGAAGCAGGAACGGGTGAAATACCGGAAGGCCATGGCGCTCCTCCGGCGACAGGTGGCGGTTTTGGAACGTGCCGTGGATTCTCTTGCGCGGAAAGAAAGGAAAAATCGTGAGAAGTGATTCCGCTTTAGATGATGCTAGGCATCGGTTGTTCGTGGATGTTCTGTGGCGCTTGCAGGAGGTGGGGGTCCTACGGCAGATCGTTTTGATTGGGAGCTGGTGTAAGTATTATTACAACGACTGCTTTCAGAACCCGGAAGCCCTTTCCCCAAACAAAACAACGGACATCGACTTTCTGATTTCCCTGCCCTTCCGTTTTCAGCAAAAGATCGATGTTCCGGCCGCTTTGGCCCCGCTTGGGTTTCGAGTGGAATTCAACAACACCGGGTACATGACCCTGTCCAACCCGGAACTCCATATTGATTTTATTGTCCCGGAAAAGGGGAGAGGGGTGGACCACCCCATAACAGTTGAAAAGTTGGGGATTCGGGCGTCGGCCTTGCGCTACATGGGCCTGTTGTTAGAGCATCCCATTACGATTGAAAAAAAACGATCTTCATGTAACGCTCCCCCACCCCGTGAATTTTGGGATCCACAAGCTACTGGTTTCCACACGTCGCTCGAAAAAAGTAAAAGCGGCCAAGGATTTCCTCAACGGTTGTGAAATTCTGGCCGCCGTCATGGAAAGCGGAAAGGGCTTACAGATCAAAGCCGTGTGGTCGTCACTGCCGCTGGGATGGAGACGGACAGCCTTGCAAAGCTTTACGAAAGGGTTGCTCCGACTCCATGGGGATGTGGACGCCCCTCGTATCACACTCTTCGAAGGTGTGAGGGACTTCCTAAGCCAGCCTTGAAAACGGGTTGCCGAGGAGGGACCTCAATACGATATACCCATCGCTACGGATTGGAGCGCCGCCGGGTGGGCGGGTTGGGCTTGCTGGGCACGACACACTGGTTTTTATTGACGAGCTAGACGGATAAAGTATTTATAAGTATTACTCACGCCTTGTGTTCTTAATCGAAATATGCGATCATTTCGACTCAACGCCATTCACATTAATTACTTACAACATTGCGGCACGGGATTAGCCGCAAGGCCAGTAACTTAAGAATCGTCTCCCCGGCGAAAGCCGGGGCCCAGGGTGTAAAACGGTCCTTTAAAAAACCATTTCACTGACTGGATACCGGCTTTCGCCGGTATGACGGGCCTTTAAGGCTTAAGTTACCGGCATTGGACTTAGCCGGAATTCGGATTTTAGACTGGATTCCAGACAGAACCATTCGGGAATGACGGGCTAATAGGCATTGAGGGATGTGATTTCGAGAGGGAAGGTGGAATGGGGGTTTGGGAGTGTAAGCGTTGGAGGCAGGGGTAGGGTGTTGGGAGGGATTTGTCACAGGGGGTTGGAGGGATGAAAGTCAACGGCTTGATGTGGGGATTGGTTTTGGGGTTTTTCCCTTTGATCGCTTCGGCGGGGTGGGAAATTGAACAACCGGAAGGGACAGGGGTTTATGGATATTGGACCTCCCTCGCTTTGGATACGTCGGGGTATCCCCGGTTTGTTTATCGGGATGGGGCGTTGGGAGGGAACCTCCGGTTTGTTCAGAGAGATCAGGTGGGGTGGTCCACCTCGACCGTTGAGTCCGGGTTGGAAATTAACGGCGGGCATGGGTCACTGGCTTTAACTTCCGCTGGAACGCCTCTCATCAGTTACAACAAAACGGGTGTGGGATTGCGCGTCGCGCAACCGGCGGCGGGGGGCGGGTGGTCCATTAACACCGTCGATTCGGCAGGCGGGCTCTATACTTCGCTCAAAGTCAGTTCGACCGGCACCGTCTTTGTCAGCTATTTCTCTTCCAACACGCTCAAAGTAGCCACTTTTAACGGCACTGTTTGGTCCACGGCAACGGTGGACAACGGGGGGCAATGGTCTTCGTTGGCGGTAACCAGCACGGGGTCCCCCGTGGTGAGCTACTACGATCCCGTTAAAGCCGATTTGAAATATGCCCGGTGGACCGGGTCCGCCTGGTCCACCCAGACAGTAGTTTCGGTCGGCAACGTGGGGAAATACTCTTCGTTGGTTTTGGATTCGTCCGACAAGCCCATGATTTCATACCAGGGGGAGGGGGCCCTTCAATTTGCCCGGTGGAACGGGTCCACCTGGACATTTCAAACCGTTGATCCGGGAGCCTGTGCTTACACCTCGTTGGCATTGGATCCTTCCGGCAAGCCGGTTATCGCCTACGAACACGCCAATTCCGCTTTAAAACTGGCCACTTCTTCAGGGACGACTTGGTCCACCCAAACGATTGATAGCACCAACGGCCGGTATGCGTCTTTGGCCATTGGACCAGACGGGTCGCCGCACATCACCTACGGTTCCTCATTTCTTTTTTATGCCAAAAATGAAATTCTTGCCGTTCCCGTTGGGATAAGCCATTCGTCACGCACCACCAGCGGGATCACTTGGAAATGGACAGACACCTCCAGCGGGGAACAGGGGTTTCGGGTCTTGCGCGCCAGCGACTCATCCAATTTGTCCGGAGATTTGCCGGCCAATACCACCTCGTGGGCTCAAACGGGATTAACCCCCAACACCTCGGCCCAGGTGATTGTGCGGGCGCTCAATCAGATGGGTTATCGGGATTCCATTCCGTCGCCGATCCTGTACAGCCTTTCAAAAACCCCCGCCAATTCCCAGGTTTCCTCTTTTGGCGGAACAACCGCCACCATGACCTGGTCATCGAATGGGAACCCCGACGGAACCACCTACGAGGTCGAAAAATCCACCGACTCGTTGTCCTTTTTTTATGTCCTGGACAGCACGTCGCCTTTGGCACGCGTCGCCGACCTGAAAGACGGGACCACCAATTATTTGCGCGTGCGATCCAAAACAGTCGACGGCATTGCCAGCCATTTTGATTCCGTGGTGGCGTTGTTTTTGCCGCCCCTTTCACCCCCCGCCCCGGCCGGCGACATTTTGGTTAAAAACCGTTCCACCTCCACCTTAACCTGGGGATGGACAGACAACTCCGTTTGGGAAACATCGTTTGAAATAATACGGGCCACCGATGGGGTTGCGATTTCATCCGGATTGGCGGCCAACACGGTGGAATGGATTCAAACGGGTTTAGCTCCAAACACGTCGTCGCAGATTTTGGTTCGCTCATCCAACACCTTTGGTTCCTCGGATTCCGAGTTGTCTCCCATTCGCCACACGTTGGCGGCTGTGCCGGGAGAGCCGGTGGTTGATTCTTTTTTCGGCACGGGAGCCACCGTCTCTTGGTCCGCCAACGGGAATGCCGGGGGGACACGGTTTCGGTTGGAAACGTCCGCCGATGCTATCACCTACATTGTGGCGGCGTCCACGGTAAACCTGTCGGCCCCTGTCTCGGGGTTGGTGGGGGGAACAACCAACTTTTTCCGTGTCCGCGCGGAAAACGGGGACGGTATTTTTACGGTCTATTCCAGCACGTCGTCCATTTACTTGCCTCCTGTTATAGCGCCGGTCCCGCCGGGTGCGCCCGAAGTCGTGAGCCGGTCCACCTCCTCTTTGGTTTGGGCATGGATCGATAACTCGTCGATTGAAACAGGGTTTGTGGTTTTAATGTCAAGCGGATTGGCACCCCTTTCGCCGGTTTTGCCGCCCGACACCACGTCGTGGGTCCAACAGGGTCTTTCCCCCAACACCTCGTCCCAAATCGCTGTCAAAGCGGAAAACCAGTGGGGCGCGAATTTCTCTTTGGATTCGCCGGTGCGTTACACGTTGGCGGACCTCCCCGTCGGTCTGAGCGCCATCCCGATGGCGTCCCTTGCGGCCGACGTGTCGTGGTTGCCCCAGGGAAACCCCGGGGGCACTCGTTATCGTGTTGAAAATTCTTTGGACGGTTCGGACTTTTCGCTGGTGACCTTGACCACCGCCACCGCTGTCCGGGCGGAGGGGCTGGTGGACGGGGCCACCACCTATTTCCGCGTTCGCGCGGAAAACGGAGATGGGGTTCCCACCCCGTACTCGTCAACCGCGGCGGTGTTTTTGCCGGTTGCGGTGGCTCCGGGACCTCCTGAAAATTTAACCTTGGTTAATCGTACCACCTTGACCCTCACCTGGGCGTGGACAGACGGCCCCGGCGAAACAGAGTATCGGGTGTTTCTCGCCAGCGGATTGATTCCGCTCTCTTCCGTTCTTCCGGTGGACACCGTTCAATGGACACAGACTGGTCTGAGTCCCAATCAGTCGGTTCAAATTGTTGTTCGGGCCAGCAACACGTTTGGTTTTAGCGATTCGGTTCCGTCGGCGGTTATGCACACCCTTGCCGCTGGTCCCGTAAACCCCACAACAACCCTGATTGGGACCGATGCCACCGTTGAATGGGAATCCAACGGAAACGCGCCTTTAACCAGCTATTGGATTGGAAAGTCCACAGACGGCGTTGTGTTTGAAACGGTTGAAAGCACCACGGCGCTCGTTGCCAGGGCGTTGAATCTTCGGGACGGAACAAACCACTATTTCAGAATCCGCGCGGTGAACGGAAACGGGGAATTAAGCGAAGCAGTGGATTTTTTCCAATTTGTTCCCGCCGTTTCCCGACCGGACGGGCCCGGAGACCCCGTTGTGACACAACGGACACAAACCGAAATAGTTTGGGGGTGGGTGGACCGATCTCACAACGAATCGGGCTTTCGGGTGATCGATGACATCACCCACCAGGTCTTGGCCACGTTGCCCGCCAACACCACCACCTGGGCGCAGATCGGGTTGGGGCCCAACTCTTCGGCCGCCGTTCAAATTGAGTCGTTTAACGCTTTGGGATATTCTCGAACGGCCCGTTTATATTCTGCCCAGGGGGAACCCACTTTGGCGGACTCGCCCGCCCAGCCCATCGTGGCAAGCGTGGCCCCCACCCAGGTCACCCTGACCTGGACCGGAGCAAACAATCCGAACGGAACCCTGTATCAAGTCCACGTCGCCACCGACAACTTGTCTTTTGTTCCCACCGGTTCACCCCAACCCGCCCAGTTGGTCCAAGTCGATGGGCTCCTTTCCGGATCGACCTACTCATTTCGCGTGGATGCCGTGAATGTCGGGGGGATATCCACCCCCGGCCCGGTTGTGACGGCGATCATCCCGTTTGGCCCGCCGCCAGTGCCGTCGTACTTCCACGCGGAGGCCCTGTCTACGTCGAAACTTCGTTGGGTGTGGGCGCCGGTTTCCAATGCCGACGGATACCGCGTTTTGCGCGCCAGCGACAATTTTGATTTGTCAGGAAATGTGGGCCCCTCTGTTCGCGAATGGGTACAGGAAGGGTTGGCCCCCAACGAAACGCAGGCCGTGAAGATTCAAACGGATAACGGGTACGGCTCATCTGTTCGTTTAGCGACTGGCACAACCTTGGTGGCGCCTCCCTTGGGTTTGTGGGCAAGCGTCATTAAATCAACGGAAATCACGTTCCAATGGGAATCAAACGGGAACCATTCAGCCACTCCTTATCTCCCCGAGATTTCCACTGACAACGTCACTTTCGCAACGGTGGCGAGCAATCCACCGATTTTTTCGGCCCAAGCCGTGGGGCTCAGGGAATCCACCACCTATTATTTTCGAGTTTCGGCGATCAGCCGGGACCCCTCAAACCCCAACGCCACCAGCAACGTGCTAACGGTTCAAACTCTTCCCGCGCCCATCCCGCCGCCGCCCCCTGTCGGCACCCCACCCAACGCGCCCAGCGCGCTTTTGCCCGTTGTATCAGCCCAAAGCGTGTTGTGGCGGTGGCAACCTGTTTTTGACACGTTGGGATACCGCGTGATGGCGGGAACACAGACCTTATCCGAGTTGCCGACCGGGTCTACCGCTTGGGAACAGGCGGACCTTTCTCCGAACCGATTGGTTTCCGTCAAGGTTTTCGCTTATAACCGTTTCGGTTCCGCGGAACGGGAAATGTCGACCGTTACTCTTGCCAACCCGCCAAGCCAAACAACCGTTTCAAGCGTGTCCGATCGCCAAATCGTTTTGGAATGGAACGCGAACGGAAATCCGGACGCAACCCCCTACGATGTGGAACTTTCCACGGATTCCTTGACCTTTTACAATGTGGCGGAAACCACGCGAACGCTCGTTGAAATTCCCGTGAGTTTACCCAATGTTTCACTTCGACTTCGGGTGAGAGCACGGAACAGCGCGGGTCAAGCGTCGGAATACGATGTCATTGTCTCCACCCGGTTCGTCCCGCCGCCGCCCCCCTCCGCTTCAATGCCCTTTCTCCAACGGGCGGGGACGGATCACATTGTTTGGGCTTGGACAAATTCATTGGAGGGAGTCAGCGGGTATCGGGTTTTTTCTCCCGAAGGGAACGATCTTTCCGGCCTGCTCTCTTCCGGCACTTTTTCTTGGACCCAGGAAGGGTTGGGGCCCAACGCTTCCAGTCGAATCATTCTTCGGGCCGAAGGACTTTTCGGCGTCTTGGAGTCCACCGCCAGTGCCCTGGCCTACACGAGCCCGCGCCCTTTTCAAAACTTACGGCTTGTGGGTTACTCTTACGGAAAAGCTTCTTTGGCTTGGGACCTCAACAACAATCCCGCCGACACGGGTTACAAAATTTTCGCCTCTTCCGGCGCCGGAGACCCCTTCGTGGCGGCGGAAGGAGTCGGGTCGAACGCCGTTGTGGATTTCCTTCAACCCCGGACGCAATATTCTCTGTGGGTGCAAGCGATTGGACCCGGCGGCGAATCCGACCGGCTGGGGCCCATTGCTTTAACGACCACGGCCGACCCCATGTTCTTTGACCTCGCCAACCCGGACTGGAAAATTGAAACGGTGGACGATCGGCCCGGAGCGGGCGCTTTCGCCGGGCTTGACTTGGCCAATGGCGTTCCACGCATCGTTTACTCTTGGGGGGATGAATTGAATCAGGCGGTGCACGAAAAATCAGGTTGGTCCAAAACACCTCTTTTTAGCGCCGCGGCAAGCCGGTTGGTCACGGATTGGGATGGGGATGGGCGTGTTCAAACCGCCTATTTCGATCGAAACACAAAAACCACGAAATTCGTCGGTCCGGACGAAGGCCGCTGGGTTACATCGGTTGTGCCGGCGGATTCGGTGGAGGCGGGGGGGACTTCTTTCCCCGTGGGGGGACAAGGGTTTCAGGGCATCGACCTTCGGACACAAAAAAATGGCGAGCCTGTTATCGTCTACACCGCCCACATTGGGCCCGATGAAATGCAACGGCGGGTGGACCATGGAATTTACCGAATTTACGAAGCACGGCGGCAGGGACCAAACTGGACCCCATTTTTGGCGGCCGAATTTCCGACCTTTGGTGGAGCGGGTGAAGGGTCTGTCAAACTTGCATTGGATTCGCAGGCAAACCCCCACATCGCTTATTTTCATAAAAACAGCACGGCGTCCGTGCCAAGCGATTTGGTTTACGCCCACCGGGTTGGCAATGTCTGGAATAAAGAAACCATCGCACCGGCCGTGGCAGGGCCCAACACGGTGATGGTCCTGGAAATGGACGGGCGGGATCAACTGCATGTGGTTTACTCTGAAACCAACCGTCCGCGTACACGGTATGCGGTGAGATCCCAGGGTGTGTGGTTTGTTGAAACCGTGGTAGAGGGGTCCTCTCCTGCGTTTGTTTCGCTTACCTTTGACCGTCAAGGGGCACCCCATCTGGCGATCACCGACGGCGATGCAGGCGTCTTACGGTATGCCCGAAAGAGTGTGTCGGGCTGGGACATCCAAACGGTGGACGATAAGGGAAAAACCGGTTGGTATCCCTCCATCGCTTTGGACTCCGACGACAATGTTCACATCGCCTATTCCGATTTTACCGCCAAGGTCCTTAAACACGCCTCCCTTGTGACACGTCGACAGGTTGTCACCGGTTCCGTTCGCCGGGAAGGCGGCCGTTTGGAATTTGGCGGCTCCCGGGGCGTTGTGGCCATCGATGTGCCGGAAGGGGCCTTTTTGCAGGACGTTGCGGTCGAGGTGGGCTCGCCGGACCTGTATCCCCTGGCCACTTCCCAAAAAATTGATTTAACCCCCCTGGGCGTCGGGCTCAATGTATCGGTTTTGCCCCGGGTACGGGCACTTCGGCCGGTCACGATTTCTATGGACTACGCCGAGGCGGATCTGATCCCTGGGAAACACGAGGCGCGGTTAACCCTGGCCCGGTACGATGAATCGGCCGGCCAATGGGTGGCCGTTCCCACTCAGGTGGACACTGTCCGCAATCGGCTCACGAGCCGAATCACTGAGTTTACCGTTTATCAGGTTATGTGGATGGGCGTAAGCCCCTCGGTCAGCCAGGCAAGGGCCTATCCCAACCCGCTACAACCCGGCCGGAGCGGGCACGACCGAATCACCATCGACGACATTCCCACCGGCGCTCAACTGAAAATATACACCCTCGCCGGCCAGCTTGTGGCCGAATTGTCGGAAGACGGCACCGGCCGAGCCAAATGGGACGCCCTCAATGCCAACGGGCAACCCGTCGCCAGCGGCGTCTACCTCGTCCGCGTCACCGGCGAGGGAGGAAGCAAAATCATTAAGATCGCTGTGCAACGGTAATGGCCCAGGTAAAGTGGAAATGTCAGTCAACTGGAATTTCAACCCGGAACTTTCATTAGATTAAGGTTTTTCCGACGACACGAACGTCCATATCCCTCATCCGGCTCCCCTCCTACAAACGGGGACGACACCTAGCGGCGTCGCCTCCGGGCCACCTTCTCCCGAGAGGAGAAGGAAATTCATTTTTATCGTCTAAGACAGACACCCCTGGGTACTTACAGTTTTCGGGGAGTTGACGGGTTCAACAATTTGTGTTACACTGTAGTACACAAGGGGGGATTATGCGCCAATCCGTTTCCATTAGTTTGCCGAAAGATATGCTTAATCAGCTCCGGTTTGAGTGCAAGCGGGAACACGCCAACGGAAGCGAAATCATCCGCCGTTCGTTGCGGGCGTACTTTTTTCAGTCGACGTTTGACCGGCTTCGCCGGGTGGCTCAAATCGAAGCGACCAAACGAGGGGTGCAGGTTTCCGAAGAGGACATTTTCGATCAGATCTCGTGAAAATTTTACTGGACACCAATGTCCTCATTTCGGCTTTTATTACACACGGGGGGCACTCACAAGAAATTCTGATGCACGCCGTTCACGCGCACACGCTTTACACCACGGATTTCATTCTGAACGAGTTTCAAGGCAAACTGAAAAAAAAGTTCCGTTTTTCTCCTGAACCTGTCCGACGTTTCGTGGAATTTCTTGACCATTTTTTTCAGCATGAAAAAACGGCATCCTTGATTCCCGCCGTGTGCCGGGATCCAGAAGACGACCAAATTTTGGCGGATGCTGTGCTCAATGATGTGGACCTCATCCTAACCGGCGACCAAGACCTCCTCGTTTTAAAAAATCACCGCGGAATCCGAATTCTTCACCCCAGAGATTATTGGTTTCTTTAGGTGATACGGTCCCTTATGAGGTTTCGGGTTGGGCATTGGTGGGGAGCCGTGGTGGGGTGTTTGATTTATGTGCAGGGGATGGGCGTGTGTGCCACGGGGGTGGTGGAGTCTGTGCCGGGGCGGGTTTATTTTGAGACGGTTCGTAAAGAACTGGACAGGGCCTCTTCCTCCATCTTTGTCTGCCTTTATTCCTTTACGTTTCGGCCCCAGTTGGCCGACTCGCCTGTGTTTGCGTTGGCCCAATCGCTCAAAAAGGCCCACGAACGGGGGGTCCACGTTGAGGTGCTGTTGGACCAAAACATTGATTTCCTTGAGGAGGGCGACGGCGGGGTCATGGAAGGAAAAAATGTGCCGGCCTATTCGTTTTTGCGCGAGCAGGGCATTTCGGTTTTTTACGATGATCCAACGACCTACACCCACGCCAAATGCGTGGTGATCGATGGGGAAACGGTGATTTTGGGTTCGTCCAATTGGACGGATTCGGCCTTGAACCGCAATTTTGAAACCAATGTGCTGGTTCGCTCAAAGGCCCTGGCGCGGGATGTTCTGGCTGAGATACGCGCCGTTCCTCGGCAAGAACCGATTCCCACCTATCACGATGATTTTGTTTCGGTCCCTTTAGAATTCCTTCAAAACCCCACATTTTTTGGGCGCATGGTGAATCGGAAAGATGACCGGGCGTTTGATGCTTATCTCTATTTGGTTCGGAAGGCACAAGAAAAGCGAGAAGCCTCTTTACGATTGGTCCTCTCTCACGAGGAGCTGGCAGGGGCATTGGGGTTGGAAACGGTGGATCGGGAATCTTATCGGCGGCAAGTGAATCGAATTTTGGATAAGCTTCAAAAACTTTATGGGCTTATCGAGGTTCGGTCGGAATTCAACAGTGATAGTGCTGTCACGTTGTTGGACATAACGGCCGACACCCGTGTCTCCGGCACCAGGGATGGGACAGGGGGAAATCCTGAAAAGGTTTTGCGTGTTCCGTCACGATATTGGTCACTGGGATGGGATCGGCGATTGACGTTTTCTGAAAAAGGATTTTTCCTGGTCAGCCTCTACGAATCGTCGGTGTCGACCCGGCGGCCGCGGTGGTCGGCCGCGCAAAAAACACTGGCCCGGCGGTATGGTCCTTCCCCCTGGTTTTTTGGCGAGGGGGCCATGGGACTTCGACGTCGCAATCTGTTGGAGGTCGATTGGGCGCCTTACACGGACGGGCCCTTCCCCCGCGAAGCAACCGTTTATACCCCCAACGCCCTCTATGACCCCGTGGAACTGGAAAAAACACTGGCGGAGATTAAATCCAAGCACGATCCCGATCAGTTTGAGCGCGCGCTCAAAGCGGCCCAGTCTGTTTATGAAGACGCGGATGTGAACGGAATTGTCGAGCTGATTTCGCTTGAAAAACAGTACGGCCGCGAGCGGGTCGACGCGGCGGTCAAAATCATTCAGCAGAAAAACCCCGATAGCCCCTTGAGAACCCTCGCCTACCTCATTGGCACAATTCGAAAACTGGGCGGGATGTAGGGACTGCCCGCATTCCGGGATTTTAAAACTTTATACGGCGAATTGGATGTCAAGGGGTGACAGCTTTTTTGGGAAAAGATTGGGGCCAATTAGAACGAGAGGATTACGCCCTTCGTTTCCCTATATTCTCGACGGTAAATTCCCGGCCCCAAACATAAACCATCCCGCTCCGGGTTCATTTGTAAAAAACACCGACTTAGACAACAAGTATTATCGTCCGAAACCCGTGCTATAATCTGCCCCTTCGCAACCGGTTTGCCAACGATCGTTTTTTGGAAAAAATTGTTACAACTCATTTACAATTTCTTTAGGGGATCTTAAGACGTTTAGTGATACAATCCGGTCATCATTTTTATTTTTTTGGGGGGACTGATGGAAATGTTTAAGGCGTTCTCTGGTCGGCTGAAGGTTTTAGGGGTTTTATTTTTTTCGGCATTATTTGTGTCCGACATCCGGGCAGAATTGGTATCCGTTTACCCGGAAGGGTCTGGCCCCTACGGATATTGGACATCGTTGGTTTTGGATAGCTCCGACGCTCCACACATGGTTTACCGCGACGGTTCCTCTGGGGGAAATTTAAGATATGTTAGGAAAGTGGGATCCAGCTGGGTTGGCGAAACCATTGAAAGCGGGTTCGATAGTAGCGGAGGTCATGCCTCCATTGGACTCACCTCCTCTGGCGAACCACGGGTTTCTTACTACAAAAACGGTCAAGGGTTAAAACACGCTCGCCGAACCAATTCCAGCTGGACAGTTTCCATTTTAGATCCCGAAGGGGGGCAGTATACCTCCTTGAAGGTTGCCCCTTCCGGGAAAACCTTCATTAGCTATTACGCCAACAACAAACTCAAATTCGCGAAATGGGATGGAGTGGCCTGGACAACGTCAACCGTGGACCAGGGGGGAAATGTGGGGCTATGGACTTCACTGGCGTTGGATGGGTCGGAAAATCCCGTCATTAGCTATTACGATTCTACCAAGAGCGATCTGAAATTGGCCCAGTGGGATGGAACGGCCTGGTCCACTCAGACTGTGGTTTCGGCGGGCGACGCGGGCAAATATTCCTCTCTTGCTCTTGATTCCAATGGTCGTCCGTCCATTTCTTATTGGGCCAATCCTGGGGGGATTCAATTTGCGCGTTGGAACGGATCCGGATGGGACATACAAACAGTGAGTGCGAGGGGAGAATCTTACACCTCATTGGCCTTTGATGAGCTAGGCATTCCTAAAATCGCGTTTGGTTCATCTTCCGGGGGGATACTGTATTTGGCCTCCCTTAATAGCTCCCTTTGGACGTTGACGGTCATGCACGCCTCTGAATCCAAGTTTCCTTCCCTTGGCTGGTCAAAGGCGGGAGATGCTCACGTTAGCCATGGAAGTACCTATTTTAATTACACCGTTGTCACACCTCTTAGTACCCCGACAAATCTTATTGTCATAACACGATCGACCGATACAATTACCTGGAGATGGACAGATAATTCAGTTTCAGAATCGGGCTTTCGTGTTCTCAAGGCGCCAGATCTTACGCTCTTGTCGGGAGATCTTCCTACAAACACTACCCAGTGGACACAATCGGGTTTGACTCCAAACACGTCCTCTCAGATTATTGTCCAAGTCATAAATGGACCGATCACCCGCAACTCAGCACCATCCGAATTAGCCTTCACAAACGCATTAACACCGACGGCGTTTCGTGTTGATACAGCCAATAGTCAATCTGTCTCTTTTTCTTGGGCAACAGGGATTAACTCCCCGGAAACAAGTTATTCGATTGAAATGTTGAATTCGAGTTCAATCTGGACAACTGTATTTTCAGGGCGGGGGAGTACCGCCACGGTTTCGGGGCTCACGGAAGAAACAAATTACACGTTCCGAGCGAAGGCAATCAATGGGAACCTAATCTCCACCGCTTACACCAACACAATCAGTACGCGGACGTTGCCTCCCCCGTTGGCGAGCCCAGGACAACCGTCTGTCGGTTCGCGGGAAGTTAATTCGCTCACCTGGGTATGGACTGATCGGTCAACCGATGAAATTGGATTTCACGTTATTCGATCCAGTGATTCATTTGACCTTTCCGGTGAATTACCCGCCAACACCACTTGGTGGATTCAAACTGGGCTTGGCCCGAATGAAGGATCACAGGTGAAAGTTTACAGCTATAATGCCAAGGGGATTTCCACATCTATTTCTTCCCAAAGACGGTTTTCACTCGCCAATCCACCCACGGACACTGTTGTCGCCTCGTCTTCCGGACCAACGGCAACCATATCGTGGTCGGTTAACAACAACCCGATTCACACAAATTACGCCCTTGAAAAATCAACGAACGGTGTCAATTTTTCCGGGATCTATTTGGGCACCGCTCCAATAGCGGAAGTTAATTCCCTGGATGACCTTACCACTCATTACTTTAGGGTAAAAACGTTAAATGGGGAATCATTGGGGACAGATTATGGAAACTTAGTTTTGGTTTATGTTCCCCTGCAACCCCCTACAGCACCCGGAACCCCTTTCTCAATTGCAGCGACGACGGGCTCGGTTACGTGGTCTTGGAACGACAACTCAATAAGAGAAGATGGTTTTCGAATTTTGAACGCTGTTAATGGGGAAATTCTGACAAGCGATCTTCCCAGCAACTCAACGCAATGGACACACAACCTTCCTGTAAACAGCCCGTCTAAAATCATTGCGTTGGCCTTCAACGGAAGCGGATCTAATGCATCTTTTGCCTCCCCAGTTGTTTACTCTCTGGCCAATCCCCCAACAGGATCGCATTTCAATGGCGATATTGGAAAATTGACACTTAGCTTCTCCGCTAATGGCAATCCGAATGGAACAATTTACAATGTAGAGCGATCCGTTAACAATGTGGATTTCTCAACTGATGTTTATGGGTCGACAAATACTTCGGTGATTTTATCCAACCGTAATATTGGAACAACCTATTACTATCGAGTGAAAGCGATTAACGGAAACGGGGCCAGCACGGCATACGATGTTGTTGTTTCGACCGTTAATTTTCAAGCTCCACCCAATGGAACCCCAGAAAACCTTGATGTTGATGAAAGAACGGAAAATTCTCTCACGTGGGTATGGACAGATAATTCGACCAACGAGCAGGGGTTTCGCGTTATTGATAATCATACGGGGACGAACCTTTCAGGGGATTTACCTGCCGGTACGACCTATTGGATTCAAACAGGCCTTTCTCCTAACACATCTTACGAAGTCCAAATCGAAGTGTTTACCCATGGCGGATTGAACCGATCTTCGCGCTCGTATTACAAGAATATTTCAGAAGAATTCACTCTTGCAAATCCACCGACGAATCTCGCTGTGACACACATATCAACGCACTCAATTAGGTTAACTTGGGAACCTGATGGGAATCCGGTTGGGACACGATACATAGCCTATTATTCAGAAATCGAGGATGGGGACTACGACGATTTTTTCATCGGTACAACGTCTTCAGCCACGGCGACAAACCTAAGGAGCGATACAAAATACTACTTCCTTATCAAATCCTTGAATGGGAACGGGATACCATCTGATTCTCTAGCGGAAGGCTTTACAACATTAATCGGAGATCTGTTGAGTTCAGCGATTATTACCCCCGGTGTTGAACGGGTTGTTCGGATGAATGGCCGCAGTGGAATGGTGCGGGTGACATTCCCTTCCCAATGCTTTAGTTATCCGACGTCAGTTCAATTAGAGTCCCCATCGTCTTTTCCAAAGGGATCATCGCCGGCTCTAAAGCTATCCCCAACGGGTGTCGGTGTCCGTGTTGGTGCACCTCAACCAAAGACTGGTCAAAAAGTGGCGATCGAGGTCGCCTTCAGGCCCCAAGATGTCACCTCACGTGATGTTTCACGCTTGATTTTGGCCCGCTTTGAGGAAAAAGGGAAAATATGGGTTCCATTGCCTTCAACTGTTGATCCAATCAAAAGGACCGTTACTGGGACCACAGACCATTTTTCAGATTTCCAAATAATGGAAGGTATCCCGCCAACGGATTTAAGCCAGGTTGTAATTTACCCTAATCCGTTTAATGCGAATTACGGCGACACCCAAATTCATTTTTCCAACCTTCCGGTGAACTCCATTGTAACGTTGCTCACCCTCGAGGGACGTCGTGTCGCCCAATTGGTGGCATCCCCGGGGGGTGTAGCTGATTGGAATGTGGTCAATGATGATGGAGAGTCGGTGGCGGGGGGTGTCTATTACGTTCGAATCGAGGGGGGGGGAAGTGATTCGCTCCTCAAAGTGGTGGTGCAACGATGAATTCAACATTAATTAATACACACGTTCGGGTTTTTGTTTCATTGGTTCTTTTTTCCGGCGGCCTTTTCCTGTCCACGATGAACCTCCATGCAGGCGCGGGATCCACTTCCGGGTCTGTCCTGAATCAAGGGGTTGATGCTCGAGGGATTGCAATGGGTGAGGCTCAAACTGCTTCCTCTTCAGGCGCCGGCTCTCTTTACTGGAATCCGGCGGCCCTTGCCTCTCTGGGTGCCTATTCCATGACGTTTATGAAGTCGTCTTTTCCATCGGAGGTGGATTACAACAGCTTTGTGCTTGGGTCTCGTGTGTCTAAAACATGGGCACTTGGTTTTGGATTCCAATCTTTACAGTGGGGATCCATTCCACAAACCGATCGAACGGCAACGAAAACAGGTTCGGTTAATCCCCGAGAAACAGCCTATTCGTTTGGCGTCGCAAAGCGATTCCCATGGTTATCACTGGGCGCGTCGGCAAAGTCGATTAACATTGCCCTGGAGTCCCACGCCGAAGGATTTGCTTGGGATGCCGGGATCCTCACCGCTCCCATTTGGAATAAACACATAACCGCTGGATTTGCGACCGTTAACAACGGAGAAATAAGTTTCCGAGAAAATAAAACAGAGTTGAGCGCGGCCAACAAATTTGGTGTGGCCTGGAAGTCTGATCAATGGATGGCAAGTTTTGATTGGGTCTCTCCCAAGGCCGAAGATCCCTATTGGGCCATGGGAGGAGAATACAGGGTTCCAATCATAAAGGATGTTGATGCTTCTGTTCGAGGGGGGTACAACGCAAAATCATCATCCGATTTAGGCGGATCCGCTGGGCTTTCAACGGGGGCAGGAATCGATTATAAGGGGCTCGCTGTTGATTATGCTTTTTTGCCCATGGGGGATTTGGGAGCATCCCATCGTTTATCGCTTTCTTATAGCAATGAGGAATTTTTCGGGGAATCGTTTCGCTCATTTTTCTCAAACATAACGGATATAGGTGGATCCATTCACGGCGGGACTGTAAAGCTTTCGGGGGCCGCGACGGACTACGGAGTCGGCCGAACCGGAGGTTTTTTTGGATTTTCGTTTGACACGATCTGGCGACACTGGATTCCCTTTAACACAGGTTTTGACTTTTTCAGGTTAAAAGACGATAAACCTTTTACCCAATTAACAACGGGTGGCGAACGCACCTCATCCATAGACGCGATGGGTGTCTATGTTGAATCAGGGGCACGGATTAAAAAGTCATCCCCCCCAATGGCCGCACTTAATTTCGGTTATTACTATTTGTCAGACCCAAGCCGGAATATTGGGGACTGCATCGACTGTGACACCGAAGATATTCCTATTGGGGGCGGACAGCTTTACATTGCCCCGCAGGTGGGATTGTCTTTCTCGTCCGCTGAAATTTTAGCGAGCTACCGACTCTTCCAGGGATCGGGTCCGCAAGACAGCCAGCTTGAATTTAAGCTTGTTTTCTTCCATCGACTCTTAACTGATAAATGGGAAAAAAGATAACGTTTCCTTGTCCAGTCCACTTGCAACAATATTCATGTTTAGGCGCAATGATCTATTCGGCCATATCGCCTTTAATAAATAACGGTGCAACGATGAAAAACATGAGACGGCGGGGGCGGTGGGGGGCGGGGTTGTTGGGGGTTGCGGGGGTGTTGGGGAGTGTTTGCACGGGGTGGGCGGCGGGGGCGGGGACGTCGACGGGGGACTTTTTGTCTCTCGGCGCGGGGAGCCGGTTGGCGGGGTTGGGGAACGCGGGGACCGCTTTGATCGACGATGCGTCGTCTCTTTACTGGAACCCTGCTGCCATGACCCGCGTGAACAAACAGTCGGCGATGTTGATGCACACCTCGTATTTGGAATCGAGCAACTTTAGCCAGGGATATTACACTCACAGTTTCGGCACAAAAGGGAGCCTTGGGGTTGGGTTGAATTATTTTTCTTCCGGCGACCTGGACCGAAAAGATACTTCAGGAGCGGATGACGGGTCCTTTTCTCCCAACGATATGTCCTTGGCGATCGGTTACGCCCGGAAAGTGGGGCCCGTTTCGGTGGGCGCGGGGTTGAAATACGTGAAATCCACCATCGTGGATTCGGCGTCCACGTTCACGACGGATTTTGGCGTTCTTTCGGACCCCTTGGCGAACAAAAAGTTACGGGTTTCCGCCACGGCCACGAACGTGGGCGGGTCGATGAAATACGACAAGGAAAGCGAAGACCTGCCTCGGGAATTTCGGGTGGGGGGATCTTATTTTTTAATCCCTAAACTTTCCCTGGTGGCGGACATGGCGTTTCCTCAATCGGACGATAACTATTTTGCGGGAGGAGCTGAGTTTTCCCAAACGTTCAAAGACGCTTGGGCTTTTGCGGGACGGGCCGGTTATTCCACCCGCACCGCCGGAGATGTCTCGGGTTTAACGGGAGTCACTTTCGGGTTGGGCGTTTCCCGCGGCACCTTGGGGTTCGATTACGCCCTCGTTCCCCAGGGCGACCTGGGCATGACCCACTGGATTGCGTTGGTTTACAAAAAGTAAGCCAACTAATGTTTTTTCTAAATAAAGGAGGTTTATGATGCTAAAAAAATGTAGCGTAGCAGTTTCGTTGTTCGCTGTTATGTTTGGTCTCACCGGGTGCGTCGCGAATATGTTCCCTGGTGGACCCGTCCCGTCTGGGGGACTAGTCACGTCAGTCAGGGCTCCTGCCCAGATGCTTTCTGTTGCCCTTGATCCAACGGCAAAACCTGTGAAAGAAGGGAAAGCGACCGCGGGCGCGTTTTTGGGTATTATCGCAGCGGGAGATTCATCCGTGGAAGCAGCCATGAAAAATGGCCAAATTACGCGGATCCATCACGTTGATCATGAGGTCAACACGTTCCTACTTGGTTTGTGGGCAGGGAGTACCACCATCGTTTACGGGGAATAATAATTCTCGCTTTTTTAAAAAAGGAAAAGGGCGGACGATTTTGTCCGCCCTTTTCCTTTTTTGGGGCGACATATTCGTCAGTAATAATTTATCAAATGATGTAAAATGCCTGTGAGTTCGTTAAGATTTATCACGAGAACAATTGCGTTTTAGTGGTCATTCCTGAGCGGTTGGTTATTCCTAAACACGTTTCAAGGGAGACGATATGAAAAAATTAGCCGGTGAGAAATTAGGTTTATGGCTAGGGTTTGCGGGTTTGATTTTTTCGGTGGGGTGCGTGAGCAGTGGGAAGTATAAGAAGTTGGTGGCGGACAACGATGGGCTTAAGGCTCAATTAAATGAGTCGGCGGCCAAAGCGGCCGACCTTGAAAAGGGGTTGGCTCAGGCCCAAGAAGGCTTGGCTCAAGCCCAACGAGAGAAGGACGCCCTGGTCGAACAGAGCAAACAATCCCAGGCTAATTATGACCAGTTGGTTGGCCAGCTCTCCCAAGAAGTGGAACAGGGCCAGCTTAAAGTGACCCAATACAAAAACATGTTGACCGTCGACGTAGCTGAGCAGATCTTCTTTGATTCGGGGAGCGCCAAGCTTAAAAAATCCGGCGCGGAAGTGCTTAAAAAACTTGGCGACACCTTGAAACAATACGAGGGGAAAATCATCCGCGTGGTGGGCCATACGGACAACGTTCCGCTCGGAAAATCGTCCCGGGATTTTCCCACCAATTGGGAACTGTCGGCGATTCGGGCCACGAATGTGGTTCGGTTTCTTCAAGAAAAATGTGGGATCGATCCCAAGTTGCTTATCACCTCCGGGCGGGGAGAACACCAGCCCGTTGCCCCCAACGATACACCGGAAGGGCGTCAAAAAAATCGCCGCATCGAAATCATGTTGTTGGACAAAAGCATGGTTGAAGCTATAACAGCTGCGCCTGGGAAATGATTTTGAAGTTTAGGCGATAAAGGTGGGCGTAAGTGAATTAGTATACTCCGTCCCCTTACTGGGGTTGTTGGTGGGGGGGGCTTTTGCTTCGACCACCACGTGGGTGGGGGGGGAGGGGGTTTGGTCCGACAGTTCCAAATGGTCGGATGGGGCGCCGGTTAACGGAAGTTCCGTTAAATTTTCAGGGACCGGGGCGGTGAGCACGAACGACATTACCGGTTTGTCAATTCAGGGGATCGAGTTTTTGTCCTCGGCGGGAGCATCGACGTTGACGGGCCAAGGCCTTTCTTTTGAACAGGATAGTCGAATACGCAACGACTCTTCTCAAACCCAAACTTTTTCTTTCTCCGGTCCCCTTTCGGAGCTCGAATTAATTTCAGCGCAAAATGGATCGCTGGTCTTCAATTCCACCTTGACCACGGTTGCCGCAGGCAAACACCTCGATGTTTCTGGAAACAAATCCGTGACATTTAATCAGGAAATCACCGGTTATTCCTCATTGCGCGTGATAGGTTCTGGGGTTGATTTTATTTTTAATAATCGTGTTACGGCGCCGTTGCTTATTGAAGCTTCCACCGCCGTGGTCCGAGCTGAAACGCAACTTTCCGGTGCCACCCTTCGGTTCGGTGGTGCGCTTAAAATCGCTTCCGATAATATTGAATTGACGGGGAACCTCGTGGTGGAAGAACCTTCGGGAGATTCCCACGCCACCATCGATACCGGCGGATTTAATTTCCTTATTTCCGGGCAGGTGACCGACGAAATCGGGGCTAACGTCACACCGGGAAAACTTGTTAAATCCGGCGCGGGCACACTGGATCTTTCCGGCGACAACAGTGTCTTGGGCTGGAGCGGGGGGACCACCATCCGGGGAGGAACGGTTAAGGCCGGGTCGGCTAACGCCTTTCGCGGTGGGACGTCGTTCACGCTGGCCAACAGTTCCGGCGTGGTTTTGGATTTGAACGACTATTCCTTTTCGTTGGCCACCCTCGATGGCGGCGGGGATAGCGGTGGAACCGTCGATTTGGGCAGTGGCACGTTGACCATCAGCTCTTCCACCTCCAGCCAGTTTGCGGGGCGTATCCTGGGCACCGGGTCTTTGGTTAAAGACAGTTCCGGAACTTTGACCCTGACCGGAGCGAACACCTATTCGGGTGGAACCACCGTTTCCAGCGGGACCTTAAAAGGCAACGGGCGCGGAATTCAAGGGGCGGTGACCAACAATGCCGCCGTTGTCTTTGACGAGTCCTCTACCGGGACTTACGGCGGGGTTTTGTCCGGATCAGGAACCATGGAAAAGACCGGGACAGGGACCCTCGCCATCACGGGATCCAACACCTTTTCCGGCGGCACGACCCTCACCCAAGGCGTTCTGGCCGTGGGCAACGAACGGGCGTTGGGAACAGGGGCGGTTATCGTCAACGGCGGAACGTTGAAAGGCAACGGGGCGCCGATCACTCTTCGCGTCGGCGGCGATTACACCCAAACCAAGGGGACTTTGGCTTTGACCTTATACAGCCCAAGCCTTTTTGACCAACTGGCGGCCACCGGAAACGTCAACTTGGGCGGGCGGCTGGACGTGACCGTGGACAGCGGCTACTTGCCCGTGGGAATTACCACCTACTCCATCGTTAACTCCTCCATTGGATCCGTTAACAACACTTTTCAATTTGAGTCCGGGGGCGCTTCGCTTCGGTTCGGCCTGGACTATGACTCGAACGAAATCGTTTTAACCGCTGAAAAAACGCCCTACCTCTCCCACGCCCGCACAACCAATTCACAGGCGGTGGCGGGGTATCTGGACCAGCTTTATCCATCGGCCACGGGCGATTTGGGCTTGGTGATGGGGGAACTTAACGTCTTGTCCGCGGACCGGTTGGGAACAGCTCTTCGGGCCCTTTCTCCCCAACCCTACCAATTGCTGGGGTCGGTGGGGGTGGGAACACTGGCGGGTTTCTCCCAGCGCATTTACAGCCAGTTGGCGCGGTCGCGGGCGGCCTCCCGCGGCCACCGCGTGGAAGATGGATTTTCGCTCAACGCATCCGCCGGTGTTCCCGACAGCGGGTGGGAAAACGATCCGTTCTACGTGCCGCCCAAACGGTGGGGCCTGTTTATAACGGCGGATGGACGTTATTCCACGTTTAAGGGAGACGCCGATGTGGCCGACCAAACCGTCACCGGCGGGGGCGTGACCGCCGGGGTGGATGTGCGTGTTACGGATTTTTTCACCCTGGGGTTGGCCCTCGGCTATGGTATCAGCCAGTCTGAAACCGATGACGATTCCATTTCGGTGGACGGGACATCCCTCACCCCCGCGGTTTACGGATCCTGTAACTTTAACCGGACGTATCTCAACAGCCTTTTGGCTGTCCAAAATTCCAATTACTCGGCCACCCGCCAGGTGGTTTACGGGTCCCAAAACCGCACGGCCAAATCCGATCCGACCGGGGGAGGATGGGCCCTGGGGGTTGAAGCAGGACATACGGTGCCGACTTTGATCGGAAATTTTGTTCCCCTGGTGGGTCTGCAAATGGCCCGGGAAACCGTGGATCCTTTCGTCGAAACCGGCGCCGGGGACGTTTCTTTGTCGGTGAAAGAAATTGAACAGGAATCCATGTCCACGGACCTGGGCCTTCGCTTTGAACATCAAGTCACTCAGGATCCCCGGGACAGGTTTGAGGGTCGATTGTCCTGGCGCCATGAGTTTCGCGATGGGGCTGATATTCAGGCGGGATTTGCGGGGCAAGGCGGGTCGTTCACCGTGGCGGGGTCACCGGTGGGCGGCGATTTTGTGCGAGTTGGAGGCGAATTTTCGGCCGCGATGATGGATTCGTTGTCGCTCTTTTTTTCCTATGATGGTGACATCGGAGACAGTATGACGCACCGGGCGGTTGGTGGCGTGCGGTGGGATTTTTAAAAGGGGGAACAAAATGACTGAAGAAAAAGCCAAAGACGAAAAATGTTGCGGTGAAAAAGAGGACAAGGGGTGCTGTTCCGGCGGAGGGTGCGGGTGCGGTTGTGGGTGTGGTTGCCGGTGCGGCAAGTTTGTTAAGGCGGCCTTATTGGTTTTGATTGGGTTTTTGCTCGGATTTTTTCTGAGCCGGTCGTGCCCTTGGAAACCAATGAAATGTTCCATGCCCGTTCCGTCGGCCCAATCGCCCGCCGTGGTGGAAACACCTCCGCCGGCCAACTAACGGGTTCTTAACGTCGTCTCATGATTACCGTGGATCCAGAAACAGCCCAGGTGGTCAACCAGTATGTGGGCCGCCTGGGCGTGGTGGGAACGTTGATTGTCGGTCTTTCGGCGGGGATCGTGGCTAAAATTCTCATGCCTAAAAAGGCCACGGGTTTTATTTCCGTCTCGCTACTGGGAATCGGCGGGGCAACGGCCGCGTCCTTTATTGCCCGCCAGGCCCACTTTGCGCCCCATTACGACGCCCGGGGAATTTTAACGGGCCTGGCCGGAGCGTTCGTCTTCCTCATCGCTTACCGCGTCATCCTCTGTCGAAATCAGTAACACCGAATACCATTGCCACCCATTTAACCCAGAATTCCCAGTTGGACGCGAGGACCGAGATGGAAAAGGCGGGCCTTTTTACGAACAAAAAAGTGCAGGCCGTAGCAGGGACTACGGACAAACTTTTTTGTGAAGAAAAAAGGCCCGAATTTTCCGTCGAATACCGCGATCCAGCTGGGAATTCTGGGTTAATACCTCTCGTAACTACCCAGCGGCCGACACGGTCGCTGGGTAGTTACAACCTCTCCTTAAGTTTTTTCCCCGGCCATTTGGTCATAGTGTTGCCTGAGAGACTTGTAAACATTTACTAAAAATTTACAAGTTCTTAAGGGAATCTTCTGGATCCCCATGTTAAGATCTGCCCAAATTCGAATACGGTTACATGAAAATTACACGCCGTGTGGGGGGAAAAATGGGAGCAATGAAAAAAGTTTCGTACGCGTTTATCTGTGTTGGTTTCGTCGGGGCGAGCTTGTTTGCGGGGATGGACAACTTAAAAAAAGATCCGAGGGATACGGGCCGATATCGGGGGGATGTTCGAAGAGAAAAAAGGTTTCGAATCATGGGGCGGTCGGCCCAGTTGCCGGGCGTAGCTGGGACGCAATCGGGAATGGGACGGGTGTCCGCGGTGCTCGCAAACCCACCCATGTTTAACGATTCGGTTGATGACCTGGAGGTTCACGACGGCAAGGCCTATGTGGTTGGCTACTTTGACAGGGTCAGCCAGGAAAGAATGGGGTATGGAATACCGGTGGACAAAGTGACGGGGCAACCCGTTCAGGGGTTTGATCCGATCGATGGACATGTGGAAAACGTGGTGGAAGATGGTATTGGCGGTTGGTATATCAACGGATACTTTACACGTGTTGGAACCACGGACCGGGCGGGTTTTTCTCACATCTTGCCCAACGGAAAGTTGGACCCGAATTGGAATTTGTCCGTTCAATCCGGCGAATTTGGGGAAATGGCCTATTTTAACGGGAAACTGTATGTTGAGGTGGTGAGTTATCCGTCTGAAAACATCTCCAAAGTGGAACTTCACTGTTACAACACAGCAACTCGGAAATTGGAAAAAAATTGGACCCTTTATGAAGGGGATTGGGATAGTTACCCCTATATTTCTTCCATCAAGGCCACTACGGGCCGGGTTTATATTGGGGGAGATTTTACTTCTTTAAACGGCCAACCTCACAACAACATTGCAGCTCTCGATACCGCGTCGGGCAACATCCTCGATAGCTTTAAAGCAGGGACAGATGGGATTGTGGAGGAAATTGTTGTGACGAAAGATGCCGTGATCGTGGGGGGCCGATTTGACAAAGCAAATAACACCGAACGGGGGGCTGTTGCAGCGTTTTCGCCGATAAACGGAGCGTTGTTGCCCCTGGATCCGCGACTCGGCAGTAGTGGAAATTCTGCCCCGGAGGTTTACGCCCTTGATCTTATTGGAGACACACTTTATATGGGAGGTCCTTTTTACAAGATCGGTGACCAAGAAGTTCGTGGGTTTGCCGGGTTGAACCTAAAAACCGGCCTGCCTGTTGTGCTGGACCTGGGCGACTGCGGGTATGTGACTAACATGGGAGTCGGAGGAAATACAATCTATGTGGGATTTTCGGGAGAGTGTGAAGTCCAGGGGCAGGCTCGTCAGTGGTATGGGGCTCTAAACACGAACGGGGTCTTAACACCGTGGGACCCGAAAGGGAATTCCCATACTCGTAATATTGTCTCCGGGAGTCAAGCGGTATTTCTGGTAGTCGATTCGGGTTTTTTAGGGGGGATAAAACGCCAGGGTTTTGCCGTATTCGACATCAATACAGGTCGGTTATTGGAGGATTTTGCTCCCGTCTCGAACGGAAATTCCCTCTTGCTCGATGGGACTATTCTTTACGTGGGGGGGGGGCACCAATTTTCAGCCATTGATTTGGTCACCAAATCGGTTCGTGCGTTACCTGAAGTGGGAGGCAGCATTTCTGACATGGTAAAAAAAGGGGACGTGATTTATTTGGGGGGCGATTTTAATTCCGTTGGCGGCGAACCCCGAGCCAACCTCGCGGCCATCAATACAAGTGGGGAATTGCTTTCCTGGGCCCCCCAGGTAAAAGTAACAGAAACTGGACGAATAACGGACATGGCCGTGAAAGATGACCAAATCATCGTGGTTGGTGGATTCACCTCTGTTAATGATCAACCTCGAAAGGACGTGGCGGCGATAAGCATTAATGGGACTCTTGTTGACTGGGCCCCCGTTTTTGACGGACGGGTTTATGACATGTCTGTCGATGAGAGTTCTGTTTACGTTGGCGGTGCTTTTATCTCCGTGGACATAGGTGGACAACACAGTGAACGCGGCGGATTCGCTGAATTTGTGGGTTCGGGCCTGACCTTGTCGGACCGGGACCCCAGGTTCACTTATGATGGGTTGTTTCCCGGTGAAGTCTCTGGCTTGTCAACTTATAATGGCGTTATTTACGTTGGGGGCTTTTTTAACCAGGTGGGAAACACCGCGACAAAAGGAACGGCCGCCCTGCGGAAATCCGATGGAGTTTTGGTTCCGTGGAACGCGGATTTGGGCGACAGCCCCTGGTTACCGGTGATTAAAGTTGTCGAGGACAGGGTCTACATTGGGGGTGATATAACCACTGCCAATGGTCAGATTCAGGGGGGGCTGGCGGTGGTGGGACTAGCGAGCCCTGCCTTGGCGCCTCCGCCGGCACCAACGAAGTTTGTTGTTCCGCAGCGGTCGTCAACCACCCTTTCGTTGCAGTGGGATCCCAGCGCAGGGGCGACAAGCTACAGTGTAAAAATTACGTCCCCGTTGACTCTGGTAAAAGAAAACATTACGACGGCGTTCACGCAGTTGGACTCCTTAACCCCGAACACTCAATACGAGGTGGGGGTGAAGGCCTGCAACGCGGTCGGGTGTTCGGCTTACGCGACGGCCGAGACTTTTACCTGGGCGGCAGTGCCTGGTCTATCGACCACTTCTGTTCGGGGCACCTCGATTGGGCTGAAAATTGACCCCAATGGGAATCCCAAGGGAACCATTTATGAGTTTCAGCAAGTGAATAGTCCGGATGGATTCATTATAAAATCAGGAACATCGGACGTTGCCGAAAGTGTCATCGATCATCTAAATCCCGACACAAGTTATTTTTTTCGAGTTTATGCCAAAAATCTTGATGGATCGTTGATAGGACCTTCATCGGTATTAACCGTCAAGACAGGTTTAATCGCAAATTTGTTAACGAAATCGGTTGATCGGGTTTCCAGTACCAACATTGGGGTGTCGTGGTCTATCGATCCCCCCGGATCTTCCTTTATGCTTGCTGCAAGCACCCGCTCGTCTAATCCGCTTGATTCTTTTGTGAGCGTTCAAAAGGTTGTTGAGCCCAAAGGGATGTTGACCGACCTTACCCCTAACACACGCTACAATCTTTTTGTCCTACCCTGCGATGAAGACCGTTGTCACGATTACGTTGACCTTGGGTCTATGACGACCTTGGCAAACATTCCAAGCCTCATGGTGGTTAAGTCGGGCCAAAATAACCCGGCTCTCCGGATTCAGCCGAATGGAAACCCTGCGGGGACCTTCTACGTTGTTGAAAAAAGTGAGGATGGAGGAATGACGTTTGTCGCGATGTATGTGGGAATGGATCGTGAGGTTGACCTCTCTGACCTGCCCTTGGGAAAAATGTTTCATTTCCGTGTGACCGCCAAGAATTTTGACGGTCTATTTACATCCTCGTCAGAGGTGATACCCTATGAATCCAGCCACCATTCCATCGAACAAACCCGAGCCTATCCTGTTCCATTTCACTCTGGATCGGGGACGAAGTTTCTCACGTTTGACTCTTTCCCACCTGATTCGACCATTGACATTTACAACCTGAATGGTGAACAAATAAAAACAATCACACCATCGGCAAACTCATACCAATGGGATGTGCGTAATCAGGAAGGTGAGGACGTAGCCAGCGGGGTGTATTACGTTCGTGTGAGCGGATCGGGTGGGGACAAGACGTTCAAGATTGTGGTTCAACGGTGAGGGGGGGGATGTGAACATGAGAAATGTCATGGGAACCAAGTGGGCGGGGGCGGTGTTGGGGTTGTTGGCGGTTTCGCCTCTTTGGGCGGGGGGATCCGCTGGGACGGTGGGGGTGGGGTTTCTGCGCATGGGGGCGGGGGCACGGGGAATGTCCATGGGGGAAGGGTTTAGCGCCCTAGTGGACGATACCAACGCTTTATACTGGAACCCCGCGGCTTTGGCGGGGTTGGAGAAACGGTCGGCCACGTTTATGCACGCCACGACCATCGAAGACAGCTTCTACGATTTCGGTGGGTATGGGCAGAAAGTGGGCGCGGCGGGTGGGCTGGGGGTGGGGTTCCAATATTATTCGGCGGGAGAATTGGACAACACCGACCTCAACGGCAACAAGACCGGGACGTCCACGCCCAACGATGTGGCGGTGCTGGCTGGGTATGGGCATAGCTTTGGCGCCTACCAGCTGGGACTGACGGGGAAATACGTTCAATCCAAACTGGTGGACACGGCCAGCACGGTTGCTTTCGATGCGGGCGTTCTGACGCCTTGGTATTTTAACGACCGTGTTCGGTTGGCCGCGACGGTGGTGAACGTGGGCGGATCGCTAACCTATGACAAAGAGTCCACGGACTTGCCCATGGCCATGGGGGTTGGGGCTGGGGTGAAGATCATGAAAAACTGGGTGGCGGGGGCAGACGTGGTGGCTCCCAAAGACAATGACACCTACCTGGGGCTCGGAACCGAATACAAGATCCCCGTGGGCGAAACCATGGGGTTGGCCCTGCGGGCGGGGTATAACACCCAAGAACGCGGCGGCGATGCGGGCGTGACCGGCGGGGTGGGGTTCCGACTTCAGGGGTTGGACGTGGATTATGCCCTGGTCACCCAAGGAGATTTTGACGCGAGTCACCGAATATCGGTGGGGTATCGGTTTTAAACTTTTAAGAGAACGTCTGGACCGGGGCGGTTGGACCTGAGTAAGAGTCGTCCAACAGGCCCGCCCAATGGGCAAGCCCCAATTGGAGCCAGTTCTCTCACAGGTTTATCAAGCACACTGTCAGGAAATTGTCTTTATCTTATTATCGAAAGAACGTCCCCTATCACTCATATCTTATTAAATAAAGACCGTCCCTTATTGTGGGGTGGAGAAGTGGAGGGTGGATTTCCATTCGAGGCGGAAGTCGCAGGGGGCTACGGTGCTGATGTTCATGGTTTCTTGGCACACCAGGCGGCCTTGAACTTGCGTGCGGGCGCCTTCGATGGCGCTCAGGATTTCTTTTGTGAGGTCAAAACTGCCTCGTTCGCCTCCGCATCGGCCGGGGCAGGGGGCGGAAAAGTCCACCGTGTCCGTTGGGCCGATCGTCCGCGTTCCTTCCTCGTAAATTTCCTGTTGCGGGGTTAAAAAAGTCAACTGCAGTCGGATCGATTCGACCCCCGGAAACCTCTCTTTCAATGATCCCGCCGTCCGGGCTTCCCGGTCACCGGAGGCTCTGCGCATCACCTTCTGCTCGTTTTTGTTCGGGCCCGAAGGGCCGCGGCGTCGTCTGGGTTTAAAAAATGCGGGCATGGTTTATCCTTTTCGAAACTTTTTTCTGAAATAGCCGATGAACCCCTGTTTTTCCGGGGGTCTGTTGCCGGGTCTCGCCCGGTCGGACGAAAAACCGTCGGAGGAACTGGGTTTTTGGCCCCAGGACCCCTTTTTGGATCCGCCGTGGAACGATTTCTTCTTGTTGCCCCAAAATTTTGAGTGACGGCCTCCAGCCGGTTTGGGTTTTCGCCCCCAGGAAAATTTCCCAGGCGCCGCCGAGGTGCCATTCGGGGGGCCATTCGGCCCCTTTTGGAACGGGGAGCCTGATGGTCCACCCCGGGAATGTTTTTGGAAAGAGGGGCCGGGCCGGCGATCAACTGACGAAAATGATTTATTATGGCCCCCGCGGAAATCGCGGTCATCTCGATTTCTTTGAAACTGATTAGGTCCCTCACCCTGCCCTCTCCCAAGAGGAGAGGGGAAACCTTTGTTTTCATTCCTTTGTGAATTCGGCGGGGGGGGGCCATTCGGCCCCTTTTGGAACGGGGCCCGCGATGGTCCCTGACCTTGCTTTTTGATTGAGGGGTTGGACGAGTCACCCTGCGGGTGTTTTCGAAAAGAGGGGCCGAATGGCCCCCCACGGGAAAATTGAGGGTTCGATCGCTTTTGAAACGAAGGGCCAGACTGCTTCCTGGAATGTTTGTGGAAATGGGGGGCGGATGGCCCCGCCTTGGGGGGGTTGTTGTATTGGAAGTTGGGGACGGTGGCTCGGGGGAAAGTGACTTGGATGAACTTTTCGATCCCTTTCACAAAAGGTTCTTCTTGGGGATCCACCATGATTATCGCGTCGCCCACCCCGTATGCACGGGCTGTTCGGCCCACCCGGTGCACGTAATCTTCCGGAAACCGGGGCACGTCGAAGTTGACCACGTGGCTGATATTTTTGACGTCGATGCCCCGGGCGGCGATGTCCGTGGCCACCAGTATCTGGATACGCATTTGGCGGAAATCGTCCATGGCCCGCTGACGCTGGTTTTGGGACCGGTTGGAATGCAACGTGCCCACCTTATACCCTTCGTCCTGAAGCCGCCTGGCCACCTTGTCGGCCCCGTGTTTTGTGCGGGTAAAAACCAACACGGACCGCATTTCCGTTGTTTTAAGAAGGGTGATCAACAACCCCGTTTTTTGCGATTGAATGACCGGGTATAGAATCTGGCTGATGCCTTCCGCCACCGTCGACGGACGGGCTATTTCGACCCGCAACGGGTTGCGGGTGGCGAACGCGGCAATGCGTTCCACGTCGGCGTGAAGGGTGGCCGAAAAAAGCTGGGTCTGCCGTTCGGCGGGCATCTGTGAAATCACCGCTTTGATTTCGGGCAAAAAGCCCATGTCCAACATCCGGTCGGCTTCGTCTAAAACCAAATGTTCGATGTATTTAAGGGAAAAGTTCCCTTGTCTTAAATGGTCCAACAACCGTCCGGGGGTGGCCACCAGGATGGTGGCTCCGCCCTGAACCGACCGGGTTTGGCCCGAATGGCTCACTCCGCCGATCACCACCGCCGTCTTAAACGACGTAAACCGGCCCAAATCCTTAAACGTGCGTTCCACCTGCACCGCCAATTCCCGAGTGGGAACCAGCACCAACGCCCGCAACCCGCCCGGGTCGTTGGCCAAAAGACGTTGCAAAATCGGCAGGGCAAAAGCCACGGTTTTTCCGCTCCCGGTCTGGGCGCATCCCAGAATGTCCCGGCCTTCCAGGGCGGGGGGGATGGCCTGGGCTTGGATGGGGGTGGGAGCCTTGTAGCCGAGGACTGTTACGGCTTTTTCTAAAAGAGGGTGAAGTTTGAACGAACTGAATGACATGCACATTTCTCCTTAAACCAATCCTGATTGCGCCTCTGGGGCGCTCAAGCCCTCACCTGTCCCTTCGGGACATCCTCTCCCAAGGGGAGAGGATTGCACTGCACTGTCTCCGAAGGCGCTTGAGATGGCATACAGTGACATTTTCGAGGGGGGAACGGTTGAAAAATTTTTTTCCTGTGGATAAAATATACAATCATGTTCTATCTTCCGAAAAGAGAGGAACCCCATGAGCAGTGACATTCGCGCCATTAACGAAAAGGTGAAACAAGAAAGCATCTTTGTGGAAGAAGTGCTGGCCGAACTCAACCGTGTGGTGGTGGGCCAACGCTATTTGCTCGAACGCATGTTGGTGGGCCTTTTGGGCCACGGCCACCTTCTGCTTGAAGGTGTCCCCGGCCTGGCCAAAACCTTGTCGGTTCGCACCCTGGCGTCCACGATCGACGCTCAGTTTCAACGGATCCAGTTCACCCCGGACCTCCTCCCGGCGGACGTGGTGGGCACGCTCATCTACCTGCCGAAGGATGGACAGTTCACGGTCAGAAAAGGGCCTGTATTTACGAATCTGCTCTTGGCCGACGAAATCAACCGGGCCCCCGCCAAGGTTCAAAGCGCGTTGTTGGAAGCCATGCAGGAACGACAAGTGACCATCGGCGATGCCACTTACCCGCTTCCGGACCCCTTTTTGGTGTTGGCGACCCAAAACCCTATTGAGCAGGAAGGCACCTTCCCTTTGCCCGAAGCCCAGGTGGACCGATTTATGTTGAAGCTCAAGGTTACTTACCCTTCCCGGGACGAGGAACGCACCGTTATGGAACGGATGAGTCTTCCCGAACCCCCCTCGGCTCGGCGGGTGATTACCTTGGCCCGGATCGCTCAGGCCAGGCGCATTGTGGACGAAATTTATGTGGATGAGAAAGTGAAGAACTACATCCTGGACATTGTGACCGCCACCCGGTCGCCTCAAGGTCGGTTGGACAGGCTTAAAAACCTGATCCGGTTCGGGGCGTCGCCCCGGGCGACCTTGGCCCTTCACAAAGCGGCCCAGGGGTTTGCCTTTTTGCGCGGGCGGGGGTATGTCACACCGGAAGATGTTAAAAACATCGGGCCCGATGTGCTTCGCCACCGCATTATTTTGACCTATGAGGCGGAGGCGGAAGAAAAAACCACCGATGATGTCATTCAGGACATCTTTAATGAGGTGGATGTGCCGTAGTTATGCTCACCACGGCGGAAGTTCTTAAGCGCGTCCGCACGCTGGAGATTACGGCCCGGCGGTTGGTGAACGATACCTTTGCGGGGCAGTACTCCAGCACCTTTAAAGGGCGGGGGATGGAATTTTCCGAGGTGCGGGAATACCTTCCCGGCGACGACGTGCGCGCCATCGATTGGAACGTGACCGCCCGCACAGGGCACCCCTACATTAAAAAGTTCGTGGAAGAACGGGAACTGACCATTCTCTTCTTGGTGGACGCCAGCCGGTCCCTGCGGTTTGGGACCCGCTCCCAACTGAAAGCCGAACTGGCCGCGGAAATCACCGCTGTTTTGGCGTTTTCGGCGTTGGCCAACAACGATAAGACCGGGCTGGTTTTGTTTTCTGACCGGGTGGAAAAATACATACCGCCCCGGAAGTCCCGCGGCCATATTTTACGACTGATTCGCGACGTGCTGGAGTTCGCCCCGCAAAACCAGGGGACCTCGTTGAAATCCGCGTTGGATTTTGTCAGCCATGTGCAACGGCGCAGGGCGGTGGTGTTTTTGATCAGCGACTTTTTGGACGACGGATACCAGCGTCCCCTGGCCATTGCCCAACGGCGGCACGACCTGATCGCCGTGCCGGTTGAAGACCGGTGGGAAAAAAATCTTCCCGCCCGGGGCCGGTGGTTGTTGGAAGACGCGGAAACCGGCGGTGTGCGCGTGGTGAACGCGCCCCGGGAAGGGCGGGCGTTTGCCCGGGCTCAGGCGCAACGTCGTGACCAATTGGACACCACGTTTCGCCGCGCGGGAGTGGATTCCATTTATGTTGAAACGGGCCGGCCCTACACACCGTCGTTCTTGCGGTTTTTCCGCGAACGCGCTAAACGGATGCACTGATGGCCGCGCAAAATAAAGGTGTTCCCTCTCCTCTTGGGAGAGGGCAGGGTGAGGGATCCGAGACGTTACGTTTAATGCTATTAGCCAGAGGCCTTCGTCAAACATCAACGGATGCGGAGCGGAAAATGTGGGCGCTTCTTCGTGGGCGGCGTTTCTCTGGGTTTAAATTTCGTCGACAACAACCATTGGGGCCCTATATTGTTGACTTCTTGTGTAAGGACAGAAGTTTAATTATTGAATTGGATGGGGGCCAACATCAGGAGCATGCCGACGCCGATGATATAAGAACGACCTTTTTTGAATCCCATGGGTTTCGGGTTCTCCGGTTTTGGAATCATGAATTCCTAAAAGAACCTCTTACGGTATTTGAATGCATATTGAAAGAAATTCAAAATCGACTCCCTCACCCTGGCCCTCTCCCAAGAGGAGAGGGGAAAAAACCGGGATTGTTTTCAGGAGGGGGATTGGCATGAAGGTCTTTTTTGCCGTATTGTTTCTGGCGGCCTCGGCGGGGGCGACGGTTCGGTTGGAGACTTCTTTGGAGCCCCGGGAAGCCACGGTGGGGGATCCTTTGGTTCTTCAAATTAAGGCGGCGTGCGAGACCCCAGGGGAATGTCGGCTGGATCTGGGGTCCGCTGTTGGACCGTTTGAAGTGGTTCAAGTCTCCACCGGGATCAACCAGCCGAACGGCCGGTTGGTGGAACGGGAATTTAAAATCACCCTCGCCCTGTTTGACGTGGGGGTGTCCACTTTGCCTGCCATCACGGTGAATTGCCTTGAAAAAGACCGGGCCGTGTCGGCCACAACTCCGGAAATCCCCGTGACCATCAAAAGCGTTTTGACGGCCGAATCCAAAGACATTCGGGGCCTGAAAGGCCGTCTAAAAAAAGTGATGAACCGACCCGTGGTGTTCGCCTTAGCGGCGGTGTTGGCGCTCATTGCGGGCGTGATTGCCTGGTTTAAGTTTCGTCCCGGTAAAAAGGGGCGAACGCCCCCCGGGCCGCCCCCCGTGGCGCCCCATGTGCGGGCCCTGGAAGAGTTGCGGGCACTGGAAGAGGATTTATCGGTCCCCGCCAAGTTGTTTTACAGCCGGTTGACGGACATCTTAAGAGCTTATCTGGAAGGCGCTTTCAACGCCCCCGCCTTGGACCGCACCACGGCGGAAATTTTTGCTGAGCTGAAGGCGCTTTCCATTACAACGGATCAGCGGCTCGGGCTTCGTACCGTTTTGGAAGATGGGGATTTGGCCAAGTTTGCAAAACTGGAGCCCACGGAAGAAGAGCGGTTAACGGATTTTCAGCGGGTGCGGGATTTTGTGTTGGCCACCAAACCAGATGAAAACAGTATGTCCCAGAAGGGAACAACTCAGATCCCTCATCCGGCCCTTCGGGCCACCTTCCCCCAAGAGGGGAAGGGAAAAAACAATTTTCCGACATGACGTTCGCCCATCCTCACCTTTTGTGGTTGTTGGGTTTGTTGCCGGTGATCGCTTTTTACGATTACCGGTGGGGGTTTTTGGCCCGGGCCAAGGTCACCTTTTCCCATTTGGGCTTGTTGGGCCAATCGTCGGTCAAACGGCCCGTGGACCACGGCGTTCGGTCGGCGTTGCGGATCGGGGCTTTGGGCCTTCTCATTGTCGCTTGGGCTCGGCCTCAAGAAGGGCAAGAACGCCGGGAAGTGACCTCTCCGGCCACGGACATCGTTTTGGTGTTGGACCTCTCTGACAGCATGCGCAGTTTGGATTTTAAACCGCGAAACCGGTTTCAAGCGGCGGTGGAAGTGTTGCGCCAATTTATCCAGGATCGGCCGGACGACCGGTTGGGGTTGGTGCTGTTTGCGCGCTACGCGTTCACCCAATGTCCGTTGACGTTGGACCACGGCGCCCTGTTGGGGTTTTTGGACAACGTTCAAATCGGCCTTATTGAACAAGACCGCACGGCCATCGGGTCGGCCATTGCCACGGCGGTGGCGCGCTTAAAAGGAAGCGAGGCGAAATCCAAATTAATTGTGCTTCTCACCGACGGGCGCAGTAATTTCGGCGATGTGGATCCCGTGACGGCGGCCAAAGCCGCGGCCGCGTTCGGCATCAAAATTTACGCCGTGGGCGCGGGAGCGCCCGGCGGGGGAATGATCGAAATCAACGATCCCCTGTTTGGCAAACGGATCGTTAAAATGCCGGAAAACGAATTGGACGAGGCCACCCTACAGCAGGTGGCAAAAATCACCGGCGGAACCTATTTTCGCGCCACGGATTTTGAGAGTCTCAAACGCATTTACAAAGAGATCGACCAGCTGGAAAAAACCGACGTCCAAGTGGAAACCTACGCCGACTACACCGACAAGCACATGCCCTTTTTGTGGCTGGCGTTTTTCCTGGTGGGGTTGGAAAACCTGCTGGCGTTGACCCTCTGGAGGCGCGTGCCGTGACGTGGACTTATCCCGTGGCGTTTTGGTTTTTGGCCGTTCCGGTGGTTTTGTTAATCTTGACGGCGGCGTGGTTTCGATGGAAAAAACGTCTGCTGGCCGAGTCCGGCGACCCGGCCGTGATGTACCGCCTCTTCGACAACAAAACCCCACGCCAGCAGGCCGTTAAAGCCATTCTGCTCTTTTTGGGGTTAAGCCTGTTGGTGCTGGCCCTCGCGGGGCCCCGCTGGGGACAACAGTTTCAGGAAGTTCACCGCCGCGGCGTGGACGTGATCATCGCCATGGACGTTTCCGCCAGCATGTTGGCCGAGGACGTCAAACCCAACCGCCTGACCCAAGCCAAACGGGAACTGGGCCTTTTGATCGGAAGTTTGGAAGGCGATCGGGTGGGTCTTGTGGCCTTTGCGGGAACCGCCTTTTTGCAGTGCCCGTTAACCCTGGACTACGGCGCGGCCCGGTCGCTGTTGGACCTTTTGGGCCCGGACTTGGTTCCCAAACCGGGCACCAACTTGGCCGACGCCATCAATACGTCTTTGGACGCGTTTCCAAAAGGCGGGGGGAAACACCGGGCTTTGGTGCTGTTAACCGACGGAGAAGACCATTCCGGCCGGCTGGACGCGGCCGTGGACCGGGCCGCCCAAGAGGGCGTGCGGGTGTTTGCCATCGGGTTCGGCAACCCCGCGGGCGAAATTATTCCGATCCGCGACGAAAACGGAAACGTGACCGGTTACAAAAAAGACAAAGACGGGCAAACCGTCCTTTCCAAATTGGACGAAACCGCCCTGCAAAAAATGGCCGCCAAAACCCGCGGCGCTTATTTTCCGTCGTCCCAGGGCGAAGTGGAGGTAACCAAAATCCTCGAAGAAATCGGTCGCATGGAAAAAAAAGATTTGGACAGCAAGGTGTATGGGCAGGGCGAAAATCATTACCGCTGGCCCTTGGGGTTGGCGATCCTTCTGCTGTTGTTTGAATTTCTTTGGCCGGAAGTGCGCGGACACTGGCGTGGGTTGTTGCGCGGAGCGCGGGGGGGACGTTTGTTGGCGGGAGTGGGGGTGATGATTGCGTTCATTTCCGGCCAGGCGCAGGCGTTGGGGCGGTACCCGCGGTCGAGCGAGTTGGCGCCGTTGGTTCAGAAAAGTCCCGGGAACCCCGAAGCCCAATTTAATTTGGCCCACGCCCTTTACATCGAACAAAGTTACGCGGCCGCGGCCGAAGCATACGAAAAAACCGCCGCCGCGGTGACCCATCCGCCCACCAAGTCGGCCGCCCTTTACAACGCGGGCAACGCCTATTACCGTCAAGGCAAATTGGAAGAGGCCATAAAAAAATACAAAGAGGCCCTCCGTCTCACGCCGTCGGATCCGGACGCCAAACACAATTTGGAAATGGCGAAAAAATTGGACAAGATGCAAAAGGATCAGCAAAAACAGCCGGGTCAACCCAAAGAAGATAAAAAACAGCCGAAACCCGGCGAGATGTCGAAAGAAGACGCGCAACGGTTGTTGGAAGCCATGGCGCAGGAAGAAAAAAATGCCCAGGAAAAGGCGGGGAAGAAAAAACAAGAACCGCCCGCGGGCGAGGATTGGTAGAATAGGGGTAACCGCTCAAATCCCTCATCCGCCCCTTCGGGGGTTGCGTGTGCCAGTGGCACACGTTTGCAACGGGCCGAATAGGCCCCGGGCCCGAAGGGCCTTCCCCCAAGAGGGGAAGGAAAACAATGAATTTCCCTCTCCTCTCGGGAGAGGGCAGGGTGAGGGACCTGCGTAGTTATCAAAGGCGATTAATAAGGATTCGACACGGGGGCGTGAGGTGATGGGGATGATGTCGTTGTTGGGGCGATGGGGGAAAGGGGTTGTGATAACGGCTGCCGTTATGGCGGCTGTTGCCCCGTTATGCCAAGCGGCGGATTTTACCTTGACGGCGGAGGTGGATCGCACCACGTTGTCCATGAACGACACGCTTACGCTTCAACTGACCTTGGCGGGGGGGCGGGTGAACGCGTCCCAGCCCGCGCTGAGCGACTTGCCCGGGTTTCGCGCCACGTTCGCGGGTCAGAGCCAAAACATCAGTTACGTTAACGGCACCGTGACCAGCCAGGTCACCTATTCGTTTGCCTTAGCTCCCCAATCGCCGGGGGACCACGTGATCCCGGCCATCTCCATGGTCGTGGACGGAAAAACCCTGACCACCGCGCCCATTGCGGTAAAAGTTTTGCCGGGAACCGCCGCGGTGACCGCGCCGTCGGCGGGCGATCGATCGGCGCGCGCGGCCCGCGCCGGGCGGAACCTGTTTGTGACCACGTCCCTCGACAAAAACAGCGGCGTGGTGGGGGAACAGCGGACCTTGACGTTTAAATTTTACAGCCGAGCGCCGTTGTTGTCCCAACCCAGCTACCATCCACCGGACACCACGGGCTTTTTGAGCGAAGATTTGCCTCCGCAAAAGTCGTATGTGTCCACCGTCGACGGGCTTCGTTACCAAGTGGTGGAACTGAACACGGCGTTGTTCCCAACCAGTTCCGGCAAGTTCACCATCGGACCGGCGTCGTTGGACTGCAACGTGCAGGATTTTCAAGATCCGTTTGGGGACCAATTTTTTCAACAATTTTTTAACCGGGGCAAAACCGTGACCCTGCGCAGTGATCCCATCACGGTTACCGTTCGACCGGTGCCCAGCGAGGGGCGGCCGGCGTCGTTTCGCGGCGACGTGGGCCGATACCAGATCAGCGCTTCCTTCGATAAAAAAAGCGCCCGCGTGCACGAACCCGTGACGCTCACCGTCACCGTCTCGGGAGAGGGCAACATCAAGTCTTTGTCGGCCCCGCCTTTGCCGGACGTCAGCGAGTTCAAAACTTACGAGACGCTTTCCAGCCTCAACATCGAAAAAAAAGACGGGCGGTTGCGCGGGTCCAAAGTGTTCACGACCGTCCTGAAACCCGAAGTGTCGGGAACCTTGTCGTTTCCGTCCATCCCCCTTTCCTATTTTGATCCCGGCTTAAACGCCTTTAAAACCGTGACCACCAAACCCCTTTCACTTTCCGTATCGCCGGCGGACACCGCCGGGGGGGGAACCACGGGGGTGTCTTACGTGACCGCCCCGGAGGGGCTGAAAGAAATCGGGCGGGACATCCGATTCATCAAAACCCGCGGAACCCTGCGCTCTCAAAATCCGCCTGTTCAAGAACGGCCGTGGTTTCCTTACGCGCAAGCGGTGCCGGCGGTGTTGTTCGTTTTGTTGTGGGCGGGGCGGGCGTTTGGGTCCGCGGGGCTTAAACGGTTGTCCCCATCGGCCGCGCGGAAAGCCTTGGGCGCGATCAAACGGGAAAAAGCCCGGGGGTCTCCCTCGGTGGAAATGCTTCACCGAATTTTCTTGGACTACGCCGCCGCCGTTGTCGCGGCCAATCCCCAAAGTTTGACGTCGGAACGGATCGTTTCCATTCTGTCGGCCCGCGGCCATTCGGCCGCGTTATTGAAAGAGAGCAATGACTTGTGGGAGGAGTTCGATCGGTCGCGTTATTCTTCCGCGTTGTCGGAAAACGCCGTCGTTTTGGCGGACCGGTTGGCCCAATGGATTCGGGGCGTGGAAAAACGATGAAACGGGCGCTGATGGTGGGTTGGTTCGTTATTTTTTCGGCCGTCGTGCGGGGAGCCGACCTATTTGAGTTGGGCAACGCCGCGTATCAAGCCGGCGATTACAAAACCGCTCAAGGCCATTACGAGGCGCTGGTTGCCGAAGGGCGCGGCGGGGCGGCTCTTTATTACAATTTGGGGAACGTCTATTACCGGTTGGGCCAAATGGGCCGCGCCCGGTTGTGGTATGAGCGGGCCCTCGACGCGGCTCCGCGCGACGAGGACGCGCGGTTTAACCGCGACCTGGTTCGTGAACGGGTGGGAGAAACTGAAACCGCCGGGGACGGCCTGGGGAGTTTGTCCGGAGCGGTGTGGGCCGCCGCCACCGCCGTCAATGTTTTGTTTTTTGGTTTGTTGGCGGTGGGGCTTTACCGGGAAGAGGAATGGATTTGGTGGGGACGGTGGGCCTTGGGCCTTTTGTGGGTGGGTGTGTTTGCCGCGGCCGTGGCGGCCCAGCGGCACGCGTCGGTGTCTTACGCGGTGGTTGTGGATGCCCGCGCCGAAGCCCGCACAGGTCCCAGCGCCCAAGAACAGGTGGGGTTTGTGGCTCCGGAAGGACACCGGGTGGTTCTGTTGGATACCCTCAACGACTGGGTCCAAATCGGCGTCCCGGCCAAAGGGTTGAAAGGGTGGGTGCCCACCAACTCCATCGAAACAGTTCGTTTGGATACGTTTCGGAATTGATTTACAATTGAGGATTCCATGACCATCGAAAAACCTATTTTGGACATCGCGGGCGAGGTGAAAGGGGTTTCGACTCCCTATTATCTCATCGACGAGGCGCGGCTGGTGCGCAATTTGGAAAAGATTCGGCGGGTGCGGGACCTCTCCGGCGCAAAGTCGGTGTTGGCCCTGAAATGCTTTTCCACCTGGTCGGTGTTCGACCTCATGAAACAATACATGGATGGCACCACGTCCAGTTCCCTTTACGAAGCGCGGTTGGGCGCCGAAAAGTTCGGCAAAGAAGTTCACGCCTACAGCGTCGCCTGGTCCCCCACCGAAATCGCGGCCGTTCGGCCGCTGGCCACAAAGATAATCTTTAACTCTGTGTCTCAGTTGGAGCGGTTTCTGCCGGCGGTTAAAGGATTGCCGGTGGGAATTCGGATAAACCCGGGGGTTAGTCATTCCCATTTCGATTTGGCTAATCCGGCACGGCCCCATTCGCGGCTTGGGGAATCCCGTTTGGAGGCCATCCTTCCTTTCGCCTCCTCTTTGTCCGGGGCCATGTTTCACTGCAATTGCGAGAACGACGATTTCGCCAGTTTTTCGCGCATCGTTGATCACATCGCCGACAAATTTGCGCCGCTCTTGGAAAAACTCGATTGGGTCAGTTTGGGAGGGGGAATTTATTTTACGAAAGACGGATATCCCTTGGAGGCGTTCGCTTCCAAATTGAAAGAGTTTTCTCGGCGGTTTGACGTTCAAGTGTATTTGGAGCCGGGAGAAACGGCCATTACGCGGACCGGATTTTTGGTGACCAGCGTGTTGGACGTTGTGAACAACGGCATGGACGTGGCCATCGTGGACGCCGCGGTGGAAACCCACATGTTGGATTTGTTGATCTACAACACGTCTGCTAAAATAGAGCCGGTTCCCGCGGGGCCCCACACGGTGATGGTGGCGGGACGAACTTGTTTGGCGGGGGACGTGTTTGGGACTTATTCGTTTCCCGAAAAACTGAACGTGGGCGACCGTGTGGCCTTTGCCGACGCGGCGGGCTATACGATGGTGAAAAAAAATTGGTTCAACGGCGTGGCCATGCCCGCCATCGTAGTTCGTCGGCTCGACGGCCGAGTGGACGTGGTGAAACAGTTTTCTTACGACGATTACGTCGCATCTCTCTCTTAGGAGAAAAAATTGAAAAAGAACGTTCTTATCATCGGGGCCGGAGCCGTGGGACATGTGGCGGCGCACAAGTGCGCCCAAAACAACGACGTGTTGGGAGACATCTGCATTGCGTCGCGAACCGTCGACAAATGCGACAAAATTATCGAAAGCATTCACCGGAAAAAAAATATTAAAGATTCCTCACGGCGGATTTATTCCCGGCCCATCGACGCCCTCGACGTGACCGCGACCACCAACCTCATCGAAGACACCCAATCGGAGATCGTGATTAATTTGGGGCAGGCCTACGTGAACATGTCGGTTTTGGAAGCCTGCTTGAACGCCCGCGTGACCTACATGGACACCGCCATTCACGAAGATCCCACCAAAGTTTGCGAGGACCCGCCCTGGTACGCCAACTACGAATGGAAACGGCGCGATCGGTGCAAAAAAAAGGGGGTCAACGCCATTTTGGGCGTGGGGTTTGACCCGGGCGTGGTGAACGCCTGGTGCGCATTGGCGGTGAAACATCACTTCGATACCGTCGACACAATCGACATTTTGGACGTCAACGCGGGGAGCCACGGGAAATATTTCGCCACCAACTTTGACCCGGAAATCAATTTCCGGGAATTTAAAAAAGTCTGGGCCTGGATCGACCGCAAGTGGGTGTGTTCGCCGGTTCACACGGAAAAATGGATGTACAAGTTTCCCGTGGTGGGCGAACGGCCCGTCTACTTGAACGGGCACGACGAGTTGCATTCCCTTTACAAAAACATCGACGCCAACTCGATCCGCTTTTGGATGGGGTTTGGGGATCACTACTTGAACGTGTTTAATGTGTTGAAAAATATCGGTATGTTGTCCGAAGTGCCCGTGAAAACCGCCGAGGGCGTGGAGGTGGTTCCGTTGAAAGTGTTGAAAGCCGTGTTGCCGGACCCCGCTTCGTTGGCCCCGGGTTACACGGGCCATACCTGCATCGGGAACTTGGTGAAGGGAGAAAAGGGGGGGAAACACAAGGAACTTTTTATTTACAACACCTGCGATCACGCGGCGTGTTACAAAGAAGTCGAGTCGCAGGCCATTTCTTACACGGCCGGCGTGCCGCCCGTGGCCGCGGCCATCCTGGTGGCCAAGGGCGTTTGGAACCCCAAAACCATGGTCAACGTGGAAGAACTGAATCCGGACCCGTTTATTGCGCTTCTGGACAAAATTGGCCTTCCAACCAAGATCGAAGATCGGACCCCCGAGGTGAAACAAGAAAAAAAGGCGCCCCGTAAAAAGGCCTCCGCCTGAGACACAGAATCAACGGCCTTAAATCCCTCACCTGTCCCTTCGGGACATCCTCTCCCAAGGGGAGAGGGAAATTCTTTGTTTTCCTTCCCCTCTTGGGGGGACCGTCGCAGAGCTCCGGTCACCTGGGGCGGCAGAGCCGCTGGTTCGAAGGTGCTCCGAAGGAGCGGATGAGGGAACTGGGCAGTTGCATTAAACGATTGATCGGGTTCGTTCTTGGGGTCGGGTTTTTGTTCGCTGGAGGGTTTATGGTAGCCTCTGTTAACGCATCTGAGAAAAAAGAGTTGGCCACGTTCGCGGGCGGCTGTTTTTGGTGCATGGAACCGCCCTTTGAAGGGCAAAAGGGCGTTTTGGACGTGGTGGCCGGCTATATCGGCGGGTCCACGGTGAACCCGACCTACGAACAGGTGTGCACCGGGGATACCGGCCACGCTGAAGCCGTTCAAGTAACGTTTGATCCGGCCCAAATCCGTTACGAAGAACTGCTGGACATCTTTTGGCGCAACATCGATCCCACCACCGAAAACGCCCAGTTTGCCGACCAGGGAACCCAATACCGCACCGCTATTTTTTACCATTCGGAAGATCAAAAAAAGGCGGCCTTGGCGTCGAAGAAAAAGCTGTCGGATTCCGGAAAGTTTTCAGGGGGGATTGTGACGGAGATTGTTCCGGCGGGGGTTTTCTATTTGGCGGAAGAGGATCATCAGGACTATTTTAAAAAACAGCCGTTTCGTTACAACCGATACAAAGAGGGTTCCGGCCGATCCGGTTACCTGAAACGAACCTGGCCCGATGCAAAAAAACAGTGACTGATTCCGGCACGGAATCTGTTCGAAAAATTCAATCAACCGTTTCTTTGTTCCGGCAAGGGAGGGAAGATTCCGTTCAAAACGCTTTCGACGGTGGTCTTCCTGGGAATCCCGGCCGGCGGGAATCCGTCCCTCGTTGAGATGAAAATCCTCAGCCTCTTTCCGTTGCTCTTTTTTGTGGGGATTGCCGTCCGCCATTACAGGGCGGGCCGGTGGGGCGACGCGTTGTGGATGTGTCATTTGTCCAACATTGTTTTGGCGGCGGGGCTTTTTTTCAATCAACCGTTTCTTGTGTTTTTGGCTCTCCCCTGGTTGCTGTTTGGGATTCCCCTTTGGTTGGCGGAAGTGATTCGAACCCGCAAAGTTGTGCCCTTATCCGTTTTAACCCATTTTGGCGGGGCCGGGATCGCCCTGTACGCCGCGTCGCAAATGGGCGCGGTGCCAGGAACTTGGTGGGCTTCGTGGCTTTTTGCCCTCGCGGCCCAGGGGGTCTGTCGGCGGTGGACGCCGCCGGAATTAAACGTCAACGTCACCCATCGCGTGTATGACGCCTGGAAACCTTATTTTAAATCGTTTCGGCTTTTTTGGATTTTTTGCATTTCCGCCGCGGCGGTAATTCTTTGGCTGTTGGAACAATTGTTTTCCGTTGTCTTCTGACGGCAGAATCGATCGTTAACTTATTAACTCAAGAACGTCCCCTATTTATTATCGTGTCGGGGCGTGGTAGAATCGGGGCGGTCCCATTTATACCCTATTTGGGCGGGTGTAGTTCAATGGTAGAACGGCAGCCTTCCAAGCTGCACACGAGGGTTCGATTCCCTTCACCCGCTCCATTATTTCATGGCCGACTTTGTCGGCCGTATATGTTGCGCGGGGGAAGGGAATCGAACGGGTTTTCCCGCCGACCCTGGGGAGGAAAAGGGCCCGCCGGGCGGGCCCGTCAGGGAAAACCCAGGCCTGGAAGAGGGAGGCGCTAGCCGAC
>JAYRXX010000054.1:0-1190 GCA_041917295.1 Elusimicrobiota bacterium
AGGTGGACGGGTCGGGGAATGGGTTAAACCTGGGGGTGGTGGATTGGGGGGATTTTGACAACGACGGAGACTTGGACATTTTGACCCACGGATCCAATGTGGGGTATAGCCAGTTGAGGGTGTATCAAAACAACGGCAACGGAACCATCGACGCGGCGCAAATTGAAGTGGACGGATTGAACGGGGGTCTGGAAAACGGGGAAGCCCATTGGGGCGATTACGACACGGACGGGGATTTGGACGTGCTGATCTGCGGTAGCAACAATTTGCGGGTGTATAAGAACAAACATGATTTAAAGCAGACGAACACCACCCCCACCGCACCGACAACGTTAACGGGCGGATTCACGTTCGACGCCAGCGGAGTCAGCGTAGCGAGTATGACCTGGAACGCGGGCACCGACAGCGGCACCGGCGCCACGCCAGAGAACGTGCTGACCTACGACATCCAAATATCGACCGTGTCGAACTTTGCGTCGGTCATATTCCCGGGCCAGATGGGGGCGACGCCTCGCATGGGAAGTTATTTGAAACCGCCCAAGATTTTTAACAGCAACACTTACTACGGCGTTGTGATGAAATCAACGGACCCCTGGAACGCCCAGACCACGGCAAGCTACGGATTGCGCACGGACACCACGTATTACTACCGGGTGAAAACAGTCGACTCTGCCCTGGCGGAGTCGAGCTGGTCGAGCGGAGGGACCATGTATTCCGCCGCGCCGCCCAGCACGAGCACGTTGGCGGCCGCGTCCACGGCCACGGACGGGGAAGTGTTGCTCACCTGGAACAGCGCCGGAGACGACGGCATGAACGGCAACGTCACCGGGACATACCGGATCCAGTATGCCACTTACACCCCCACCTGGAGCACCAGCACCACCCCGACTAATGCCACGACGGTCACAATCGCCACGACCACGCAGATTCCTGGTAGCTCTCAAAGCAAACTGATCACGGGTCTGACCGGGGGACTGACCTATTACTTCGTTTTGTGGACCGGGGACGAAGTTCCCAACTGGTCGAGCATATCCAATACGACATCCGCCTATGTGGCAACGGATTTCCAATGGTTCGACAGCGGTCAAATCGAGGTGGACGGAGCTAATAACGGGTTGAGATACGGCGGTGTGGCCTGGGGGGACTTTGATAACGATGGGGATTTGGATTTGTTGGCCAGCGGACAGGCG
>JAYRXX010000055.1:0-13242 GCA_041917295.1 Elusimicrobiota bacterium
CCTGACCGCGCCGACCTTACGGGAGGAAAAGGGCCCGCCGAGCGGGCCCGTCAGCGGTCAGGCCGGCCTGGAAGGTTCACGGCGGGGGTAGGAAAGCCGTGAACCTGGAAGGCAAGTCCCCCCCCGCGCACGCTGAACATAAGACCAAAGAAAAATGCCATGCCCCCTCATTCTGACGCAGAAGCACTAGACGCGGGCCGAAGGCCCGTGTCCGGTGTAATGATTAGTTAGCCAAAATTCGCTTGATCGACTTTAGTCGCGACCCAAATAAAGCTCTTCCAAAAATTCAATCTTCTTTGTTTTTTTCCAAACCGGGGAAGAGATTACGAAGGCGGATACAGTTTGTCCTTTGCTTCCAAAAAGAAAAGTTTCATCTATCTTCTTGCTTTTTAGTTCCCAAACTAGAAATCCCCGGTCTATGTCAATCTTCAAAATTTGATGAGTGCCATGCCATTTTTCCGCAAGATAGTCCGCATCCCACATGTAGAAATTTTTAAGGGAGTCAAAAGTACTTTCTCCTACTTTCCTACCAGGGAGCCCTTCTAGCGGACCAAACGCAATGCCCAATTTAACATCTTCTGCCTTGTGCATAAAAAATTGCTGTTTACTCACACTGTCGTAATGCATTTTTGTCCATTCACCCGGGATACCGACAGTGCCAAAAGGCACCACCGTATAAACCGTTTTGTTAACTTTCGCCGAATATTCAGTGCTCACTATTGTAGAAACATATCGGTTGTGGCATGACACAAGACCAAAAGAAGCAATAAGAAGGACCAATGCTGATTTTTTCATAAAACACACCTCACAAAATTTCGACGAACAACGGAAAAAGCATTCGGGGACTTGAACGCCTGACCGCGCCGAACAGTTTTCTTCGCTAATTGTTCTATTGGAAATCCGGCCGGAGGCCTGTGTAGTCCCTGGCCAAAGTTAAAGCGTCCACCGAACGGGCGCCGGCCTGTTTCAGGGCTTCGGCGCAGGATTCCAGCGTTGCTCCTGTTGTGCACACATCGTCCACCAGCAAAATTCGTTTCCCTCGAATGACATCCGGAGTTCGAACAGCAAACGCCCCCGCCACGTTGGTTTTTCTTTGATCGCGTCCCAACCGGGCTTGGGCCCAGGTCCACCGACGGCGAACCAAAACGCCAGACACGAGAGGAACCCCCACCCCTTCGGCCAAACCCCGGCCCAGAAGTTCAGCCTGGTTAAAGCCCCGCCCGTGCCGTTTAAGGAAATGGAGCGGAACAGGAATTACGCACTGGTTATTTTGAAGTTCAGCCCGTTCTTTGAACACTCGAATCAGGGGGACACACAGGGCGGGGGCCAAATCGTCTCGGTGGCCGTATTTTAACGCCAAAACGGCCCGGCGCAGGACCCCTTCAAACAAACCCGCGCTCCGGCAAAACCGAAACGACCGTCTCCGTCGACGACAGACCCAACACCGGGCGCCCCCGTCGGGCAACGGCACGCCGCATATTCGGCAAGACAACCCCCGCCATCGAACCACACGGTTTATACAACACCCGCACAGACCTTGCTCATCCGCCCGAAGGTCGCCCTCGCAACCCCAACACGCCCGAGGAAACAACCATCGGAACACATTTATCGCCGCATCGCGTGCCAACGCCTTCATATTGGACCCATTATAACCCAAAAGCTCACTTAACTTTTTCCCTCACCCTACCCTCGCTTCAGCGGCTCTGCTGACCGCGCTAGCGGAAATGTCTCGTGGGAGAGATCGCCCCAGGGGCCCCGATCTCTGTGAGGGGCCTCCCAAGAGGAGAGGGAAAACCCTTGGTTTCCTTCCCCTCTTGGGGGAAGGGTCGCGCCTGCCAGTGGGTGGAATGTGCCGTGAATGGCACATTCCACGGGCGGCTCTGCCGCACAGGCTTTTGTCCGACTCAGCCGGTCGGACAAAAGGCGGTTGCGACGGGCCGAAGAGGCCCCGGGTCCGAAGGACCCCGGAGGGCCGGATGAGGGATTCATGGGGGAACGTGTTCCGTCGAGCTCGGGGCGTTATCAGGTCATAAGTTAGAACTGGATCACGAGTTGGCTGTTTAATTCGACTGTCATCAACCCGTCTTCCTTTCGGGCCCGGTTATTGACCAGCCCCAACTTGCCGCCGAACGACAACCGGAAGTTTTTTGAAATTTCCCATTCCCCGGTGGCCTCGCCGGTGTAGGTGTCGGTGTTGTCCCGCTCGTAGTTGAGGCTTGAAATACGTCGGTCAAACGCCAGTTTGGCGTCCAACGTCAAACGGTTCACGTTGCTGAACACTCTCTTTGTAAACGGAAACCGGAATCCCCGGGGATACGATTTGTCGAACCGCCCCAAAATCGACGCCGATTGAACCTGCAAATCCTGGAGGTAGCGCCCGGTGCCGTCTTGGGACACATCCGATCGCATGGACCCGCCGGGGGTTAAACGCCAACTGCCCCATTTCGTTCCCACCTGGAGAGATTGGTTGGAATTGTCCACGGTGGATTTCAACAGGCCGGTGCGCGCGTCTTGGCTTTCACCTCCCGTCAAGGACAGGCTGTAAAATACGTCGTACTTTGTAAACAACGCAAACCGATAGTCCAACCCTTTCGTTTGCGTTCGGGACCGGTCTTCTTTAAACGTTTCCGTTTTCTTCAAGGAATACCGAATGTTCGCCTGGCTTCCTGACATCCACCGTTCCAAAAACAACATTTTCTCGCTGTCGCGCAAGGTCACAATCATGTCGGGCCAGCTTTGGGTCACCACGTCGCGGGCCGTGAGGGTGTTTTCCGAGTGCTCGTTTGTCACCGTCAACGTGTTGTTGAAATTAAGAGTTTTGAAAGGCTCAACGCGGTAGGGCATCTTAAGCCAATCCAAGGGCGACCAGTTTAACGTGTAGCGCAAGGTGTTGCGGGCGGTTTGCTGTGTCCGACGAACGGAAGCGTCATCGAATTCCAAAGGCGATAAAAGGCCAAACATTTTGCTCCCGTCGCGCCGATTCACTTTGGCCACTTTAAAGAGTTCCGGACGGCGCCAGTCGGAAAAATCTTTTGGAACTCCGGAATAGTTGTCGGACGATTCCACGCGGAAACTGCCGTCCATGTTCAACGACTTAAACAACTTCAGTTTCGGAAACAGGTCCCGGGGCGCCAAACTGAGGAACAAATCGCCTGACGCAGTGCGGTCCAATGTTTTTTGATTGACGGCCGTGGTCGACGAGGCTGTGGGCAACCCGTTGGTTTCGGTGCCTGTCTGAGACCAGGTCATCCGCGGCTCCAACCACGAAAAAATTCGCCAGGACCCCGCCAACCCCCGGGTTTGGGAAAACGATTTGTCGTAGGCCACCGCGGACGAAAAACCGGGGTTCGCGGCCAATTCTTCCTCAGAAAAGTTTCGTTGTTCCCCCACCCGCCGCTGGGAATAGTTGGGCGTCAAAACCAGGCCGTCCCAGGGAGAGAACCCCATTCGGCCGGTCCACTCGTCGCTTTGTTCGTCCACCCGGGTGTTGGCGAACACGGCGTTTCGTTGGGCCACCGGGTCAGTAGAAATGGCCAACTGTTCATCCTTGCGTTCCGGAAAATACGAGAGGGTGAACAGGGTTCGGGTGTATTTCACAAAGACCGTGTCGGGCAAGGGACGGAACGTCAATTTCTTGCCGGGCACAATGTCCAACCGGCCGGGTAACGTGTAATCCATGGATCCGGAATAGAGGGTTCGGTCCCGACGGTCCTGGTTGGTGGTGGACTCAGCAATCGATCGTTCACCGCTGTAGCTAAACGCGGGCAGGGACGGTGAAAGAGCCGACAACAGGAACTGCCCGTCACCTCGAGCGGCCACGGTTTCTTCCCGCCCTTCCGAAAGCAAGGAGACCAACTGAGATTGACCGGTTTGAAGAACCGCGGGCGTGATCGTTTTGGACCGGCTGATTTTTCCGGATAAGGGCATGACTTTTAAACGGCTCAAACTTCCGTATCCGGAAACCTCCTCGCGGTCTTGGTTGACCACGGGGCTGGTAAGCGTTTGGAAGTTGCGGTCCACCCGCCGAAACGACCCGCCAAAGGTGCCCCATCGGTCCCACTGTCCATCGAGAGAAAAACGACGGGCGTTGCCCACCCGGGTGCGCGCCCCGGACACATGGATTTCGTTGACCCACATCACACCCTTAATTTCCGCTAATGTGCTATTGATCAACCCGATTTTAAATTGGCCGATGCGGGCCAGGTTGGGCGACCCCACCACCGTGATGGAAGAACCGACCACATCGGATTCCAGGGTTTCCGGCGTGCCGTCGTTGTTGCGGTCGGCTAGACGGAGGGATTCCATCACCCATCCTTCCACATCGCTGTTAATGGGCCGGGTGTATTGAAAATAGTCCGTTTCCGACCCCATTTGGACCATGAGCGTTTCACCCAGACCGGTTCCGGGCCGCCGGTTAATAAAAAAGTTTACGGTTTTGTGGTGGGACAAATCCCGAGGGGTTCCGTACACCGACCGCGTTGTCACTGTTGATCCCACGGGAAGCGTGTAATCCAACAACAACGCTTGTTCCCGAGAACGATTGTCGGCCGAATCACCGTAGAGGTCCTTGTACGCGCTGTTGCCGATAAGCGATTCATAGTCGGGGTTGTCCAGATTGTTGACGGCTCCCACAGTCAAATCAACTCCTGTGGACCCCGCCTCCACGGGTTTTTCCCACGTGTTTCCAACGAACGCGATTTTGGCGATTCGGATCTTGGCCGGCGCGCCGGCGTAACCCGATAACCCTTTGAATGTCAAACGCACATGTTCAACGGCGGTATAATCCAAACTCCCGATTAAATCCAATGGAACGCGTATGAACCGCCACCCAGCCCCCGCCACCGACGTCAAGTTTCCGTTCCGATCCAAGACAGACGCGGAAGTGGGGTCCAACAGTATGTCCGAGAATTTTACCAACGGAGTGGTGCCGGATTTATCACTGGTGTGAAAAGTGCCTCCGTTGGCGTTTTCGCGGTCAATTCGGCCGTTATCGGCCCCCGTACGCAAAAGCACATCTCCTGTCGATGAGTGAAAGGGGTATCCCACGTCTTCCCCGACATTTAAGGTTCCGTCTAAGTTAATGTCTTCAGAATCTTCAACGTCATTGTTGTCCGCATCTTCGTTAAACACACCGGCATAGACCGACATATCCACCGTTGTACCGTCGATACCCGAAGCGTCCACCCACATTTCCAGATACGTTTTCTCCGAAAAATCCCGGTTGCCCCCGTTGGGAAGAACCTGAAGCAAAGACACCTCGGCCCCCGAAGCGAAGTGGGTGCCATTAAGGGACACTTCCATCACGCGCACTTTTTCATTCTCCTTGACATTGGCGTTGGGGCCCACAATGTCTTGCAAGGCCATGTCAAACTCTGTCGCCGACACGGCGAGGGGGTCCAGGGATGCCCCGAGAGGATTAGCGCCCAAAGGCCAAAAGTCCGAGTCCATGATCATGGCGTCTTCCTTGGCCACGCCTTCCATGGATTCCACCAGGGCTTTCCCGTATAAATTGGGGTTTTCCCGGGACTGGGCCGCCTCCCCCGACAGGGACAGCTTGAGATTTGTCAATGGAACGTTCACGTCGGTCAGCCGCCCGTCTGCTTCCAAGACCATCAAGCTCGACGGCGTGGATCGCACGTCGGGAACCACGGACGTTTTGGGAGCGAAGGTATACAAAAAGGTTGACCCCAACTGAAACCGCCCCGGAACAACTGCCAACTCGGCCCGGGTCCCGACCAGGGTTTGACCCAACTGCCCGCCAAACGGAGCGTAATCGTAAGTGACCTCGATCTGGCTGTTTTCGTCCAGCTCGTTGTCATTAAAAAACTGGAGGAGACCGCTAATGGGATCGAGGAAATAATCGATTTCACTGCGCATCAATCGGCCGTTGACGGTCACCCGTTCGCTCCCGAACACGATGTTGGGCCTCAACTGGAAATCCCGCAATCGATACCGGTATTCCGTTAAAAAACTAAAGTCGGACGTTGGCGTCGGGTCATAAAGAGCGGGGCTGTCCACCCGCAAATAATTATCCGGGTCAAACGTACCGGTCGAAAATAAAACGTTAAAAAGTCCTTGTTCAAAATCCACTTCCAGGGTGGACCGTTCCCCCGTCATTGAGGTGGACGAACGGTACACCAGATCTTCCCCTGTGGGTTTGACCAAGAGGACTTTTTGTTCCTGATTGGTGTCAATGGTTCTTAAAATAAAATTCCCGTTTCCATTGTCGCGAATCAAACGGATATTTCCGAATGAATAGAACGTTTTTATTTCCCGACGGTGAGCCGTGGCCGTGGAGGTCGACGTGAGCGGCGTGTCAAAAGACGTTTTGACCAGAGCCACCTCCTTGGCGGGAGTGAGATCGCTCAAGCGCTCGGCATTGTCAGAAAATACATAGTCGACGGCAATGACCGCCTTGGAGTCCACCATCCGTTTGAAATACAGAATGCCCCGAACCGAATCAAACGTGTAATCATCCCCGGCCTTCAATTTATCGAACATCCCATTCGACACAGCGGGGGATGCTTCCGAACGAGTATCAAAATCAATGGTGCTTTTGTTTTCCGTTATCGGTGTTTTGTTGTTGTTGGTCGCGTCGCCGTCGTCGCGCCAGACGATTTCCGATCCGGCCACGATCGGCCGCGTGGTAAACGCCACGGAATAATATTGCCGGGAGGCGTAACGGTGGCCCGCAATCACGCGCCGCTCGAATTTTGTGGCGCCGTTGAACCGTTTGGTTTCCGTTGTCCCCTTGGTGCGGCTCCCGATGGCCATCAGGGTGGCGTTTTTGTATTGCAGTTTTGTCCGAACACCAAACAACTGTTTGGAAAACGACACAAATTCGGTGGCCGGCAATGACAGCGTGATGTCGCCGAACGCGGCTTCTTGAACAAACTCCCCCGGGTCGCCTTGGTACATCACCGAAATGTCCCGTTTATCGTCTTTGGTGTCGTCAAAGTCCACGTTCACTGTGACCTTGCGGCCCACTTTTCCCTTGATACGAACCTGGAGTTCCTGGCGCATTTCCATTTCATTTTGGTTTTGGGGAACGCCCAAATCTTCCGACCGCTTTGCGCTTTTGCGCCGGGTCTGGGACAATTTGAGGGCAATCAATTTGCGTCCGGAAATCACAAGGCCTGATTCGTAGGGTAAATCCACACTGATCCCGGGAGGCGCTTCCACCGGCGCGCCGACGGGCAAGGTGGCTTTGGAGGGAGGCGGCAACGGACGGGACTCGGCTTCCACCGCCTCCCGCGCCTGGTTCCACCCCCCCTGGTCAAAATCAAACAGGGAGGCCCCCTCTTGAATCGACTCGTCGGCCAAACCATATTCTTTCGCGGCGGCGGTCTTCCCGAACAAAAAAGGTAAACCCAGACCGATCAACAGTAATGCGATCGAACAGGTCCTGAAACGGGTTGTCATCGTGACAGCTCTCATGTAATTGTTTTATGCAACGTTGTGACCAGATGGTCTCCCAAGGATACACCCAGTTCGTCGAAAAATCAACCGAAATAATATAATGTTCGGGTGATCCTCGCCCGCTACCTTTTGACTCAGTTTATCCCCCCCTTTCTCTTTGGGCTCTCGCTGTTTTCGGGCGTGCTCCTGTTGGACAAAATTTTTGACTTGATCGACTTGTTGGTCAACAAAGGCGTGCCGCTGGCCCTCTCCGCCAAAATTTTTACCCTTTTTTTGCCCACGGTGCTCAGTCTGAGCGTGCCCATGTCGGTGTTGTTGGCGTGCTTGCTGACGTTCGGTAGGCTGTCGGAAGACAACGAAATTTTGGCTCTGCGCTCGTCGGGCCTGTCGTTTCGACAAATTTTATGGCCGCCTCTTTTGATGGCGGCGTTGATCGCCGTGGCCTTGGTTCCGTTTAACACCCAGCTGGCGCCCCGGGCCATGGGCCAGTTTCGCTCTATCCACCATCAAATCGTAAAAATGGACCCGCTCCAAATTGAACCGAATCAGTTTGTTTCCCTGCGCAACATCCGCCTTTACGCGGGCGAAGTGGTTCGCGACAAGAAACTTTTGAAGAATGTCTGGCTCTATCGGTTGTTCCCCGATTACACCGAACGGGTGTACGCCCCCAACGGCAAATGGGACTCGAACGACCGGCAGTTGAACCTGACCCTGCTCAACGGCCAAATCGAACGTTTTTCCCGGGATCCGGCCGAAGATTTTCTTCACATTGCCTACAAAACGTATGGGGTCACCGTTCCTTTGATGACCGCTCCCGACGCCCGTAGCCGCAACTGGCGCGAACACACGTCGGTGGAACTGCGCCGCGAAATGCAACAACGAACCCTTCTTCAAGCCCCCACGGGCGAAATTCGATCGGAATACCATTTGCGGTATGCCATCGCTTTCGCTCCGCTGGCGTTGGCGTTGGTGGGCGTTCCCCTTGGAATGACGCTGGAACGGGGCGGTCGTGGGGTGGGGTTTAGCGCGGCCGTGGGGGTTTTGTTTGTTTACTATCTTCTCTTGGTGATGGGTATGAACTTGGCCGAAAAAGAGAAAATTCCTCCCCCCGCCGCGTTGTGGATGGCCAACGCCGTTGCCACGCTGGCGGGGCTCGTTCTATTTCGTCGTAGGTTGTCCACATGAGAAAACTAAACCGATACGTTCTCACGTCGTTTTTAAAGCCCCTGGTGCTCAGCTATTTCGCGATGACAGTGTTGGTGTTGATGGCGGAACTGATGGAACGGCTGGACAAAATCATCGCCGGAAAAGCCGGCGGCCTGGTGGTGGCGCAATACCTGTTGGCCCTCTGGCCTGTGCGGAGTATGGAACTGTTTCCGATCGCGGCTTTGTTAGCGGCGCTGTTTTCGCTGGGACAGATGTCGCGGCACATGGAAATCACCGCGGCCATGGCGGGGGGCGTCCACCCATGGCGGGTGGTGTCGCCCCTGTTGGCCATGGGGGTCTTGCTCAGCGTTCTCACATGGGGGCTGGGCGAAACGCTGATGCCTTGGGCCAATCGGCAAGTGAAAACACTTTGGGACGTTCAAATTCGACAACTCACGGTTCGACGGGAAACCAATTTTTCCAATATCACCGCGTCCGGATCCGACGTGTTTTATTCCATCGGCTATCTGGACGTTAACGAGGGAAAAATGGAAAACGCGGTGATTGATCGGATCGGGCTCGACGGACCGGTCCGCCAATGGACAGCCCAAGCGGGTGTGTGGACCCCGGCCGGATGGAAACTGTTTAACGGCACGGAACGATTTTTTCAGAACGGAAACGAGTTGGCCGGTCAAAAAACATTTAAAGAAACTCAAACCGACTTAATGGAAAAACCGGAAGACCTGGTTCCCAAAGACGCCAAACCGGAAGAAATGAACCTGCGCGAATTGGGCCAGCACATCCGACGCCAGAAAATGCTGGGCGTCGACTCACGCAAAGCTGAAGTGGAACGCTACATGAAAACCGCGATGCCCTGGTCTAACCTGATTATTTTAATTATCGGAATTCCTTTTTCTTTTAACAAACGGGCCGGTAAAGTGCGCGCCGTGGCGGTGGCGTTGGGTGTGGCGTTTGCCTATTTCGGGTTGCTCCAGGTGGGCCGCGCCGTCGGGCTCAGACCCTGGTGCCCCCCCTTGGCGGGTGCGTGGATGGCCAACACCCTGTTTCTCCTCATCGGAGCCGTCCTGTTCTGGCGCATGCGATCTCTTAGCTGATCAACGTTGTACGGCAACGACCTTCGTCACCCTTTCTCCGTCCACGTTGAACAACAGGTAGTAAACACCCGACGCCACGTCTTCGCCCAATTCATTTCGCCCGTCCCAGTCAAACTCGAACACCCACTCGTTGTCTTTGGACAAATTTTCCCGCCAGAGAAACTCGGAACCCCGAAATTGGGCGACCCGTTGGCCATTGACGGAAAAGAGCGTAGCGGATAAGCGCGACGGATCCACCGGCCGGGACAACTGCAGGTGAAAGGTGGCCCAGGTCCCCGACGGCGCGCCCAGGCGGGCCATTCCCGTGGCAGGGTTGGGATAGGAAAAGGCCCGCGCCACCGACTGGGTCGGTTGAGCGCCCAAAAAAAGAACCTGAGCTGTTACCGATCCGCTTCCAACCCCGGATATGGATCCCACCACCAGCGACGACACCGCCCCCGAAAACCAATTGGACGCCGGAGCCGACAGGGTTTGGCTGTCCGTCCATCCGTCGTTGGACCCAACCCCGCCCCCCATCCCGTCCGCCTCAACCAGATCGACCCCATAATGGCCGTTGCGTGAGGGAACGTTGACTTCGTTATCTTTAAACACATCCGAGGCGGGATCCACCAAGTTGTTGTCCACATGCCAAATGGCCAGGCCCGCCGGTTGAGGTAAAAAACGGTCGTAGGACCCGGCCGAAGCGAGCCGGTATTCCATTAAAAAATATTCGGACGACCCATCCAGGTGAATTTCAAAGCTTCGGCCGGGCGAAAGTTCAATAGGATCCAACACCACCGTTCCGGTCCCCGTAACAACCGTTGTTCCCAACCCCAGAAACCTTTTACTCCACGCCCCCAAATGAGGCGGGTTGGACCCAATCGGATTTCCCACCCAGGGGTAATCCATCAAATCCCAAGCACTCACCGTAGAGCGGCCGCCGTGCACAGACGTGTCGTACAAGTCCGGCAAACCCAATTGGTGGCCGTACTCATGGCAAATGACGCCCAAGGCGCTGGCGTTGCGTTCCAGTTCGGGGACAATCATAGCCCCATCAAATGGTTTCCCATCTACAGTAAGGGCCTTTGATGGAAGTTCTGCGGCGGGATAAAAAACCGACCAAATGTCTGTCGACGTCCCGGTGGACTCTTCCCCAAACCCCGCGTGGTAAATCATGATCTGGTCGTAATCGGTGAAATCGATCGCCGGAGTAGCCGCCTCAGTCGACGCATCAATCAGAAAGTGCGTACGGCAGGCAATATCTTCCCCGCAATTTTCCCCATAAAAAGCCATATTCCGAGGCAATGAAAAAACCGGACTGAGCGTGAATGTGGGCTCAAACGCCCCAAATGAATTTTCTGAATAATATTCGCGGACCTGCTGAAAAAAAACGCCCGGGTCCGAGGAAGGAAGAAACGCCCGATCGGTAAACTGAACGCGGAGAACAAGCACTTGGTAACTTGGCAACGGGATGACCGGTGCGCCAGCAACACGGGCCGAGGCCGACCTCACAGCCCCCGCTCGGTTAACAAAACAGGTTCGGCGTCCCGTATGGTCGCCCAAACCGGGCAACGGGGGCGCACCGAAAACAACGGGACCAAACCCCATCAACCCGGCCAAACACCAAATCTTGATACTTCCCTGGCGAACCGTCTGAAAAATGGTCATGGAAGGAGACTATTCTACAACATCCCCCCACTCGGGATGGGCTTTATGACCCTATTGAGCTTCCTGATAAAGTCTTCGATCCCCACCGGATGTTCAATATTTGATCTTGTTGATCTCTTCTTCCGCCGTTTTTAACTTCGTCAAAACGCTCGCGAATGAAGGCGGATCTTCAAAAAACATTTCCTGCATTTGCCGATAGTCATCGGTTAGCAAAGTAAGATTCTCAGGTAGAGGCATCAACCGCAGACTGCCGGGCTTTGCTAAATCATAATGGGCCTTGCTGTCTTTAAAAAATAAGGCTTTATGTTCAGCGACTTTTATCAATAAATCAATGTTCTGAATGGCCTTGGTGAAAATAGAAGTACCCACCATCTCAGCCACATCGTAGTAGTGACGTGACATTCTTGCGCGTAATTTTGAGCCATAGCCTAGCGCATTCAATATTGTCGCTTTTTCCCAAAAGGTTCTTTCGGCACCCAAAACACGCACATGCGCGCCTTCAATAGACACCCTGCCGGAAGCGATATCAACATACGGTTTAACGAACATAACCTCAACAGGCCAATGGTCCGATCTCGCCCCGAGTTCGATTTTCACAACGGGCCGAACATATCCACCACCGCTATTTTCAATAACGCTCGGGTACGTAAATAAAATAGTTTGATTATCCGGATCATCCGGATCCAGATGTATCTCCCATTTTCCAACATTAGACAAAGCAAGGCCGACTTTATTTTCCAGCTCGGGGATGATCACCTCAATAATCTTTTCTTGGCAAGCCTGCTTCAAACGATCCAGCCTGCGCTGATTTTCCTTGGTGCCCTGTTTCTTTTCGGGCTCAATAGACTCTGTGGTTACTAAAAAAGTCCTTTCGATTGAAACATCAACATCCTCAGAAAATCGCTTAATAACGTTATAACACTTGGCAAGAGACGTCCCTCCTTTAAACGTCAAATATCGTCCAGCGGTGGGCAGTAAAAAAAGAGCTTTAAGTATCCAGCACACCCAGAAATCTTTTTCAACGAGCTGAGGCGTGATTCCCAGCTTAGTCGAGACAACCTCATAATAGGCGTTTTTATCTGCCTCTTTTAGGAATAAGAATTTATCCACCGTATCTCACTCTTGTAATTTTCTAAAGATATTTCCTATCCATACAGGCGCATAACGAATATCATTCATAAGCGTCATTTTATCCTCTTTCGACAATCGCCTCTCAAGCTTTGCGATTATATCCGGATCTACGTTTATTTGTTTTAAATAGCGTAGAGCCTGAATAACCAACCCACTTATGCGTCCGGCTGTTGCCATATTTTTCGGTGTGGTTCTTTTCAAAACAATTTTTTGTTTACCGATTTGTACTTTCCGATTAGGACCGTCTGTAAAGAAAACAATCTTTGCTGGAACTTGCTCAGTTAAACCCAACAGATTGGCGGCATACGCGCCGGAAGGCTGAATTTTCAAATTATCTCGTCCAACCAATGCTTCAGCAACACGGTTATAATTGGGTGGGAGATCGCCAAAATCCGGATGTTTTATCGGATAAATGTAAAGACCCCTCGTCAGTCGCCGTATGGTCCCTGATTTTTCTAATCTAAAAAGAGATTGAGCTATCGCCGTACGACTTCCCAAATCGTAAAAAAAGCTGGGTGTAAAGACACACCCCCTCTTATTTCCACAAATCCTTACAACTATCATATTTTCAATGCTTTTAGCCATTCATTACACCTCTTAATTGTAACAAAAAGTGTATACTTTTTGTTACAAAAAGTCAATCTGCCGAATTGAGCGGCCTATAATGTAACCCTGAATAAGGGTGTTGTGCGGTTAAAAATGTAACCCTACCTCTGCAAAGAGGAGGGCTCATGCCGAGCTTAAAATCAAAGATGGAATATCTCGAAGCTGTCTACCAACGTTA
>JAYRXX010000056.1:0-37445 GCA_041917295.1 Elusimicrobiota bacterium
CAGCAGTATTTACAGCATTGACGGAAGCACCACAGGCACAAACGTGCCCGCCGGGGAAGACCGCAAGCTGTGGATCCGCATGGACATGCCCACCACATCCCGCACCGAAACCCCCCAAAGCATCCGAATAAGAATCACCGCTGAACCCCCCTAAGGGGACGGAGTATAATTATTCATCTACTCGAGATAAATGGATATTTTTATACGCTAGTGAATAAATATACTCCGTCCCCCTAGGGGGTTAGACGTGGTTGCGGAGCATTAGTTCTTTGGGGTGGGGGTAAAGATAGGTTTGGTTGGTTAGGTAGGTGATTGCTTTGGTTTGAACGAAGGTCCTTAGCAGGACAATGGGCGCGATCAGGGGCACTAGCTCGCGCTGGAAATCGTTAATCACCGAGAGGAGTTCACGTCTTTCTTCGAGGGTGGCGACGTCGCGAAAGTAGCCGGCGGCGTGGCTCAGCACGTTGGCGTGGCGACGGGTCGTGGCCAGGTGTTTCATGGCCTGCATGAACCGGGTTCGGTATGTTTTGGCAAAAACGGCGGTGGGTTTGCCTTTGGCTCCCGCCACCAGGCGGCCGAGTTCCTGATATCCTGCGGGTTCGTGGGCCATCAGTAACAATTTTTCGTCGGTGTGAAACCGCACCAGGCCGCCCACGGTCCAGGCTGTGCCAAAAAATCCTTCCAGACGGTGGTAGGCAAAAACACGTTCAATGAAATTTTCCCGCAGACGCGAATCGTTTAACCGTCCGTCTTCTTCCACCGGCAGGGTCGGGAACCGGTTTAACAAAAATCCGGCAAAGAGACCGACGCCGTCTTTCGTGGGGGGTTTTTCGTCGTGATGAACGCGCACCCGTTCCATGCCGCAACTGGGGGAATCTTTTTTTAAAATAAATCCCGACAACGACAATTTTTTGAGTAAGTCGAGCCGTCGGTCGGCGTAAGATGACATGCTGTCGGTGAGGTCTTGCCCCGTTTTGGGGTTCATCAGTCGAATGGTTCCATCCTTTTGCGCCAAGTGGATGCTGTCGCGGGGGGCGCCCAGGCCGATTTCTATTTCTGGGCAGACCGGAACAAACTCCACAAACCGGGCCAACAGGTCCGCAATGAAACTGTCCCGTTTATGACCGCCGTCGTAGCGGACCTTTTGGCCCAGCAGGCAAGACGAAACGCCGATGCGAATCGGTGACGCCATTTTCAAGCGGGGCCCCGCTTTTTTTTATAGATCTCAAACCAAAGGACGCTGAAGGTCCCGGCGATCAGGCTGGCGGCAATGTCAATGGGGTGAAGTTTTGAAAATTGGAACAACTCCCGCAATAACGGAACCTGCAAGACCAGGCCCAAAAATACCAGAGAGCCTCCCGTGACCCACCACAACGCGGTGTTCCCCGACGACAACGCGCTCCTTCCCGAATGACTCCAAGATCGGTTGATGAAAATTAGTCCCAGGTTGGCAACGATGAGAGCGGTAAATGTGATGGCGCGCGCGTCGTCGGCCGGTTGGCCTCGATAGAGCGCAGCGGCGTACAGCCCGACCACCACCGCGGTGACAACGCCGCCTTGAATCAACGCCAATGTCCACAACGACCGGCCGAACAAGGGGTCTGTGGGACGGCGGGGAGGGCGCGCCATCACATTCTTTTCTTCGTTTTCGGCTTCAAACACCACCGAGCCCGCCGGATCGATAATAAGGTGAAGAAACGCGATGTGGATCGGAAGCAAAATCATCGGCCAGTTCAGCGCCACCGGAGCCAGGGTCATGCCAGCGATGGGGATATGGACCGCCAGAATGTAGGCTAGCCCTTTCTTTAAATTGTCGAACACGCGTCGTCCCATGCGCACGCCGGCAACCAACGACGCGAAATCGTCGTCCAGCAACACCAAGTCGGCCGCTTCCCGGGCCACGTCGGTCCCCCGTTGGCCCATGGCAATACCGATGTGCGCGGCCTTGAGCGCGGGCGCGTCGTTAACGCCGTCGCCTGTCATGACCACCACCTCGCCTCGCGCTTTGAGCGCTTGAACGAGCCGGAGTTTTTGGTCCGGGACCACCCGGGCGAACACGTCCACAGAGCCCGCGGTTTCCACCCGTTGGAGGTCGGTCATTTTTTCCAGGTCCGGGCCCGTGACGGCCCGGTCGCAAGAAGAGATTCCAATCGCCCGCGCGACGCTCAAGGCGGTTCCGGGATGGTCCCCGGTGATCATGACCACCCGAATTCCGGCCCGTTGGGCGTCGGCCACCGCCGCGGGCACCCCCGGGCGAACGGGATCCAAAAAGCCCAACAGCCCAAGAAATTCAAAATCAAAATCGTGTTGGTGGGTCGGGCGCGTGTCCCCGGGGGGGGACGCGGTGGCTACCCCCAACACCCGCAGGCCATCCGACGACAATCGGTTTAGAACGGACGTAAGGCGGTCCTGTTCCGATCGCGGCAAATGGCACAGATCGAAAATGGCTTCCGGCGCGCCTTTGGCCGCCGCGAACGCTTGTTTTCCGTCGGTCGAAACCCACAGGTTCGACATGGCTTGCAATCCCCGGGAAAGGGGGTATTCGTGCACCCGTTTCCAGGACGAATGGGAGCGGGACGCAAACCCGTTTTCAGGCCGGTGGACCGCGGCGATGGCCTGTTCCATGGGGTCCACCGGGTTGGGCTGGCTGGCCAATAGACCCGCGTTGATCAATCCCTGAAAAAAGACGGGAACGGCTGTCGCACCCAGCCGATGGGTTTCGTTGCCGCTACTAAGGGTATGCAGAACCATTTGGTTTTGGGTGAGGGTGCCGGTTTTATCTACGCACAGAACAGTGGCCGCGCCCAAGGTTTCCACGGCGGACATGCGCCGGGTGAGGACCCTTTTTTTTGACAGCCGCCAGGCGCCCAGGGACAAAAAGATGACCAGAACCATGGGGAACTCGTTGGGCAAAATGGCCATGGCCAAAGTTAATCCCGCCAGCAGGCCGCCCATCCAGTCGGATCGGGTGAGCCCATACACAACCACCACCAACAAACACAACGCCGCCGCCCCCGACGCCAACCTTCGCACCAAATCGTTGGTTTCTTTTTGGAGAGGGGTGTTTTCAGATTGAATGGATTTAAGGGTCGAGCCGATTTTGCCCACTTCGGTGCGCGATCCGGTGGCAATCACCTGCGCCACGCCCTGGCCTTGAACCACCAGGGTGCTGGCGTAAACGTAAGGCGAATCGTCGCCCCCGGGCCGGGCGACAGGATGGGTTTCCTCCGAGGGTTGTTTGCGAACCGGCGCCGATTCGCCGGTGAGCAGAGATTCGTCCACCGCCAAATGGCTGGCGGTTAAGAGCCGGGCATCGGCGGGAACCCGGTCTCCCTCCGACAAGATCAACAGGTCGCCCACCACCACCTCACGCCCGGCAATGCGGTGTTGAGTCCCCTCCCGCACCACCACCGCCCGGGGGCTCGACAGATCCCTCAAAGCCGATAACGCCCGCTCGGTTTTCCAATCTTGGGCAACGGTGATGATCATGATGAAAAACACGAACCCCAAAAGGATAAGCGCTTCCTGTCGATCGCCCAACATCCAATAGAGAACACCGCACGACACCAACAACAGAAACATCGGTTCTTTTAAAACATCTAACGCCAGATGCCAGAACGTGCGCCCGCTGGACCCGCGCAGTTCGTTCGGCCCGTCTTGGGCAAGACGGGCCTGTGCTTGATCGAGTGTTAGACCGCGCAGCGGGAAATGGGTTTCCATAAATGGGGCAATGCCCGGGGAAATGGTAGGATAATGCCATGCTCAAGCCAATCCCCGCCGTTTTGGGGTCCGTCCTTATCCTGGTGGGATGCGCCACCGGTCGTCCGCCGCTCAAGTCGCTCGCCCGGCAGCTTCGCAGTTCCAATCCCGACGTGCGCGTGAAGGCCATGTCCGTTTTGCCGCAATACGGAGAGGAGGGGACAAAACTTCTCCCCGCAGTGGTCGAAAATTTTCGGGATCGGCGCGACCCTGTTTACCGGGGCGCCGAAGACGCGTTGGTTCGCATGAAAGAGCCAGGGGCCCAGGCGTTGGGGTCGTTGTTGTCCGACCGGGACAGTTGGGTTCGATGCCGGGCCGCTTCGTCTTTGGGGCGAATGGGAACGGAGGCCAGCGCGGTTATCCCTCAACTGGTGGATTCCTTGCGCGATTCGGATTTTTGCGTGGCCGAAAAATCGGCCTTGGCTTTGGGCAACCTTGGCGACGCGGCGGTTCCTTCTTTACTGGGCGCGCTTAAATCCACCAACGCGGCGGCGCGACGGGGCGCGGCCCGGTCTCTGGGTCACATGAGCCCGGACATTCACGCCCAGGTGGCGGCGGCGTTGTTGCCCGATCTGCTCAATAAAGACCCGTTTCTGCGGGGCGAAACGGCCATGAACGTGACTGCCATGGGAAAAGTGGGCGTCCCCATCTATTTGGAAGCGCTGAAACAAAAAGACGAGGACCTTCGTCAACGGTCGGTGGATGGGTTGGGCGAAATCGGGCTGGTGACGCCCGAGGTGGTGGACGCGTTGATCGGCCTATTTTCGGATCCCCAACGGACGATTCGGCTTAAATCCGCGGTGGTTCTGGGCCGCATGGGTCAACGGGACGCGTCCGTCTACAAAGCCATTGCGCCTGGGTTGGTTTCCAAAGATAAAGATGTTTTGGTGGGAACGTTAAGAGCGCTGGGTGCCATGGGGGGCGTGGCCGAGCCGTCCCTGCCCCAAATGGTTTTTCTGCTGGAAGAAAGTTCCGACCGAGACCTTCGCAACGAAGCCGCCGAGGCGTTGGTCAATATGGGCACCCGCGCTTCCCTGGCCGCGGCCGAGCGGTTTACCCGGGGCCAATATAAGTCGTCGAAAGAAAAAAACTGATTTCCGTTTCAGGACTGTCCCGCGGGATCCCCACACCGTCCAATTTTTAATTTGATTTTTGGCAGAAGGCGTTCGGTTTCTTCCTCGCCGATTTTGATGATGTCGGCGGCTCGATGAAATTCCGACCAATAAAATTCAGACAAGGGCGGGGCAATCACCACGTCCGCCTGGTGGGCGCCCACCTTGGCGATGCCGTATTGCATGGTGTAAAGGGTTTTGGCCATGACCCTGAAAATGTTCGGGCCGTGCAAAGGATTGAAGACCGACGGTTTGCGTGTTCGCCGGCCCATCGAGCGTCTTTCGGCCGGGGCGGTGGTGATGTTCACCGACAGCGTCACGTCGGCGCCCATGGCGTGTACCACCGAGCTGGGAACCGGGTTGACCACCCCGCCGTCGACCAAATAGCGCCCCTGCCAAAAAAAAGGCTCGAAAAAAAACGGCAGTGAAATCGAGGCCCGCACCGCTTCCGCCACGTTCCCATGGCGCAAAACCCGTTCGGCCCCGGTGTGAATGTCGGTGGCCACGCAGGCAAAAGGCAGTTTCAGCTGGTCAAATCCCGTGTCGCCCAGATTGGATTTTAAAAACCGTAAAACCCCTCTGCCCGCCAGAACCCCTTTCCACGGAAGGGCCCAGTCCGCCATGGACCACAACCTCTGTTTGGTGATGCTGAGGGCGATTTCTTCCAGTTCGTCGACAGATTTGCCGGCCGCGTAAAAGCTTCCGATCAAGGCCCCCATGGACGTCCCCGCCAAGAGGTCCGGGTAAATACCGTGGCGTTCCAGTGCCCGAAGAACCCCAATAACGGAATACCCCAGGGCCGCTCCCGCGCCCATGGCCAAGCCGATTCGCATGCCCACCAAATGGCGGGCCATCCGGTCCATAGATTGGCGGATGGGCCCGTCGTCTTGAGAAAGGCCGTTTCCAATTGAATCCGCGCCTGCTCCACGCCGCCAGGGAATATAAAATCGACCGGGTCGATTGCGCTTTTGCGGCGATGAGCCCAGCAGTTCCACCAAATCCAACCGAGGCGGCGCCACCACCGATTCCATTTCGCGCCACAGGGGACCGCCTTTTTCAGCGGTTTCGTGCCGGACGTAGAGAACTCGATCGGCTTCGTCCCACAACGCCCGGGCGGCTCGGCTGGGTCGGCCCGAAAATGAAATAAAGATATGGTTCCATTCCTGTCGGGCGGTGGATACCAGCGGGTAAAGACCGCCGAACAGCGCTCCCGACAGAAGGGTTTCTGACACGCACAGGATGTCCGGCCCGCCAGGATGGGTGTGAACCAAGGAGCGGAGTCCTTCCACCGTTTGAAAATCTTGGAGGTCCATCTGCGTCGGGATGCCTCGGGCCGACCGTGTGAGGTGGGCGGCCAGGGGCCGTTCGCTTTCTTGCACCACTTCCACCAACAGCACCCGCAGGCCGGTTTGGCGCAAGGCCGACGACGCCAACTGGAACACAAACCCTGCTCGGTCCGGCCCGGAAAGGGCCGCCATCACCACATGGGTTTTGCCTGGGACGCGGGTAGCGGGAGGGTGTTGGTTAATTTCGATCAGGCGTCGGGCCAAATGGCGGGAAACGGCCAGGGCCAATCGGGGATGGTGGACAAGCAAAGAATCAAAATCTGTCCGGTTTAATTCCAGGAGGGTCGTGGGTTGAACGACCACGGCGGTCCCCGCCCGGGGCTCGCCCCCCAGCAGGGCCAATTCGCCCATCACATCGCCTCGGCGGCCCAGGGTGGAGAGGATATGTTCTTTCCCATTAAGCTGTTGAACCACCTTCACCTGGCCGGATATGAGCACGTGGAAGGCGTCGCCGGGGTCGCCCTGTCGAAACAGCGTTTCACCAGCCGGGACGGCGCGCTCTTTAAGAATGGCGCGCACGGCCGCCCGTTCATTATCGAGCAGGTCGCTGAAAAAGGGGATGAGGTGATGGTCTAAAATGAGGTCCGAATTGTCCATGGACCTATTCGTTCACAACCCGAACGCTTTCTCCACCCAACTGCAACGCTTGAGTTCGGCCGGTTCCATCGGATTTTTCAATTGTTAACAAAACTCTCACAAGGCTGGGGTCGGTGGTGGAGGGAAAAGAAAACAGGATGGATCGAAGATTCATTGACAGCGCCTGTTGAGCGGCATTTTTTTGCATCAGCAAGGACCGTCCGGATTGCCAAATGGTGACGGTTTCGCCTTTTATGTTTATAAACGCAATTTGACTGTAGGGCGGTTGGGCCGCGTCCAAGCGGGACATCGCCACTGTGGAGGATTTGGCCGCGCGGATTTCTTTGGAAATCAAATTCAATAAGTTTCGAACATCCCGCTGGGTTTCAATTTTGCCGATGGAGGATCGAAAAAACACGTTGACCTTCATGAGCAGGCTTGACCCCAAAGAAAATAGCAGGGCCAAAATAGCCGACACCATCATGAGTTCGACCAGTGTGTAACCTGGCCGGCGTTTTACCATGACATGTCAAGCGTGGTATTGGCGTTGGCGGAAACCACGACGTTGGGGATATCTTTCCGGGTCACTGTGGGTGTGTTTCCATTGAAGACAGTATACCAAGCGGCGACGTTGTAGGTCCCGGGGGGCAAGGGCATTGAATAACTTCCATCGGTGTTGGATAATCCGGAGTTGTAGGACGCTCCCGCGGCCCGAAACGATTGGTTGAGCACAGGCGGGTCCACGGGAACCGTGGTGGTGCTGGCGATAATATAAACGCCGGTGGTGATGTGTTTTCCCTGGTGATTGACCGTTCCGACCAGAGCCCCCAGGGAAGAGGTTACCGTGAATGTCCCCACAAAAATGCGCGTGTTGGACGCAGACGTTGTGGCCGACATTGTGGCGGGGGAGACCGTTTCTCCTCCAGAGGTGACCACTTGAACTGTGAAAGTGCCGGCTCCCATCACATTTAGTCGGAAAATGCCCTCCCCGTCCGTGGGCGCCATGTCTTGGAGGTTTCCCCAGGTGTTAATCACTCGGACAGGTATACCCGGTAGGGGCGTGGACCCGTCTACGGAAACCAATCCGCTGACGACGGCATTTTCACTTAGCGAGAGCCCGGAGACCGTTTCAACGCCGGCCTTGATATTGAAACCTGTAGAGGTTTCGCGAAAGGATGGGTTTTCCATGGATGGGTTGGCTTTGACGGTTTGGAGGCCTACGGGAAGAGCGATTCGAAAGAAACCAGCTCCGTCAGAATAGCCATTGCCGGGTTGGATGCTTATGTTGGGCACAATTTGGCCCGGCGTGCGGGTGGTCCCGCTCAGGAACCCGTAAGGTGTCGGTGTGTTTAATACCAAGGAAGTGGAAATGGTGACGTTGGCGGTCACCGTGGTCGAGAACGCAACATAAAAAATTCCGGTTGAGGCGCTTACGGCCCAGGTGCCGGTGGCAATACCGGGTAGAGTAAATTTGGCTTCGGGCGGCGACCACGGACCCGATGACGCCGTCACAAGCAACGACAACCCGTCGTTGGCAAACACCCGCGCTCCAAAAGAAGGAACCCCGGAAACAATGGGAACGGGCGCGGCGGCGGTGTTGCGGGGAACAGCGTGGGGCGCGCCGGCATCGACGCCCCAATCCAACGAATTGTTGCCGCTGTCGTAGGCGGGGCCCACCGTTGACGAAAACCCGCCGGCCGGACTGATTTTTCGATAGTAGATTTCATTAAGCTCAATGCCGTTGACGTCGGGAACCGCAGCGGTTTCAAAGGCCCCGGGGTTAAGGGACCCGCCCCCTTGCCATCCCACGCGATCAATGGTGGCCCCGCCCGCAATCCGATACAGGGTCACCGTGCCCACCCCTTCGCCGGCACCGTCGGTGTTGATGGGAATGATGTTGCGAATGGCGGCGGCCGGGTTGAAATAGGGGAAATTGGCGTTCGTGTCGTTGGGGCCCCCAACGGCGTTTTCCCAGATGGCGTCGGGGGTCACCATCGTTCCGTCAATGTTGACGGGGGAATGGCTGGCGAACAGATAAAAGCCGCCCGGGGCAATGTTGTTTCCTCCCGGCGCGGAGTTGAGGGTCACCGATGCCTGGGCCAGTTTCCCTTGGAAATAGAGGCCATACTGACCGTCTACGGTCCAGGTCCAGGTGGTGGGATTAAACAGTTCCACGTATTCCTGTTCCGCGATTGTTATTGGGTCAACCTTTTTAGCGCAGACGCGACTGATGACCAAATGGTCGCTGTGCCACACAGACCCAGTGACAGTTCCCGATGACATGGGAATGAGTCCATTAAAATTCACTGTTTTGACCGGGGCGGAACTGGTGATTGTGCTGTTCGCAATGGATTGGGAGAAAAAGGCTCTCTTGTAGGCTCGCAGGGTGTAAGACCCGACGGGCGCTTCCAAAACGTAATTACCGCTGGCGTCGCCCATGGTCCTGAAAGAGGGGTCTTCGGAAATTTCAACAATCGGATTGGCAACCGGAAGGTTTGAAACGTCTAAAACGCGTCCGTTAAATTGGCCATTGGCGGTGAGCCGGTTGAGGTTTTCCCTCAAGTTGACCAGTTGAACCCGGTGCATGGCGTTGCCTTCCATCCAGGCGACGGTAACGGTGATCTGTTTGACTCCCGTATCGGGAGCGTTCCAGGCGACCACGGTTAAATCTTCCGCCGCGGATTTCTGAACTCGTTGGACCACGGCATAAACGGCAAAAGAAGTGTTTCCCATGGCTGTCACAACCGGGGGGTAGTTGGTGTCGTCGCTTAACACCGGCGGGGAAAAAGACCCACATCCGGCCGGGGTTGTTGTGAGGCTCGACACGCGCAACCGATAATAAGGGATGCCTTTCAGCGATTGCATTTTTTCGTTCGCCAGTTGGGTGGCCAGGGTTTTGAACCGGTTTCCAAGGATGCCTTTGGTGACTCCCGAAAAACTTTGAATGATCGTGATCGCCACCAAGGACGCAATGACGCTCATCACCAACAATTCCACCAACGTGATCCCACGCAAGTATTTGCGTCTCAAGATTTTAGTTTTCATGTCCGCCCTCCTGCCCTCTTCCGCAAGTATGTACCCCGGATGATTTTTTATCAAGGTTTTTTTTGGGGGGGGAGGGTTGATTTTTTTTTATTTTGGGGGTAGGCTTAGGTTATGAAAAACATTCGAGGAAATTCGCTGGCCATTTTTGTGGGGTTGCTCCTGGTCGTCATGTTGTTTTTTCCCCTGGTTATTCAACTCCTCCAGTCCGAATCCAAACAGTCGGTGAGCAACCTGAAATCCGCCCTGGCGTTCCAATTGGCGGAGTCCGCCGTCGTTAAGGGGGTCTCGAAATTGTCGGAAAACCGGGCAAACTGGCTCAACGCCGTCGCCGGGATCCCCATCGACGGGTATCGCGATGATCGCACATATACCGATTTGACCGGGGGAAGTTACAAAGTGGCCTTCTATCTCGGGAGCACGCCGGGCACGGTTCTGGTGGTGGGAAAGGGCCAGGACGATTCCACCAAAGAAGTGCGGACCATCGAAGCCGAGTACGCCCCCTATGCTCCGGACACGGCGTTGATTTTTAACAAGGGGTTTAACGGGAGCGATGGAGTCTCCGACTTTATCGAGGCCCACTGGGGGGCTGTTCGTTCCTACGGCAATTCCAATTACCCGCTGGGAAAAGGGTTCCCCCGACTCTACAGCACCGGTTCCACAAAACGCGATGCCGACCCCGCTCTGCCGAACACCAACAATGTGGACAATTGGTCTTTTCAGACCGACATGGGGGCCGCTCCGTTCCCGGATTTGGGGTATTATAAGAATAAGGCCATGAACTCTTTCGTGCCCACCACCACGGCGACCGGCGAAATTCGGCGAAACGACGCCGCCGCCGTTGTCCGTAACCCTCCCAATTCCGGATATTTTCAAGATTCTCTCAATCCAGGCAAGCAAATATTTTTCGACAAGCTGGCCGCGTTGCCGGAAGGGCTTGGCAACCATTATGAGTTCAGGAACTCGACGTCGGTCATATACGTAGAATCGGCCGACGTCACTCCTACGGTGACTATCCAAAGGGCTTTTCTTGACGTGGAGGCGGTGATCGTTGCCAAAGGCGTCATTGGGTTATCCAACAGCGCCGTTACGTTCAAAGTCTTTGGGGCCACTATTCCCGATTCGGCACAGGGTCATTACTTGGGCACAACCGTTTGGAAAGCCGGATTTCCCACCGCCGCGTCGGTTTGGAGCACCGATTTTGCGGGGGCGTATGCTCTTTCAGGCCACTGTTGTTACAACATCCCCAATGTCCAGATTCATGGCTATTTTTATTCGTACAAGCACGATTGGGGCAACAGTTCGAAAGTGGTGGGGGTTGTTCACTCCGGGTCCTATTCGGACATGTATCGCAACGGCGAAAAAGTCTATTTTGATCCGACCGTGTTAAAAAATGTGGTCTGGGCAACTTCCCCGATCCATCTCCTGTCCTGGAAAGAAACCAACCGATCGTGGTGACCCTTTAAACGGCCACATTCCGCGCCGGGACCGATTATTCGTTAAGAATCCGGACTGTTTCTCCTCCCATTTGTAGGCCGTGGTTCCCCCGGGATCCTCCTGTTTTTTCCATGGACAGCGCCACTGTAATCAGAGACGAGACGTCGGTGGACGGATACGAAAAAATTAACGAACGTAGATTTTTTGTCAACAAGGTCGATTGGCTGTTTTTGCTCATAAAAAACGACCTTCCGGACTGCCAAAACGAAATCGTTTCTCCGGACACTTTTTGAAACGTGATCTTGCTGTAAGGGGGTTGGGATGCGTCGTTGCGGGACAATACCACGGTTGAACTCTTTCCCTGGCGAATTTCCCGTGTCATCAGGTCCATGGTGTTGCGAAGATCTCGCTGGGTTTCAATTTTGGCCACTGACTGACTGAAAAACACGTTGATTTTCATGAGCAATGACGCGCCCAAAGACGCCAACAACGCGACGATGGCAGAGACAACCATCAATTCAACCAGGGTGTAGCCGCGTCGCCGGTTCACCATGTGAAATGGACGGTTGTCGTCTGGCGCGGATTCACCACGACACCGGTTTGTTCTTTTTTCACCACAACGGGCGTGTTGCCGTTAAATGTGGTATAGAATCCCGACACGGTGTAGGTGCCGTTTTTAACATTGAACGAGTAGGTCCCGTCTGATCGGGAAGGACTGGAAAAATAAACGGTGGCTTTTCGAAACGTGTCGTTAATGTCCAGCGGTGTGGCGGGCACGGCGGACGTGCTGACCATGATGAGCACGCCGGTGTTGATCCCTTTGCCTCCGGTGGACACGGTTCCCGCCAATGTGCCGTAGGCCGACGTGACCGTGTAGGTGGCTGAAAACACGGTGCTTCCGCCGGTGACCAACGACACCGCGTTGGTGATCGGCGTCACGGTTTCACCCACGTCGACGGCGGGGAGAACGGTGTATGTCCCCAAAGGGACCGTGGCCGAAAATCCCCCGATGCTGTTTGAAACCGGATTGTCCGTAAGGTAACTGGTCTGGTTATTAATTATTTGTACCGGCACGTTGGGAAGAGGTGTAACACCGTCCACCGTAATCGTTCCCGTGATGGTGGCTCCCGCGCTGAGGGAAAGAACGTGATTGGATGTCATTTGACCGGCCGTAAACGTTACGGATTTTGATGTCTCCGTGTAGCCCGGGTTCAGGGGCCCTTGATTGGCATAAACCAGCCGTGTCCCCGCCGTTTGAGCGAGGTCAAAAAATCCCTGGGCATTGGTTACGACGGGGCCGGGTGTAACGGTGATGCCCGCGATCCCTTGCAGGGTGGCGGCGTTCACCACTTGTCCGTTCATGAATCCAAACGTGTTTGAGGTGTTCATTACGATGGACGTGGATGTGGTGACTCCGGCGGTCACCATGGTGGAAAAGCTGAGAAGATAATTTCCCAGGGCGGCCCGAACTGTCCAGGTTCCCGTGGCGATGGCCGGAAGGGTAAACCGGGCTTCGGGAGGGGACCAGGCTCCCGTGGACGCCGTGACCATGGCCGACATCCCGTCGTTGGCGAACACCCGGGCCCCTGTGGAGGGAACACCCGAAACGATGGGAAAGGGCGCGGCGGTGGCCGTGTTGCGTGGAAGGGCGTGGGGCGCTCCGGGATCGACGCCCCAATCCAGCGAATTGTTGCCGCTGTCGTAGGCGGGGCCCACGGTGCTTGAAAACCCTCCGGCCGGAGCGGTTTTGCGGTAATAAATTTCGTTGGTTTCCATGCCGTTGACGTCGGGAACCGGGGCCGTTTCGAACGCGGTCGGGTTGAGAGACCCGCCCCCTTGCCACCCCACCTGGTCGATGGTGGCCCCGCCCGCAATCCGATACAGGGTCAACGTGCCCACCCCTTCTCCGGCCCCATCCGAATTTTTGGGAAGGATGTTAAGCACGGAAGTCGCGGGGTTAAAATACGGAAAGTTGGCATTGGTGTCGTTGGGCCCCCCAATGGCGTTTTCCCAGATGGCGTCGGGGGTCACCAACGTTCCGTCGATGTTGACGGGAGATTGGCTGGCGAACAGATAAAACCCGCCCGGGGCGATGTTGTTTCCTCCCGGCGCGTAGTTGATGGACACCGAGGCCTGGGCCAAATTTCCCTGGAAATACAGGCCATACTGTCCATCCACGGTCCATGTCCAGGTCGTGGGGTTGAAAATTTCCACGTATTCCTGTGTCGCGATGGTTATTGGGTCCACCTTTTCAGCGCACACGCGGCTGATGACCAAATGGTCGTTGTGCCAAACCGTGCCCGTAATGGTGCCGGAGGCTTTAGCGGGCAGGAGAAAGTTCACCGTCACTTGCGGGGTGGTGCTCGAAATAACTTGGTTAGAAACTGTTTGGGGAAAATACCCTTGGCGGGAAGCGGTGAGGGTGTAGGTCCCGGCCGGAGCGCCCAGCCGATACCCGCCGCCGGTCCCAAAGTAGTATAGGGAGGGAACTTCCGCGATGGACACGGTCACGTTCGACAGGGCGGCCGTTGTGGACAAGTCCCGGACCGTCCCAATGAAATCGCCCATGGGAGCCATCCGGTCCGGGTTTTCCAAAAGGTTGATGAGGTGGACCCGACGGATCGTTCCCTTTTCCCGCCACACGGTGCTGAGCGTAATTCGTTTGAGCCCCGTATCGGCCGCGTTCCAGGGTTGGGTGGTGAGGGCTTCGTTGGTGCCGTTTTTCATGACCCGTTCAACCATTGTGTAAACGGTAAACGGGACTCCGTTGATCGTGCTGACAACCGGGGGATAATTGGTGGCGTCGCTGTATACATAGGGGGAAAAAACGCCGGATCCCATGCCCGTGGGCGTGATCGTGGTGCTGGAAACCCGCAACCGATAATACGATGTGCCCTTAAGGGATTGCATCCTTTCGTTGGCCAGTTGGGTGGCCACCGACTTGAACCGAGAGGCAATGATCCCCCGACTGATCCCGGAAAAACCCTGGATCACCGTCAGCGCCACCAGCGACGCGATGACGCTCATGACCATCAGTTCCACGAGGGTGACACCATCTTGGGGACTGTGGATTTTTGTCATGGCTCCTCCCGTTTCTAAGTATGCTGCGAGATTGCAAATTATTCAACCCTTTTTTTTGTGGGAAGGGGATTGATTTTGGGTGGTTTTGGGGGTAGGCTTAACGTATGAACAACAAGTCCGGAAGCATGTTGGCGGGGTTTGTGGTTATTCTGCTTCTGGTAATGATTCTCTTTCCGGTTGTGGTTCAGCTTTTGCAGAATGATACAAACCAATCGGTTAACCAGCGAAAGTCAACTATTGCTTTTCAGCTCGCGGAGGCGGCCGTGGCGAAAGGCGTGGCTAAGTTGACCGAAACGAGAAAAAACTGGACCGACGCGGTCTCGGGCGTGGCGATCCCCCGGTTTCGAGGATTGGACAACGAGGCCTTTACGGACATCCCCGGTGGCACTTACAAAGTGGCTTTTTCGACCGGAAGCGTTCCGGGCACCGTTCGAATCACCGGCAAGGGCCGGGATTCCTCGACCAAAGAGGTTCGCGTCATCGAAGCCGACTATTCCGGACTGGATCCCGACAATGTTGCGATCTATTACAATAACGGGCAGTGGACAGCGAGCAATGGGTCTTTGGCTCATTGGGGATCTGTCAAGAGCTACAACAATCTTGCTTATGATGGGTTTTATTTCCGTTCTTTTTCCGCGGGATCAATCCGATTTGTCGACACCGATCCTGCGCCTCCCAATACGGATGGAAAATCTTACTGGGCGTTCAAGTCGGACATGGGATCCCCTCCGATGCCTGATTTGGTGTACTACAAAGACAAAGCGATCAATTCGACTATTTCTTTGTCATCCCCAAATGGTTCTATTCGTCGACAGGACGGGCTTCCACCCAATCAGGCTTTTCCCAATTCGGGTCTCTTTCAGGCTGGTTTAAATCCGGGACAAAGGCTGTACATTGACAAATTCACCGGCGTGCCTGAAGGGTTGGGCAACCAGTACGAACTTCGGAGCCCTAACTCGGTGTTGTATTTTGAACTCAACCCGAACATCGCGGGTTTTTTGGATATCAACAGGGCGTACATTGATGTTGAAGCCCTTATCACAGTGAACTGTTGCGTCACAATTAGTGGGTCGGCCATTCCGTTCAACGTGATTGCGGCCACCATCCCAGTCAATGCACCTATAGAATACCAAGGAAATCCAGCCTATTGGACGGCAAACTTTTCGGCGGATTATGCGAAACCCAATCGATGTTGCCACAACATAACGAATCTCCAAATACGGGGGTACTATTACAATACCGGCTCAATGATGGCCACAGGCATTGCTAAAATGCAAGGGGTGTTCCAAAACACTCACGGAGCATCGTACAGCGGAATGACCGTTTATTACGATCCCGAGATCGCCAAAAACATTGTTTACACGAAAACGCCGATTTACCGTCTTTCCTGGAAAGAATCCGGAGGGGGTTGGTGACGACCTCAGCGTTCCTTTAAATTTGTAAAATCGCCGAACCATGACGCGCCCTGCGGCTCCCCGGGGAACCCGGGACATCATTGACCTCGACGTCCGGGCTTTCCGACTCTTGGAAGAGCGCGCCGGGGACTGTTTTGCCCGGTATGGGTATGAAGAAATCCGCACGCCTTCGTTCGAGAACGCCGACCTGTTTTCTCGAGCCGTCGGCGACACCACCGACATCGTCGAAAAAGAGATGTATCTTTTTGAAGATCGGGGCGGACGCGCTTTGGCGCTTCGGCCCGAAGGCACGGCGGGCGTGGTGCGGGCGTACTTGGAACACGGCTGGGACCAAACGTCGCCGGTTAAAAAGATTTGGTACGGCGGCCCCATGTTCCGGGCCGAACGGCCCCAGGCGGGGCGGTATCGGGAGTTTTGGCAGATCGGCGCGGAAAGTTTCGGCAACCCTTCGCCCCAGGCCGACGCCGAGACCCTGCTGTTGGTGCGGGACATTTTGGCCGGCGCGGGGTTAACGAACGGAATCCGGTTTTTGGTCAACTCCATCGGGTGCGGGGTCTGTCGGCCCCTTTATCGGGAGGCCTTAAAGGGCTATCTGTCGGCCCATGCGTCCGACCTGTGTGAAAATTGTGTTCGCCGGTTGGAACGCAACCCTCTTCGGGCGTTGGACTGCAAAGTCGATGGCCCCAAATTTACCGACGCGCCGAAAATGGCGGACCATTTGTGCGACGCGTGCCGTGTCCACCGCGACGAAGTGTATGCCTTGTTGCGATCCGCGTCATTCGATTTTGAGGAAGCCCCCCGGTTGGTTCGGGGCTTGGATTACTACACCCGCACGGTGTTTGAAGTGACCGCCCCCGGCCAAGGGTCCCAAGACTCCATTGGCGCCGGGGGCCGCTACGACGGGTTGGTGAAACTCCTCGGCGGCCCCGACATGCCTGCCATCGGGTTTGCGTTAGGCATGGACCGGGTGGCGCGGGCCCTTCAAGCTCAGGGGTTTACGCCCCCCGCTGTTCCAAAGATATTCGTCGCCCAAGCCGGCACCGGCACAAGCGCCGTCGCTTTCACTCTCGCTCAAAAGTTGAGGACTTTTGGGGAAGGGGGGCGAATTCCCCCCTCCGTGGAGATTGGGGCGTCCACCAAAAGTCTCAAAGCCCAGTTTCGCGCCGCGGACGGATGGGGCGCGGACTGGTTGGTGTTGGTGGGCGAAGACGAGTTAAAAAAAGGCAATGTTGTGTTGAAAGATTTACGCCGGCACAGTCAAGAAGAAATTCCGTTGGCGGATGTGGCCAACCATTTGTTCAATCGCGTCAGTGTGGAGCCCAAGATATGAAACGAACCGTTTATTGCGGCCAGGTTCGGCCGGAACATGTGGGAAAAAAGATCGTTTTGTCCGGCTGGGTTCATAACCGGCGGGATCACGGGGGCGTTCTGTTCGTGGACTTGCGCGACCGGGACGGGCTGGTTCAGTTGGTGTTTCATCCGGACCGCAAAGAGGTGTTCGCCCAGGGCGAGGCGTTGCGGGGCGAATATGTGGTGGAGGTGTCGGGGGACGTTAAACCGCGCCCCGCCGGCACCGAAAACCCGAACCTTCCAACAGGCGCCGTCGAAGTCTGGGTCGAATCCTTGGAGGTGTTAAACACGAGTCGAACGACTCCCTTCGAAATATCCGAACATTCCAACGCCAGCGAAGACATTCGTCTGCAATACCGTTATCTGGACCTGCGCCGCCCGCCCCTTCAGAAAAATCTGATCCTTCGCCACCGGGTGACCCAAACCGTTCGGAGTTATCTGGCGGAAAACGGGTTTTTGGAGTTGGAAACGCCGTTTCTCACCAAGTCCACGCCCGAAGGGGCCCGGGACTTTTTGGTTCCGTCGCGGCTGTCGCCGGGCAGTTTTTACGCGTTGCCCCAATCTCCGCAACTGTTTAAACAATTGTTCATGGTGTCGGGATTCGACCGCTACTACCAAATCGCCCGCTGTTTTCGCGACGAAGACCTGCGGGCGGACCGCCAGCCCGAGTTTACCCAAATCGACCTGGAAATGTCGTTTATTGACGAGGAAGATATTTTGGGCTTGGTGGAGGGTCTGTTGAAAAAGGTGTTCAAGGCCGCTCTCGGAAAAGACATCGAAACGCCGTTTCTCCGTCTTTCCTACGACGAGGCCATGGCCCGCTACGGATCGGATAAGCCCGACCTCCGTTTCGGCATGGAGATCCAAGACGTGTCCGCGGTCTTCGCCAAAACAGGGTTTCAAGTGTTTGCCAAAACCTTGGCGGCGGGAGGCGTGGTGCGGGCCTTGTGTTATCCCGGCGGGGCCGCGTTGTCCCGGACGGAAATCGACAAATTGACCGAGTGGGTCAAAACCTTCGGCGCCAAGGGACTTGCCTGGCTCAAGATGACCGAGCAGGGAGCGGAATCGTCCATCGCCAAATTTATGAGTCCAACGGAGTTGGCCGAACTGCCCAAAACCGTCGGAGCCAAACCCGGCGACATCGTGTTTTTCGGGGCGGGTCCCGCCCTGGACGTGGCCGCTTACCTGGGCCCGTTGCGCTTGGAGCTGGCCAAACGGGCCGGCTGGACGAAAACCGAGGGCGTTTTTAAGTTCCTGTGGGTCGTGGACTTTCCACTTTTCGAATACAGCGCGGAAGACAAAAAATGGAACGCGGTGCACCACCCGTTTACGCGGCCGACCGTTGCCGACGAAAAGGCGCTCAAAGAAGGGCTGGGCGAACGGCCTCTGGCCTCTCTGCGGTCGCGGGCCTACGACATCGTGCTAAACGGGTCGGAGATTGGCGGAGGCAGTTTGCGTATCCACCAAACGGCTCTGCAGTCGAAAATCTTCGAGATTTTGGGGATATCCAACGAATCCGCCCGGGCCAAATTCGGGTTCCTGCTGGACGCGCTGGATTTCGGCGCGCCGCCCCACGGTGGGTTGGCCCTGGGCCTGGACCGCCTGGTGGCGTTGTTGGCGGGGGAAGATTCCATCCGCGACGTGATCGCGTTTCCCAAAACCCAGAAAGGGGCCGACCCCATGAGCGGCGCGCCTTCCCCGGTGGACGAAACCCAATTGCAAAGGGAGCTGGCTCTTCGCATCCTACCGCCCGTGAAAGCGGCTGAGGGAAAAAACGCCTAAATGGTCACACGTCGGTTGGCTCTGTCGGACCAGGAAGAGGCGGTTCTTCTCTTCGGTCCCCACGACAAGAACATCAAAGAAATCGAACGGCGGTTCGGGGTTCAGGTGTTCGTTCGGCCGTCGGATCGGCTCAACGAGGGCGGGTTGACCTTGGCCGTGCGGGGCAATCCCAAACCCGTTGAACAAGCCGTGTCCACTTTAACGGAGATGAAACGGTCGGCCCTGTTGGGCCGGCGCCAGGGGGGGCGAGTGGAATCGGTGGACGTTCCGGCGGCGGGGTTGCCTCGGGCCGCGGCGCCGGCGGACGCGGTGTTGATGTCGGTGACGGGCCACGCGGTGCGGCCTCGGTCCGCCAACCAAAAAGCCTACGTGAAAGCCCTCCAAGAAAAAGACATGGTGTTCGGCATCGGTCCGGCGGGGACCGGCAAAACCTATTTGGCGGTGGCCTGCGCCGTGGCGGCCTTGGAGCGGGGCGCGGTATCGCGAATCATTCTGACGCGGCCGGTTGTGGAAGCCGGAGAAAAACTGGGTTTTCTCCCGGGGGATTTTTACGAAAAAGTCCACCCCTACTTGAAACCCCTTTACGACGCGTTCCACAGCATGGTGGGCGCCGAACGGTTTCGGGCCATGCGCGATGAAGAAACCATTGAAATCGTTCCCTTGGCGTATATGCGCGGCCGGACGTTGGACGACGCGTATGCCATCTTGGACGAAGCCCAAAACACCACGCCCGAACAAATGAAAATGTTTTTGACCCGCCTGGGCAACGGGTCGCGCATGGCCATCACCGGCGACGTGACGCAAATCGACTTGGAATCGAAAACCCCGTCGGGGTTGGTGGTCATCCAAGACGTGTTGAAAGGCGTGCCGGACGTGGCGTTCGTACGGTTCACTGAAACCGACGTGGTCCGCCATCCGCTGATTCAAAAAATTCTGAAAGCGTATGACCAATGGGACGCCCGGGGAAAAACGCCGTGAAGCGCTCTTTGGTTCACCAATTTATGGGACACGTTCTTCGGCCCGTTTTGGTTCGGATGTTGCGTTGGACCGAACGAACCGGACCGCTTCCCAGTCCGCGGACGTCGGTGTTTTTGCACCGGGAAGTGCACGTGCCCACGCCGGTGGTGGGGGTTGCGGTGTGGTTGTTGTTGTCGGCGGTGTTGTTCATGGAACTGGGCCCCGGTTTTGGACCGTTGACCGCCGTGTTGATTTTGACCACCGGGTTGGTGATCTTGTTTCGGCAGTACATCCATCACGATCACCCGGACCTGGTGCACGACGACGACGCGATCGCCCTGATCGGCGTCTTGGTGGTGGCCGCGGCCCTGGGCATGAACCTGTGGTTTCATCAGAAGGCCCTTTCCCCGTTTGGGTTTCCGTTGGCGGCCGTCAGTGTTTTGGTCACGGTTTTGCTCCACGCGCGGCTGGGAGTTGTGTTGACGCTGGTGCTGTCGTTGTTGTTCGGTATTTTTAACGATTTTTCGTTGGACAACGCCTTGGTCGCTTGTTTCAGCGGGATGGCGGGCGTTTCGTTGTCTGTGCGGGTTCGCACGCGGCGGGACCTTACCGTGGCCTGTTTTGGCTCGGCGGGGGGAGGAGCGGCCGCGGTGCTGATGCTGGCTTTGTTGAAACAGTGGCCCGCCGACCACGTGGCGGGAACCCTGAAATGGGTGTTGGCCGCGGGGGGCTTTTCGGTGGTGGCGGTGGTGGCGCTGTTGCCGTTGCTGGAACTGTGCTTTTCGCGGTTGTCCACCATCCGGTTGTTGGAGCTGTCCGACGTTAACCATCCCTTGTTAAAGGCCATGAGCCTGGACGCGCCGGGGACTTATCACCATTCGTTGATCGCGGCGTCCCTGGCCCAAGCGGCGGCCGAACGCATCGGCGCCAACGCCCTTCTGTGCCGGGTGGGGGCCTATTTTCACGATATCGGAAAACTGGCCAAACCGGAATATTTCGTGGAAAACCAAGGGGCCATCGGCAACCCCCACGAACTTCTCCCGCCCAATATGTCGCGCATCGTGATTCAGTCCCACGTCAAAGACGGTTTGGCCATGGCCCAGAAACACAATTTGGACCGGGCCATCGCCGAATTTATATTGATGCATCACGGCACCAGCCGGGTGGAGTATTTTTATCGACGGGCCATTGAACAAACCGACGTCACCCAAGAGGTGGACGAAGACCTTTACCGCTACCCCGGCCCCAAACCCCACAGCAAAGAGACCGCCATCGTGATGCTGGCGGACTCCGTGGAAGCGTCGGCCCGCACGTTGGAAAACCCCAGCCCCCAACGGCTGGTGGACCACGTCAACCGCATCGTGGACGCAAAAATTGCCGACGGGCAGTTTGAAGCGGTTCCGCTCACGATGGCGGAGGTGTCGGCGGTCAAAGAGGCGTTTGTCAACACGCTCATCGGCATCTACCACACGCGCCTGCATTACCCCACGACGCAAGAAACCAATCTGGAAAAACGGCCGACCCGACCCACGTGATCGTTTCGTTTACCGTCGACCGCGGCGCCCGGCCGCGGGCCCAACCCAAAGCCCGAACAGCCATCCTGCGCGCCCTGGCAACCCAACCGCCCGTGCCCCCAGGCGAATTGAACGTGGTGTGGACCAACCGGGTTCGATTGCGCAAAATGAATCGGCGGTTCCGAGGAAAAAACAGGTTCACCGACATCATCGCCTTTCGGCATGGGCCGGACACCGCCACGGAACGGTTTCCCCTGTCCGTTACGGGCCGTGCCCCGTTTGGCGACCTCTACATCGCGGTGGACCAGGCGCGGTTAAACGCCCGGCGGTTCGGCGTCTCTTTTGACGAAGAGATTATTCGGTTGGCTGTCCATGGCACGCTCCATCTGCTGGGCCACACGGACTACACGCCGGGTCCCCGGGCGCGCATGTGGGCGGTGCAAGAACCCCTCGTGCGGGCCGTCCTGGGCGAAAGGAAGAAGTAGATGATCGTTTTGACGATGATCGCGCTGGCGGTGTTGTTGGGGTTGTCCGCGACGTTTTCAATGGTGGAGTCCGCGGTTACGGCCCTGTCGGCCCTGCGGATGAAAAAAATCGTCGTATTGTCTCCCAAACTGGCTCCGCTGTTTCAAGAGTGGTTGTCCAAACCCCATAGGCTCTTGACGGCGTTGATGGTGGGCAACAACGTGGTGAGCATTGGGTTTTCCAGTCTGGCGGCGGTGGCGGCGGTTCCCTTGAACTCGATTTTTCCGGAATCCGTGGTGAGCTGGTCCGTTTGGGTCGTGGTGACGGCGGCTCTGCTCGTTTTGGGCGAAATTTTTCCGAAGATCATTGGCCGTGTATACCGCGAACGGGTGGCGGCGGCCACGTTGCCCTGGCTGTCGGGATTGGCTCGGGGCTTGTTTTGGGTGTGGGGGCCCGTGGGGTGGGCGGTGGAACGGATGGCGCCCGCTTTGCACCGGGCGCCGGTTAATCCCTTGACGGTGGTCAGCCTGGAAGAACTTCAGCACGCGGTCACGGAATCGGAAGCGGCCGGACACCTCACGGAAGACGCCGGCGACATGTTCCGCCGCGCCTTGGCCATGACCCAGCGGACGGCCAAAGACGTGGCCCAGCCGGCCGCGCAAATTGACGCGCTGGCGTTGGAACTGTTGGATCGCCCCAACGGCGGGGAGTTGTTTATGGATTTGTTGGTGGAAACCGGGCGAACCCGGGTTCCCGTTACCCGGGGCGGGCTGTACGTGGGGTACTTAAACGTAATGGACTTTTTGGCGGCGTCCCGGTCGGGCCGGGTGCCGCCGATCCCGGCGATGATCCGCCCGTTGCGGCGGGTTGTTCCCGGCGCCACCGCCATGGAATTGTTGGAAGATTTTAGGCGGGAAGGCGACGGCCTGGTTGTGGTGGGCGAACCGGGCGGTCCCGTGACGGGGATGTTGACCTTGGAAGATGTCTTGGAAGAATTGGTGGGCGAGATTTTGGACGAATACGACCGGGAAGAGGCCGCGTCGTGACGATTCTCCTTTGGAAATCCGTCGGCGCGTTCGTCCTGTTTGTGTTCAGCGCGTCGTTGTCGTTGGCCGAAACGGCGTTTATGAGCCTATCGCGATTACAATTGGCGCGGCTCGGTCGGGCGCGGCCCGGCCGGCTTGATTTTTGGCAGAACGATCCCGATCAGGCCTTGGCGGTCATCTTGTTGTTGAACAACCTGGTCAACGCGGGGTTGGCGGTGTTGTCGGTGTCCATGGCGTTGGACGCCGCCGAGCTGTTGCGCTTCCCGTTCGAATGGGGACGGGTTCTTTTTCCAATCGCCAGCGCCGTCGTGGTGATCGCCCTCTGCGAAGTGGCGCCGAAAGTGGTGGCCCGGGCCTATTCGGAACCGCTGGCCCTGGCCCTGGCGCCGATGATGGGGTTGTTCACCCGGGGGCTGGGCCCTCTGATGCAAGGGTTGTTGGAACGGGTGGGATTGTTGTTGTCGTGGTTGTCGCGCACGGTCCGCACCGAGCGGGCCCAGTGGGACCACAACGTGATCCGGGCGTTGTTGGACAACGCGCCCATGGGAACGCCGTTGCGTCGGATGTTGAAAAACGTGGTGGGGTTCGCCCAAACCCCGGTGTCGGCGGTGATGGTGCCGCGGTCGGAAATCGCGGCGGTGGACCTTCGCTTGGGCGTCGACGGCGTGATCAACCGCATTTTGTCTTCCGGCTATTCCCGCTTGCCGGTTCACCGCGGATCCATTGACGGGATTGTGGGAATGGTTTACTCTAAGGACCTGTTGGCCCAGCGGCGCAGTGGTCCGTTGATCGCCTTGGAAGATTTGGTGCGGCCTTTGCCCCGGGTGACGCCGACGGCGCCGTTGGCCCGCTTGTTGAGAGACTTTCGCGAGGGTCACCACCACATGGCGTTGGTGGTCGATTCCGCCGGAAAAGCCGTCGGGTTGGTTACGCTTCAAGACACGCTGGAAGCCCTTGTTGGAGACATTGCCCAGGAACCACGGTACATCTGATGCCCCTTCATCCCTCCGCCCTGTTTGTTCCGGAGATCAAACAGCTCCTGTTGAAGAAAGACTACAAGGAGTTGAAACAGGATCTTCAGGAAATCAACCCCGCCGATTTGGCCGAGGGGTGGGGGCGTTTTAGTCCATTCGAGCGCATTGTGCTTTTCAAAATTTTGCCCATCGTGCGGGCGGCGGAACTGTTTGAAGAGTTGGACCTGGAACAGCAGGCCCACTTGCTGACGGCGCTGGAGTGGGGGGCCCTGGGCCCCGTTTTGGAAGAGGTGGGGCCCGAAGCGGCGGGGACGTTGTTTCATCGGTTGCCGGAGCGCACGGTGCGCCGGATGGCGAGCCTTGTCCGCCGGGCCCAGTCGTCGCGGACGGATCGGGAAATGGTGTTTGCCCCCAACACCGCCGGGTCGTTGATGCACACGGACGTTCTGTTTCTGGGCCCGAAAATGACGGCCCAGCAGGCGTTGGACCAGGTTCGAGCGGCCAGCCGGTTGCACCGCATGAGCGAACTTCACATGTTGTATGTAACCGACGATCACGGCCGGTTGATGGGGGTGTTGACTCCCCGGGCGCTCATTGCGGCGCCGCGGGACATGAAGTTGTCCCACATCATGGGGCCGGTTCAACTCATTAAAATTCGGGCCGATGTGGACCAGGAAGAAGCCGCCACCGTGTTTTCCAAATACAAACTGCTGGCCGCGCCGGTGGTGGATTCCGACAACCGGTTGTTGGGGGTTTTAACCGTTGAGGACATCCTCCACGTGATCAGCCAAGAAGCGACCGAAGACATCGCCAAAATGGCCGGTACCACGGCGGAAGAGTTGGAAGACGCCTCCGCCGGGCGGGTGGCGCGGTTGCGGATGCCGTGGCTGGTGACCACCTGCATCGCGGAAGTGGTGGTGGGGGCCATTGTTCATCGGTTTGAGGCCACCTTGGCCCAAGCCGTGGCCCTGGCCAGTTTCATGCCGCTCATCGCCGCCATGGGGGGCAACGTGGGAACGCAATCGTCCACGCTGTGCGTGCGCGGGTTGGCCACGGGGCATTTGGTTTTAAAGGATTGGAAGCGGATGACGGCTCGTGAATTTTTGGCCGGGGCCTACATGGGCGCGGGGTATGGGTTGTTTGTGGGGGTGATCACGGCGGCGGTGTATTCCGCGCGGTTTGGATGGGCGTTTCCGGTGGTGGTTGCGACGGCGGTGTTCTTGTCCATGACCGTGGCGTCGACGTTGGGCGCGGTTCAGCCGTTTTTATTGACGCGCTTTCGCATGGACCCGGCCGTGGCCGTCGGGCCGTTGGTCAGCACCATGACCGATTTGCTCAGCGTGACGGCTTATTTGTCGTTGGCGGCGGCGGCGCTTTCGTTGGGTTGGCTGGTTCGCTGAGCGCCGATGCAAATCAACGTGGAGGCGGTGGTGTTGTCGGCCCAGGCCGTTTCGGAACAGGACAAGCGTCTGGTGTTGTTCTCGCGCGAACGGGGCCGATTGTTCGCCCGGGCGACGGGCGCGTTGCGTCCCGGAGCCAAATTGTCGGCCGCCACCGAACCCGCCGTGCGGGGCCGATTTCGACTGTGGTTGGCGGAGGGCGCCACGGGCGGCCGGGTGACCGGCGGATCCGTTGCGGACGGCTATCCCGGCCTGCGCGGCCACTGGCCTCGGCTGACGGCGGCCCTCTTTTTTTGCGAGTGGGTGGATCGCTGGACGCCGCTCCTTCACCCCGCGCCGGAAAAATTTGATTTGCTGGCGCGGGCCTTGTCGGCGTTGGAACGCCACGACGTGTCTGTGGTCCGCGCCGCGTTTTTAATGCAGTTCGCCCGCTTGGCCGGGTACGGACCTGTTCCCGGCGTTGCCGAAACCGATCTGGACGGCTGGGACTTTGATGTCCCGATCACGGAGGCGAACGCCCCCCGCGTGGGGGAACAAGTGATACAATTTCTCGCGCCGTTGCTGGACCGGCCGTTGCGGACGTTGGCGCACGGGCGGGCCCTGGCGGCCTTTTCAAATAAAGCGAAGGCGATGGTGTCCCCATGACGTTTCAAGAAATCATTTTGGCGCTTCACAAATTTTGGGCCAAACAGGGGTGCCTGTTGTGGCAACCCTACGACACGGAAAAAGGAGCGGGGACCTTCAACCCCGCCACGTTCCTTCGCTGTTTGGGTTCCGCTCCGTGGTCGGCGGCGTATGTGGAACCGTCCCGGCGGCCCACCGACGGCCGGTACGGGGAAAACCCCAACCGCCTCCAGCACTACTACCAATACCAGGTGCTCATGAAACCGGCTCCCGCGGACATTCAGAATCTCTATTTGTCGTCCTTGAAAACCATCGGCATCGATCCCAAACGCCACGACATTCGGTTTGTGGAGGACGATTGGGAATCGCCGACCCTGGGCGCGTGGGGGTTGGGCTGGGAAGTGTGGCTGGACGGAATGGAGATCACCCAGTTTACGTATTTCCAGCAGGTCGGGGGCATCAACCTCAATCCGATTTCCGTTGAAATCACTTACGGGCTGGAACGCTTGGCCATGTATTCGCAAAAGAAAAACAGCGTGTTCGACGTCCTGTGGACGCCCCAGGTGACCTACGGCCAGGTTCATTTGGAAGACGAAAAGCAATTTTCTCGATACAACTTTGAAGAGGCCGATGTGCCTCTTTTGCGGCGGCATTTTGACGATTGGGAAGGGGAAGCCAAACGGTTGTTGGAAAAGGGCTTGGTTCGCCCGGCTTACGACGCGGTGATGAAATGTTCCCATTTGTTTAACCTGTTGGACGCCCGGGGGGCGATTTCGGTGACGGAACGGGTCACTTACATCGGCCGTGTTCGCGGGTTGGCCCGTCGGACGGCGGAGTCCTATGTGGAGCAAGAAGGAGCGCCCCGATGAAAGACCTTTTGTTGGAAATCGGAACCGAAGAAATCCCGGCGCGGTTTTTGTCCCCGGCCTTAAAAGCCCTTTCGGACGACGGGCGGGCCCGGCTGGAAAAGGCGGGGTTCTCGTTTAACGAAGTTCGATCGTTCGGCACGCCGCGTCGATTGGCGCTGGTGGTGACGGGGGTGTCGGCCAAAGCCCGCGACGTGGAACAGGAATTTTTGGGTCCGTCCTTGGCCCAAGCCAAAGACGCCGCCGGCCACTGGACGGGAGCCGCCCAGGGCTTCGCTCGGGGGCAGGGAATCCCGTTGGAAAAGTTGGCCGTGAAAGAAACCGAGCGGGGGCCCCGATTGGTTTATGTTAAGACCATTCCCGGCGCCGCGGCGGAAAAAGTGTTGCCGGGGTTGTTGACGGAATTGGTTGGCTCGATTCCGTTCCCCAAAAGCATGGTGTGGGACGAAAGCCGTCTTCCTTTTGCCCGGCCGATCCGGTGGATTGTGGCCCTGTGCGGCGCCAAACCGTTGGCGATCACCGTGGGGAACGTCAAGTCTGGCCGGCGCACCCACGGCCTTCGGTTTCATTCGGTGCGGCCGTTCGATGTGCCGTCGCCGGACCGCTACGCCGCGTTGTTGAAAAACCATTGCGTGATTGTGGATCCAGACGAACGGCGAAAACTGATTGTTCAACAAATCGAGCAGGGGACCAAGACGCACCACGGGCACGTTCCCGTGGACCGGTATCCGGACCTGCTGGACGAAGTGTCCAATTTGGTGGAGCATCCGGTGGCCGTGGTTGGCAAGTTCGATCCGCGCTTTTTGGCAGTGCCGCCGGAAGTGCTGGTCGTTTCCATGAAAAAACACCAGAAATATTTTCCCGTGTTCAAAGACGCGTCCTGCCGTGAGCTGGTGCCGTGTTTCGTGGCGGTGCGCAACGGCCTTTCGGACAACCAAGCCGTGGTGCGGGAAGGATACGAACGGGTTTTGGCGGCGCGCTTAAGCGACGCGGCGTTCTTTTTCGGGGAGCACGCCAAACGGTCCTTGGCATCTCGGGAAAACGATTTGGCGGGGGTGGCCTTCCTGTCCCCCGCGTTGACCCTGAAAGACAAAACCGAACGGGTGGTTCGGTTGGCTGTCGGCTTGGCGTGCGACGTGCTGCGGTTGTCCGCCGCCGACATCGCCGCGGTGGAACGGTCGGCCCGACTGGCCAAGGCCGACTTGACCACGGGGTTGGTGGGGGAATTTCCCGAGTTGCAGGGCGTGGTGGGCCGCTTGTACGCCGAGCGGGACAATGAATCGCCCGTTGTGGCCCGGGCCATCGAAGAGCATTATTGGCCCTTGACGGCCGACGGAACCCTTCCGAGTTCCGAAGTGGGGGCGGTGGTGTCGGTGGCCGACAAACTCGACACGCTCGCCGGCAACTTTTTGTTGGGAAAAGTTCCGTCCGGATCCCAGGACCCGTACGGACTTCGGCGCGCGGCGGTGGGAGTGCTTCGGATTTTGGAAACCCGGCATTGGCCGGTTTCTGTGTCGGAGTGGGTGGACCGGGCGGTTTCTCTTCTGCCGACCTCGTTGGGCGATGCCGGTAAAGCCCGCCGATCCTTATCGGAGTTTTTTCAACAGCGATGGGCGGCGTTGGCTCAGGCCCGGGGGTTTCGGTCCGACGAAGTGGAGGCGGTCACCTCCGCCGGGTTGACCGACACGGCGGACGCCTGGGCCCGATTGGTGGCGGTTCGGGACGTGCGCGGGTTGCCTGATTTTGGACCGCTGTCTATGGCGTTTAAACGGGTGGCCAACGTTTTAAAACAAGCGGAAAAAAAGGGCGACCTGATTGAGGGCTCTCCGCAGGCGGACCTGTTCCGGTCGGAAGCCGAAACGGAGCTGGCCGCGCAAACCGCGTTGGTTTCGGACCGGTCGGACCCGTTGTTGAAGGCGCGGGATTACGCCGGGTACCTGTCGGCCTTGGTCCCGCTCCGGGCGCCGGTGGACGCTTTTTTTGCCCAGGTGGTTGTGATGGATCCGGATCCGGCCCTGCGGCGCAACCGGCTGAGCGTGCTGGCGTCGGTGCGGGCGTTGTTCGACCGGGTGGCCGACTTTTCCCGGTTGCAAGACACGACCGGGCCCGCCGTTTCGAGCCGCCCTTGACAGGTTCTCGTTTATGGATTATAAAAGGTTCGGTTCATATAGACACCAGGAGGTCCCGATGAAGCGTGTATCCGTCCTCGCCCTGATATTGGCCTTTGCCCCGTTTGTGTGGGCTGAGGAGGCTGTTTCTCCAAAAGAAGCCGACGCGCCCGCTGTTGCCGAGGCGACCGAACCCGCGGACCCGTCCGTTCCGGTTGAAGACGAAGCGAGCGTCGATGCGCCCCCGGCCGCCGAGCCGGTGACCGTCGTGGCCCCCGTTGAAAAACAGGAAATCCCCGCCGATTCTGCGCCCGTTTCGTCCCACAAAGTGGTTCGGGGCGACACCCTGTGGAGATTGGCCGGAACGTATTTGCAAAACCCTTTTCTCTGGTCCAAAATTTACGAAGCCAACCGAAGCCAGATCCAAGACCCCCACTGGATTTATCCGAACCAAGAGTTCGTGATTCCGTCGGTGGAAGCGGCGGCGACGATGGCGTCGGCCGAACCGGCGCCCGTGGCTGAGGAACCGGCTCCGGTGGCGGCCGCCGAACCCGTTCCCGCGGCCGAACCGGCCCCGGCCGTGGTGGAAGCGGAATCGGTTCCCGCTGAGGAACCGGCGGCGGAAGTCCCCGCGTCGGTTGCGGCGGAAGACATGGACGTGGAATCGGCTCCAGAAAAGAAAATGGTGGAAGTTCCGGAAGACCTGGTGGTGGAAGCCCCGGTCGAGGACGATTTGACAAAAGACGCGAACGAGGCCAAAAAGAAACGGACGATGGCCGTGCCCGGCGCTGGGTTCATGGGCGGCGTGGCCGACTCGTTTATTGCGGATGAAAATTGGGAATACGACGGGTATGTGTTGCGGGACCGGGACCAACGGATGATGATTTCCCAGGGCGACGTGGTGTATCTCAACATTGGCGCCGCCTCCGGCGTGAAACCCAAGATGGTGGCCAACATTTATCGCGTGGGTAAAAAAGTGCGCGACCCCTACTTAAAAAAGAAGTCCGGCCGGATGGTGAAACGGGTCGGGGCCGTGATGGTCACCGGGGCGGTCACGGAAGAAGGATGCACCGCTGTTGTGACGAACAGTTTGGAACCCATCCGCATCGGCGATATCGTCAAGTTCGCCGCCCGTTGAGGCGATGTGAGCCGCGGCTTTTTGATTTTTGTTTTGTTGGCCGCGGGCGTGTTTTACGGGTGGGACCGCGGGGTCACCAACGACGGGATCGGGTCGTTTATCGTATCCCGTCCGCCGATCCGCGGGGCTGACCGGGTTCTTTTCACGTTGGCCGGGTTTCATGAATTGTGGAACCAAGACCAAAAAGCCCTGCTGAATTACCAGCGGCTAATCCGGCTTTACCCGAATTCCCAGCACGCCGATTCGGCCCATTACGGCGTTGCGTCGTCTTACGAGCGGTTGCACCAGCGGGCGAAAGCCCTGGACGCGTACAAAACGTATTTAAAAAAATTCCCCCAAGGCCGTTATTACCGGTCCGTTTCCGCCAACATCGGATATTTGGGAGGGTGACGGTTTTTTAAACGACCGGGCTATGTCCCTTTCCTTTCCGACCAACGAAAAAGACGCGCGCCATTTGATCAATTTAGCCGAGTCAATCGGTCCGGTGCGTTTTGCCCGGTTGGTGGACCGGTTCGGATCGGCGGTGGACGCGTTGCGGGCGGGGCCGGACCCGTGGAACGAGGTGGACGGATTTGCAGGCGCTGGGGGCGACTATTTTAAAGCGGTTGTGGACGCGCTTCCTCGGTGGGAGGACGAGAAGAAAAAGATGACGAGCTTAGGTGTTCGCATCCTGTGCGCGCTCGACGACGAATATCCAGAACCGTTTCGGACGTTGCGGGACGCTCCCGCGGTTCTCTATGTGCGGGGCGTATTAAAATGCGCCGACAGCATCGGCGTGGCGTTGGTGGGGTCGCGCCGGTCCACCGCTTACGGTGTGGCGGCGGCGGAGCGGTTGGGGCGGGAATTGGCCCAGGTGGGCGTGACGGTGGTCAGCGGGCTGGCCCGGGGCATTGATGGCGCGGCTCACGCCGCCGCGTTGAAGGCGGGGGGACGGACCGTTGGAATATTGGGAAGCGGGTTCGAACGTTTTTATCCGCCGGAACACCGGCGGTTGGCTGACCAGATGGCGGAGCAAGGGGCGGTAATCACGGAATTTCCGTTAACGGCGGGTCCCGACGCGGGCCATTTTCCGAGGCGCAACCGATTGATTGCGGCCTTGTCGGTGGGAACGGTTGTGGTGGAAGCGTATGAGCGAAGCGGGGCTTTGATTACTGCCGGGCTTGCGGCGGAATTGGGCCGGGACGTGTTCGCGGTGCCGGGGTCCATTTTTTCGCCCGTCAGCCGCGGCCCTCACCGCCTGATAAAAAACGGCGCGAAACCCGTTGAAAGCGCCATGGACATTCTGGACGAAATCCGCGTGTTTCACAACGTCATGGCCGCCGCCGCGGGCACGCTCGGTCCCGCCGAAAAAAAGGGACCTGTTGATACCCCCGCCCCCGAATTCGGAGAATTGACGAAGGCTGTGTCGCTATCAGACTCAAAGGGTGGCGACCAACCGATCGCCTCTGCTGAAGCGGGCCCAAAGGCCCGTGCCCTTGGCGAAAAGGGCCGAACGGCCCTTGGCGAAACGGGCCGAATGGCCCTGTTGAATGAGGTGAGTTTAACGCCGCGGGGGATTGACGGGTTGGCCCAGGCGACGGGGTTGTCGGCGAGCGAGACGGCAAGGGAACTTTTGGCGTTGGAACTGGCGGGCTTGGTGAGAGCCATGCCTGGAAAACAGTACGTGAGAACGGAAATGTCGTTAACGACGGTTTAAAAGGGGCGCGTATGGCCAAATCACTTTTGATTGTTGAATCACCGACGAAAGAGCGGACCATCGGTCCGATGTTGGGAAAAGAATTCGTGGTGCGCAGCTCGTTCGGGCACATCCGGGACCTCCCGAAAAAGGAACTGGGCGTGGACGTGGACAACGAGTTTAAACCCACGTATGTGAACTTGCCGAAAGCCAAAAAGATTTTATCGGATCTGGGAACCTTGGCAAAAAACGCCGACACGATCTATCTGGCCACCGACTTTGACCGGGAGGGGGAAGCGATCGCCTGGCATTTAAGCCAAGCGCTGAAGATCCCGAAGGGAAAAGCGAAACGGATCACGTTTCACGAGATCACGCGGGAAGCCATTCGCGACGCGGTCCAACACCCGCGCGCGATCGATGAATCGTTGGTGGACGCCCAGCAAGCCCGACGGGTGCTGGACCGGCTGGTGGGGTACCGGCTGTCGCCTTTGTTGTGGAAAAAAATCAGGCCGGGCCTGTCCGCGGGACGGGTGCAATCGGTGGCGGTGCGATTTATTTGTGCGCGGGAAGAAGAAATTGAGAAATTCAAGTCCGAAGAATATTGGACCTTGACGGCGTTGCTGGATAAGGGCGGATCGGCCTTTTCCGCTGGGCTCTATTCCAAGGGCGAAACCAAATTCACCAAATTTTCTTTTCGCCACAAGGGATCGGTGGACGAGGTGTTGGCGGACCTGAAGGGAGCGTCGTACGCCGTTAAAACGGTTGAACCGAAAGAACGCCGCCGGTCGCCGGCCCCGCCGTTCACCACGGCCTCTTTGCAACAGGACGCGTCGCGGCGGTTGCATTATTCGGCGTCGCGGACGATGGTGGTTGCCCAACAGCTTTACGAAGGGATTGAAGTGGAACCCGGCGAAGGGCCGGTGGGGCTCATTACGTATATGCGAACCGATTCGGTGGCCGTGGCCAAAGAGGCCCAAACAGACGCGGTGGCTTACGTGAAAAAGACGTTCGGCGCCGACCATCTGCCGCCCAAACCGCGGGCGTACAAAACCAAAAGCAAAGGCGCTCAGGAAGCCCACGAAGCCATTCGGCCGACACTGCCTTCCCGATCGCCGGAATCCATCCGCAAATATTTGGAACCGGACCAGTTTAAAATGTACGAGCTCATTTGGCGGCGGTTCATGGCCAGCCAAATGGCGGACGCGGTGTTTGATACGGTCACGGCGGACATCGCCGCGAAGGGGTATTTGTTTCGAGCCACGGGGCACACACTCAAATTTCCCGGATACTTGGCGGTCTACGGCGAGGTGGCCGAAGACGACGCGAAAAAGGAGTCGGACGACTCCGCCAAGGCGCTTCCTCCTTTGGCGCCGGGGGACCCGTTGACGTTAAAGGAACTGAAACCGGAACAGCATTTTACGGAACCGCCTCCGCGCTACAACGAAGCCAGTTTGGTCAAAGTGCTGGAAGAGCACGGCATTGGCCGACCGTCGACGTATGCGCCGATCATGCACACGATTGTGGACCGGGGTTACGTTCGGTTGGAAGAACGGCGGTTTTATCCGACGGCTCTGGGCCGGGTGGTGGACCGGCAGTTGCTGGACCATTTCCCGGAAATCGTCAACGTGGACTTCACCGCCAAACTGGAAGGGCGGCTGGACGACATCGCCGAATCGCGCGAGGATTGGGTGAAGGTGATGAGGGATTTTTACGGTCCGTTCGAAGCGGAGATCAAGAAAGCCGGCAAGGGCATGGCGAAGGTGGAAATGAAACCCGAGCCCTCGGACGAAAAATGCCCGAAATGCGGGGCGCCCATGGGCATTTTGGAAAACCGCCTTGGACGGTATTTGTCGTGCAGCCGGTATCCTGAGTGCAAGAGCACGATCCCGGTGGACCGGGAAGGCAAAAAAATTGTGCCCCAGGCCACGTCGGAAATTTGTCCCACGTGCGGGAAACCCATGGTGATCCGCCAGGGGCGGGGGTTTGGGGGACGGCCGAACCGATACTTGGCGTGCACGGGATACCCGGAATGCAAAACCACGTTTTCCGTTGACAAAGACGGCAACAAGATCATCCGCCCGAAACCGGAACCCACGGAATTCACCTGTGAAAAATGCAAACGGATGATGTGGAAACGGGTGGGCAAACGGGGCCCCTTTTTGGCCTGTTCCGGGTTTCCCAAATGCCGCAACATCAAACCGTTCCCGCCCAAAAAGACGGATGGAGATTAACGAGGCCCTGCATCGGTTCGACCTGCATCTGAGAGGGGAACAAAATCTCGCCGCGGCCACGCGGCGGGCGTACCGGTCGGACCTGGCGGACTTTTCCGACTATTGGCGCCGAACCCACGGCGACCGGCCGATTGAAGAAGCCGACCGATCGATTCTGCGGCCCTATTTGGCGCGGTTGGGCGAACGGGATTGGCGGCGGGCCACGCTGTTGCGCAAATACGAATCCCTGTGGGCTTTTTTTCGATTTCTGAACCGCAAAGGTTTTTGTTCCCACAACCCGACGGACGGTTTGTCGAGGCCGAAACCGGAACGGCGGGTTCCCGCTTTTTTAGGCGAAGGCGACGTGAGCCGGTTGCTGGGATCGGCGCCGGTGGATTCGAGCGCCAGATCGGCTTTGCACGACGCCCGAAACAAGGCCATGTTGGAATTGCTCTATTCGTCGGGTTTGCGCGCGGAAGAGACGGTGTCGTTGATGGTCTCGGCGGTGGATCCGTGGGACGGCGCGGTGCGGGTGTTTGGGAAAGGGTCCAAGGAACGTCTTGTCCCGGTTGGCGAACCCGCCTTGCGCGCTCTGCGCGACTATCTTAAACTCCGCGGGATTGATTTAATGTCGCCGGGCGAGTGGGCGCGGAGCCCGCTGTTTGCGGGCAGATCGGACCGTCCGCTGAACGTGCGGACGCTTCGCCGGGCCGTGGACGCGGCGGCTCGATCGGCGGGGCTTTCCCGCGCCCATCCGCATTTGCTTCGCCACTCGTTTGCCACGCATTTGTTGAACCGGGGGTGTGATTTGCGTTCCGTGCAAGACATGCTGGGCCACAAAAATTTGTCCACGACGCAAATCTACACCCACGTCACCACCGAACGCCTGCGGCAGGTTTACGAGCAGGCCCACCCCCGCGCCTGAGCTCTGTCCATGACCGTTGATCCGGTTGTTCCCGACAAAATTCGTTTGTTGATGGAAGAAGCGTCCTGCGACCGAGCGGAAGCCGAGTTGGCCATGTCGTTGGCGGGGTTCGATTTGGAAAAGGCCATCCGCACGATCGGGACGCTGTTGCGCCACATCGTCGTGGTGAAAGGCAAGTTCGCGGATCCCCATCAAAACTTGTATGGCCTTCTGCTCTTGATCGCGGACACCCGGCGGGACCAGTTCATTCGAGTTCGGGCGGTGGTGTCGTATAATCCCGCACTGTATGAAACCTCCTTGGCCCAGCACTGGCACGAATTCGAGCGGGCCATCTACGCGGCCCGGTTGGCGGAAGGGGCGTTGCAACAGGTGAGCCAAGACCTGGAACGGTCCTTTTTAAAAAATTTGGAATCCTGTCGGGAGGTGTTTTTTCCGGCGCTCAAATCGCCGTCGGGGACCAACCTGGCGGCCGTGCTGGACGGGGCCGCGGGGTCATCGTTTCCGCGGGGCGTGGCCTCGGAATACGCGCCGGAGGTCATCGATTGGAACCAATTCCGTCGGATCCCCATCAAGGGGGACGAACGGTCCGGGGGGGCCTCCGACCCGGCCGCCGGCGGGGTGACCGGGGAAGACCCATTGCGCATTCAAATGGAAGTGCGCGAAGAGCCTGACGGACGGCCGCTGAAAGAAGTTCGCGTGGGGGACCACGTGGCGGTGGTGTTGGCGGACAACCGCGACATCGCCCACTACATTGCGACCCTGTTCGGTCTTCTCGACGAATCCGGTCCGCGGCCCATGGACGCGCCCGTGGAAACCGTGCAACACCACGACGGACAGGTCCGATTGCACGTGCGTTTGTCCGCCGGGATCCTGGGATTCGCCGACGCGCCCGAAACCCTGTGCGTCCGCGTCCGCCCCCGCGAAACCGACCCCTGGTGGCGCCGTTTATTGCAACGCGAATCCGCTTCGTAGCCGCCGACCCTCGCTAAACCGGTTTCCTCCTTTTTTCCCTTGACAAAAAGGCGCGGCTTGACTATGCTTTCTTTGCGGTGGAACAAAGTGGTGAAATGTGGTGAAATCTGTGGAAGAGTGGGAGGGGTCCTCTGTGTTTCTGAGCGGCGAGCATCGTCATGGCCTGGACGACAAGCGGCGGGTGGCGCTTCCGGCTCGGCTCCGTCAGAACGCCCGGCGGTTTGTGATGGCCCGGGGATGGGAAGGGTGCCTGTCGCTCTATACGGAGGTCGAATGGAAGAAATTGCTCGAAAAATTGGATGGGTTGCCCGTTGCCAACAAAGTGCACGCGCGCGCATACAAGCGTCTTTTGATTTCCGGAGCGATGTGTGTGGACGCGGATGGACAGGGGCGCCTCTTGGTCCCCAACTCATTAGGGCGATACGCCGGCATTCGAAAGGACGTGACGGTGGTCGGTATGGAGAACCGGATCGAACTTTGGTCTTCGGAGCGTTGGGCGTCCTATAAACGGCGGGCGGAAAAAAGCGCCGCCCAAATCGCTGAACACATTGACCTCTGAGGAACTGGATTTTGCCGCCAACGCGCTGGGCGGTGAGGAACCGGGAATGGCGGAGGGTGGATCGGGTGGTCACCGGTCCGTGCTGTTGTCTGAAACCGTCACCGGCTTGCGGGTTCGGCCGGGTGGGCAGTATGTGGACGCGACGGTGGGTCTCGGTGGGCATGCGCAGGCCATTTTAGAAGGGAGCGGACCGGACGGTAAGTTAATGGCCGTGGATCGGGATCCGTCGTCCTTGGCGGCGGCGCGGGAACGGTTGGCTCGGTTTGGGGACCGCGTGACGTTTGTGGCGGGCAATTACAATCGATTTGATGAGCGGGCGGGCATTCGCCCGGGTTCCTTAGACGGAATTTTGGCGGATTTGGGGGTTTCTTCACCCCAGTTGGATCGAGGGGAACGGGGGTTTAGCCTGATGCGGCCGGGTCCGTTGGATATGCGGATGGATCCGACTCAGGGACAAACCGCGCGGCAATTCCTGATGAGCGCGTCGCAGGACGAGTTGGAAAAGTGTCTGAAAGCGGCGGGAGAAGCGCGGTTCGCCCGCAAGCTGGCGCGGCGATTGCTGGAAGCGGCTCCCGATTTGACGACCACCGATCAATTGGCGGCGGCGGTGTGCCGGTGGGTGCCGCGGCGGGGGAAAACGCATCCGGCCACGCGTGTGTTTTTGGCGTTGCGCATGGCGGTGAATCACGAGTTGGAGAGTTTAGCGGAATTTTTAAACCGGGCCGTTGGGGTATTGAAACCGGGGGGCCGGTTGGCGGTGATCTCCTTTCATTCGGGGGAGGACCGTCTGGTCAAGTGGTTTGGGCGCGGGGAAGCGGCGGCGGGGCGCTTGCGGATCATTACCAAAAAGCCCCTGGAGGCGTCCAAAGAGGAACAGCGCCTCAACCCCCGGTCTCGAAGCGCCAAATTGCGGGTGTTCGAAAAAATTTAGACACCACGAGCGACACACTAACCAGTTCCTTATTTAGGCTACATTCTGGGAGCCCCATTTTGGCCGGATTTAAGGAGCGACGAGGGCGCGATGCGGGCCATCGTAACCGAGGAGCGACACAGAAGCCGGGCAAAAGGGGGCTCCCCCTTCGGGGCCAGTCCCTTTTGGGCTACCGCTTTGC
>JAYRXX010000057.1:0-206531 GCA_041917295.1 Elusimicrobiota bacterium
GGTTGCGTCCATCGTGCCGTTGCCGTTGTTCTTGTAAATACGCAGTTCACGGGTGCTTCCGGTTTCTCCGTTCACCAGAATGTCCGGGTCCCCGTCGTTATCATAGTCCCCCCACGCCACCGTCCCCCACTTCAACCCGTTGCCCGCTCCGTCCACTTCGATTTGAACGTCGTCAAACCATTGGAAGTCCGATGCCACATACGCTGATGTGGTGTTGGATATGCTTGACCAGTTAGGAACTTCGTCGCCGGTCCACAAAACAAAATAGTAGGTCAGACCACTCGTAAGGCCTCCAATGGTTTTGCTTTGAGCCGACCCCGGGACCACATTCGTAGTCGATATCGAAACGGTCGCTGCGTTCGTGGGCGTGGTGCTGGTGCTCCAGGTGGGGGTGTAAGTTGCATACTGGATCCGGTAATAGCCGGTGACGTTGCCGTTCATCCCATCATCGCCTGCGCTGTTCCAGCCAATCGTCACTTGCCCGGCTCCCGCCGTGGCGGTCAACGTGCTCGTGCTGGGCGCCACGCCCGTATAGGCACTTCCATTGCTTGACCACCCCGACTCCGCCAATACAGAGTCCACTGTTTTCACGCGGTAGTAATAGGTGGTGTCCGTGCGCAATCCGTAGCTTGCCGTAGTCTGTGCGTTCCAGGGGTCGGTGGATTTCATCACAACGCCGTAGTATGTGTTGCTGTTAAAGATCTTGGGCGGTTTGAGGTAGCTCCCCATGCGCGGTGTCGCCCCCATCTGGCCGGGGAATATGACCGACGCAAAGTTCGACACGGTCGAAATTTGGATGTCGTAGGTCAGCACGTTCTCCGGCGTGGCGCCGGTGCCGCTGTCGGTGCCCGCGTTCCATGTAAAACTGGCCACGCTCAGGCTGGTGGCGTCGAACGTAAATCCGCCCGCCAACGTCGTCGGCGCGGCCGGCGTGGTGTTCGCTGGAACGATTAAATTTTCATAGACCCTCAATTCTTTTGACCCCGCCGCCTGGCCCACCACGAGGATGTCCAAGTCCCCGTCCCCGTCGTAGTCCCCGGCCGCCACGGCACTGCTGTTCAGCCCACCGTTCGACCCATCAACTTCCTGCTGGGTCGAATCCATGGTCGCGTTCCCGTTGTTTTTGTAAACCCGCAACTCCGAGCTGGCTGCGCTCGACGCGTATCCGCTGGCAAGGATCTCCAGATCCCCATCGTTGTCATAATCCCCCCACGCCACATCCCCCGAATAAAGCCCCCCCGCGGCCCCATCCACCACTATTTCACTGCTGTTGAGGGTGCCGTTTCCGTTGTTTTTGTAGATTCTTAATCGGCCTTGGTCCGATGTGGTTCCGTTGGCTAACACGTCCAAATCACCGTCGTTGTCGAAATCGCCCCAGGCGAGCCCCCCACCAAATAATCCCGAATCAACCCCGCCAAACAGATATTCAGTCGGGTTCATGGTGCCGTTTCCGTTGTTTTTGTAAATGTTCATTTCTGCGGTCATGAAATCCAGGTCTCCATCTCCATCAAAATCTCCCCACCGAACCTTATAACTGCTGCTCACCGTTGCGCCATCCACGTCAATCTCCGTCTGGTTCATGGTTCCGTTTCCGTTGTTTTTATAGATCCGTAAACGGTTGCTTGAGGTGTCATACCCGCTGATTAAAATGTCCAAATCGCCATCATTGTCAAAGTCGCCCCACTCGCTCCCCCCCGCGTATCCCCCGCCGCCGGCGCCATCCACCTCAATTTGTGTCGCGCTGATCGTTCCATTTCCGTTGTTTTTATAGATCCGAAGTTCCGCCGTTGATCCCGTCCGTCCGGCAACGAGTATATCCAGGTCTCCGTCCACATCGAAATCGCCCCACTGGACCTCACTGTTTCCCAATCCATTATTTAACCCGTCCACCTCAATTTGCGCGGGATCGATGGTCCCATTTCCGTTGTTTTTATAAATTCTCAATTGGTACGTGGGCCATTCCACGGTTCCGCTCAATAACACATCCAGGTCCCCGTCCGCGTCATAATCGCCCCACGCCACATCGCCTTCCTTGAGCCCGCCGCCGGTGGCCCCGTCTACCTCAATTTGGTTCGGGTCGAACCAAGTCGTTGATAGGGCAGAGGCGGTGTTGGATATGTATGACCAGTTGGGGACTTCGTCGGCGGTCCACAGAACAAAATAATAGGTCAGCCCCGGCGTCAGGCTTGAAAAGGTTCGACTTTGGGACGATCCGGGGACCGCGTTCGTGGTCGATATTGTCACCGTCGTAACATCGCTCGGGGTTGTGCTCGTGCTCCAGCTCGCCGTAAACGTGGCATACTGGATCCGGTAATTTCCAGTGAGGTTGCCGCTCATCCCATCATCCCCGGCGCTGTTCCACGTCACCGTTATTTCGTAGTCATTTGTTGTTGATGCGGCCACCAGGGTGTTCGTGCTGGGTGAAACCGCTGTGTTAATGCTTGCCCCGTTGGACCAGCCAGACTCGGCCTGACCTGCGTCGACCGTTTTCACGCGATAGTAATACGTGGTGTCCGTGCGCAAACCATAACTGGCCGTGCTTTGGGCGTTCCAAGGATCGGTGGATTTCAAAACGACGCCATAGTAACTGTTGCTGTTAAAAATCTTGGGCGGTTTTAAATAACTTCCCATCCGCGGCGTCGCTCCCATCTGGCCTGGGAATATAACAGACGCAAAGTTCGATACCGTGGATATCTGAATATCGTAGGTCAGCACGTTTTCCGTTGTTGGCGAAGTCCCAGCATCGATGCCTGTGTTCCACGTCAGGCTCGCCACGCTCACGCCGCTGGCGTCGAACGTGAACCCGCCCGCCAACGTCGTCGGCGCCGAAGGCGCTGTGTTGGACGGCGTCGCCAGATTCTTATAAATCCGCAATTGCTGGTTTGTCCCATCGTCGGTTCCACTGGCTAAAATGTCGAGATCCCCGTCATTGTCAAAATCCCCCCACGTGGCCACGGACGACTCCAATCCGTTATTGACTCCCTCAATTTCAAATTGGGTTTCGTTCATCGTCCCGTTCCCGTTGTTTTTATAAACGCGCAACTGACGGCTGGTCCAATCACTGCTTACGCCGCTCGTCAATATGTCCAGATCGCCGTCGTTGTCAAAGTCGCCCCACGCTGATCGCCCTGACGCCAACCCTCCATTGAACCCATCCACATAAAGGGGCGTGCCGTTGAAGGTTCCGTTGCCGTTATTTTTGTAGATGTTCGTATTGCGGCCTCCGCCAGCGTTGTAACCGCAAGACAAAACGTCCAAATCTCCATCCGCATCAAAATCGCCCCAAGCGACTGTTGGGTAGCCCCCGCTGGGGGTCACAACGTTTACTTGGGTGGGGTTCAGCGTCCCATTCCCATTATTGGTGTAGACTCGAATATCGGTGGCCCCTGCGCCTCCCAATAAGATATCCAAATCTCCGTCATTGTCATAATCGCCCCAGGCGCATTCCCCCAGCAAACCCCCATCCGTGGGATCCACCTCTATTTGCGTGGCGTTGATCGTGCCGTTTCCGTTGTTCTTGTAGATTCTCAGGTAAGGTGTGGCGTTTGCACCCATTCGACCGTTTCCCACCAGATCCAGGTCCCCGTCGTTATCGAAGTCCCCCCATCCCAATCGCCCTTGTGACAACCCGTTGTCAGAGCCGTCCACTTCAATTTGGGTTGCGCTCATTGTTCCGTTTCCGTTATTTTTGTAAATGCGAAGTTGCCGGTTGTTCCCTGCCGTGTTGCCCATAACCGCAATGTCCAAATCCCCGTCGTTGTCGTAATCGCCCCAGATCACGTCCCCATCGTCCAGCCCGTTGCCCGCTCCGTCCACCTCGATCTGGGCGGCATCGATTGTGCCGTTCCCGTTGTTTCTATAGATCCTCAGTTCCCGCGTACTGCCTGTGTACCCGGCGGCCACGATATCCAAGTCCCCGTCGTTGTCAAAATCGCCCCACCCTTGACCGCCGTTCTTTAATCCCCCGTTGGCGCTATCCACTTCGATTTGGTTGGGGTCGAACCAGGCGGTGGGGACGGCGGAGGTGGTGTTGGATACCTCCGACCAGTTGGGGACTTCGTCGGCGGTGAACAGGGCGAAATAGTAGGTCGTCCCGATTGTGAGGCCGGAGATTACTCGGCTTTGGGCTGAGCCGGCTGTCGCGTTGGTTGTCGAAATCGTAATTGTTGTGGCGTTGGTCGGCGTGGTGCTGGTGCTCCAGGTGGCGGTATACGTGGCATACTGGATTCGGTAAGTGCCCGTGAGATTGTTAAATGCCCCGTCATCCCCCGCCGAGTTCCAGCTCAACGCAATCTGGTCGCCCCCCCCCGTGGCCGATAGCGTTGACGTGGACGGAGAAACAGGTCCGGCGGATTGAATCATGACGCGGTGATTAAGATAATCAGCTATGTAAAGACGGTTCATTGCCCCATCATAAGTGAGACCGCGAGGCCCATTGAACTTACCCTGGGTTGTGCCCGCAATACTATTTGTGAATACGGTTTGCCCATATAGATTGATCGCGTTTTCGCCATTTGTAATGCTTGAAATATCGAACACAGTGACCCGGTTATTGGTTTCTTCGCTGACAAACAATCGTTGACCTTGCGTGTCAAAGGCGACATCACGTGAATAGGCCATCCCTGATTGGGTTGTGGCCGCCGTCCGAGTTGTAAATGTCGTTTGTCCTAACACATTGATGGCATTTTCCCCATCCGTTATGGATGATACATCGAAAATCATGACCCGATGATTGTTGTAATCTGCTACGGCGAGCAACCCGGACTCGTTGACCGCCACGCTGCGCGGCAAATAGAGCTTGTTCTGGTCAGTCCCAGAGGTCGCGGTTGTAAAATCGTTTTGTCCGAGCACATTAACCGCATTTTCACCGTCCGTAATTGCAGACACATCAAATACGGTCACGCGATTATTGCCATATTCCGCAACAAATAACCGAGACGTGGATCTTTCAAAAACGATTCCTTGGGGATTGTTAACAGAAGACTGAGTCGTTCCGTAAGAAGCGCTGGTATAATTATTTTTACCCAAAACATTAATGGCGTTTTCACCGTCAGTAATACTCGCAACATCATAAACAATGATGCGATGATTGTTTGCATCCGCCACAAACAACCGGTTTGAGGTCGGATCAAAGGTTAGCCCGAAAGGAATGTAGAGACTGGGTCTAGTTGTAAGAAACCGTGTTAATAGCATTGTTGGTTGGCCAAGAACGTTGTCCGGGACACGATCCGCCAGCGTGTTGGAGGTGTCTAAGTTATAGATTAAAACCCGGTTAGAACTACCGTCACTAACGAACATCCGGTGAGTGGTGGTGTCTATCTCAATTTCAATGGGTTGGTTAAGACCATCCACTGCCAAACCATTGTAAATGTTGGCGGTAGTATAAACAGCGTTTCCCCCACCATCAATTTGCCCAATCACATCTTCGGCATTTTGGCCATTGGTGATTGTCGTTGTCGACACGTTAAATACTTGAACACGGAAATTCCGATAATCCGCCATGTACAACTTATTTCCATTATCATCCAAGGTCATGCCAAGAGGGTTGTACATTCCATCTCGGGTTGTGGCTTGCGTGTTGGTTGTATAGGTTGATTGGCCCAGGACGTTGATGGCGTTTTCCCCATCCGTAATGGCGGCAACATCGAACACCATTATTCGGGCTCTGCTACTGTCGGCAACAAATAACCTTTGCGTGCCAGAGCTGTATGCCAACCCATAGGGGTTGCTGAATTTGGCCTGGTTTAACGTGCTTGAATTGGTTGTAAAATCCGTTTGGCCAAGAACGTTTACCGCATTTTCACCGTCGGTTATGGAGTTCACATTAAACACAAGGACCCTGTAGTTAGATGAATCCGAGGCATACAACAGGCCGTTGAGTTTGTCCACACAAACTTCTCTCACGCTGTTAAGCTTATTGGCAGCCAACCCGCTTGTTCCGGTGGTAAAGTCGCTTTGACCAAGGACATTGACGGCGTTTTCTCCGTTTGTGATGGAAGCCACATCAAACACCAAAATTCGATGGTTGCCTGTATCTGACACAAACAAACGACTTACCCCATCGTAAGTGGCAAAATAGGGGGCATACATTTTATTGACACTAGTGGCCCAACTATTCGCCGTAAAATTCGACTGCCCTAAAACATTGATGGCATTCTCTCCATCGGAAATGCTCGAAACGTCAAAAACAAGAACACGATGATTGGCATTTTCAGTAATAAAAAGATAATTACGTCCAGGATCATAATCAAGGCCGGTAGGCGTATACAATCGGTCATCCCGAGTGCCTGGTGCATTTCCATATAAAGTGGGTTGCCCTAAAACATGATCGGCTGTTCGTTCGACGAGAACGTTGCTGGCGTTAAGGTCGTATTGCAAAACGCGGTTTGAAAAAGTGTCCGCCACAAACAACCGATGGTTGGCCGTATCGACAGCGACATCGTAGGGCATGTTGTACCCTTCCAAATACTGACTGTCATAGGCCGTCCCACCCGTAAAATCCGCCGAACCGCTGGTGGTTTGGCCCACCACATCTTCCGCGTTTTGGCCGTCGACAATGGCGGTATCTCCCGCGCGCAACGCGGCCGACAGCACAACCAACCCCAATGGGGCCAGAAAAATCTTAAAAAGGTTCCTTTTCATACCCTTGCAGTATAGGTCCAGAAACCCATTGTTTCAATGGTTTTTTTGATTTTTCGGAACTCGGATTTTCTCAGTTTATCGGGGTTTGAATATAACTCATAAAATTCAATATTGTGAGCTATAAACGGGGGAATTTATAACTCAGAGGTCACCCCGTGGTTGGACTATTTTTCATCGACTGTTTTGGACGCACAAGAATACGCCCAATTGTGGGTTGAATTTTTAGTTAATAAAGCGAACTATTTTAACCGTCATAGGGCTCATTTTAACGATTCGCGAAAGGGGGAACTTAAAGGGACGAGGTACTACTTGGCTTTTTAGGCCCTGTAAATCCAGAGTCGGGGTTCTGGTGGGGGGTGAGGGCGCGCAAAAAATCGTCGCAGGGCAGGCAAAGGGTTCTGCATTAAGGACTGTTTTGACCGTTTTTTACATTAGACATCTAAAAAAAAGTTTGGGCCCACAGGGATTTTAAAAAGGTCTCCACGGGCATAATGTCGATGCCCTCGTCGGTCCGGCGTGGACGGGGTTCTCGGCAGACCACGATTCGTCTCTTGAGCGTACGCTCCTCGCTGAGGATAAGAAGGCCGTTGTAGTCCGCGGGTGAAACGACGGTTTTTGATTTCACCTCAATGGCCACGTCGTCCCCGATCACGAAATCCACTTCGTGTTGCGGTTGTCTCGACCGCCAGTAGGTCAAAGGTTTGTCCAGACGTTCGTAGTCCAGATACGCCTTAAGCTCGAGAAAAATAAGATGTTCCAGCCCATGGCCGAAAGCCGATGAGCCGGGTTCAACGCTCGTTTGATGTTTGAGGACGTTGGCCACCCCGATGTCGAACAGATAAAATTTTGCGGTCGAAACGGGTTTGCGCCGGAGGGTTTTTTGATAAGCGGGGAGTTCGTGCCCCAGAAGGGTGTCCGTCAAAATTCGGTAATGTTCTCGGACCGTCCGCGCGGGGACCTGCGCGTCGTTGGCCACAGCGGTGTAGTTCAATTGTTCACCGCTGGATAAACCCGCCACTTCCAAGAAACGCGAAAACCCTTCGATCGAACGGGTCAAACCTTCCGCTTTGACCTCTTCTTTCAAATAGGTTCCCACGTAGGCTTTTAACTCTTCCTGATAATCCGGGGAAGAGTAAATGGCGGGAAGACCTCCCCGATTGATCCTTTGCGCAAGAGACTCTTCGGGAAGTTCGGGCGATACCAATGGGTGCAGAGCGCAGGTCCAAGCCCGTCCCCCCAATAAGTTGGCGTTCCCCCGTTTTAACTTTCGGGCGCTACTTCCGGTTAAAATTACTCGGAGCGCTTTGTTTCGATCCATCAATAGTTGGATTTCGTCCAAGAGGGGAGGTAGCTTTTGAATTTCGTCTACGATGAGGAGAGTCTGACGGAGAGGCAACAACGACTGTCGCAAAATTTCGGGGCGCGCGGTTAATTGCCGAAAGGTGTCGGCTTCCAATAGGTCGATGTACGTGGCTTCCGGGAAAAGGTGGCGCAACAAAGAGCTTTTGCCCGTTTGCCGGGGGCCAAAGAGAAAAAAAGATTTCCTTGAAATAAGAGATTTTAAGTCAACGACTCGATTAAACACGCATGTATTATGCCATTATTATTATAAAATCCGCAACTAATCCCGCATTAGGGTTAACCGGAATTCTCCGGTTGGCACGGGGCTACAGTCGACAGGGAGCGGAACAGAATTTACGAGCCCTCCAGGACGGAAATGTTCAGTCAAACGAGATTTTCAGATCAATGTGTCGTCAGCACTTTATTTTGGATACGTGCACATAATGGCGTGTTTGAATGAGTAGATCGATTTGCAGGGGAGGCTTGGACCCAGGTGTATTGACATTTTTCCGACGGATTGTTAAGGTTTTGGGTATGCGCGCGCGTGCGGATTTGATTGTGGTGGGAGCGGGCCATGCGGCCCTGGAGGCCGCTTTGGCCGCCGCCCGGTTGGGCGTTGAAACTCTTTTGGTCACGCTCGACCTTTCCAAGATCGGTCAGATGTCGTGCAACCCCGCCGTCGGTGGCGTGGGCAAAGGCCAGGTGGTTCGCGAAATTGATGCCCTCGGCGGTCAGATGGGCCGCACCACCGATGCGGCCGGTCTTCAATTTAAAATGCTCAACCGGGGCAAGGGGCCCGCCGTGTGGAGCCCCCGCGTGCAATGCGATCGGGCCCGTTACCGTCAAGAAATGACCCGGGTTGTGGAGCGCCAGCGTCATTTGGCCCTCATGCAGGGAGAAGTGACCGAAGTCCTTGTGGAGGCCGGGCGGGTGGTGGGCGTTCGGGTGGACCCCCACGGAACCGTGCTTGCTCGCGCCGTGGTTATCGCTTCCGGCACGTTCATGCGGGGGCTGTTGCACAGGGGATTTCAGACAACGCCGGGCGGGCGCATCGACGAGCCCGCATCGTCGTTTCTTTCCGACAACCTGCGCGCCTTGGGGTTTGAAGTGGGGCGGCTTAAAACCGGGACTCCCCCCCGGCTCGACGGCCGCACCATCGACTACACCCAATGTCAGTTGGCCCCCGGCGACGAACCGCCTGTTCCTATGAGCCATTTTACCCGGTCCATTACCCAACCCCAGTTGCCTTGCTGGTTGACCCGCACCACCGAACAATCTCACCAGGCCATTCGTTCCAATTTGGACCGGTCCCCCCTTTACACCGGGCGCATCAAGGGATTGGGGCCCCGTTACTGTCCGTCGATCGAAGACAAGGTGGTTAAGTTTCCCCATCACGACAGCCATCAGGTTTTCATCGAGCCCGAAGGCTACGATACCGACGAGGTCTACGTGAACGGGTTGTCCACAAGTTTGCCGGAAGATGTGCAGGAAAAAATTGTTCGCGCGGTGCCGGGGTTGGCCGACGCGCGGTTTATCCGTTACGGCTACGCGGTGGAATACGACTTTTGCCCCCCCACTCAACTGAAACCGTCTTTGGAAACGAAGGCCGTGGCCGGGCTCTTTTTTGCCGGCCAGATCAACGGTACCACGGGTTACGAAGAGGCCGCCGCCCAGGGGCTGATGGCCGGTATCAACGCCGTTCGCTGGTTGCGGGAAAAAGAGCCGCTGGTTTTCCGAAGGGACGAGGCCTACATCGGCGTCATGATCGACGATTTGGTCACCAAAGGCACCGACGAGCCTTACCGATTAATGACCTCGCGGGCGGAATACAGGCTGACCCTGCGGTGGGACAACGCCGATTTGCGTTTGATGGACCAGGGGCGTCGGGTGGGTTTGGTGTCAAGCAAAATGTATGATCATTTTCTGGGGTACCGCGGACGGCTCTGGGAGGCCGCCCGGCGTACCCTGCCGTCGGATGCGGAGTCCCGCTACTTCGACCATCTCCCATCGCCGGTGGAGGCCGACAGGCCTGAACCCGCGGTGGGAGATGACATTTTGCACAATCCCTGGGAAGAAGGCGTTGAGCAACGCCAAGTGGAAATTGAACGCCTTTACTGGGGATACATGAAACGGGAACGGGCGGAAATGGCTAAGTTTCGCCGGTTGGAGTCTCGGCCGATTCCTGCCGACATCGATTATTTTTCCGTGCATGGACTACTTATGGAGGCTCGCCAAAAACTGACGCGCGTGCGGCCCCAGTCCCTCGGCCAGGCCGCTCGGGTGCCCGGTGTGACACCCGCCGACGCCGGCGTGTTGTTGGTTCATTTGGAACGCCACCGCCGTCGGGCCAAGGAGTGACGGGCCCCGCCGTGCCGGGGTGGGAAACCTATTCTAAACCCTTGGCGGGTTTGGGTTTGACCGACCTTTTTTTTAGCCGAGTGGACGCTTTTTTGGGGGCGCTTCAAGCCGCCAATCGGGACGTCAACTTGGTTTCGGCGTCGACGGTAAACGACCTGCGGTTGCATGCGGCGGATTCGGTTCAGGTTCTGCGCGGGGTGTCGGCCGAGTCGCCTTTGCGCGCCATTGATGTGGGGTCGGGTGGCGGGTTTCCCGGTGTGCCCCTGTCCATCGCGCGGCCCCGGTGGGACGTGACTTTGTTGGACTCCTTGCGGAAAAAACAGGCCGCCCTTCATTCAATCTCAACTGAGTTGGGCTGGACCAACGTCCATGTTCTGTGCGGGCGGGCCGAAGAGTTGGCACGGGATCCTGATCATAGGGAATCTTACGATTTAGCCTTTTGCCGGGCCGTGGGTCGGTTTTCTACCGTTTTGGAACTGACGCTCCCTTTCCTTAAAGTGGGCGGGATGGCGTTGCTCCACAGGGGCCACGAGGGCCCGGTTGAACTGCTCAGCGCGAGCACCGTTTTGGCTAAGTTGGGTGGCACAGGCGGGCCAATTTTTTCCTATCGAATTCCTGGGCTCGATTTGGACAGGTTTATAATTTGTATTGAAAAATCAAGTCAAACAAGCGAGGCGTTTCCTCGGAGGCCCGGTATCCCTTCGAAAAAACCATTGGCATGAAAAGACTGTTTTTTATCATAGGAGCAGTTTTGTTAATCGGCGCTGGGGTTTTGGCGGTCCGGTGGTTTGACCCCTATGCGCGAGCCATTCGGTTCATGGATTCCGGTCAGCCCGCCAGAGCGGTCGAAATTTTGGCGGACGCGTTGGATGGCAATCCCCCCCAGCACAAGATTGAACCCATGCGGGAATTGTTGGCTAAGGCCTATATCGGAAAGGGAGCGGTGGATTCGGCTGAAGATGTTTTTAAAACAATTTTGGCCGGCAACCCGGCCAACTTTGAGGCTACACTGGGGTTGGGCGCCATTAGTTTGTTGCGAGACAAGGTGAATTTTGCCATTGACTTCTTGGAAGAGGCTAAAAAGTTAAGGCTAAACGACAGTCGGCCCTATTTCATTTTGGCGAAGGTTTTTCTTTCCCGCCGGGACTTCGATAAAGCTGAGTTGGTCATTATTCAGGCGCTCACGTTGTTTCCTACCGACCGTTCTTTCCAAGATCTGGCGGGAGAGTTGTTCCTTTTTCAGGGCCGGTTTCATGATGCGCTGAACCAATTTTCACCTTTAATGGAAGCGGATCCGACCGATCGGGAAATCCGCCGGAAAGTGGCGCTCACGCACCTTTATTCCGGTGACGCCGATGAGGCGTTGGCCATTTTGGATTCCCTGAAACCAACCTGGGCAACCGACGAAAGTTGGGAATTGGCTAGAGCCAACATTTTTCGTGATCTCGGACGTCGCGACGAGGCTTTGGCGGTTGTTCAACGTCTCTACAGCGAAGACAACCGGCGCGTGTTCTCGGGTATGGCCTGGGCGGTTGATATGGCCAACAGCGGGCGCACGAAAGAGGCCAGCGAGTTATTGGAGAAAGTTTCTTTATCTGTGCCACCGTTGGGCGGGGTCAGGGGGATTGGCCTTTCTTTGAATGATTTGGAAAAGTTGCAGTCTGTGCGGGACTCGGCCAGGATTTCGAACGCTTACCTGTCTTTGGCTAAGGCGACAATCGCTGAACGGACTTTCCGTTACGCCGATGCGGATGGGTTTTTGGATAAGGCACTAAACATTGATAACGGACTATTTTCTGTTTGGGAAAGAAAGGCAAGTTTGGCTCGGCTTAAGGGCGATACCGATCTTCAGTTGAAATGGGCCAATAGGGCTGTAGAGCGGTTTAATAGCCATCCGGCCGCTTTGGCCGTTATGGCCAGGGCTTTGTTGGCGAACAAGTTGTTCCCTGATGCGGTGGCAGTGTCAAAAAAAGTGGCCGACTCTTATCCGCGAATGGCCGATGCCCAAGCGATTTATGCGCGGTCGCTCTTGGCTGTGGGGAACAAAAAAGATGCTCTGGCGGTGGCATCAAAATCGATTGAAATTAATAGCAATAATGAATTTGCTCAGCTTGCTTTTGCTTTGGCTCAGTTGGCAAATGGGAACGTTTTTGAGGCTGAGTCCGGGTTTAGAAAGGCAATCGACTTGGACCCGTTGTTTGCTGAGGCAAGGCACTATTATGGGATTTTCTTAGCTTCCAAAGGCAGACAAAAAGAGGCCGCCTATCAGCTTGACGAGGCAAAGAGGCTTGAACCGTCCGTTTACGGTAAAAAATTTAAATAATTGTTTCACGTGAAACAGGGTGTTGATTGTTGGTCAAATAATTGTTTCACGTGAAACAATCGTTAGTCTATTCTTGAGGACTAAATAGTTGAAAGTCATTTTTCAAAAAATTTTATTGTCTTTCCTGTTCCTTCTGCCTAGCGTATCCGAAGCGGGGGGGAGGCGGCCGCCTTGGGAGTCTAAACCGTTAAACACGGTGGTTGACGGCGTTGTTCGCAAAGGATTTAACGTATTCGAAATTGATGGCGGTAAAATGGTTTCTGTTAGAACCGTGAATAAGTTGTTCGGCGGGCGGGTCCAATGGAAACGAGTTTCGAGGAAAGTTATATACCATTCGGAAGGGTCTGTTGCGGAATTTCAATTGGATTCGTCAACGGCCGTCGTAACCGGAAAAATCGTCAAATTGGCTCCGCCGGTTCGTGCGTGGGGCAATGACGTTTATATCCCCGCTTCAATTTTTACAAATCCAGAATTTCAGAAGATGGTTGTTTCCAATATACAATGGGATCCTAATCGGAACAACTTAACTATCGATCCCATTGTGGAGGTTGGTTCTCCGCGCCTTTATTCTTACCCGTTGCGCAGTGAAATTTCAATTGAATTAGGCCCCCACGTAAATTACAGGGTCCTTTCTGTTCGGGATGATACGCTCACCGTGCGTCTGTATGGCGGCCGCGCGCGTGAACGGGAGAAAGTTTCTGTTGAGGATGGGGCCGTCCGATCGGTTGAGGTGGATCCAGGCGCAAGAACAACGGACATTATTGTCGTTATTTCGTCTAATGCTATGGCTCCATCTGTTTCTTTGGCCGATTCACCCCGATCATTGCTCATCGAAGTTGAAAACGTATTCGGATTTGGGTTGTCTTCCGGAAGTTTTAAATCGTCTAATAATAAACGAAATTCAAATGGTTCGATTGGTAAATCAAATTCTGGAAACGGAAAAACAAAGGCCTCTAGAGATGATAATAAAAAGTCAGCCGCCGTAGCGACCACTGGGACTGGTTCTGGGAAAAAAACGGCCCCGTCCGGAGCTGTCCTACCAAGCGCTAAGACAGTTGACCCCATCGAAATGGGGACGGATGATTATTTCCTGGACGATCCTGTGGTTGAGTCGCCTAGGAAGAGCCTTTCGGGGAAGAAAAATCCAGAAGGCGCTCTTATGGCGTTGTCTCCCTTTCGAACCATTGTCATTGACCCCGGCCATGGGGGAAAAGACGTTGGCGCCGTTGGGCCCAACGGTACGTTGGAAAAAGAAGTGAACCTCCAAATCGGGTTGGCCCTTGCTAAGCTATTGAAAAAAGAGGGGCGGTTTAACGTCATTCTCACCCGTGACAAAGATGTATTTGTTCCGCTTCAAGAGAGGTCGGCGATTGCGAACAAGGCCAAAGCGGATTTGTTCATCTCACTGCACTGCAACGCGGGCATACAACGGGATTCGAAGGGATTCGAGATCTTTTATTTGTCCGACAAGGCCACGGATGACGATGCCGCCGCTGTGGCTCGTCGTGAAAACGCCGTTATCGAGCTGGAAGGCGTTGTGGGCAAAGCCCGCCAGGAGTTGGAAGGATTGCTTTGGTCGCTGGCTCGCAATGAGCACATGAACGATTCCGCCGCGATCGCCGGCCATATTTCCCAGCAGGTTATCCGACGTATTAAAATGCAGAACCGAGGCGTCAAGCAGGCGGGGTTTTACGTGTTACGGGGAACGTCCATGCCAGCGATCCTGGTGGAATCGGCGTTTATCAGCCATCCGAAAGAAGAAGGGTTGTTGCGATCGTCTCGGTTTCACCGAAAATTGGTGGACGCCCTTTACGCCGGCCTGCTGGATTTCGAACGAAAAAAAATTCAAACTCGTCTGGCTCAAAAACCGTCATAATCGGATCGTATTAATATCTCTGGAATGTGATCAGTCTTTTTAGTGTTTAAATATAAAATTAATACTTTATTATAAATATTATTCTAGAATCCATCATTGTTGGAAATTTAATAATAGGTTACAATCCTCCTTCGTCGTCAAAGAGGCCCGTTCGTCTAGCGGCCCAGGACGCAGCCCTCTCAAGGCTGAGATCACGGGTTCGAATCCCGTACGGGCCACTTTGCCGACGGGGACGGGCGAAAGAAGAAAGAACAGGGTCGCTGAAGGAAATTTTCACACAGAGAGGCAGAACCGTTATGGCCAGGGTGGTCCTTAACAACGTCACAAAAGTTATAAACGAGAATGTGATCGTTAAAAAAATCAGCCTCGATATCCCCGACAAAGAATTTTTTATTTTGGTGGGTCCCTCCGGTTGCGGCAAGTCCACCACCTTGCGCATGATCGCCGGTTTGGAAGAGATCACTGAAGGCGACATTTCCATTGACGGCCGCGTGGTCAACCACGTTCGCGCCAAAGACCGCGACATCGCCATGGTGTTCCAAAATTACGCCCTTTACCCGCACATGACCGTTTACGAAAACATGGCGTTCGGGCTTAAGTTGAGAGGGTACCCTCGATCGGAAATTAGCCAGCGCGTCAAAGAGGCCGCCGATATTTTAAATTTGGGATCTTACTTGGAACGAAAACCAAAAGCCCTTTCCGGCGGACAGCGGCAACGGGTGGCGGTGGGTCGCGCGATTGTTCGCAAACCCCGTGTGTTTTTGTTCGACGAGCCGTTGTCCAACCTGGACGCCAAACTGCGGGTTCAAATGCGGCTGGAGTTGTCCAAACTGCATGAGCGTCTTAAAACCACCATCATCTACGTTACCCACGACCAGGTGGAAGCCATGACCATGGGCGATCGCATTTGCGTGATGAAAGATGGGGAAATCCAACAGGTGGCTCCGCCCCTGGAATTGTACGAGCGGCCCGCCAACAAGTTTGTGGCGGGGTTCATTGGAAATCCCCCCATGAACTTTTTCCCGGTCATGGTGGAGGGGACCAAAAACAGCATTTTTCTTCGGCACGCGTCGTTTACGTTGGCCGTGCCCAAAACCCTTATCGAGTCGGTCCGCCCCCATGTGGGCAAAGAAGTGGATTTCGGCATTCGTCCGGAAGATTTGTATGACCGGTTGTTTTACAACTATCCGGTTCTTCCCCATTCCAGCGTTCACGCCGCGGTTGACGTGGCCGAACCCATGGGGTCTGAAATTTTCCTCTATTTAAAAGCGGGAACCGTGGATTTGGTGGTCCGGGTTCCGTCCTATGTAAAAGCCGAAGCCGGCAAACGGATGGAGCTGGTGTTCAATTTGGAACGAATGCATTTGTTCGACATTAAAACCGGCGACGCTTTATTAAAATCCATTGTCCGCTCCGCTCCGCCGTCGCCTCCTGTTGCTGTTTGACCCAACACTATATTTCCCCGAAAAATTCAGTTCCCCCGCCCAGGCCGGGAAAGTGATGACAAACGGCCTGGCTTTTTGGAAACGCGGGGTGGCGGCTGGGATGATGTGGTTGGGCTTGGTGGGATTTGTTTGGGCGGGATCTGGGACCAAGTATGGCCATTTTTCGTACAAAGAAGCGCCCGCGTCGGATTTGGTGGAAGCGGGCCGATACCGCGACACAGGCCGGGTGGTTCGGCTTCGCACGGCGGCGGCGAAAGCGTTTAAAGAAATGGTGGCGGCCGCGGACCAAGCCGGGATCAAAATAATTCCCATTTCGGGGTTTCGGTCGGTGGCGTATCAGCGGGACCTGTTTGCCCGGGCGGTGAAACGGTACGGGTCGGAAAAAAAAGCGGCCCGATGGGTGGCTCCGCCGGGTTATTCGGAACACGCCACGGGGCTGGCCCTTGATTTAGGCGACGGGACCCGTCGCGTCAACGACGTGGAATCCTCGTTTTCCGAGACCCCCGCCGCCCACTGGTTGGCCACCAACGCTGATCGGTTTGGGTTTGAACTTTCGTTTCCGCCCAACAATCCCCAAGGGGTCAACCACGAACCCTGGCACTGGCGGTTTGTGGGCAGTGAACAAGCCCGGGCCCTCTTTCGACGTCCGGCCCCCAAGAAGTTATAATTTCTCAATCAATATTCGGGTTCTACCCACAAGCGAGGCAACCTTATGGCCGGTGAATACATTTTTACCATTGAAGACCTTTCGAAATCGTACGGGCCCAAAAAACTTTTCGAGGGAATTTATCTTTCTTTCTACCACAAAGCCAAAATCGGCATCGTGGGAGAAAACGGGTCCGGAAAATCCACGCTGTTGCGCATCATGGCGGGCGTTGAAAAAGATTTCATGGGAAAAGCCGAACTCAAAAAGGGGGCCACGTTGGGCTATTTGCCCCAGGAGCCCCGGCTGGATCCGTCGAAAACGGTGCGGGAAGAAGTGGAAGAAGCCTTCGCCGACATTAAAAAAATGCTGGCCGACTACGATAAGGTGTCCGACAGCATGGGCGGCGATTTGTCGCCGGAGGAAATGGAGAAGGCCCTGGAAAAGATGGGGCGCTTGCAAGAGCAGATCGAAGCGGTGGACGGTTGGAACTTAAAACGCCAGGTGGACATTGCCATGGACGCGTTGGTGTTGCCGCCGGACGAAACGTCCTGCGCCGTTTTGTCGGGGGGGGAAGCCCGCCGGGTGGCCCTGTGCAAGTTGTTGTTAAAAAAGCCCGACATGTTGTTGTTGGACGAGCCCACCAACCATTTGGACGCCGAAACCGTCGCTTGGTTGGAACAAACGTTGAAAGAGTATCCCGGCAACGTGATCATCGTCACCCACGACCGGTACTTTTTGGACAACATCACCCAATGGATTTTGGAGTTGGACCACGGCAAGGGGATCCCCTTCGAGGGCAACTACGCCAAGTGGGTGGAAGCCAAGGCGAAACGGTCGGCCGACGAAGACAAACGCGCCTCGGCCTTGCACAAACATTTGGAAAAAGAATTGGCGTGGCTTCGCCAAAGTCCGTCTGGCCGACGGGCGAAAAACAAGGCCCGGGTGACCGCCTACGAAAGTTTGGCGGCCCAGAAACACGAAATTCACGCCGACAGTTTGGACATCGAAGTGGTGCCGGGCCCGGCTTTGGGCAACAAGGTGATCCGCGCCGCGGGCCTGTCCAAATCGTATGGCGACAACCTGTTGATGAAAGACGTCACGTTCGACGTGCCCCGGGGCGCCATTGTGGGCCTGGTGGGCCCCAACGGGGTGGGGAAAACCACCCTGTTTCGCATGATCACCGGCCAGGAAAAGCCCGATGGGGGCACCCTGGAAATCGGCGACTCGGTCGTGTTTTCGTATGTGGACCAAAAACGGGAAACCTTGACGCCCACCAACAACGTCTTTCAAGAAATCTCCGGCGGCGTGGACATATTGAACATCGGGGGAAAAGAAGTGCCGGCGCGGGTGTATCTGACGCGGTTCAATTTCCGCGGACCGGACCAACAAAAAAAGGTGGGCTCGCTTTCCGGTGGGGAACGCAACCGCCTTCACTTGGCCAAACAAATGCTGACCGGCGGCAACGTGCTGTTGCTCGACGAACCCACCAACGATTTGGACGTGGACACCATCCGGGCTCTGGAAGACGCCCTGCTGGACTATTCCGGATGCGTGTTGGTCATCAGCCACGACCGGTTTTTCCTGGACCGGGTGTGCACCCACTTGTTGGTGTTTGAAGGGGAGGGGAGACTGCGCTGGTTTGACGGCAACTTCGAGGAATACCACGCCAAACATTTGGAAGAAACCGGCGGCCGGGACGAAAATCGCCGATCCAAATACAAAAAGTTGAGCCTCCGTTGATCGAACCAGCGGCGCTGATCGTGGCCAAGGGCGTGGGCAAATCGTTTCCCACGGCGCAAGGGCCGCTGGAAGTTCTTAAAGAGATATCTCTGAACGTGGGCCGGGGAGAGTTTTTGGCGCTTCAGGGGGCGTCCGGGTCGGGGAAATCCACGTTGCTGTCGTTGTTGGCGGGTTTGGACCATCCGACCGTGGGGGAAATTACTCTGGACGGGGAACGGTTGGACCGGTTACCCCAATCCCAACTGGCCCGTGTCCGGCGGGAAAAAGTGGGGTTCGTGTTCCAGTCGTTTCATCTGGTTGCGAGCTTGTCGGTCCTGGAAAACGTGCAGTTGCCTATGGCGTTTCGCGGGCGGGGGTTTGCGGACGAAAACAAGGCTCGGGCCCTGTTGGACGGGGTGGGACTGACCCACCGGGCCGATTTTTTGCCGGGGAAACTGTCGGGCGGCGAAAAACAACGGGCGGCCATCGCCCGGGCGTTGGTCAACGATCCCCCCGTTGTGTTCGCCGACGAGCCCACGGGGAACCTGGACTCGCTTAACGGCCGGCGGGTTCTGGAGTTGCTGGAAAAACACACCGTTCACGCGGGCCGGTCATTAATTTTGGTCACCCACGACCCCGACATCGCGGCCCGCGCCCACCGACGCTTGCTGATGCGTGACGGCCACTTCGTATCTCCATGAACCCGTTTCGCTTGGCGGTCAGAGAAATTAGATTCCGGCCCCTTTACGCGCTTCTTTTTATGTCCTCCATCGCGGTGGGGACAGCCAGTTTGATGGCGTTGGCGGGGGTGTCGGGGGTGGTGAAACGCACCGTCACCGTTCAGGCCAAAGAGTTGTGGTCCGCCGACATCACCGTCAAAGGCAGTGAGGTGGTGTTGGACGACGTGGAAGGGTGGGCGCGCCAACGGTGGCCGACCGCGGTGTTCGCTCGATCCATTGATACGCTTTCGATGGCGCAATTTCGGCGGGCCCAAAAAACGGGCCAAGTCACCTTGTCCGCGGTCAGTTCCGCTTATCCCCTGTACGGGAAAATCACGACCGGGTCGGGCCGGCCGTTTTTGTCTGTGTTGAAACCCGGCTCGTTGGTGGTGGGCGACCGGCTGTTGAAAGGATGGAACCTGTCCGTGGGCGACACTTTGCGGATCGGGGCGTTGGATTTAACAGTGGCCGACACGGTGGTGGACCGAACCGACGTTCCCACATCGTTTTTTGAGCTTTCACCCACCGTGTTTATTTCCTTGGCGGATCTGCGGAATTCAAAATTAATGACTCCGGGCAGTCGCGCCTCCAACACGCTTTGCATCAACGTTCCGCCGGGAACGGATTTGGCGAGCGCGTTGGCGGAGGTCAAGGGCCGGGCGTCTTCGGAAACCACGGAGGTGGCAAGCTGGTCCACCGATAACCCCGGAATTCTTAAATTCATTCAAAGGACCATTTTGTATTTGGATTTTCTGGCCCTGTTGACGTTGACGCTGGGAGGAATCGGCGCGGCCACCGCCCTCGCGGCGGCAATCAACGCGGGTCAAAAAAGTGTGGGCATGATGTTTGCCCTGGGCGCGCCCGCCGGCTACGTGTATCGGGCGTGGTTGTGGTGGGTGGCGTTGTTGTCGGCGGTGGGGCTGGTCGTGGCGTTGGGGGCGAGCCGGTTATTGGCGTCGCTTTTGTTGTCGTTGTTCGGGGACCTGTTGCCCGGCGGATTAATCCCCGCGTTTCCCCTGGGCGCCCTGGGCCGATCCGCGGGGGTCGGGATCGGCGCGGCCCTGTTGTTTACCGTATGGCCGCTGATGAACCTCCGAGACCTTTCGCCCACTCGAATTTTGGCCGACGATTTTTCCGAAGAGAAGGCCCTGTTTGTTCGCGGCGCCGTTTGGGCGATGGTGGGCGGAACACTTTTTTATCTGTTGGTGTGGGCCCAAACGGGTCGGCCTTTTTTGGCGGGTCAATTCGTGCTCGCCCTGGCGGGGACGGTTGTCGGGGGGAGCGGTTTGGTGGGAGCGGGCCTGGCGGGATTTCGGACCCTTTTTTCGTGGTCGACCGGATTGGTTCCGCGGTTGGCGGCCCGGGGTTTGGCCCGGCCCGGCAATTTAAACAACGCGGTGGTCCTGTCGGTGGCGCTTTCGTTGACGGTTTTGTTGACCCTGTTTCTCATGGAAAAAAACATTTTTTCCCAACTGATCCAAAGTTTTCCACCCGACGCGCCCAACGCTTTTTTCATCAACATTCAGCCGGGCCAACGGGCGGATTTTAACGCTGTCACCGGAAACGCGGGCGCGCGGTTGTTCCCGTTGATTCGCGGGCGCGTGGTGGCGGTCAACGGTGTGCCGGTCCAAAAAATCAATCGGCGCGGTGACCGCAAAAGTTCGGGGGACCGGTTGACGCGGGAATTCGGGTTTACCTATGGGGAAGACCTGTTGCCCACGGACACGGTTGTGGAAGGCCCCGGCCTGTGGGACTCCCGTCTGGCGGGCCCGCAGGTGTCGGTGTTTGACGAGTACAAAAAAAAGTTCGGCCTTAAACGGGGCGACCGGATCGCCGTCAGCGTGTTGGGCCGTCGGTTTGAGGCGACCATTTCATCGTTTCGCGCGATCAACCAATCGGTTCGGCAACCGTTTTTTTACTTTTATTTTCAACCGGGTCTTTTAGACGACGTGCCTCACACGCTCATGACAGGATTGGCGATCCCCAAAGACCGGTTGCCCGACCTGCAAAATCGGTTGGCCGAGGGGTTGCCCAACGTGACGGTTATTGACTTGTCCGACGTGGCGGCTTTAACAGGCCGATTGTTTCAACGGTTGGGAACGGTGGTGAGGGCGTTGGGCTATTTCGGGTTGTCGGCGGGAGGGGTGCTTTTAATGTCGAGCTTGTTGGCGTCGCTGGGGTCACGAAAACGCGAATCGGCCCTGTATCGCGCTTTGGGAGCGTCCCCCCGGCAGGTGTTGGCGGTGGCGTTGGCGGAATATGCCATCATCGCCGGCGCGGGCGTGGCGGCGGCGTGGGTGTTGGGGGCCGGGGCCAGCGCGCTACTGCTCCACCGGGTGTTCGAACTTCGGCTGAACATTTATCCGGTGTTCACCGGCGCTTTTATGGGGACAGCGGCGGCGAGCATTGTTTTTCTTTCCTGGATTGTCACGCGGAGTTCGCTAGGCCAACACCCCATGGAAACTCTCCGCCATGAATAAATATGTTCACCGAATCCGATCGATACTTACGGCCCTGGAATATTTTCCCCAAGCCCGAACGGCTTGCGCGCAATTTTGTGCCGGAGTCCGACCCAACTCCCGGCCCTTAACGTCCTATGGGCCGGATCAGACAGGGTCGGCCCCGCTACCGGCACAAAATTGTGCTCATAACGCCTCAAGGGCTTGGGGAAAATATTCCAGGGCCATGATGTGGGACATTCGTCCCTTTTTTGCCGTCGTGGGCGTCATGATCTTGGGGGCTTGTGAGAAGGCGGATTTGCCCCCGGAGGCGAGGGGAGAAACAACGACGAGAGCGGCGGTGCGAATTTTGGCGTTTGGGGACAGTTTGACCGCGGGGAAAGATTTGGAGAACCCCGACCGAAACGGTTACCCCGGGGTTTTGGAACGGCTGTTAAAAGAAAAGGGCTATTCCGTGGCGGTGACCAACGGGGGCCATTCGGGCGACACCACGTTCGACGGGCTCGCCCGGCTGGATTTCAGTTTGGCCGAAAAACCCCACGTGGTCATTGTGGGACTGGGATCCAACGACACGTTTCAAGGCAAACGTCTGAGCGACATGGAAAAAAACCTGGACGAGATTGTCCGACGATGCCAAGACGCGGGGGCCGTGGTGGTGTTGTGCGGAATGAAAACGTTTCCCAATTTGGGGCTGTTTTATTCCGCCGACTACGCTAAAATGTTTAAACGGGTGGCGGACCGGCGCGGGGCGTTGTTGGCGCCGTTTCTGTTGGAGGGAGTGGCGGGCAATCCGGCCCTGAACCTGCCGGACGGAATTCACCCGAACGAACAGGGCTACGAACGCGTGGCGCAAACCCTTTTGCCCCACGTTGAAAAGGCCCTCAAAAAAGTGAGGCGGGGATGAAAACGCTTGTTGCGGTTCTGGTCATGGTCATGGCGGCCGGCGTGTCTGGGCTGGACCGGAAAACCTTTGATTCCCAGAAAGAAAACATTCAACGTTTGGCGGTTGAACGCATTCGATCGGCGCCCATGGACTACGAAAAAGTGATGGTGGCCGCCGAAAAACGGGTGCGGGCTCTGCATGAAGAGGTCGGTTCGAACAAGGGTGCGGTTTCGTCCGCTCTGGACGAGGACCTTCGCCGATTGCGCGGCGCCTGTCAAAAGATGCAAAGGAACGCCATCGTCGGGAAAGGGCCGACCGAAGATCCCGCCGCGCGGGCCCTCATTGAACAAATTTGGGCCCGCTATCGGGTGGAGATAAAACTTTTGCGGGACCAGGTTGCGGAAAAATCCAAACTTTCCCAAGGAAAACCTTTTCCGCCGGAAGTCGAAAGGGACGTTCGTCCCATGGACCAAAGGCCCTGGGACGAAGGCCCACGGGACGAAGGTCCCCGGGACGAACGCTCCGGGGAAAGTCGGATTTATTGGGAAACCCTGGGGACGTTTAAAAAATTGCGATCGGAGGTGGTTTTGGATCTGATCTACAACACTCCGCCCCACGAACGGAGTTTGGAAGAGGCCTTGTTCCGTGACGAAGTGGCGCTTTTAAAGGCGTGCGAAATAACGCCCAAAAAAACCCGGGGCGAGTCGGTTCGTGTGGTGGTCCCCCAGGAACACGGTTTAAAGGCCGACCCGGACGTCCAGACATTTTACCGGTCGTTGGACCTGGTGCCCGACGCCCGGCCGTTGCGGTCGGGCGGGTTCACGGTGCCCGCGGGGGCAAGAACGGTGACTTTGCGTGAAGACAAAGCCAAAATGGTGTTTCGTCCTCGCCGGGGAAAAGGGGTGGCCTACGTGGGGCAAAGCGAAACAGAAATCCAGTACGGGTATATCGCGATTCCCCCGGACACGGCCTACTATTTTGAAAACATCGGGTCCGAACCGCTGGATCTGGAATACGTGGGGATCAAACCATGACTCAACACAATGATCAACTGATTTTGTCCGGGCTTGAACTGTGGTTAAAGGTGGGATGCACCGAGGCGGAGCGGGCCTTTGCCCAACGAATTGAGATGGACGTCACGTTGTGTTTGCCGTTGCAAGAGGCGGGCCGAACCGATTCCATGAACACCACCGTGGATTACGCCGCCGCGTGCGCGTTACTTAAAAACACGTTGGAACCCGGCACATTTAAACTGGCGGAAGCCGTGGCCGAACAAGCGGCCTCCCTTCTGCTGGGGGCCTACCGGCTGGAGTCGGTTACCGTGTTGGTCAAAAAGCGCGCTCTTCCCGGCCTGGCCTGGGCCGGTATTCAAATCCAGCGACCCTGAAAATGAGGCTCAACACGGAATGTTGAATGATGGCAAGATTTATTTCGAATAGACTGTCATCCCGGCGAAAGCCGGGACCCAGGGTTTGCTCATGATTCGTCAACCGTGTGTCTATATTATGGCGAGCAAGCGCAATGGAACGCTTTATGCGGGTGCCACTTCCGATTTGGTCAAACGCGTTTGGGAACACAAAACAGGTGTCATCAAGGGATTCACCCTCCGATACCACGTTCACAGGCTGGTTTGGTTTGAAACTCATGGAACAATGGAATCAGCTATTCAACGTGAAAAAAACATCAAAGAATGGAAAAGGGCGTGGAAACTGGAAATGATTGAACGACAAAACGCCGTCTGGCGTGATCTGTATGAAGACATTGTTTGAAGGCTAAAAAAGCCACTTCTCTGGGTCCCGGCTTTCGCCGGGATGACGACGTTATAATCATTCGTTCAACATTCCGTGTTGAGCCCAAAATGAGAAACTGGCCTCGAGCGGGTTCAGTATAATTTATTGTTTATAATTTATAGTAAACTATAAAATATGAAAACAGACACCCGTCGTAAAATCATGGCTCTGATCCGATCCCGGTGCGCCGAGGGGGTTCGGCCGGTGGAAATGGTCGCTCACCTGGGTGTTTCCGCGCAGGCGGTGCATTACCATTTGCGCGCTTTGGTTTCTTCGGGCGCCTTGGAGGTGGTGGGCCGAGGGCCCACAACGCGCTATGTTGTCGCCGGGATCCCCCGGTTCGATGCGGCCATCCGGTGGGCCACGTCGACGGCTCCTCCGGGTCAAAGTCCCTCGCAATGGGTGTGCGAATCCCGGGATGTGTTTTTGGGTCGGTTGGCCCGAATTTCAGCGCTCTCAAAAGAGGGTCTGTCCGACCGTGAAATTCCCTTGCTTATCTCGGTCGTTGGAGAGATCGGGAACAACTGTTTTGACCACAATCTTGGAAAGTGGAAGGACAGCCCGGGATGCTGGTTCGAAATCCAGGTGACCGGCAAAAAAGCGTGGACGCTCGTTGCGGATCGGGGCCAGGGAATATTTCGATCCATTGAGCGCGTTGTGCCGAGAATAGTGGGCGAGCAAGAGGCTCTGCGTGTGGCGTTTGAGCAGGTTGTTTCCGGTCGAGCCCCCGAAAACAGGGGAAATGGTCTAAAGTTTGTTAGGGGAACCCTCTCGTTGAACCCCCAGTGCGGCATTGCCTGCCGTTCGGGGAAAGGCATTGTCGATTACGGACCTTTGGGGCCGGAGTGCCGATCCTATTTAGAGAAGCCGGTCACCCGCTGGCCGGGCACCGTTACGCTGGTCGTGTGGAGTCTGAAATGAAAATCCAAGTTAAAAAATTCGGAACAATTCTGTCATCGCGCCCGGCCGGGCGCGAGGCGGCCCTGGTCATGAAATCCACCCTCCGGCCGGGGCCCCGTGAGAAGGTCGAACTGGATTTCAGCGGGGTTTTGGCTGTCGGTCCTTCCTGGCTCGACGAAGTGCTCACGTCACTTCAAAATGATTTCGGAAAGAAAAGAGTGATTTGCTTGCCGACCGAGAACCTGTCTGTGATCGAGTCACTGAAAATCATCGACGCGACCCATCGCCCGTCCCCGTGATCGATCCCGATCTTCATTTTAACACGCTCATGGACCTGCTCGAAATGGAGCGGGAAGCGGAAAAAGAGGAAAACAAACGGGAACTGGACCGTTGGCCCGTGGAGATGCGCGAACAGTTGGGCAAAACGGTGACCCGGCTGACCATTGAACAACGGGACGTGGGCGTGGGCGGCATGCCCCTTCTGGTGCTGACCCGCCCAGCCCAGGGCGAAACCTTGTCGCCGTTTCACGCCATGGACCAGGGCGACCTGGTGCGGGTGACGTTTGTGAACGGGGACTTTTCCAGGGACGGCACATTGTATTCCGTGGAAGATTACCGCGTGACCGTGGCCCTCAACGACGATCTGTTGGAAGAGCCCACGGGCAAATGCCGGATTGATTTGCTGGGGTCCGACGCCACCTACAAACGGATGCGCCGGGCGTTGGACATCGCTCTGCGCGAAAAAGGCCGGCTGGGCGAACTGCGCGACATTTTGCTCGGGAACAGGCCCGCGGCATTCGCCGCCTTTGACACAAACCTAGATCCTTCGCATACAACTTTGTCTTCTCTTCCCTGTTTCTTTAACGAGCGGCTTAACGAGTTTCAACGGCAGGCTGTGCGGTCGGCGTTGGCGGCGCAGGATATTGCGCTGGTTCACGGGCCGCCGGGGACGGGCAAAACGACGGTGTTGGCTGAAATTATTCGCCAAACGGTGGCCCAAGGGAAATCGGTGCTGGCCACGGCGCCGTCGAATATCGCGGTCGATAACATGCTGGAAAAGTTATTGGACGCGGGCCTGAAAGTGGTTCGACTGGGCCACCCGGCGCGGATTTTAGAAAATTTGCGGCACGCCACCCTGATGGCCCAACTGGACGAACATCCGGACCAAAAAGTGATTCGGCTCATGGACCAGGACCGGGAACGGTTGGCGGTTCAGCGCTTGCGCAAACAGGGGCGATTGACGTTTGAAGAAGACAAAGCGCTGAAAAAAGAAATCAAAGCCCTTTGGAAAGAAGCCCGGGCCATGGAAAAATTCATTTCGAAACGGATCATCCATCAAGCGGACGTGGTGCTGGCGACCCATGGGGGGATCGGGCCGATTTTGGCTTCGGAACGATTTGATTTGGTGTGCATGGACGAAGCCAGCCAATCCACGGAACCCCTATCGTGGATTCCGATATTGTTGGCGGGAAAAGTGGTGATGGCGGGGGACCCGTTGCAGTTGCCGCCCACGATCCATTCCCAAGAGGCGGGGGACCGGGGCCTTCGCACGACGCTGATGGAACGGCTCCAACCGGCTTTGCCGGAACAACTTCAAACCCTGTTGCGGGTTCAGTATCGGATGAACGAACAAATCATGGGATTTTCGTCGGCGCAATTTTATAAAAACCAACTGATCGCCCACGACAGCGTGAAAGATCATTCGCTCCTGGACATTCCCCACGTGACGCCGACGGGATTGACCGGCGCCCGCTTGATTTTTGTTGACACGGCTGGGACGGGCTATTCGGAGACGTGGAACGAGCTTTTGGACAGCCGGGAAAACGAGGGGGAAGCCCGCCTGGTGCTGAAGTTGTGGGACGAACTGGCCGAGGCGGGCGTGAAACCCCACTGGGCGGCGTTGATCAGCCCCTATGCGGCCCAGGTGCGAAAGTTAAGGCACGCGGTGCCCCCGAAACTGGAGGTGGGAACCGTGGACGGGTTCCAGGGCCGGGAGAAAGAGGTTATTCTTTTGTCGTTGGTGCGGTCGAACGAGACGGGGGAAGTAGGTTTTTTGTCCGACACGCGGCGCATGAACGTGGCCATGACGCGGGCGCGACGGCTGTTGATTGTGGTGGGCGATTCCGCCACCATCGGCCGCCACAAATTTTACGAGGCATTCCTGGATTACGTCCAAACCCACGGCGAACACCGCAGCGCGTGGGAATGGATGTCCCCGTAATACAAATCAACGCGGCTCAATAGGGTAGAGGGCCACCCCCGCTGAATTCAACCGGCTAATGCAACGACAAGGGCGTTGTAGGCTTCCGCTGATGTTTGAAAACCGGGGCACTTGCGTGGCCTGTTGTTGAGGCGATCCTCGATTTGTACAAAGTGTTCATCATGGAGCATATCGAAGTTGACCCTCTTTGGCAAGTAACGTCGAACAAGTCCATTGGTGTTCTCGACGGTGCTCTTCTCCCAACTGTGGTAGGGGGCGCAGAAGAAAGACCGCATAACCAAAGCGGCATTGAGGTCGCTATGAAGTGTGTTTTCTAGGCCGTTATCGTAGGTGATGCTGTGGCGTAGACTGGGCGGGATGGGGGAAAGCATTCCATGGAGGGCCTGGTAAGCGGCTTGGGCGGACTTATTGGGGATTTTGCGCAACAGGGTGTGGCGCGTTTTTCGTTCGACGATGACTTGGAGGGCGCAGCCGCCCGCGCTCAAAAGGAGATCCCCTTCCCAATGTCCTGGTTGTTGGCGGGTGTTGGCCTCCGGAGGTCTCTGGTCGACGGAAATACGGTGGGGGATGGAGACTTTAACCCACGGGATGCGTGGGCGGTGTCGGCGACGTCGGTGGCCGCGAACAAGCGAAGGGATGAGGTGTCGGGCGTCGGCGTAGACCCACTAGTAAATGGTTTCATGGCTCACCCCGGGAAGGTTTGTCTCTGGGTCCGTGGATGATGTGCGCTCACGCTTAAGCCGCCCGGCAATGATTTCGGGAGACCACCCGATGCGCATCTTGGCCTCGATGTGGTCCTTCAGCCCCGGGTGGTTGATGCGGGGACGCCGGTGTCCTTCGCTGAAACGTTGTTGGGCCAAACGATCGGCGGCGTGGGGGCGATACCCCGTCGGAATCGTATTCCGTCGGATTTCTCGGGAAAGCGTCCCGGTGGAACATCCCAAGAAACGAGCAATGCTTGTTAACGTACGCCCTCGATTAAAGAGTATGGCAAGGGTGTCACGGTCTTCTTCGTTTAAGTGTCTGAATGTTTTTGGCATGGTCCGCTCACTTTAGCGGATCCCTGTGCCATCCGGCCGTTGCATTAGCTTATTGAACTCGGGCCCTCGCGGTTACACAAAATTTACAACTTGTTAAGAAGTTCTTAAGAATGAGTGGGTTATACTATAAGGCATGTCTTGCATGACAAGAGCCATCCGTGAAAACTTCTAACTCGAAAAATTCGGTCAACCGCCCAATTTCGTCGACAAGGGTTGGAAAATTTTGTTCAACACTCTGTCGACGGTGGCCCCGTGCCACCCGGGGAATCCCAACGAAGAGAAGGTTTATGGCCGCCCTGGTGTCGGTGGGATATTTTATGACTCAGTGTGTCAGCGCGTACGCGGCAGAGACCAATTTCTGGTCCAGTCGCCGGCGGGTCGTTTTAGGGTTGCAAGAACAGGCGTCCCTTGCATCGGGGACTCCCAGTCTTTCCCAATTTCAAAAAGTCATTCCCGACCTTCGTCCCAACGTATTGTCTTCCGTGGCGATCGACCGGTTGTCGGCGGATGTCCCGGAAGAAATTCTTCGAAAGTATACCCCGATTCTCCAAGCCATTTCGCCGGGCTATGGGACGGTGCGTCGCATTGCCTTACCGTGGACTCGCCACGGGGAGGGCAAAACCGTCATTTTCCTTCAAGATATTCACAAAAACGACGAGGCCCAGGCCATTCTGGGTAAAATTGTTGAGTCTTTGATCGCTCCCTCCCATTCCAAACCGGCATCGGTTTCACTTGTTGCAATGGAGGCCGCTTTTTCTCCACTGAACCTGGACAAGTTCCGAAACTTCGAAAACCCAGAGGCTGTTCGCATGGCGGCGGATTATTCGTTAAAGAAACACGGAATCACCGGCCCTGTTCACACGGCCTACACGTGCAAGGGACCGATTCCTCCTTTCATCGGGGTCGACGATCCGGTCCACTATCAAGCCAACATCGAAGCCTATCGCCGCTCGGCCCCGGTTCAGGAAGAAGTTCGTCTCCGGATGGCCGTGCAGATCCATACCCTGGAGCAACGAAAAAAAACGGTTTTCAACAAAGAACTCCTGGCTTTTGATCAAACGATCGCGGCTTACCACAAGGGAAAAACGCCTTTTGGGGATTACGTGCGGGCGCTGGACAGATTTGGGGGGACAAACAGCCGGGAGATCCGAGCGTTTATTCAGGCATTGGCGATGGAAACGTCCATGGACTTTCCCCAAGTGGAGAGGGAGCGAGCTCGTCTCATCAAAGTGATCGCGCGCCAATGGTCCAAGGCCGAGTTGGACCGGCTCATTGAAACCTCTGTTTCCTATCAAGAAGGGGGCATGACTCATTTCGATTTCCACAAGCTGTTTTGGGACCTATGCCGCAGAAACGGCGTGGACCTTGCCGCTTACCCTTTCATGGACCGCTATGTTCGATACGTCATCCTTGCCGGCCGCATCAACCCGGACAAGTTATTTTTGGAAATCGGTGCAGCGGAAAAAGACATCTATGGCCGTCTGGCCCGGACCCAGGACGAAAAATGGCTAACGAAGGAATCTCGCCGTTTGGCGTTGTCAGACAAACTTCTGGATTTTTCTTTGACTCCCGACGAATGGGCGGAGTATGAGTCCGTCAGGCCCTCCGGCCAATTTTCCTCCTTTGAAACTTTTTACCGGGAAGCGGAAATTCGCAACCACGCGATGACGGAAAATATTTTAAGAGTCATGGGGGAGCGAAACATCCAAAACGCCATTTTTGTGGGCGGCGGGTTCCATGCGGAGGGCATGACCCGTCTTCTCAACAACCGGGGTGTGACGGTGATCGAAGTGGCGCCTCGACTTACAAAATTGGATGGGACGGCTTCGTCTTACCTGAGCGTGTTCACCCAAGAAAAAAGCCCGTTGGAAAAATTATTTAAAGGCGACCGGCTTTTCGTTGGTGATCTGGCAAATAAAGATGGCGCAAACGAAACGATGGCCATCAACGCGGCGCTGGCTGGAGCGGGATTGGCGGGTGACGCCAACAAAGCCCTTTCGTATTTTGGCCGGTTGCAGGAGAGAGCGGGCCAGATGAGCGATGTTAAAATTCGCGGTCCTATGGTGGAAGCGTTGGTAACTACTTTGAAAGGGAAAGTTCGGGCCACTCTGACGCTGGACAAAACGGGGGCAAAGCCGGCGATACTATCAACCAAAGAGGTGGGTGTTGTGAGTGCCCTGGCCGCCGTGGGCGTTTTCGCCGTTGGAGTGTCCCATGGGGTATACGCCGTGGCGTGGTCCCATGTCCTGCTCGCCTATGCGGGTATTTCTGGAATTCTGTTCTTAATGGTCCGCATTGTTCGGGAGTTGACCAATATCCCATGGTCGGGGAATTTGGCGACGGGAGGGGCAGCTCGAAATAATAATTTAAGGTCGAGTGGTCCCTCCTTAACGGACGTCACCCTGATGGCCAGCCAGGGGGGCGGGTCTGGCTCCGCGGGGGAAGACCCGCGTGTGGCCCAGCTTATTAACTCCTTTGATCGGGAGAAGTTTAGGGAGTGGTTTGCCAATGGGGGAGAAACCGTTCATGCAGAACAGCTATTTGAATTTCTGAACCAGATCAGAAAAAAAAGTAATTATTGGAGGATTACGGAAAAACTTGTCGGACCCGACCCCATGGTTACTCCAGACGAACTGGGGGAGGCCTATCTTCCTCTCGTTGTAGAAGATTTGTTCAGTTTCAATTCATCCCCCGCTTCCAATGTTCCCGCGGACAGGGCAAAAGAAGTGGCCCAGGGCCTTCTTGAAAAATATAAGTCGGAGAACCCCAAAAAAACAGGGAATTTTGAGAATATCATCCATGCCATTGTAGGGCTACGGATGTCCGACGACGATAAGTTATTTTATTTTAATTCTCTGGTAAAAGAGGCCCCCCAAATTCACATAACAGTCTATGGCGCTCCCGTTCTCATTGGATTGCTTGTAAATTCTGGGAGAGAAAATTTGCATTTAGCCAAGGTGGCAATAAATCAACTGTTGTCCCAAAGTACGGACAGCCTGGTGCGGGTTTCGGCGTTGAAAGCGCTGGTCATGCTGGGCTTGTTTACCCCTATCAATAGATCAAGAGAGTGGGCCCCTCCTCCCGATCCACCAAAATTGGGGGGAAATTTGGTGCCAAACACTTCTGAAGAATATCGCCGGGATTGGATTTTAAGAAGAAATCCAAACGCCATTATTAACCAGGAAATTGTGGGTCAAACGGCGCTGGTCGAGAGCGGAAGCGTTTTGCCGATCAAAGGAAAGAATAATGAGGATCAACGAGCTCTTTTGGCCAGGTTAGGTGTTCAAGTGTTGGAGCCGGTGGTGGGAGACGATTTGTTCTGGAATGTGAATTTGCCTGAAGGATGGAGGCTTGTTCCGGATGATCAGAGCAATTCCGCCACTTACTTGGTGGGAACAGATTTAAAAATCCAGGCGACAATAATTTATTATGCCGCCTTTTATAAGAGGGATGCACATATCATCATCCATGATCAACCCAAAACGATTATTCCATCAAGCGGCCATTTAAATTTCCATGAAGGGGAAAATCTTGATGATTTGTTGAAGCGGCACAAGAAATTGCAGTTGCTGAACAAAACTCAAATGGATTCCTTCGTTTTTTGCGTGCTGGATGGAAATGAGGCCAAGGAGGTGGACCTGGATTATACAGCTGGCCAGGGGGGGGCCACGGTTGTTTTCGTTAGGAGGGATGCGCCTCATTCAACAAATGGGACATCATTGCTAAATGGGTTGGTGGGGATAGGCCTGCCAGGGTCAACTCTTGGGACAGGAACGATGAACGACCTTTCGTGGGCCCGCTTGTCTGAGGCGGGGGGACCACTGTGGGGGCATGTGTCAAATTGGAACGCGACCGAGGTCCTGTTTTTTATCACGGCGGCCGGTTTCGTTATTTGGTCGGGCCGCCTGTTGGCGCCCACCGTTCGAAATTTCTTTGGGAAGGTTATGGACGCCGTTGGCGGTGTGTTCCATCGTATCCTAAACGCCCGGCAAGCGGCCTTGGCGTTGGCCGCTTTGATTTCTGTCCCCGTTGACGGCCAGCCCGCCAATGTGGAAGAGTGGGCAAAAAAAATCGAAACCCTAAACCCCAGGGCCGTGCCCGTTGGTATGGACACGTTTTTGAAAACCCTTCGACAAAACGGGAAACCGGATGGTCCCGACCTTCTCGAGGAGCTCAACCACTGGGCTTACCGCACCAATCCCATCTTCCGTTGGGAACTTGCGCGAGCGTTGAAAAAAGACATCTCTTCAACCTCAACACTCGCCCGGTTATTCCTGTTTTTCCTACGAAACAAATCATCGGTTCGCCCCGCTCTGGGAACGATCGTTCGGGAGTTTGGAAATTCGTGCCGGGACATCGTCATTGGATTGGTCCGTCCCTTGGGGCAGAAACATTTGGCAGTCGCTTTTGCCGTGGCCGGACTGTGGTTGGCCGGGTGGGATTCTCCGCTCTTGATCAGAGACTCATTTGACCTTGCCGCCGGGCTCTCTCTGGGATGGTTCATGACCCTCCCTCCGCTTTCACAGACGATGAATGACAATTCCACCGGACAATCTATTCCCAGGCTTCCAAGTGTTACTCGCCTTCCAATCGAGCGGCCCTCCCAATCGGGAGGGTGGATCGATTCCATCGAATTGGGTCGGTATGAAGTGGTTTTAGGAAACGACCGATTCCTTGTAATACATCGAAGGGTCAATCCGGACCAATTTAGTTATTCAACAAGACCTTTTGAAGAACTTCGGGTTGACCGGTTGTTCCGAAACGGGGAAGAAATAAACATCGCTGCCGTCAATAACGGAAGCCTTGAATTCCAATCAAAAAAAGTCGGAAAGAAGATCGAATCCATTGAGATCGAGATGATGCATGGTATTTTGAAAAACAACAACCAGGCGCCTTTTCGCGCCGGGTTCGTATTGATGACCGTCCTGTTGAAAGAAATCGCCGGTCAGGGCGTGCCCGTAGTCGGGATTCTGGGGCTCACAAACAGAGAAAAGCTTCTTCACCAAATCCTTTCCGCTCGAAAAGAAAGTCGTCGATTTCGGTTTGACGATCTTAGTGATGTGCCTGTGTTTGGCTTGCCCGAATGTTTATACTCCTTGGCCATTTCTAAAGAAGGAATACCTCGGTTCACTGCTGTTTGGACCGGGGTTCCGGGATCGAAATCTCAGCCTATGGAGGGGTTCAACCCCGAGGATGAAATCAATTTCCACAAATTTTTGCCCCCGACAATCGGAGATCATTTCTCACCCGATGTCGAACGTCTTGGGCGTGTGTTCCCTGAGATAGCCAACATAGGCCCAGAGGAGTCTCTGGCTCCCATACTCAAGAGATTGGACAAACAGGCCCAATCGTATACGAAAGCGATCGAAGAAGCGGGAGAAAATGCAAAAAGCAATGGTTGGAAACCCTTATCGGACCGATGGGCTTACGTCGCGGACACAAGCAGACCCCACACCATTCGTTTGAACACCAGCAATCCTTTTGGATCAGAAATGGAAAATCCGATTTTTAAAGTGCCAAGAGGATGGGTGGTGGTTCATATCCACGGGTCGCCAAACCAATTCTACCGACGGGGATATGTTGCTTCCGGCGGCGTCAATCAAAAAGCCATCTCTCCACAGGTTCTGTCGGAGGAGATCCAAGCCCTCATCGATTCAGGGGATTTGCCCGACAATACCTCCCCCATTCTTCTTCTAAGTTGCTCAACCGGTCGCGGATCGGATGAAATCAATCCCGCTCCAGCCCAAGAACTGGCGCAACGTCTAGGCCGGCCGGTCGTCGCTCCCACAGAGAATATTACCCATCGCATTTATTCCTTCAATCCGGTTCCCATTCTTTTCAGGGAAACGGAGGGGCCCCCCAATTGGTTGGGCGCCGCGATGGAGATTCGTGCCGAGCCCGCCGGAGAGTGGAAGGCATTTTTTCCTCATTTGCCTGAGGACGAACATTCGACCTCTTCCAACTCATTACTAACGCTGGAAAGAGCGGAACGCAACAGGGCCATCTCTCAACACACACACGGCACAAATTCGGTCCTTTATCTGGCGGCGGGGTACGATTTGACCAATGTGATCACGACATTTCCTGCCGCAACCTCTGTGACCATGGTGGGCCTATTTTACAACCGGGTTTTGGATGTCCAGGCCATTAGGCGAGCCATGACCGATCCGAACCTTAAATTGGTCACGAAAGATTATTTAGAGTCCGTGCAAACTCAAGGGTATGCACATTATTTCTCGTTTCGGGACCTAAGCCTCGAGTCCAGCATCATCGCCCTTGAGCTTCTGTCGTTGGGTGTTTCACCCGATACGATTGAGCAGGCCAAGGATGGGAATGGGATTGTGTTTGGCCGGCCGGGGCCGAGAGGGACCCAGATACAAACCACCGTTCACTTCGTCGGGGCGACGCTTGGATCCAAAGAGGGTTCTTCCCAATGGGACCCAATCCAAATTGGAAATTCGAAATTTGACGGCGTCTACCTCAAAGCCCGATATCCTCTGCAAGGTTCCCTGGACAAAATAATTGGGCAAATTTCTGAAAATTTATCGGATCATCCCACCTTGGTGGTTAACGTCGATTCCTCAAATAATGTTTCCCGCGAGGTTGAGCTGGGAGGGTTCCAGGTTGAAAGAACACACGGGCCCTTCTATTCTGAAATGGACGACGCCTACGGAAACTCCTTTCTTGTGTATAAGTGCCGTCGTCCTTCCAGAATTTCGGATGACGACAACGCGCAAGGGGCGGTTGTTAATGCTCTACGCAATTCACTTCCACCCGGATCGAATGCTTCGGATGACCTTTTAAAAACGATTCACGGTCGATTCCAACTTTCAACCCTGAGTCCAAGCGATCGCTCCAATTTGAAAACGGCGTTTAAAGCCATCAAAAAACCGGGTTTGTTCTCGCGGACTGCCGAACAGCTGGGACGTGAGTTGGCGAACCAACTTGAACCCAAATCCGCGGTGACCATGAATTTTGTCGATTTATCCCGCTGGGAAAAATCGGAAAAAGAAGTGGCTTTCCGATTGCTCCGTGGTTTGTTAATGTCTGACAGGCCCGTGTTTGCGCTCGGAGAATCTTCTGATATCTTTAAAACATTGGATATCCCATCGGAAAAATGGATCCGGATGACGTTCGTCCCTGGATCAATGGAAACAAAAATGACCGTTGTTGAAGAATCGGCCCGCAAGAAGGGGATTGTGCTCTCCCCAATCGTTTTTGCCAGCGACGCGGGAGCGCGCATTGTAAATGGAAACTCCCGCTATACGGTTGAAACGTACGGCTCAATCGCCCGTTCGATTCGCCGTGCGATCGACGCGGTCGTGGCCCTTCTCCAAGCCGCATGACGCATCTGGCTGTTCCGCTTGGCATGGTCCGCTCACTTTAGCGGATCCCTGTGCCATCCGGCCGTTGCATTAGCTTATTGAACTCGGGTAAAAAAGTTTACAACTTTGTTACAACTTCTTAAGAAGATCTTAATGGAGGGAATGTTATATTTAGCCTATGATACGACAACCAGGTGAAAGGGTGTCAGGCCTAAGGGGGCTTAAATGAAAAAATTTATTGCCGCGTTCGTGGGGATCGCGTTTTTGTTTTCGACGGTATCCGCCCCGTTGGTGGAAGCCAATTTTTGGAAAGAACGGCGCGACGCCGCTCGGACTAAAAATTCAACCGGGCAAGGCGTCCAATACGCCATGGCCCCTGGGGCCCAGGGCGCCCTGGCCGATGCTCTTCCCTTGGTGGGGTCCTTTGATTCCGCCGCGGCCGGCTCCACCGGTGGGGGGCAGGCGCACCTGTTGGCGGCACGATCGGTGTTGTCGACCGAACAAATTAAGTTGATGCCCGCTTGGCTCAACACTATTTCGTCGGCGCACGGGAGCATTTCCGCTGCCTATTTCGCGCCCAACGCCGCGGACCGTCCGCTTGTGGTCCACATTCAGGACGTCCACGAACAACGGGAAGCCCAAATGAACATTTCCGGGCTGATCAGCGAATTGGTCAACACAGGGGCCGTGTCCCTGGTCGGATTGGAAGGTGCAACGGGAGCGTTTGATTTGGTTCCTTATCGGACCTTTCCCAACAAGGCGGTTATCGGGGATGTGGCGGATTTCTTTCTGCAGGAACATCTGATTGGCGGCGGCGAACACGCCGGCTGGACCATGGAAAAAGAACCCACCCTCTGGGGAATTGAAGAGGTCAACGTATATTTGAAAAATCTCAACTCCTTTAAAGATTCTCTGCCCATCCAACAGCGGGTGCAAGACCGGATTAAAAGCTGGGAATACCGTTTGGCCCAGGCGAAACCGACGGTGTATTCCCCCGCGTTAAAAAGTTTTGATGAGGCCCAGGCGCGATACCGTACCGATTCAATGCCCTTACCGGACTTTGTGGCTCTTATGGAAAAGTCGGTAAAAATTGAGGAAAAAAAGTATCCCGCGATGGCGGCGTTCAAAAAGTGTTTAGCCATGGAAAAAGGCCTCGACTTTGCCGACGTGGAACGGGAGCGTGCGCGACTGATTGAAAGCCTCACCAAAGCCTTGTCGGAAAAAGAAATTTCCGCGCTGGTCCAGCGCACCCTCCTTTATAAGTCCGGCCATCTCACTTATGGAGGTTACTACGATTCGCTTCAAACCATCTGTGAAACCCGGGGCGTGTCCCTGTCCCGGTTCCCGGCCATGGCGTCCTATATAAAGTACGTGTTGGCCTCGGAACAAATCAAACCGGAAGCCCTGCTGGAAGAGCTGGACATGGTCCAAGACCAAGCGGCCTCGACGCTTGTCCGGTCCGCGGACGAGCGGGCTGTTTACGAGCTGGCCCAAGACCTGCATAGCCTGGCCAACCTGACGGCGTTTAAAATGGCGCCCCGGGACTGGGAAATTTATCAACGGACACGGGACCGTATCATGAACATCGCCGCCCGGATGGACCAGGTGGCGCCGGGGGCGGACAACTTTAAGGGCGACTTGCCCAAAGACCTGGTTTCTTTTGAAGGGTTTTGCCAAGCGGCCTTGAAACGCGACGAGACATTGGTCAACAACCTGTTGGCCAAAATGAAAGAAACAAACCAAAAAACCGGCCTTCTGTTAGCCGGCGGTTTCCACACCCAAGGCATGACCGATCTATTGAAAAAAGGAAAAGTGTCGTACGTGGTGTTTACCCCCACGCTCACGGACGTTTCCTCCGATTCCCATTATCTGGATTTTCTCAAAGACCGCCCTGCCCTGGAAAAATTGTTCACCCAAGAAAAAATTACCACCAAAGCGCCGATCATTGCGTCCGCCGATAGTCCCACTCCCGGATTCGAACAGGCAAAAGTATCGCTTAATGCTCTGGCAGAAACCGTTGTCACGGCCGTGTCCGGTGGGCAAGTGACTCCCGAGGTAAGTGCCTTAAGCCCAAATGAAATTAAAGACAGCGGTGAGGAGATATATTCCGCAACTACGGGGGATAAAGAGGTCTCGGTCGCCGTTGGAGAAGGGAGCGAAAATAAAGGGGGATTAGGAAAATTGGTCGCCGCTTTCTCGGGCAAAGTCAGTTCTTTTGCGATTTTTGTTAAGGATAGCGGCATCGCGAGTTATTTATCTCCGACGGTGCTCATCGCAAAAGTTGTCGGCCTGTTTTCAGGGCAGAACAGACCGCCTTCAACCGAGGCTACACAGACTCGAAATTTCATGAAAACTGGGCAACTGGTGATTGGTGGGCTTGGTGTCGTGGCGGCATCTGTTTCCATTTTTGGCTTAACCTATGCCGCTTTAGTATCGGTGGGAGTTTTTGGCTTGCTCGGCGTTTTGTTGCACGAAGTTGCCGGCCATTTGGGGATTTATTCTTTCTTGGGTGGGAAGGGTGGAAAGTTGATGTTCGGTCGGGAGGGCGTTTGGGCTCAAACGGATGACTTGGGGTTCCGCAAAAACGCCTGGGTGGCTATTGCAGGCCCCCTGGCCAACATATTTTTCGCGGCTGTAGCGGGCCTCCTGTTATGGGCGGGTGTTGACAGTTCGGCCCTGCAGGCCTTCGCGGCAACGAACCTGGTTTTCGGCGTGACAACCCTTCTTCCCATTGGGAAAGGTTCCGACATCGAAAACTTTTTTAATTTTCGCCAAAGGGCGCGCATTTTGGACGAATATGCGGCCAAACCTTATCCCGTAATTCTCGAAACGGGGGTCCAAAATTACCTTTGGGGACAACGGGGAGAAGATGCGTATATCCCGAATCTGTTGGGCATTCCAGCGGGCGATAGCCCATATGCGGAGGTCTGGATAGGAGCCCATCCGGATCTCCCCTCAACGGCTATTTTGCCTAAAAGCACAAAGATCGATATGGGTCGTTTGGTCGAGCGAGCCGGAGAGGGGATCATGTCTCCCCACGCTCGGGATCTTTACAACGGACAACTGCCATTCTTGTTCAAGGTGTTGGCGGCGGGCAGACCCCTCTCCATTCAGGTCCACCCTAACTTAGAGCAAGCCAAGGCTGGATTTGCCAAGGAAAATCAGGCAGGCATTGATTTAAAGGCTGATAATCGAAATTACAAAGATCCCAACCACAAACCAGAATTGATCGCGGCAGTCACCGAATTCTTTGGTCTTCGTGGTTTCAAGCCATTGGATGAAATTGCATCGGCGTTCAAGGCCAATGTGGAGCTAATGGCCATTGAGGGTGCGCAGGCTTTTATTGAATCCCCGTCGGAAGAGAATCTAAAAACGCTCTACGGAAATATCATGGCACTCCCCCAAAAGAAGGTGGATGCCATTTTGTCGCCTCTTATTCGACGTTTGAATGGTCAAGCCGCAAAAGCCCCCTTCCCAAAAACGTCTCCCGAATATTGGGTCCTGCGTTCGGATGCCGAGTTTTCAACAGAAGGACACCATGATCGGGGGGTGTTCTCCGTCTATGTATTAAACCTCATTCGCTTGAATCCAGGGCAGGCCATGTATTTGAGCGCGGGTGTTCCCCATGCCTACCTGGATGGGGTCGGGATGGAAATTATGGCGAATTCGAATAACGTGCTTCGGGGCGGATTAACGCCGAGGCACGTGGATGTTCCCGAATTGATGAATACCGTGGTTTTCCAAGGCGAACCGCCCGTGGTGCGTGACGGGGTGAAGGTGTCCGAAACGGAAACAGTTTACCGTGAAGCTGGGGACGTGCCCGAATTTCAATTGAGCCGGATTACTATTTCACGAAAGAACACTCACATCCAATCCACACCCCACGATGTCGAAACATTGATTGTCCTGGAAGCGGAGAACCCGTTGGTCCTCCGAATGAACGACGCGAGTCAATTAACCCTGACCCGCGGCCAGACGGTATTGATTCCCAAAGGGATCGGCTACAGTTTGTTGGCCTCAGAAGGTACCGCGACTCTGTATAGAGCCACAGTTCCATCGCAAACCATCGCCATGGGGGGGATGAGTTACCAAGACAAAGAGCAAAAGGCCGCTGAAATTTTTGGTCAACTTCAAACGCTCCAAAATGATTTGGATTTAAGAATTATTGATAACAAGGAACTCTCTAGGCGCGTCCGTGAAATTGTTAGCGACCTTTTTAATCTGCAACAGGACGGCAATTTGGGGGATGTTCAAGATATTGCTGACCAAGTTGATAACAGGCTCTACAAAAGGGGGGGGAAATTCGAAAGCACTAAAAGGATCTTTGCGCATTCTTTCAATGCGCGATACATCCGCGAAAGACAAAAAAACAATGATTATGACCAGGGAACCCTTCAATCCCCCTATGCCATCGGCGGCTTGGATATGAACGGAAAAGAAGCCAAAAAACGCGATTTGCTGGTCCAATTGAGTGACCCCAAAAACACAAACCGTTTTTCAAGAGTTGCCGCCGAATTAAATCGGCTGGATTCTCGGGATGGTTTGGAAATTTTGGAATCCATGGTTAGATCGTTACGCGAAACAGCGGGAGGGGCCTCTCTGGGGATCGATCTGCTGAAGGCGGTAGAAAATGAAATCAATGGGGCAACGATAAAGACTTTTAACGCGGGAAGATTGCAACAGCTTCAAGGCGAGCTAGCCGAAATTGTTGCTCCCACCGGTACGAAAACCGTACCGGAAAGTGATAAACAGGATGCGCCCGCCGCGGTGGTCCAAGCGGAGAACCCATCATCGCAGTTTAAGCAGATACGAGATGCCGTTACGCTGGACAAACTCGCGGACTCACTTAACTCCGATTTCGAAGGTTTCAATCACGGAGAATACCAGCCGAAATTGGATAAAGATGGCCAGGTCCATGGCCCATCGGACCGCCAGGAAGCCTTGGCGGATCTCCGCGAAAGGCTCAACGAAGATTTTTCACGGATGCATACTGCGGTGGCCGATTCGGCAAGTTTAAGTGTTGAATCACAACAATATGCGTTAAGCGTTCAGACCCTTTTGATGGACGCACTGCTCATTGTTAGCCTGATGGAACGCGGTGTTCAAGGGGCGGATCGGATCCGACTGACGACAAATCCAAAAAATCAACTGACGGCCGAAAACCGGGCTCCTTCATTCCTTGACAGAACGACGTTGCCGGCTGGAGTGTCGGACAACGAAAATGGGATCGGCGCTTACAACCGCGGAATTGAAACAGGGAAAAAAATGGCCGCGGATTTGACTGATTCGTCCGGCCAGGCTCCAAGGAATTTGGACGCTTACGTTCTCTACGCCATGCGGCATGGATTAGTCCCTGTTCCCCAGGGCTTGCGCAGTATTACAAAAGCCAACGGTGGAACCATCAGCACGTTCCATCACACTGTTTTTGGCATGCGAAATGTTCCCCGAGCATCGGCGGCGGCATCGACAGGAGTGGGGCACTACCAGGCCAACCAGCTCGACGTTAAGCAAGTGACCCGCGGCGAAGCCATCCAGGTTTTAGTTGCTTACAATGAGGACGGATCCGTGAGAGATGTTCTTTATCAGAGAGCCAAAGCCGGAGAATATTTAACCGCTCTTCCGGGATATTACGACTACATGATCACAACCGGTAACGAGCCTGTGGAATTCGACGATATATCGATTAATTTATCCCAACTCGGTTTTTCGGCTGAACAGATCGCCAAATTCAATGGAGGGGTTCAGCCAGCGAATCCCCCTCAAAAAGCGCCGTATGTCTATGTGAACGGAAAACTAACGCCCGCTACCGGCTTGTCCGGGCAGGTTCCCCCCATTCGCGAAATTGCGTCTGTCCAGGCCCATCAAGGGGCTAGCCTTTTCGATATTTACGGTCTTTTGGATGAATCCTCGCTTAACTTGGTGGCTCAGTCGTTGGTGGATCGAGCCGGGGCCTTGGTCGCAACAACCTACCGCGGTCGCCAACCAAAACCCCTTGCTTTCGGTACAAGCGGTTTGCGGGGTTTGGTCACGGAAATAACGGATCTTGAGGTGTACATTAACACCCTTGGATATCTAAATTATCTTCAAAATCAAGAACAAATCAAACCCGGAGATACGGTCGTTATCGCTCGGGATTTTCGCGACAGTTCGCCTCGGATCGCAGCGGCTGTCGCCCAGGCAATCACAGATTTCGGCGCTCAAGTGGTAGATCTTGGCCGTCTTTCTACGCCGGCCCTCACACTTTGGGGGATTCAAAATAAGGTTGTTTCGGTCATGGTTACCGGGAGTCATATCCCCTTTGATCGCAACGGCATTAAATTTAATAAAGCCAGCGGCGAAGTGGTGAAGTCGGACGAACCCGGCATCAATCAACATGTGGGAATGGCTCGAGAAAGTCAATATCGAAAAGATCCGTCCGACAGCTTGTTTGACAACGAAGGAAATTTCAAAAAAACACCTGTAAACCGCTTGAACGATGTGGGAGCCGATCGCGCGCACGATCAAGCCTATGTGGGGAAGTGGACGTCGGCTTCCACGAACATCCCGACCGATCAGCGCCGTCAATTCTCGGAAGGGGAAGAGGCTTACATTCAGCGTTACGTTAGCGTCTACGGATCGGATGCACTTGCCGGTCAGTATTATTCGGTCTACCTTCACTCCGGAGTTGGCACTCGCTTGTTTGCGGAAATCCTTCGCCGTTTGGGGGCCAACGTTTACGAGTTCGGGCCCAGCGACACGTTTATCGCCATCGATACGGAGGCCATCTCGGATGAGACATTGGACTCCATTTCAGAGATGGTTAAAAAAATTCAAATGCCTTGGAAGGCGACGATGACGGCTGTCCTCTCTACGGATGGGGATAGCGACCGGCCTTTGGTGTTGGGGTATAACAAAGTGGACGGAAAAACGGAACTCGACTTTGTCCCGGGCGATATTGCCGGGGCCTTCGTGGCCAAACATTTAGGCGCGGATGCCGTGGCCGTTCCCATCAGTGCGAACGACGTCGTGGATGGCTACCTAGAGGGCGTCAAAATTTTGAAAACAAAGATTGGATCCCCTTACATCGTTGTCGGAATGGAGTCGCTCTCGGCGACGAATAACGGCCAGAGAGTTGTTGGCTGGGAGGCGAACGGCGGGTTTTTAACAGGGGTTGAAATTTCCCATCGTCAAGGAGTTTTGGCCCCCTTGCCCACGAGGGATGCTGTTCTCCCTATGGTTGAAATTCTTGTTTCCGCTAAAAAAGAAAATTCGTCTATTTCCAATCTTTTCAAACCGCTTCGTTCACGGGTCGGAAAGGCCGATCTTATCGATAATTTCCCAGTGGAAGCCAGCGCGGCGATTGTCAGGGAATTTTCCCTTGCAGGAATCGGTGTAGGACGGGTTGTTTTTAGTCCAGATGGTAAATTGAAGACTTGGACGGTCGTTGATCCTGCGAAGGGGGGAAACTCTCTTGCGCATGACAATTCACCAGCGACAGATATTCGGACCCGCCTCCAAAGCTACTTCACAAAAGATTTAGGGTTCGGAGAGATCGACTGGATTGATTTTACGGATGGGATACGCATCCATTTCACGAACAACGACATCGCCCACATTCGCCCCTCGGGCAATGCCCCGCAATTGAGAATATACTCCGTGGCCGACAGCGCGGGGAGGGCAAACGAAATTGTCCAAAACGCCATTAAAGAGGATGGAATTTATCGGCGAATTCAAGCCGACCTCAGTAGCGAAACCGCCCCGCAGTCAGTTGTGGGAAGGTATGGTCCTGCGAGTATTTTGTTGTCGGTTAAGGCGAAACCTTTCTCGGTGGCTCGAGTGGTGGTCAAGATGGTGTTGGCTTGGAGTGCGGCGGCCGTTGCTTACGTTTTAGGAGCCACCGGGCTCATGGTGGGATTCCCGATTATCGTTGCATTCATCTACTCAGGCTTGTGGGTTGCAACTGGAATCATTTTGTTTAGCACCTCTATGGACCGCATGATCGCCGAGGGCGAAGGTTACTCCGGTAAATTGACCAACGAAAATGATTTCAAAGCTATTTCGGAGTTGCTTACTCGGCTGGGTTTCGCGCCAGAGATGGGTGGTGGTAAGTTGACGGTTAAGATGGGGAATAGGGATGTTACCGTTACCATTGGATATCCCCAGGGAGGGGCCTCTTGGTTGGCGGAAACAACCAGCGATGGCGCGATCACCGTTCGCCCCGGAATCCCTGGCTGGCTCTTGCCGTTCGTTCTCCGAACCGAAATCTATCGTGTTTCTCTCTGGGAAGGAGCCAAAACAGACCTCCGGTTGTTGCCCCATTTGATGCGTTCATCGGTAACCACCCGCGGCCCGCCGGTTGATACTATCGAAGAAGACCTCCCTGTTAGGATGGAGGAGGTTTACCCGGTAATTATGTCGGGGGGGGACAGCACAAGGTTGTTCCCGGTTGACAAAGTATTAACCCCCAACTTGGATGCTTCAGGAAAGGGAAGATCGTTAATGCGTCAGATGTTTGAACGGTTAACTCAAGATAGGGAAAATGGTGAGTTCTTGCCTTTTTCTCGGTTTTTTATGCTAACGGCTTCCCGAATCGCCGAAACGGTTAAAAACCAACTACCGGAAGTCCCATCCGAAAATCTGTTAAGCGATCCTGCTAAACGAAATACGTTCCCAGCTATCCTGTGGGCCGTGGCTCACATCAAAGTTAAAACCAATAATCCCAGGGCAACCTTGACCGTTTTTGGGGCGGACCAAGTTGTTGGGGACACGGAAGAATTCCGTCGAGTGGTGAAAGAAACGGCCCGCGTAGCTCAAAACGCAAAATCTGTCGTCGCGATTGGAATTAAACCCAGCGATAATCCTGTTCAGTGGACAAATTATGGGGCCATCAAAGCGCCAAATTTGGCGGGCGTTGGGCGCGAATCTCGGGGGATGGACCGCTTTGTTGAAAAGCCAAATGAAGAGAAGGCCAAGGAAATGCTTCGGGAGGGAGGGCACTATTGGAACGCGGGTTGGTTTACATTCACGATTGAAGCGTTGGAAGAGGCCATGTCAACTAACCAACCAGAAATGTTTGCCATCTACAAAGAGATGTTGGAGTTCATTGGTCAGAATGATTACGAGGGAGCAAAAAAGGCCTTTGAAAAATTCCCTACGAAAATCAAACAGAAAGGAACCGAGACAGAGGTCGATAACTCCATGGATTACGCGATCATGGAATACTTGGGTCAGGACACTCCGGTCAAGGGCGTCGTGGTTCCTGGGGGGTTCCCCTGGATTGATGCTGGGAATTGGGGTGATGTTCGGCAAGTTTTGCCAGCCGATGCAAACGGAAACGTAATTCGCGGAAATGTTGTTGCCGATGGGACAAAAAATTCAACTCTGTTTGCTGAGTCCGGAATTACTATAGAAGCTGTTGGTCTTGAAGGAATTGCTGTGGCTGTTTCCGCCACTGGCAATGTCATTGTAACGGAAGAAGTGAAAGGCGGGAAGGTGAAGCCCGCCGTCGAGCCGGCCAAGAAAGAAGTGGCCAAAGATGTTAACGATCCCACTCGTGTCAATGTGGTTCAAAAGGAAACGGCCCAAGTTGCAGTGACCAATACCGGACCTGGCGTTGTGGCGGTCTACGGGGTGAAAAATCTCGAAATTGAAGTCACACAGAACCGCGTTGTTGTTAGGAACACCGCATATTTCCCCACAAGGCCGGCACGGCTGTCGGTGAGCGACGAAATGGTTCCTGAGGCCACAGCCCAAAGATTTGGACGGGAAAGGGGTGTCAGGGTTGAACCGGCGCAATCGCCAAGCGCTCTTCCCAGCTTCATTCGATATTCGGGGGAAGGAACTGTGGTGCCCCCCACCGCGCGCGAGGCCGAAAAATTCGACAGTTTAACGGCCGACGTTTTCTTGCGCGCCAACGCTTACTGGACTGATCGCGAATTGGCTCAGTTTACGCAATGGGCGACTATTCCTAAAAACCAAGCGACAGCGCAAAAAATTTTCCTCGACGTGGCTTTCACGTTGGCGCGGCTCCACGGACACAATCGGACAGCGACGGGAGCCTATTCCGTTGAACGCCAACGGAACGAAATGATCGCCCTGGCCGTTTTAGCTGACCAAATGGGGATGAGCGATGAATCCCGTTCCAATGCCCTTGACCTCTATAGTCGCGAAGCCGCCGTTCAAACCATTGCGGCTCGCAACAATGAGGATGGGCGGGTGGCTGACGTAAAACACCAATTCATGTTGGCTCCTGTGGTTCGGGGAGAGGATGGGACTGTGGGTTGGGATCCTGCCGCCGGGCAAGAAGGGATCGATCGGTGGAAAAAAGAACTGAGGAAAGTGGAGGAAAAAACAGCCGTTTCTCTTTTCTTGATGAGCGGAGACACGTCCATTACCCCCAGCGAATTGGAGGAGTTCCTGAGAGCTAAAAATGTGGAATCTCGGGGGCCGATGCAGGGAACATTCTTTGTGCATCAGGGCAACTATTTGACCGCTGATGGGAGAATTGATTTTGGAGGTATCGTCGGCGGTTTAGCTCCTGTCCACAAAACGTTAGCTTCAGGGGCCATCGCCATCGTTTCTATGTATGAGAATCGGTTTAGCTTTGACAACATGCCGGAAGGATTCTCCCGGGAAAACCTGCTTGTATACATCATCAACATGTTGGGCAAATTAACGCAGGCGGGGACGTCCATTGAAACCGACGTCAATTCCTTGAGGCTGTCCTTTATCGCGGCGTAATGCGCGGCCACCCAGGGCCCGTTGTCGTCAATATTTAGTTTAAGGGAATGATAATCTTGGGGGGGGCCGCTCTCGGGTTAGTTCTTGACAGGCGGAACGTTATTTCATTTGATTAAGGGCGACGGTTCACCGCGTCCCCTTGGTTTAGTTTGATCGAGGGGACAGACACCTATGGAGTACTACAAATGACATCGCTCAGTCGCACTTTAAGTCGGACGACCCTTTCTCTTTTTGTTGTTGCCGGGGCGGTGGCCGCTCGAGCGGCGGCGCCCATGGTTTATCTTAAAGCCAGTTCGGCCAAAGTGTCGTCGTTTGATATGACGCCCACCTGGGCGCCGGACCCCAACCCCAATGCGTTGATCGACGGAAATCTTAAAACCCGATGGGCCTCGGACGCCAAAGACGCCCAATGGATCGTCATTGGGTTTGGGTCGCCCAAAGTGGTGTCGGAAGTGACGATCCGGTGGGAACGGGCCTACGCGGAATCGTACCAACTCTATTCGTCGGACGATGGCAATAAATGGACCCAAATTTTTCGTCAAGACAAGGGTGTCGGGGGCGTTGAAAAAGTTAAAGTGAAACCGACCACCGCCTCTTTCTTGCGGTTGGAGGTGTTGCGGCGAGCCAACCCGAATTGGGGGGTTTCCATTTGGGAATTTGAGGCCTATGGGCTCAAAATCAGGAATCACGATGATAAGCCCATCGGCGAGGTTTTTCCCTGGCGGGCAAGCGACGGAGTCGATGCGGCCGCGGCGTTGCCCACCAAACTGCCAAAAGCGTTGCCTTCCCCAGGCCCGATCTCGCTGGCCGAGTTTCATCGCGGGGTTAACCTGACTTCCTGGCACGAGTCCGAGTTGGCCACCCCGGCCGCCGATCGGACAATGGAATGGCTTAAATCCAAGCATGTGGGCCACATCGCGCTATTGGTGACCTGGTTTCAAGAGTCTCCCACATCGACGGAAATGGGGCCCGACAATCCGCTCGGCGGTCAGACCCCGTCGGATTATGCCCTCGCCTATTGCATCAACAAAGCCCATGAACTGGGCATGAAAGTCCTCCTCAAACCTCACTTGGACATTCGGGACGGAACCTACCGTGGGGACTTTTATCCCTCCAAACAGGCATGGTTCAACAACTACACAAAATTCATTAAGCGGTACGCGGCGTTCGCTCACAAATACAATGTGGAAGCGTTTTCGGTGGGGGTGGAATTAAAGGGCGCGACCACGTGGGAACAAGACGACAACTGGCGGCGGCTCATCAAAGAGGTGCGTGACGAATTTGCCGGGCCCCTGGTGTATTCGGCCAACTGGGATGAGTATAAAAATGTTACGTTCTGGGACGCTTTGGACTACATCGGGATCGATGCTTATTTTCCCATTGCCGAAGGAAACAAGCCCACGCTCAAAGAACTGACCGACGGTTGGCGAGAGCACGCCGACGTTGTTCAGCAATGGTTGGTGTCCAGCAAGTTGGGAAAACCGGTTCTTTTCACCGAGCTGGGGTATCCCAGCGTGGAGGGAGCCGGTAAACAACCCTGGATCGAGCTCACCAATGTGAAGGATAGGCAACAACAGGCGGATTGTTTTGAGGCCTCGTTTCGCGAGTTGACGCCCCGGGACTGGTTTAAGGGATTTTATTGGTGGCACTATTTTCCCACCAACACGCGTCCTGTAACGGAAGATTTAACCATTCGGGGAAAACTGGCGGAAGATGTGATGGCCGGATGGTTTGAACGGATGACCCCATAATTTTTTAACAAAGGAGGATGTCAAAATGAATCATGTTCGTCGTTCCATGATGTTCCTGTTGTCGGGGGCGCTTTTGTCGGTTTCTCCGTTGTGGGCCGCTGAAAAGGCGGCGGCTGAAAAAAAGGAACCCGCCGCGAAATCGGCAAAGTCGGCCGAAAAAAAGAAAGCCTCAAAAAAACAGGACGGGAAGGTGCTCTTCAGTTTTGAGGTGGACAGCGACGGATGGCGGATCCCCGACTGGGCGTTTGAAAAATCCGACAACGCGTCCGTTGAGGTGACGGTGGGCGGCGAATTCGCGTCGGACGGAAAAAAAGCGTTAAAAATGGCCACAAAATTCCCCCCCAAAATGTGGAGCGGGGCGTATGCGGAAATCGAACAGGATTCCAGCAGTTACATGGATTTCAGCCCGTTCCCCTACCTCATGGCGGACGTGTATGTGCCGGCGGAGGCGCCCAAGAGAATGAAAGCGGAAATTATTCTCACCGTGGGAGACAATTGGGCGTGGACGGAAATGCGCCAACCGGTGGAACTTGTTCCCGGTGCGTGGACAACCATTCAGGCGAATGTGGCTCCCGACAGCACCGCCTGGAAAGCCCGGCTGACACCGGAATTGATCGGCGATGTGCGAAAGCTTGGGGTTCGCGTTTCCGTGAACGGGCCCTCCTACGAAGGGCCGGTTTTCATCGACAACGTTCGTTTGGAAAACACCCCCTTAAAGCCTGCAAAGTAGAATTCCAAGAATGCGCGTGAGAGAAGAGATCTGGCGATGAGGCGATGTCTCTGGGCGATGATGCTGGTTGTTGCTGTTTATGGCGGTGTGCGCGCCGAAAATGGCAAGGCCATGGAAACCATTGACCGGGACGCCGCTCATCGATCTTTTTTCGTCCCCGGGTGGGGACAGTGGTATAAGGGTTACCCCGCCCGGGGAACGTGCATTGCCACAGCCGAAGCCGCCGCTTTGGTCGGGGCCTATGCCGCTTACGCCTCCGCGAAAGACGCTTACCGAGACTATCAAGCGGGAAACGGCAGTTACGCCGATTACAATCGGCGTGTGGACATGACCAATTATCTCTTAATTGCCGCTGGTTTTATTTGGGCGTACAACGTGGCCGACGCCTACACAACCAAACCGGCTTCGGGTCTGTCGTTAACCCTTGGTGATCGTCAGTATGCCGGACTGGTTTATCGGGTGGAATTTCCGTGACATCGCTCCGTCGCCTGAATTTCGTATTTTCGGCGCCGATTCTTTTTTTCTTGACGGGGGCGGGGTGCCAATCGAAAGACCGGTTTATGGGGGCGGCCCCGTCCACGTCCGATCCGGTGGTCGGCCAAGTGGCCGGAACGTCGGCTGTTGTCTTCTGGACCACCAGTGAGCCCATGTCATCCGAGATTCAGTTTGGTCCCGACACGCTGTATGGATCCGTGGGCGTCGCCGGCGGGTCTGCGGTGACCACACACGAGGTGACATTGTCAGGGTTGGCGCCATCCACGCTCTATCATTTCCGTGTCAAGAACCGGTCCAGCGCGGGTGAGACCCTTTACAGTTACGATCGCACGTTCCAAACTCCGGGGGCGGGAGTGACTCTTCCGCTCACAGGTGAATATGATTTTGAGACCGGCGTTCAGCAATGGGTTCCTCAAACCTATCAAGACAGTCGGTCGGTGTCATCTGTTATTCAAACAGGTGTCCAAGCCCATGGCGGTTCCGGGGCTTTGCAGTTAAATGTTGATTTGCGGGCGGGGGGGCACCCGGAACTTTCGAAGGGGGAAGCCTACGTGGAGTTTAAGAACCTGTCCCCCGTGGGTGTGCCCATGGGATTCATCGATTTGGATCTTGTGGAAATATCGGCTTGGGTGTACGCTCCCGCGGGGGCCCGGGGAGACGCCGCTCATCCCAACGGTGTTCAATTGTTTGTTAAAGACACCCAAGGCCGAAGCGAGTATGGGCCCTACGTCAGCATCGTGGAGGGCGCTTGGTTTGAAGTGACGTTTAGCCCCGCTTCCGGGGATTACGCTTTTACAACGCCGGGGTTTGATTCAACGATGGTGGCGATGATCGGGGTCAAGGTAGGAGTTGGGGGAAGTTCCTCTGGTCCAGATTATGCCGGGCCGATCTATGTGGACAGTGTGGGGTTCTGATGAAAATTATATTTAAGGAAAATAAAGGTTTTCCCTCTCCTCTTGCGAGAGGGCAGGGTAAGGGATCTGGGCAGTTGCAATTTTTCTTCAACGCGATTTGGGGCGGCGTCATAGTGGTTCTCTTGTTGGGCACATCCGCGTCGGTATGGGCCGGGGCCTGGACGTTGGATCCGGGGCGGTGGTATTCGGAAGTGGGTACAAATTTTTACTGGGACGATTCCAGTTTTGATGGGAACGGAAACAAACGCGATACGCCGTTTCAGGGAGGATACAGCGAGTTTGCCACGAAAATATACGTGGAATATGGGCTGAAACCGCGCCTTAATCTCATTTCTTCCATTAACCACAAGGTTGTTGAGTATACGGACGACTACTCGAAACTGACGAATTCGGGTCTCCAAGACGGCATGGTGGCCGTAAAGTGGCGTTTTATGGAAATGCCGGTGGTTTTTAGCGGTATTGTGGGAACCCATTTTCCATTGGGGTATTCCACCCATCGGGACCCCGAACTGGGGTCGGGCGAATGGAACCCGGAGGCCCGGTTGTCGGTGGGAAAAACATTTGTTGCCATGCCACCGTCGGAATCCGGGGTGAGCTGGTCCCGGTTTTACGCCAACGCCGAATTGGCCAAGGACAAACGGAGTTTGTTGTCCACGTTGGAGGGCGGCTTCTTTGCCACGTCTTGGTTTATGGCCAAGGGCCTGCTCAGCGGCGCTCGCGATCTGCCCTCTCAGCCTGACGGCCAAGAGTTTAACAAGTGGAATCTTTCTTTGAATATTGCTTCCGATGGAACAGGGTTGTTGACGCGTCAAGGGGAAAACAAGAGCTTTAATTTAAGCGTGGGATACGGAAAAATTTTTGACGGACGGAATGGGGGGGCTGGTTCGGAATGGACCACATCCGTCTCCATGGGATTCTAACTTCCATAAATAAGGCGGTCCGCGCATGCGAAATGTGAATCGTTTGTTTTTGTCTATTGGGTTAATGGCCGGGTTGGCGGCGTGTTCGTCCACGACGGCCCCGGCAGAGAAAAAGCACGTCCTCTTTTGGCATGTGGGCTCGGAGGAAGAGGCCCAAATTCTCCAGCGGCTGGCCCAAGAGAAGTTTACGCCGCAGACAGGAATTGAAGTCCAATGCGAATCCATGGCCTGGGCCGAAGCCCACAGCAAGTATCTGACCGCCATGGCCGGCGATGTGACGCCGGATGTGGGAAGCATGGGGCTCACTTGGGGGACGGAATTTGGGTCGAAAGGTCAAATGGTGGATTTAAGAAAGGCCTTTCCCGATGACCTCGCCGCTTTGCAAGCCGGGACGTTTCCGTCCATTTGGGAGGCGGTCGAATACCGGGGGGCCGTGTATTCCCTTCCGTTCGATATGACTCTCCAGCTCATGTATTACCGAAAAGATTTGGTCCCCACGCCGCCGGCCACCTGGGACGATTTGGTGGCCACCCTCAAACGCCTGGCGCCGAAGAAACAGGGTTTGCTGATGGATTGGGGATCCATGGACTGGATTGGGTTTGCCCCCTTTCTTTGGCAAGCCGGGGGAGATTATTACAGCGCGGACAAAACCAGCTCCAACGTGGATCAACCCGAAGCCGAAAAAGCGCTGTCCTTTTATGCGGACCTTTATCGAAAATACGATGTGCCCAAAGCCGGTCAGGGTGTGGCTCAAGGGATGAGGTCGGGCGATTTTCCCTTGGGAATATCGGGAAACTGGTTAATCAACAGCCTTCCCGCGGACGCGCCGGAATTGAACGGCAAGTGGTCCATTGCCCCGTTGATGGCGGGTCCGTCGGGCAAGCGGACGGGATTTATCGGTGGTCGGGCAATGGGCATCTTTGAGCGATCCGGCAAAAAAAATGAGGCGTGGGAATTTATCAAGTTCCTTTCACGGGAAGACGTTCAGCAGGCTATTTACGTTGAGGTCGCCAAAAGCCACAATATCTACATGCCCCCCAACATGAAGGCATGGGATTCGTTGCCCATCGAGCCTGTGATCAAGGAGGTGTTGGTGGCCCAGGCCCACGATGCCAAAGCGCCTCCCTCGGTGTTGGGGTGGAACGACAGTACCCGTTTTGTGGTCGAGGCCATTCAAAAGGCCGTCGTCCGGGGTGAAGATCCCAAAAAACTTCTGGCCGAAGCGGCCAAAGCGATGAACGAAAGGATAGAAAAATAACATGGCAAACGAAACCGTATTCGTACGTTACAAAAATAATCCCATCATCACCGCGAAGGCGGTGCCCCGGGCCAACAGCATCCACAACAGCGCGATCGTGCGGTTTGGCGACGGCTACGCCGGTGTGTTCCGGGTGGATGAAATTGATATGCATTACGTCCTTCACTCGGGGTTCAGCAAGGACGGAATAAACTGGACCATTGACCCCAACCCCATCAAAATGATCAGTGATGATCCGGAAGTGGTGATGACCCCGCACAGTTATGATCCGCGTGTGACCCCGTTCGAAGATAAGTTTTATGTCACTTGGTGCAACGCGGGTGCCCAAGGACCGTGCATCGGGTTGGCTTGGACAAAAGACTTTAAAACGTATCATCAAATGGAAAATCCCACAGCCACAGCGAACCGCAACTGTGTTATTTTCCCGAAAAAAATAAATGGGAATTACGCCATGTTGCATCGCCCCAGCGATCGGGGTCACACGCCCTTTGGCGATGTTTTTTTTGCGTCCAGCCCAGACCTGGTTCATTGGGGCAAACACCGGTTTGTGTTTGGACCTCGCGGTGGTTGGCAGTCGACAAAGGTGGGGCCCGGCCCGGTGCCTATCGAAACGAAGGAGGGGTGGTTGCTGATCTATCACGGCGTGTGGACCAGTTGCAACGGTTACCTCTATTATGCCGGCGGCGCCCTCTTGGATCTGGAAAAACCCTGGAAAGTTATTTATCGAACCCAGGATTATTTGTTGGCGCCGACGGAAACCTACGAGCGGGTCGGGGATGTCCCCAACGTGGTTTTCCCCAGCTCGGCGGTGGTGGAGGGGGATAAACTTCGCCTCTACTACGGTTGCGCCGATACCTGCATTTCCATGGCCGAGGCGAAAATCAGCGACATTCTTCAGTTCATCAAAACCCATAGTTTCCCAAAATAGTGCAAACCCTTCCGGTCCCCCATGAGAATGGGGGACCGGAAGTATTTAGTTGAATCAGGAGCACCCTGTCCATGGTGTCTTTCATTGAAAAATTAAAGTTGCGGGATCCCGCGGGGCGATTGCAATTTTTTACCGATTTAAAAAAAATGATGCCGGGCTATTTGTTTATTCTTCCGGCCGTCTTGATTATTTCCGTTTTTGTTTTTATGCCGATTGTCGCGTCGCTCTTCTTGAGCTTCACCCAATACAATGTTCTTCAACCTCCGAAGTGGGTTGGACTTAACAACTACTACCGCCTTATTTTCGAGGACCGGCTATTCTGGATCGCGGTTCGCAACACCGTCATGTATGTGGCCGGAACGGTTCCGATTGGTGTCGCCATTTCTCTGTTGTTGGCGGTGTGGGTGGATTCGGTAAAAATCCGGTTTATGAAGTATCTGTTTCGTACGGTTTATTTTCTACCAACAATTACCGCCATTGTGGCCATTTCCGTCGTCTGGAAGTGGCTGTATGCCGGTGGGACCTATGGGCTCATTAATTATGTCCTGGTGAAACTTGGAATCCCCCCGGTGGATTGGTTGACCAATCCCAAAACCACTCTTCCGGCCATCATGTTGATGAGCATCTGGGGGGGGGTCGGGTATAATTTCATTATTTTTTTGGCGGGGCTTCAGGGAATTCCTCGGACCATTTACGAGGCGGCGGAAATTGACGGCGCTTCGGGATTACGCAACTTTTGGCACATTACCCTCCCCTTGTTGCGTCCCGCCATCGTCTTCGTTGTTTTGATGTCCGTCATCGGATCGTTCCAAGTGTTTGATCAGGTGTATATCCTCACCCAAGGGACGGAGTATGTGGGGGGAGTACTCCATTCCGCTCTGACCATTGTTACTTACCTCTACGAGCGAGGGTTTGAGCGGTTTGAGATGGGATATGCCTCGGCGATTGCCTACATGCTGTTTTTGCTCATTTTTGTGCTCACGTTGACAAATCTTAAGTTTCTTCGGTTGAAGGAATAGCCCATGGCACGTGCCGCCGGTCATTATCCAAGCACCACTTACATACGTATGGAACGTTGGGGAAAAAACACCCTGTTGTACGGAGGCCTCTTGTTGGGTGTTTTGGTTATGGTGTTGCCGTTTGTGTGGATGGTTCTCACCTCAATCAAGCCGCGAGCCGAAATACTGAGTTACCCTCCGAGCTTTGCGGTTCATCACCCGACGTTCGAATCGTTCCGGGACCTCTTCCGTCTTGTTCCCATGAAACGGTACATCTTGAACAGCATCATCGTGGCCGGCGCCGTGACGGTGACCAACCTTTTTTTCTGCTCCATGGCCGGGTACGCTTTTGCCAAACACAAGTTTTGGGGCCGGGATAAAATTTTCCTTTTGTTGCTTGGTTCCATGATGGTCCCGTGGCAGGTTAACATTGTCCCCGCGTTTGTGCTCATAAAAAAACTGGGCTGGCTCAGTACGTTTCAAGGACTGATTATTCCCACCATGGCCGGAGCGTTTGGGATTTTTCTGATGCGCCAATTTATCAAGGAGATTCCCAACGATCTTCTTGATTCCGCCCGCATCGACGGGTGCAAAGAGTTTTATATTTATTGGCGGATTGTTCTTCCCTTGTGCCGGCCCGCGTTGGCTTCCCTGTCCATCTTTATGTTTATGCAGCAATGGAACAATTTTGTGTGGCCCCTCATTATCATTCACGACTCCAAAATGCGTACCGTCCCCCTGGTGTTGGCGGTGCTCAACGGCCAGTTCGGCGGCAGTTTCGGTCTCCTCATGGCGGGGGCCGTCATCTCCATTCTTCCCATGATGATTATGTTTCTTTTGTTCCAGAAACAAATCATTAAAGGCATTGTCCTCGAAGGCATTAAAGAATAGCCTAACCTGTTACTAAAAATTTACGTCATCTTAAGACAATCTTAATCCCACTGTGTTAGCCTATCCCTCATGGAGCGGTGAATCCATGGGGAAAATAAAATTTAAAAAACTTTTTTTTGTTTTCGCGACAGGGCTCTGGGTCCATGGCCCCGTGGGATCTTTAAGAGCCGAATCCGCCTTTTGGGACGAACGGCGGGCCCGATCGGTTCGCCAAAGATCGTTACCAGAGCGATCCGGACGGCTCCATGTGGCGGCGTTGCCGACACCCCATCGGATCAAGTTGGCTTCTCCCGATTCGGTGGATGCTCGGTCCGTCGGGAATCCCCTTGGTTTCTCTCTCCCTCTCGAATGTGGGTCCGTGCGAAAGATAATGCCGCCTCGGGCTTCCCCCTCTTCCCGGGTTGTCATTCATATTCTAGATGTTCACCACAACGAAGCCGCCCAACGGAAAATCGGGAGCGCCATCGAGTCCCTTGTCTCAAACAGGTCCATTGGACTTGTTGCCTTGGAGGGGGCTTACGGGCCCATTGAGATCGAGGGGTTGCGCCGGTTTTCCCGGCCGGATATCTTGCGAACCGCGGCGGACTATTTGCTTCGGGTTCACGATATTTCAGGCCCCGTCCATTCGGCCATCACGGGAAACCAGGCGTTTCCTCCCATCGTCGGCGTGGATGATCCGGCCCATTACCGGGCCAACGTGACGGCTTACCAACGGGCCGGGCCCCACCAAGGGGACGTTCAAGAGGCCCTAAAGCGCGTTCAGACGGACCTGGATCGACGGTGCGCGGCGGGGATGAATCAACCCCTTCTCACATTCGTCCGGCTCACCCAGTCGTTCCACAATGAAATAACGCCGCTCGGGACTTATCTTCGTGCCCTTTTATCCGATGCGCCCAAAAAGGCTGTGGGGTCTTCGTTGGTTTGGTTCCAGGAGGCCATGGACCTGGAAGGCCGGCTTGATTTTAAGCAAGTGGAACGGGAGCGAGAGGCCTTGTTGGGGGTCCTCCTCCGCCGGTTGAACGCCGGGGAGATCGAAAAGCTGACCCAAAAAAGCACGGCCTACCGACTCGGCAAAATCCGATATTCGGAATTCTATCGCGACCTCGGCGCCCTGTGCGCCCAAAATGGGGTCGACCTCCACCGCTTTCCCCACATGGAAATGTACATCCGTTATGTCCTGATGGCGGACAAAATTGACCCGGAGATATTGTTCACGGATTTACGGACTCTTGAAAACGCGATTTTGGCCCGACGGATCAAAAGCCTTTCTGAAAGACGGTTGGTGGAAGAAACAACGGTTTTAACTTTGGCCAAAAAATTAACGGCCTTTTCGCTGACAACGGAAGAGTGGAATCAATACGCCTCTTCGGGCAAAGACTTTTTATCCCAGGAGGGGCTTAACCTTCAAGATTTTGAGGCGTTCTACCAGGAAGCCCAGGCGCGGGACACCGCCATGGCGGACAATCTGTTGAGGGAGATGGAAAACAATCCCTCCAAGCCCGCCGTGCTTGTGACCGGAGGGTTCCATTCTTCCGGTTTGACCGATCGACTCACCCGGGCGGGCGTGACGGTGGTCCGTTTTACTCCGCGGATCGAAAAGATCGATACGGCCCAAGGATCGGCTTATCTAAGCGTTTTTTCCCAAGAAAAAACGCCACTGGAAAGCCTCTTCCAAGGCCAAAAACTCTTTCTGGCCACTTCCCCCGCCAACGTCGAAAAGCTTTCTTTCCTTGCCGCAATAACTGGGGCGGCCAAAGAAAAAGATCCAAGCGCCCGAAAAAGAATTTTCGCCCACTTATATAGCGAAGCAGCGGGCCTTCTTGGCTTTAACGACATTAAACGGGCCCTCCCAGAAATGAAAGTAATTGAGTCCGCCGGTCAAAGGAAAACTCTTAGGGTGCATTGGAAAGGCAAGTCTTATGAGGTTTCCTTCGCCAACGATAAAATTGTCGATTTTCATCCTGGATCGACGACGTCGGACAACATGTGGAGACCAGTGATTGCCTTCCTAAAAAAGTTGGCCGGTATGATCCTTCGCTGGATCCCCCTTGCCGTGGTTGCGGATCATGAGAATGGGCTTCCAAATGTTGATCTGACGGAATCAGGGAGACCGGGGTTTGCCAAGGAAAAGCTCCTTTCCTCTTTTTATGGGACGCGGGACAAGCTCATCAAGCGAGGCCGTCCTGACGGCAAACCGTATTTCCCATATCTGTACGAATCCCGGGATCGCGAAGTGGGTATTGAAGCCGATGGAATCAAAATAGTTTTAGTGGATGTGGCCGAACGGGCGGACTACGATAAGCCCCGTCGCTTATCCGAGTTCGCTCGCCACTCCCGGGACATACGTGAAGGGCACCCGGATGATAAATGTGTGTTTTGTCGTCTTATGGGAGCTAATTCCGACGAATTCTTTGCGCGGGTTCAGGGAACGGGCCGGAATGAATATCGAGCCACCGTTAACCTTGGCGAGTATGGGTATCCTCATTTTCAATTCATTTCTGAGAATCCTGTCCCGAATCTTTACGATCGCGACAACCGGTTGATGGATTTTCTTCTATCGGCCCAGGCCCTTGGTCCCGAATTGGGGGTCATGATTAACGGCCCCTTTAGCGGCGCGTCTCAACGGCACCTCCATTGGCACGCAATCAAAATAAAGCCGGGAGGGCTTTGGGCCTACATTGACTCTCTTTCCCCGCCCACCGAAAGCGGTCCCTCTATGCGGGAGGAGTTGGCGAACTATCCGGGTCGTCCGATCCTCTTTAGAGGATCGTCGTTGGAGGAGTTAAACGAAAAAATTACGAAAGAGATCACTGCTCTTTACGACGATCAGATTTCTGCCGGAGTTCACGCAAGGGTCAGAACAGACGGAACATTTGAGGTCGTTGTTGCCCCAACCCGAGGCGAGGCCATGGTTGCTTTTGACGTCATTTTTCATGGATCCGATGAGGAATTCGAGAGGCACCGAACGGCTGTAAGAAATTACAACCTTTTTGGAATATTGGACCCCACCTTTGACCCCATCGCGGAAGGGATGGGCGCCACCCATACCCCAGGATCAGCTCCCAATATTCTGATGAAATTACCCGAAGACTTTAAGGCGAACAACGAATGGCAAGCCCGAACCGCAAAACGACTCATACAAGTGTTTGGCGATTATAACCCGAAAAAGGACATGGATCGGGCAGTGGCTCGGTTCAACCAAATACTTGAAGCGGCTTGGGGCAGCGAAACCCCCACAGAAGTGCCGGGGGCAAAGCAACTTCTTAGCGCTCTCTCCGATTCAAATATCCCGCTTTATATTGCGAGTGGGGCGCCGGAGGAAATCATTGAAAGGGGGTTGGATGCACTGAAGATGGATCAGATCCCTCCGGAAAACAGGTTTGGAGCGCCCCGCCCAAAGTCCGAAACGATTGCTCAAGCCAAACAAAGAACGGATGGGGTTGTGATCATGTTTGGCGATGGAGAATTGGACATGACGGAGGCAAAAAAAGTGGAAGGGGTGATTGGGATTCAACGGAAGGATTCTACCAGCAGTCACCCCACATTTAACTCGGCCAATTATGTTGTCGCCGATTATTCTCAAGTCGAATGGAAGGCCCTCGACGGGACGATTTCATTCCCCGATCAAAAATCGGGACAGAGGGTCAATCTTTCGGGCGTCGGTGCTGTGGTCTTTGATTTTGATGGCACATTGGTCGCCAGTGAAGGTCTCGTCGGAGGTGTTTTTGCTCGCTTCGTCCGGGAGTATTTTGGTTTGCCGGATAACGATACGACCGCTGGTCAAATCGCTGTCGATGTGTGGCGCTCCATGGATGGCCGTTCAGCGGAAGAGATCCTCCCGGTTCTTATTTCAACTTTGGAGGGGATGGGATATGCACGACCGCCCCTTGACCAAATCATGCGGCAAACGGCACTGGCAAACTTGGGCCAACGACTCCCCGGGGTCCCTTTGCACACCGTCGACCCGGTCATTGACGAAAAAGAGGCGGGTCTCCGGGGCGCCGCGTCTTTTGTAGAACCATCAATTCCTACCCTAACGACATCTATGCAGCAGAGGACCCCCGATCATTTGGTACCATTGGAATCCAATACTACGATGAATGATCTTACCGCCGCCAGCCTCACCGAACGGCCATTTCCTCAGAATCCCCACCGGGAAGGGGTAGAACGTTCTTTTGGCAAAACGGGATTATCGTTCCTCCCTATGGGGCTCGGAACCATCTGGTTTGGCCGACGGTGGCCCAACAATAATCAGGCCTGGACGGATCCTTCCCAAACAGAAGTGGATCAAGCAATTTGGCGGGCGTTCGAGCAGCTTTCAAATAAGGATGGCCGAGTCATGATTGACACGGCGGCGGCCTACGGAAAGTCTGAGGAAAGAATCGGAGATTTTTTCCATCGTTATCCGGCGTATGCCCGCCTTGCCTTCATTGCGACAAAATGGGGAGAGGAACATCATTTGTCGACGGGGCAATCCCAGTATGACCACTCCGCCGAAAGTTTGCGCACGTCTTTTGAAAGAAGCCTCGCCCGTCTGGGGCGTGTGGACTTGCTCTACGTCCATGGAACCCCGGGCCAAATAGTAGACGAGGAAGCGAAGAAAGCGATGATGGCTCTTCGGACGTCAGGGAAAGTGAAATTACTGGGGGTCTCCCTTTCTCATCGACATCCAAAGGCGAGGGACACAATTCTCCTCCGGGACTGGGAGGGTGTTTTCGATGTCGTTCAAATGCCCGCCAACATGTTCATTGAAAATAGGGAATTTGTTCAGGCATTAAAAGCCCGCGGAATTGCCATTGTTCTCAACTCCGCTCTACCGGCACACCCTGAACTGCTTCACAACTCAGATGTCTCAATGATTCTCAATGGGAGTCGGTTTCATTTTGATGAAAATGCGTCCCTGTTGAACCAACCATCATTACCGAAGTCCGGGGCCTTGGCTCAAACGCCTCTTACGAAAACGGTCTGGAAAAACGTCGCGAGATTGTTTAAGGTCTCTCCGCGTTATAAATATTCCAAACACGTGGAATTTGCATTTACCGCGTTGTGGGAGTTTTTTCTCCATTGGGCCGCGCCTTTTTTTGTGGTCTCGTGGTTGTTCGCCCACTTCGGATTATCCTTTCCGGACATGTGGTTAATCCCCGTGTTGGCGGTTATTTTGGAACCTGTGTTTGTCGGCTCCCATCCGTTTTCAGTCCAGGGAAAAGATTTAACCCGGCTCGCCCATTTTTTGATGTCTTTTTATGGGGCGGGCGGATTCCTGATTGCGTGGGGCGGGCGGGGACCGGCCCTCGGCGTTGTGTTCATAATCGTTGGGTTGGCGGTGCATTTTTTCCACGACTTTTTCCGAGCTCCTCCTTCGTCATCGGATGAGGAAAATATCGAAAGAAAAAACGCCAATGAAGTGACGAACCATCCAGAAACAGTCCTTCGATCCGTACTTGCCCGAAAAATTGAGTCAACCGATCTTTTGCGTCGACAAGGGCTGGAACATTCTGTTCAACACTCTATCGACGGTGGCCCTGTTCCAGCCGGGGAATCCCGGCTAAGTTTGCCGGAACCCGTTGACGCGCAGTTGAGGAACGCCACCGCTCGGTTTGCCTTTTTGGCGGGGTTGGATGAGGTCGCTGTGCGGGATCGTTCCGCCGTGAAATCAAAACATACTTTGCTGAGCCTGCTCGACGCCTACGCCAAGGCTGGCGAAGGATGGAAAGGAAACCTGTCTCAGGTGGTGAACGATGAGAACGCCGGGGTGTGGGTGGTTCCCGTTGGTTCGGATTGGAAAAGCATGGGCGCATTGGCCCGGGCCTGCTTATCATCCCGGGGTCGCCACACGGAGATTCGTTTTATCGCGGAAAACGAGGCGGTGGCTTTGGCTCTTCGTTTTTGGAGTCTTGGACGGGGCCGTGTCCAGGTTCGAACGGTCCCCAAGGCCTTTTCTCCAGGGAGCGGAAACCATCGGATTGTACGTCTTTTTGCTGTTCAGCAATCGCTGGCCCGGGACGTTGTTTTGCGGTCGGGAACGGCCTGGCGGATCGTCGCGCCGGACAGTATCGCTATGGATTATTCCGGGTTGGCCGAAAATTCACCCCTGTGGAATGCCCCGGTGGTCTTTTTGGATGCGCTCCTCCGCGCCTTGCCCGTTCCCGCCAGTTCCCTGCGTAACCTGGACAGCGCCGCGTCCCGCCTAATTAAGAGAATGGCGTAGAAATCAACAGTTCAGCTAAAATCGCCGGACCAGAGGGCTTTGAGGAAGTTGGCGAGGGGAAGTATTTCGACGCCGTTTACTTTTCGCGGATGGAGTTCAAGCGAAACGCAAATGAGACGGCGGAACCCTCCCTCCTCTTTGATGGCGCGGAGGGACCGAAGATCATGAGGAGAGACGTTCGATTTGGCTTTGACCTCCAGGGCGATCTGGTCGCCGATTAGGAAATCGACCTCCAACCCAGAGGTTGAACTCCAGAACGACAACGCCGGGAGGCCCATGTAGTCGCGGAAACAAGTGAGTTCGTGCAGGATGTAGGTCTCAAAGGCGGCGCCGAACTCTGTGGTTCCGGGACGAACGTCGCGACCTTGAAGATGGTGGGCGACCCCCGTATCAAAAAAATAATATTTTGATGACACGCGGGGTTTTCGTGATTTCCCCTCCCGCCAGGCCGGTAGTTCTCGTAGGATGAGCGTGTCGCGCAAGATCTCGAAATACTCATAAACGGTGGTTCGTTTGACCTGGGCATCGTTGGCGACGTTGGTGAAGTTCACCACGCTTGCGTTACACTGCGCCGCCACGTGGATGAATCGGCTGAAGGCCGGCAAATGGCGGACCGCGCCCTCCGCCATAATTTCCTCTTTTAGATACGTCCCGGTGTAGGCTTCTAAATCGGCCTGGGGATCATCGGACAGGTAAATGGAAGGGATGAGCCCGTTTGAAAGGGCGCGGTTCAGATCGAAATGACTTCCCAACTCGCTGGCGGTAAGAGGATGAAGATATTTTGTTCTCGCCCGCCCACCCAGAAGGTTGACGCCGGTGCGACGCAGTTTGCGGGCGCTGGAACCGGTCAACAGAAAATGGAGTTTCCTTTTCTCAATCAGCCGGTGGACTTCGTTCAAAAGGTTCGGAAGACGTTGAACTTCATCGATAACAACCCATTGATCTTTGGGGCTGAGCTCCTGTTCGATCCGACCCGGGTTTTGGCTGAGGGCCGCCAAGGTCGCTCCGTCCAACAAGTCATAGACCCGGGTTTTGGGAAGACTTTTTTGAATAAGGTGGGTCTTCCCGGTTTGACGCGGTCCAAAAAGAAAATAGGACTTTTGCGCCAGAAGATCGGGCAAGTTGAGACAGCGGGTCAGTTCCAGGGGGTTTTCCATATGACAACTCTGTCGTCATATAGCATGCCAAATGACGACAGAGTCGTCAACTAAAAAAAGGTCGAATCCGGTTGAGGGATTTTCTGGCATGTTAAAATACCAAATGGGGTAGAATCTCTCCGTAGGGGGGAGCGATGGATAAAGCAGGGGTGCCGAAAAAATTCTTTTGGGGTACCGCCACGTCCGCCTACCAAATTGAGGGGGCGGGGGAGGGCCGCGGCGAATCCATTTGGGATCGATTTGTTCAACGTCCGGGGAAAATAGTGGACGGAAGTCGAGCCACCGTCGCCTGCGACCATTTTCGACGGTTTAAAGAAGACGTGGCCTTGTTGGCGAATCTGGGATTGAATGCCTACCGATTTTCCGTTTCGTGGCCACGGATTCAACCGGACGGAACCGCCCGGTCCCACGCGAAGCGCGGGATCGATTTCTATAACAAGTTGGTCGACGCTCTTCTTTCAAAGGGCATCACCCCGCTTGTGACTCTTTACCACTGGGAACTTCCACAATCCCTGGAAGATCTCGGGGGTTGGAAAAACCGGGATACCGCCCGTCGATTTGAAGAGTTTTCATCCGTTGTTGCTCGCGCTTTGTCCGACCGGGTCCATTATTGGATTACCTTAAACGAACCCCGGGTTGTGGTGGAACTGGGGTACCGGGACGGAATTCACGCCCCGGGTTTTCACGAAAAACCCGCAACGCTTCGCCACGTGGCCCACCATCTTCTTTTGGCTCACGGCCTGGCGGCTCGGACGGTTCGACAAGAGTCAAAAAAACCCACCCACATCGGCCTGGCGGATAATTGCGCCATCAAAATTCCATTTTCATTGTCTTTGGAAGACGTGGCCGCCGCGCGATCTGCCTGGCGGCAAGACAACGAACCTTGGCTGGACCCGATTTTTAAAGGGGTTTATCCGCAAGACGCCCACTTCCCCATCATGGCGGGAGACATGAATGTAATTTCCACTCCGTTGGATTTTTATGGGTTGAACGTGTATCATGGGGTTCGTGTGCGTGCTTCATCGGCCGGGTGGGAGCCGGTTGAATTTCCCGCTTCTTATCCCCGGACCACCATGGGGTGGCCCGTTGTCCCGGAATGTGTTTATCACGGGTTGATGGATCTCCACGACGTTTACCAGCCCCGTTCGATCTTCATGACCGAAACAGGAGCCGCGTTCCGGGACACGTTGGACTCTCGTGGACATGTTCATGATCCCGACCGAATCGCTTTCCTGGAGTCATACCTGGCACAAGGATTCCGCGCCAAAGGGGAAGGGGTGCCGTTGAACGGCGTATGGGTGTGGTCGCTCATGGACAATTTTGAGTGGGAACGGGGCTACACGCAAAGGTTCGGGTTGATCCATGTGGATTTCTCCACTCAACGGAGAACTCCAAAATCCAGCGCTCGTTGGTTTCGAGATTATCGGAGAAAAATACAATGATAAAAGGTATTCTGCCGTTGCTCTTGTTTTGTTCGGTGGTTGTGTCGGCGAAAGAGGTTACATTTAGTCCCCCGAAGTCGGTAAAAATTCCAACCGGAAAACTTCGGGGGTTCAATGTTGAAGGCAAATACGTCCTGGAATGGTCCAACGGGGGGTATGTCCAATCCGATTTCGACACGATTGCGGAACAGGGTTTTAACCTGGTCCGTCTTCCGCTCGATTACCGATGCTACACGAGCAAGGGCGATTGGTTTGCTTTTGATGAGAAGAGCCTCAAACAAATCGATCAGGCCATCACTTGGTGCATGACAAGAGGCATTCAGGTGATGCTCAACATTCATCGGGCTCCGGGCTATTGCATCCATGATCCCAACGGCCTTCCCTCCCCGGCGAAGGTGCCCGAAAATCAACGGGGGAGCTTGTGGGTGGATCCTTCGTCGCGCGCGGCGTTCTTGGATCATTGGGCGATGTTCGCCCGCCGTTACAAACGGGTGCCGGCGTCGTTCCTCACATTTAACCTTTTAAATGAGCCCACCGGGACCGACGCAAACACCTACGTCACCCTCATGGTGGAGGCCACCCGCCGTGTTCGAAAGTATCGAACCGACCGGCCCGTGGTGGTGGACGGGCTGAACATGGGGGCGGGCCTCGATCCTCTCTTGGTGGAAGCGGCCTTGAAAGAATCTTTCATTCTTTCCAAACATTGTTACGAACCTTTTATGGTGACCCATTACCGCGCTCCCTGGATCGCAGGGTCCGGCACATGGCCCACGCCCGTTTGGCCACCGGCACTTCTCAACAGTTATCTTTTCGGGCCCAACAAGGAAAAAAACAGCGCCAAACGAACGCTCCGAATTACGGGCCATTTTCCGAAAGGGGCAACGATCGGCATCCGAGTGGGTCAGGTGTCCATGGATGGGCGGCTGGAACTTCGCGCGGGAGAAAAAATAGTTTTTGCAAAGGAATTTCGGCAAGGGCCCGGGCCGGGGGAATGGAAGAAAGCAATCTATTCCAAACAATGGAAAATTTACCAGAATATCTACGATCGGGAATATGGGGTCCAACTCAAAGAGGCCGCCCCGGATATTTCGTTTGAACTTGTGCAGGGAGACTGGCTCACGTTTAACGAAATCAGCGTAGGCCTTTCCAGCGGAGAGAAAGGCGTTTTTTCTCCGTCCTCCATGGAGTGGGGGAAACCTCAATCGTCCTACGTTTTGTCAAAGGACATGAAAGTCCTCCAGGCGTCGGGAAGCAGTCCCGACGGCGCGTCTCGGGTTGAGGATCCGTTCGCTCTGGAAGAGTGGATCGTCGCCTCAAAACAAGGCATCCCTGTCGTTGTTGCGGAGTTTGGGGTGTATAACCGGGTCCCTCACGATGTGGCCATGGCCGTGCAAGAGGCCAAGCTGAAGGCATTCAAAGAGGCCGGATTCGGTTGGTGTCTCTGGTCTTTTAAGGGAGAGTTCGGCCCCTTCAATCCCCAGCGGCAGGGTATCCCACTGGAAAAATATCGGGGCATGGCCGTTGACAGAAAATATTTAGAACTCCTCAAAAACTATTAATGGGTATGGATAATTTAAAATCTCATCTGGTCAATGCCGGAAACGCGCTGTTGAAGGAATTCGAACACCGGCCGGAAACGCGTCCACTGGCCGAAGAATTTTTTCGCGGTCTATTGAGAGGGTGCGTCGGATCTTCGTTCCCGATGGCGAGCCCCCCGGATTATTGGAAATCGGTTCAGATTATTGGTCAACAGGGCCTGAATATACTTTCGTGGGACCATCATCGGTTCCCCGGCGCCCGGGCTGTCCGATTAACGGATGATCCCGCACGAATGTTGACCCGGAATTCCCAGTTGGGCGCGAGGACCGAGACGGAAAAGGCGGGCCTTTTTGCGAACAAAAAAGTGCAGGCCGTAGCGGGGACTACGGACAAACTTTTTTGTGAAGAAAAAAGGCCCGCCTTTTCCGTCGAATCCCGCGATCCAACTGGGGATTTCGGGTTAAGCGCGCCGGGGCGCGACCCAAGTTACCTTGACCGGGGGACGTTTGCGCAAGACCCGGCCGATCAAGAAGGGCATCCGGGTCCCTACTGGCGAGGCTTGGAAGGATTCGGAAAAGTTGAAAAAAGTTTAATTCCCTCTTTGATCGATTCGGGAGACTTTGCGAGAGACAGTCTCGTGCTTTACACCATGGTACACGGGGTCCTCGCGGTGCCCGAGGCGATCAGGACCGAGACGGAGGCAGGACGCATCAGCACGTTTCATGACACGGCCTTTTTGTGGGATCGTGTGCCCGGCACTCGCCAAGCCGCCAGCACGGGCGCCGGGCATTTTCAAGGGGACCAATTGGATCTGAAACAAGTGGTCGAAGGGCACGGAGTCCAATTCAACGTGTCCTACGATGAGGAAGGCGCCGTCCGCCGTATCTTTGCGCACCGTCTTAAACCAAACAGTTGGACAATGGCATTCCCCGGTTACGTGGATTACATGATCAATGCAGGGGGGCTCAGGTTCCACGATGTTTCCTTCCGCCTATCAGCGGAATGGTCTTGTTTGTTTGAAGGAGGGGTCAAACCAAAGAAATTGGCTTGTGCTCCCTACGGGTTGGTGGCGGACGGATCTGTTTTGCCTGTTTACGAAGGTGTCCCGCCAATAAATTGGATCAAAGGCCCCGACCCCGTCATGGGTGATTTCCCCTGGAAAACGTTGGCGCTTTTGTATCAAGACTTGACCGAATCGAACAGTCAGGACATAACAGAAAGGCTTTCCAGATACGCAACGCAATAACTCCCGCCCATATTCAAAAATAATTCATTACAAAAACCATTAGGAAACCAAATGTTTTTGGCATGGCCCGCTCCCTTTAGCGGATTCCTGTGCCATCCGGCCGTTGCATTAGCTTATTGAACACGGCGTAAAAATTTTACATTTTGTTTACAACTTCTTAATCAAATCTTTTCCGAAATTGTGCTACAAAAGGGGTGTGAAAGGATCACTTATCCGACGCCTCACGGGCCTCATGTTGGGCCTGACCTGTTTCGCGATGAACGGCGCGTTTGCTTATTCGTCGGAAACCGCTTTTTGGGCCCAACGTCGACAGGCCACCCGTGACAAACGCACCCCCTCCTCTCTTCTCGCCTCATTTCCGACGGCAACGCCCGCAATGGGGATTCCGGATGTTGGTAATAAATTACCCCCGAAGATTTCTTCTTTAAATATTCCGCGCGCTATTGCAAAATTACTGCCGAGCACTTTTGTTCAAGATCACGCTCGACTGTTGGCCGCCCTCCATTCATCGGACGGAACCATCCGACAGATCAAAATCCCCGCCCAGGGGGTTTCCGACAAGATCATTCTCCATGTCCAGGATGTTCATCTCAACACGGATGCTCAAAAAAGCTTGAGCCGGTTAATGACCTCAGTATCTCAACGGGATGCGGTGGACGTGGTGGGGTTGGAGGGGGCATTTGGTCCCCTTGATTTCTCTCGTTTTCGAGCCTATCCTCGTCAGAACATTGTTCGGGAAGTGGCCCGGGTCCTTTTGTCCCAGGGTGACATTTCGGGGCCCGTCCACGCCGCCCTGTCACAGGAACCCACTCCTCCCTTTGTGGTCGGGGTCGATGACGCTATTCATTACCGCGCGAACGTGGAGGCCTATCGGGCGGCGGCTCCTCTTCAAAAATCGGTCGCCCTCCAAATCGAAGAGGAAGGGCGCCGTCTGGCTCTCGAAAAAAAACGCGTCTACTCACCCGCGCTTCAGCGGTTCGATGATCAATGGGTGGCCTATCAAAACGGACGGTTGCCCTTAGGGGATTACATTCAGGTATTGCGCGAAGGCCAACCCCATTCTTTTCAGACTCTGGACGATTTCACGGCCGCGCGAACCCTTGAAAAGTCGGTGGATTTCACCCTGGCGGAACAACAACGGGCTGTTTTTGTGGAAGCGTTGGTGTCCGCGTTGGACAAACAAACTCTAACTTCAATAACCACCCTTGCCGCGTCCTGCCGAGCGGGCTCACTGGGATACGGAGATTTTTATTCCCAGCTTGAAATCACAGGTCAAAAGGCGGGCGTTTCTCTTAAAAAGTTTCCGGCGTTTTCAATGTACGTCCAATACGTGTTGGCGGCGGATCGTATTTTGCCGGATCGTCTTTTTACGGACCTTCGTTCCGCAGAAAAGGCCGTATACGCCCGGCTGGCGCGCACGGACGCGGAAAAACGGTTGGTGGAAATTGCGCGACGCGCGCGTTTGAGAAAAAAATTAGCGGAATTCTCGCTGACGCCGGAAGAGTGGGCCGAATGGGCTTCGACGCCGCGGGAAGATATGGCGCCTTTTGAAACGTTTTACCGGGAAGCCCAAATCCGCGATCAGTCCATGACGGATAATTTTTTGGCCGCCATGGAAAACAGTCAAGCCAAAACGGGACTGTTGGTGACGGGCGGGTTCCATGGGCCGGGCATGGAAGAACGGTTTTTGCGGGCGGGAGCAACGGTTATTTCGTTTACGCCCCGGATTGACAAAATAGATACAGCCCAGGGGCCGGCCTATCTCAACGTGTTCCTGCGGGAAAAAACGCCGCTGGATCGGATGTTTGCGGGTCGTACACTTTTCTTGACCCCGCCTGTCTTTGCCCCTCAAACAACAGAGGCAATCGCACCCCTCCTTGCCGCCGCGCTGGAAGCGGCCCAATCCGCGCGGGGCAAACCCAACGAACGTGTGACGACAACATTTCGGACTCTTTCTTCGATGCCTGGAGCTGGAAAGGCTCGACTCACTGTTACACCGTTGGCGAACGACCATATGGGGGTAACGGTTGAAGTCAACGGTGAGACCACCACCCTTTGGGTAAAAATGAATTCTGGGGGAAATCGTATTCTGGCCTACGATACGGTTCGACCGGGAGACGAACAGACCACAGAGCGTGCCCAACGTCTGTTCCAAAAATGGTTCAACTTTGAGGCATCGGCCCATTGGATCCACGCCTTTGCCGGCATGGTGGAATGGAACTTCCTTTCGCCTCGGTTTGTTGTTCAACACCATCCCCAGACCCCGGAGGAATGGGTGCAACAAATTCAAAACCGCCGGTGGCTTATTTTCGGGTCCGGCGTCATTTTGGCGGCGACGGCCCTTCTGGCAGTGACGCTTTCGACCGGGGTCTTTTCAGGTTCCGCTTTGGTCAAAACGGCCACCGCTTTGGCCGTGGCCTTCCCGTTTGCCTCCCTTGCAAAAATGGTCGGGCATTTTGTCTTAGACGAAGTTCGCCGTCTCCGAAACGAATCGCCGGCGGCCAAGCGGGCTCGGGCGCCTCCCTTTGCGGATGATTTGGTTTCGGTGGTACAGAAGCTCGCCGAGCGGGGCCTGTTCCCCTCCGTTAACACGCGTCCGCTCAACGATCTGGTTGGTCAACCACAAGAACTGTTAAACCATATTCATCGGTATTGCGTCGTCAGATCCCCTTCCGCTGTTCTGGGAATTCTCCGTGACCGCCTCTTGTTGGAGACACAGCCCCACAACAATCAAGAAAGAAAAAACGAAATCCTCGACCTGTACGACGGATTGTTCAACCAGGATGTTTATCTCAGCCGCCATCCTCTCAAGGGGGTGCTCTTCCGCGGGGGACGGGCCGCTTCCTCGCTCACGAAATTATTGGTGACAACAGAGAACATTCAGGTCACTCCTGTTGTTGCGGGCTCGGACCAGGGACGAAGCCATTATGTCGCCGCCACCTATTTTGGCACTCCGGGTGTTCCGGACATGGGGAAGGCCCTTCTCGATTTAGCCCAGTCGGAACCAATGAAAGAATTTCTGGAGTCGCGTTTTCAGATTGGAAACGGGGAGGTCAACGAAGAAACAGAAGTAAACTACCTGCGGGACTTTGAGGGGTTAACGGAATATCTGGTCAATAAGAAAACAAATCGCTCCTCTGAGAATCTTGATCCGTGGTTGAAAAAAGTGGATGGATTGCCCGATGATGACCAAAGAATCTTGGGCATTTACTTTAGTTCTTTTCTCAGAATCATGAAAACCATTCATTCCAATCAAGTGATCGGGGACCCCACGCGGGATCGGTCTTTGCCCCCGTTTCGGTTCAACAACTATCCCCTTCGAAGTATCGCCCTCCAGGGGGCCGTATGGTTCCATTTGGGGGGAGGGTGGCCGGACCCTTGGCAGAGGTCGATCACGTCCATAGCCCAACTGTTAAAACTTCGCGAAGGCGACTCTGTTCGGATTGCCACGTCCAACCCCCAACATCTGGTGGCTCTGACAGCGGACGGGACCATCTTTTTCGGTGAAACGGGTTTAAACGAATTTCCCCGAACCACGGATATCATTCCTCTGTGGATGGTGGAAAAAATCCCCCCTTTGGAAGAACTTTTGAGGGAGTTTCGTGAAAAAACCGGATTAACACTGGAAGCCCCAACAAGGGAAGAATTGGAAGAACAGGGCATTGACCCTTCCGTTCATGGGGAATTGATGGAAACGGTTCGTCGATTGCCGGCGGATAAGAGGACTCCGGAGAACGTAAAAAAAACGGCTGACTTTTTCCGATTTCTTTCTCGATCCGCGCGGGGCGCTCAAAACCCCGTCGTGGTCCATCACGAGACCGCTGAAGCGATCCGCCAGGCGGACATCATCCTCTATGGTCCTGGAACCCAAGAGTCCAACATCATCAGCAGTATGCTTCCCCGCGGGATCCGGGAAGCCCTCTTGGACGCAAGAGGGGCCGTCAAGGTTTATTTCATCAATCCGACCAAAGAAAATAAGAGGATGTTTTCAAATGCCGCCACTCTGTTGCGAACTTTCTACCGCCACCTGAGCGGGCAAGGTGAAAAAGTGAACGGCATTGACTGGCGGGGGGCGGCTCGTTTTGTCGATTATGCGGTCGGAATATCCAGTGAATATCGTGGCTTGGATCGAACAAAGGATTACAATGCGTTGGATTCAAAAATGATTGATGACGAAACCCGCGGCCGCGTGGTGGCGGTTCCCTTGGATCTGGAGGCCCGAAAACCCCGTCCGCGCCAAAGCGTTGACTACAAGGGTCAAACCGAGGAATTTGGCTTTTTCCATGATCCCTTAACACGGGAGTCGATCATCGCCTTGCGCGCCGTGAAAGCCGCCGGCCGGCGCTTGACCAAAGAGGGGCACCTTGCCGTTTTAAAAACCGAAACACGTCCTGTTGCCAACAAAGAGCTCCTCGTTCGGCACATGAGAATGGTCCGGCGACGGATGGAAATCGCGGGAATTGAGAAGCAAGACCAGGACGCCTTATTGGCGGAAATGAACGATTTTTCCGTAAAAAGTCAACAGTGGTATTACTCTCGTCTCATGAGAGTCGTCGGTCTTCCCGTCCAACAATGGTTGCCGGAGTGCCAAAACGCGGAATGGACGGAAATGACCAGTCGCATGGTCGAACTCCTGAACTCCGTGACGGAAGTCATTTCCCTGGACTACGACGACACCTTGGAACCCCGAAACACCGATTTGTCCAACGCAAACGCGCGGCTTTTGGCCCAGCGAATTGCATCCGGCCAGAAAATCACATTCAACACGGCCAAAACCCCGGAGGAACTGGCCTCCGTCACTAATGCTGTCACAGGGAAAAAAGGGGTCGAGATCTACGCCCCGTTGCGAGAGGCCCTTGTGGCGATTGTGAAATCCGAACGAACCGATTCTTCTGAGGAATGGGCTCAAAACAGGGCCGACGATCTTTTGCACGACCTCTTCTTCTTGTACATGAATTCCGGCGGCGCCCTGGCCCGACCGACGGTTCGAGGGTGTTCGCGGGTCGCCGACCTGCCTTTTGACCCCTACTTTACCGTTGTCTACCCGCCAGAACTGAAAGATAAAATCTCCACCCTTTTGGAGCAGGAGTTTGCCCTCGAAGCGGGGCGGGATTTTTCAAACGTTGCCTTGGATATGGTTGTTAATTTTTATCAGGCGTCCCTCCGTCTGATGAAAATAATTATCAAGCCTTTTTCCGAACAGCCGACCGCGAAGAGCGAGCGGGCTCCCATTGCGGAAAGAATCAATGCGCTTTTTGAACAATACAGAATTCCGGCTCGCGTGAACCCGGCCGGACGCACAAGCATCGATGTGAATCAGCTTCTTCTGGGTGGTGAGGTCCTGGAAAAAAGCCGGGCCATCCAGCATTTGTTTAATCAAGGACATCAGCGGGTCACGTTTATTGACAACGAAATAACTGAAGGGAACGCTGTCTCTGTCCTAAAAATGGTAAAGGAAATGGCCGCAAATCCATACGCGCAGGCGGGACGAACACTCCGTGTGATTGCTGTCGACCGAGATATTACAGAACTAAAATTAAGGGGCCTCCTGGGTCTTGCGTCCAGCCTGGTCCATAAATTCCCTGATTATTCTTTGGAACATCCGGAAATGTATCGTCCCTTTGCCACGTCGCACATTGTTCTTATGAACGGATTGGTGGAAACAGCCGCCACCGTGGCTTTTTTAAGAAATGCCCCTTACGGAAACAAAGGGGCCCGCGGCCGAATTCCCCCTGGGGGAAGATTAATGTTTGAGGCCGTGCTCACCTTGAGGCCCCAAAGATTTGTGAGCCGGCTGAGTTTGTTAACCCCCGACGGGAGAAAAAGGTGGTTGGGTCAATCGTTTCAGCGGAATCCAAACCGACCTCTCATTGACCAGGTGACGTCCGCGCTCTCGGAAATGCGCGACCAGGCCCAAGGGCAAAACGGGAGTCTTCAATCCATTGTGGTTAAAGTTCATCCAGGGTTCAATCTCCCGGACGCGGCCAATTTTTCAGCTCAACTGGAAGAGAGAATGGGCAGTCGGCTCGTGCGTTTTGAATTTCCCTCATTGCGGGAGTCGAGGTCACGCCCCTTTTCGGTTGCGGAACAAAAGGCGAAAGCCTCTCTTTTCGGGGGATTGGCCCTGGTTGCCGGTGTTGAGGCTCTGGTTTACCTTGCCTTAGGATTGGGACCCATTTGGGTCCTGCCCATATCCTTTCTTTCCGCGTCGATTTTTTTTCGATATTTCTGGAAAGCCGTGCTTGCCCGTAACGAACAACGCCGACTGATGGCCAAGGCGAACCAATGGGATCCCAACGATGCGAGTCGGTCTGCGGAGGATCTTTATGCCCTTCGGAGGGCTTTCCAACGGGTTGGAATTGCATCCGGGTTTGTGGACATGACTTCGTTCGAGGTCTCCATCGGTGATCAGCGAGGGGTTGTTCGATTACCAGCCAGTCAAAATGAACTTTCCCGTGTGCTCACCCGTGGAAGGCTGGCGGAAACCCGGCGCGAAAATAATTCTTTTGAGATCGTTATCGTTCCAGGCATCGACCCCGGCCTGCTCCCTTCCGTTGTTTTAACCGAGATCCATCGTGTCTCTCCCTTACAATCCGTGGTGGCCTCTCTCCGGCAAGTTCAAAAGTTATGGAGTTCCATTTCTTTTTTTGAGTCCCGGCGCCAATCACGCCTGGCGCGGCGAGATCTAAAGGCATCGGGTGTACCGATCCCTGAAGAAAAAAAGAGCTCGGCCCTCGATTTTCTTTTTTCCCCTGTTCAACCATTGAACATCGATGGGATCAACGGCAGATCAAGCCTTAACAGCCAAATCGCGGAGCGCGCCATCGCCAGTCCGTCCTATGCCCGCGAATGGGATGGGAACGTGGACACCTTGGTCTCAATTCATCAGGTGCTTGAAGAGGATTTGCCAGCGCTGCGGGCCCTCATCAATCACTCTTCTTGGGAAACAAGGGGCCGCCTCCAATTTGTTCTTGTGCCGGGAACCAACGACAATGGGCTCGTGGAAAACCTTCGCCAAATGGCCGGCAATCGCGTGACGATTTTTGAGCACCGATTTAATTCCGTTGGAGAGCTCGAAATTGATGAGGGCCATTTCGAACAATGGGCGGAGGGGAAAGGGGCCATCGCCTGGATTGCCACACGCAATCCTCGGGCCGTACCGCTTTCACCAACCAAGGGTCTTCCCCCGTTCAATCGTCTCCTGGAGATCCTTCGCTCGGCCCCCCCGTTGACAAAGGCCAATCTCAACGCGATTCGCGATTTGGCATTGGCGATCCTCCATTCGGCGTAATTCGGGCCCCTTGTCAATGGGGGAGCGAACGAAGTACCATGGAGTCAAATGCTTCTTTTTTCCTTTCGGTGCCGGTCGATTTTAGTAACGTTAATGTGTGCGACGCCAGTTGGGCTATTGGCGGGCGATTCCATCGCCCGATCCGCCAAATCCCTCTACGACCAAGCCCTGCTCGCTCAATCCGGGGGGGCGTACGGAGAAGCCCTTTCCCTTTTTTTGAGTGTCCAAAACCTTGTTGGGAATGATCCGGCGATTTACCGCCACATTGCGCGGTGTGTGGAATCGCTTCGTGTCCAACGGGATCTCCAATTCCGTATATCGGCCATGGAACGGGCGCGCGGAATGTTAACCTTGCGAGCCTCCGCCGCGAAAGATCTGTCGCGACGACTGGGATCCGAGGGGGGGATTTTTGACGATGGGTATTCTTTTTCCGGCTCACCGATGTTATTCACGCAAGACGAACAGGTCTGGGAGGCGTTGGCCGCATTGATTTCAACCATTCCCGGCGGTTGGGTCACGATTGAGTCAGGAAGCGGATCTGACGTGTCCCGGGCGGCCCGCCACGTGGCGGAACGGTTGGTGCGTGAGGGAATGGCGCCGTTTGAGAGAGTTTCGTTATGGAACGAATCAGGAATGGGGGAGAACTTGACCGTGGTTGTGTCATTTCGTCAACGGGAGTCGAGCGGGCAACAAACAGTAAACCAAGGCGTTTTGGTGCGTGTTGACCGCCCCCTGTGGGTTCTGGACGAAAATCCTGAACAACAATTTCACCTTTTTGTTCTTAATCCCGGGGCTTACCGTCGTTGGACACTGGAGATAACAAACGAAGCGGGAGGTTTGATCCACCGTGTCGAGGGGGCCCCCAAAGTGTTGCTTCCGATTCGGTGGAACGGACAGACAACGGGAGAACAACGAGTGTCTTCCGGGTGTTACCGGGCCCGTTTGGCCTTGGAGGGGTGGAGGGGCAACTTCATTTCCGATGAAACGTCGTTTGTCGTCTCGGAGCGTAACGTTTCCCCGAACAAGCCCGTGCCGGTCGCGTCCTCCCCTTCTTCTCTCCAACGTCAGCACCGATTTTTTATTCGCTTTAAAGAACGGGGTGGGACGCCCCTGGATCGGGATCGTGAAATTCTGTCTCGGGTCGCCTACCTTCTGGCCATTAACCCGAACCAACGGGTGGTGGCCATCGGCAGTGTGGATGGTTCGGAACCTCGTCCGGAAGAGATGGCTCCCCTTCGTGCCCAGTGTGTTCTTGAAAGCCTGATGGAATTGGGTATCGCACAAGACCGGCTGGTGGCTCGGAAAAATCCGGTGCGGGACGGCGCTGGGGTGGCGCTCCTGTTCGAAAAGTCCTTCCCATGAGAATTGCTCGAAAACTCTCGCTCTCGTTTCTTGCGGGTTCGGTCATTCCACTCGCGATTTTGGGGGGCGTGTTGTTGCGGGAAGCGAACCGATCTTTGCGCGTTGCCGCGCTGGACCAACAAAAGAAAGCGGTCGATAAGGCGGCTGAACAGGTGAACGAATATTTGAATGAAATTCGACGTCTTCTGGGCGTACTCCGTGGGAGTGCCGATCTGCGGTCTCCCGATCGTCGATCAGCGGCTCTGGAATCGGTTCTTAACAACGGGCCGATGTTTTCGGAGCTGGCCCTGTTGGATCTTTCAGGACGTGAAATCGAGCGCTTGTCTCGGTTTCGCGCGAACGAGTCAACTCTGTTTTCCGACCTGTCGATGGCGCTCCAAGAAGCTCGAAAACGCGAGGTGTATTTTGGACCGGTTCAGACTTTCGATTCGGGATATCCCGTTCTTCCGTTCTGCACCTTAATGGAAACGCCCACCGGCGCTCCCATGGGTGTCTTGGCGGGACGTTTAAACTTGTTGGATCTCAGCGCTCGATTGCACAGGGCCGATGCGGGGAAAGACGCTCTTTTGCAAGTTTACGATTCTCAAAAACGACGGGTGGCCCATTCGGCTGCCCAGGATTTGTTCGCGCGGGCGAACCCGCCCAAAGGTCTTGTGGATCCGGAAAAAAGGTTGGAGGCGCGCGCTCTTGTCCCGGAACTAAACTGGGTTGTTGTGTTGGATCAACCCGAATCGGTTGTGTTCGCCATGGTCGGGAACCTTCGCACAAGGATCCTCTGGGGTCTGCTGGCGGCCGGGGCGGTGGCGATCCTCTTGAGCGGTCTGGTTGCGCGGTCTTTGGTGCGGCCACTTTCAACCATCCATCGAGCTGTGGAGGATTTGTCCCGGGGTGAGTTTAATTCCCGATTGACCGGGATCGCTCGCGATGAAATCGGCGCCGTGGCGGCCCGGTTGCGGGACGCTCAGCGTGTTTTGGAAGCCAAGGTGCGACAGTCCACCGTGGGCCTTTTGGTCCATCGGGTGGGCCACGATCTTCGCCAGCCCTTGGCCGCCATTCGCGAGAGCGCGGCCGTCATTAAACGGCACAGTGTCGGCTTGGACGACACGGCCAAAAAGCATCTCGGACTTATCAATTTGGAAATTGAAAGCGGCATGGAGTCTGTTGAGGATCTCTTAACGTTGGGGCGGGAACGGCCCCCTCATCCGACGGTGGTCAATTTGAACGCGATGGCCCGGGAATGTGTGGAGCGAATGCGCCCGTGGCCGAGCGGTGTGGCGGTTGGGGTTACGCCGAGCGACGAAACAATGACCTGTGTTTTGGACGTTGATGAGATTCGCCGCGCTGTTCGGAACGGGCTTCGCAACGCCTTCGAGTCCGGAGCCACCCGGGTGACGGTGGTGACGGAAAAGAGGGCCGGGCGGGGGTGCTTGAAAGTCGACGACAACGGGCGGGGGTTGCCCGAGGCGGCCCGGGGCCGGTTGTTTAGCAATTTTTTCACCACCAAATCGAACGGCACCGGTTTAGGGTTGGGGATCATTCAAAGGGCGGTGGAACGCAGTGGGGGAACGGTGGCGTTGGAAAACAACCCCACCGGCGGCGCCGTGCTGACTCTGACCTTTCCACTAAACCTTCCGCCCGAGGGACAGTCCAATGAATAAGTTTCGGCTTCTTTTGGTGGACGATCACCCCGCCCTGCGCGAATCCATCGCGGCCGCGGCCCAGGATTTTCACCCCAAACGCCTTGACATCGTCGGCCAGTGTGGGGACGGAATAACCGCGGTGGAGCAGGCCAAAAAAAATCGGCCGGACGTGGTTTTGCTGGATCTGGGTCTTCCCGGAAAAAATGGTATTCAGGTTTTGGCGGAAATTCGATCCGCTTGTCCGTCCACGCGGCTGGTTGTGTTTTCCATGCACGATGACCAGGCCCATGTGGTGGAGGCGATTCGGGCCGGGGCCGACGACTATTTGTTCAAGGGCCTTGTGGGCGCGAAGGAGGTGGTGGATCACCTTGTTCACTGGATGGAGCGTGAGTCGCAAAGGCCGGACAAGGTCAAGAGCCACGTGTTTTCGGCTTTGCGCGGCCTGGCCGCTGACCGCATCGCGCGGGGAATCCCCGTGTTGACGGAAATGGAACTGTGCGTTTTGGGGTTGGCGGCGTTCCAGGGGATGTCGGTAAAAGAGATGGCCAAACGGTTCCGTGAAGGAACAACCTCATTGTCGGCCCGGACAATTCGAAAACATTTGGAAAACAGTTACGAAAAACTGGGGGCCCGCAACCAGGCCCACGCGGTGTGTTTGGCCATAAAGTTCGGTCTTTTGAGCGCGGAACGGGCCGAAGCAGGGGATGATCGTGCATAAACATCGGTGCGGCGGGTCGTTGTTCCCCATTAATGGAATCCCAAGGGGGTGTTGGGCTTTTTTGTTTTTGTTGGCGGGCCCGACAGGGTTGAAGGCGGCCGACTTTTTAAACGTGGCCTACGGCGCCCGCGCCGTCGCGTTGGGTGAAGCTTACACGGCACTGGCCGAAGGACCGGAATCCTTATATTGGAACCCCGCGGGGCTGGCCCGCGAGGAAACGCCTCGACTATTTTTTCAAGCGGTGCCCCCATCCGGAGGGGCTCAGGTCGGCGATCTGGGACTGTCGGTTCCCACGGGGAAAACAGGTGGGCTCGGCGCGTCCTTGCGCTGGGCCGGTGCGGGCGATGTGAATCAAACCGATGAATCTGGAAATGAGCTGGGGACCCTCAATCCCCAGGCTTTGGCGATATCCTTGGGGTACGGCAGAGCCATCGGCGAACGAGAAAAGACGCCCTTTGCGTGGGGGATTAACGGTCGATATGTTCGATCGACCCTGTTGGATACCGCGGACACGGTCACCGGGAGTGCGGGAATTTTGTCGTCGCCCTTTGCGTCCAACCGCGGGCGATGGGGCTTGTCCTATTCGGGCGGAGGGAAGTTGACCTACGATCAAAGGTCGGAGTCTCTCCCCGGGACCTGGCGCGTGGGCGGTTCTTTTCTTTTGGCCGAACGATGGCGTCTTTCTTCCGACGTCGTGTTTCCGTCAAACGATCCCGGACATTGGGCCATTGGAACGGAATATGACATCCCCCTTTCGGCGGGCGTGAGCTTCATCGAACGGGTCGGGTACAACACCCGCTGGAAGGACCCTTCGAACAGCCTCGCCGGTCTCTCCTTCGGACTTGGAGCACGGTGGGACCTTTTTGTTCTGGACTATGCTTACCGTATCCAAGGAGGGTGGGACACCCATGTTGTCAGCCTGTCGGTGGGCTGGGGGCCCGGGAACCGTTCATCCCAGGCGAGGGCGTTGGTGCGGGAAGGGCAACGTCTTCGGGCTCAAAATAAGCTTTACGAGTCGATCCTTAAATTGAACGAGGCTCTTCAAATGGATCCGAACAATGAGGAAGCCAAAAAAGCCATCCGATCCGCCGCCGAGGCGTTGAGGGGGGTGCCATGAGGGTATTTTACCGAAAAGCAATCTTATTGTTGCCGGTCCTGTCGGTTGCGGCGTGGGGGGAATTGTCCGTCTCTTCGCCCCGGGGCGAGGAAGTCTGGCGCATGGAGTGCGGAACGATTGACGCGCCGGCATTCCCCGCCGACACCGCCGCTCACACCGTGGATTCGGAAGGGGCTCTGTGGTTGCGTGACGAATCTCTTATTTCCAATTTTCGATGGGGTTATTCGCTGGGGTCCATCGCCACGTCCGATCATGCCATTGGCGGGACAACTTTCGATTTTGTGTACCAGTCTCATCGCTGGGGGCCGGCGGGGATGAGTTATCAAGTACGCCTTCCAAACGGACTGTATCGAGTCAACCTCCACTTTGCCGAAACCACGTATCAAACCGCGGGAGCCCGGGTGTTTGACGTGGCTCTGGAAGGAAACGCGGTGTTGGACGACCATGACGTGTTTGTCCATGTTGGCTCAGACACCGCCGATGTTCATACGTACGGAGTGGCCGTCACCGACCAACAGCTGGACATCACGTTCCCTGAAGTGAAAGCCGACAACGCCATGATCGCGGGCATTGAAGTGGTCGCCGTGGATGTTTCTGACGACAGCCTCCTCGATTTTCTGCAAAAACGAATGTTTTATTATTTTGCCAACCACACGAACTTGTCCACGGGCCTGACCCCTGCGGCTCTCTCAAACTGGATTCCTGAAACCTACGACGAAGGTGGGTTGGCTGTTTCCGGTCTTGGAATGTCGGTGTTGGCCGTGGCGGTCTCACGGGGCTGGATATCCGCCGCGGAGGCTGTCGATCGTATCCGGCATACTCTGACCACACTGGAGACTCCCTCCGCGCGGGTGCGGGGGTTCCCCTACCACCGCTATGTTCGCGACACCGGCGCGGTCCAGTCAGGAGCGGAGGTGTCCTCGTTGGAATCGGCCCTTTTTATCCTGGGGGCCCTGCAAGCGGGGACCTATTTTCGCGACGTGGATCCCGCGCTCCTCCAGCGGATTGAGAATTTTGACGACGAGATGGAGTGGACGTGGTGGTTGAACCGGGCGCGGACGGGCACGGACGACCTGGATAATAATCTGGCCATCGTCAAAAGCTGGCGCTCCACCTCCGACGTCGATTTCGTGATCCCCAGCGCGGATCCGCCGGGTTATTTCCGAGCCGATTGGTGGAAAGACTATTCCGAAACCTTTCTGGTGAATTTGGCCGCTGTCGGCGCGCCGACCATGCCTGTCCCCTCCACCATTTTCGATTCCATGGGCCGGCCCTGGGCCCGGCTTTACGGGGAAGATGTTCTTCACGCGCCTGCTTTATCCCAACATCAATACCCCCACTTGTTTTTTGATTTGCGGTCCCGGCCGGATTCCTACGGAGTCGATTATTTCGATATGGCTCGTCGGGCCACGTTGGTGAACCGCCGGGCGTGCGTGGCGGATCCGGCGGGACGTTTCGCCACAAATCGGTGGGGACTCTCGGGCGCGTGGGGGCCGGGGGACGTGTATCGGATGTACGGACCGGAACCGAATCCCGCCGGCGTTCCGGACGGAACCGTCGATCCCAACGCCGCTCTGATTTCTCTCCCGTTCACTCCCACAGAATCCCTGGCGGCTGTCCGTGCCCTGTTTTTCCAGTATAAACACCACATTCTGGGACGCCAGGGATTCTGCGACGGGTTTAACGTGAGCCAAAATTATCGCGCTTCGGTGGTGGACGGTGTGGACCTCGCCGCGGCCATTCTAGCGATTGAAAATTATCGGACCGGCATGCCCCGTTCCCGTTTTATGGCCAGCGCCCACGCCCAGGCGGCATTGGCCGCCCTTGGAACAGGGGCGGGACCCGTTCTCCATCACGCCTCGACGGCGTTTCAGCCACCTTCCTCTGCTTTTGACAACAACAGATCCACGGCCTGGGAATCGGCCGACGACGATCCCCAATGGTTGAGCGTTTCGCTGGGGGGTGACCAGACCGTCGGGCGCGTTCAATTGGAATGGAACGAGGCCCGTCCCCGGCGGTACAAAATTCAAATTTCTCAGGACGGTGAATATTGGACCACCTTGGCGGAACAAAGCGGTGGTTCCGGCGCGGTTCGGGAAACCCTCCGGTTCTCTCCGGTGGCGGCACGGCATGTGCGGTTTTACGGTGAAGACCGCGCGGGGGCGGCCTATGTTCTTCGGGAAATGACGATTGACGCGGGCTCAAACCCCGGCATAAAGGCTTTCCCAAACCCGTTGCGCCCCTCCCTGGGCCACCGAACCCTCACGATCTCCGGTTTGGCCCCCGGCGCGCGCGTGTCGATTTACACCTTCTCCGGTGCACCGGTCCGATCCGTGACGGCCGACGCCTACGGGTCCGTTCAATGGGACGGCACCGACACCTCCGGCGACCGTGTCCCCAGCGACATTTACATCGCCCGAATCGACGGCGTTGGTCAAACGCTCACACTGATCGTTCAATAGGCGATATTTTTTTTCGTGCGAGTGCGTAGCCTGTTTTGAAGGCGTTCAGAAGCTGAGTCAATTCCCGCCGAATTCCATTCTCGGCATCTCCCCTCCAATCGAACGCAACGGCGTCTTCAAAAGGGTTGTTTGGTTTTCCCGTCAGCGAGAAAAAGCGGTCCAGCAAAATAGCCGTTTTCAGCGAGGCCAACTGCCCCACTTCGTTTCCCAGAAGAATAGATCCGGCGGTCAAATACCGACGTGAATCGGGCCCCCAGGTTTCTGGAAGTGAGTAACGACGATCGTCGTCAGCATAGTTTTTTAACCAATAATAAACACCATCCGCATCGTTTTTATGTTTGGGATCTCCCCGTTGGCTCCGATCAAGGAATGCGATGATCTTCAGCAACACAAAACCAGGAATACTCAGAATTGAAATAGGATAAAGGCCCGCTTTTCGTGTTTCTTGAGCGGCGCCACAAGATTCCTCAAACCCAATCACGTTGAATTCCATTTTTGAGTTCGGCCAAATAAGAAGTCCATCCGGCGCAATTCGTGGGCCGTAGGGGATGAGGTCCACCTGGACGTTTCCTTTCTCGAGACGATGCTCAATTCGCAAATCCGGCGTGTAACCCAATTTGTCCACAATTTCTTTTTTGAGACGATGAAACGAAGACCAGTCTTGGGCGAGGAAGGCAAAATCGGCATCACGGGTTCTTGGAAAAGGAGGGGAGTGCTCGGTCATTTCGGGTGTGAATTCCGCGATTAGAGCGCCGACCAAAACGACCTCCATTCCCAGTTCTTTGGTGACCCGGGCAATCTCGCTGACGGATTTGGCGATGTCAGGCCCCGTGCGGTTTCTCCCTCAGATAGAGGTTGAAAATGATCTCGGCCATTTCTCCTTCGCGAGGACGCCCGTCCTGCAACAGTTCGGCATAGACAAGAAGGGGGGGGGCCACGGGCCAACGGGCGCTTGATTTTTCATAGTTGTAGGACGGAGTTAAAATACGCAGGAGAACGATATTCCCTTCCGTATCATCGCGCAGAAGGGGCTCCTTATTCAATAAAGCTTCCGCCTTTTCATCGACAAAAATCGTGAGGTTGTCCGGTTCCAAATGATGGGTTAGTTCTCGAGCGGCCATGCCTCCTGTTAGGGCCCATTTTCCTTGTGATCCAGCCAGTCTCCGCGCGAAGGCTTCAAGGACCTTTTGGGGAGATTTAAGAATATGGCGGTACCTCCCAATGAAGAGAGAGGGTCTCAACTTGAGAGCGTACCCCTCTACGAACTTATCCAGGAGGCCGTCCCGATTACCCCATCGCCAGCTTTTCTGGGTGGCCGGGAGGAGCCATTGTCCGTTGCTCAGTTCCCGAATCACCGCGAAAGCGGTCCCCAGGGAGACTCCCGCGCCCGCGGCGATTTCTCGATACGTTTCGCCAAGGGCTGGGGGATGAAACAAAAAGTAATGAACGACCTTAAGGCTCCCTGGTTCCATGAGTCGTCCCGGCCTCCCTTCCCTTGATTTCTTGGGCCGAATGCCGTCCAAGTTAATCATGAGAACGGGGGGTTTCCAGAGGTGGATCTTGCCCATCGTGTCCACATAGGACATTCCGGCTCTCTTTAATTCCATGGCCGCAGAATCAGAAAGCCCATCCGTGAACAGGAGTGTTTCCCGGGCGGTGTTCTTTTCCTTTCGCTGGATGATGCAGTGGAGGGCTTGGGAGCGGGTGCTCATTCCCTTTTTAACTTCGATCCGCAAACGCAGGGGAGGGTTGATCTTAAGATGAATCAAAGCGCACCCCTCCTTTTTTGAAGGGGAAATAAGGACCGGTATCCCCGGAAGGGCGCGCTGGATTTGCTCAACGCAGGATTGGACGATGGGATTCTCTATGTTCATTAGATTGTTATGTTCATTAATAATGAATATTTTGTTATAAAGAACGTTATTTGTCAAGGCCTGAGTTTAAACCCAAAACATTCAATAACGCTTCGAATCAAACTTGGGAGCTCCATTTTCACCACTTTGGTAAACCCCCATCCGCTTCGCCAACCACACCAGCCTGTTCACGGGACTGACCCCCGTTTCTCTTGCCAATTGGACGCTCGAAACCTATGACGAAGGCGGGTTGGCCGTTTCCGGGATTGGAATGTCGGTCTTGGCCGTGGCGGTCTCCCGGGACTGGATTTCCCAGTGGTCAACTTAAACAAGCGGAAAGCGCCGGGATCGAAACCCGGTGGGAGCGGAATTGTTACTAGGCCCGCCAAACACTGGGTATTTATGTAAAAAATTACATTGGCTTAATTTTACTCATGAGTAAAATTAACTATGGTTAATTCCACAAACGTTGTTGGTTCCGTTCGGTCCCTGACCGGCCCGATCCTTTCTGATCTTCAGAGGCGCATGGTTTTCGTTGGCGGGCCTCGCCAAGTGGGGAAGACGACCCTCGCCCTAAGTCTTTTGGGAAAGGGCGCCACGGAAACCCACCCTGCCTATTTCAACTGGGACAATGCCCAGGACCGATCCCGGCTGTTGAAGGGACTTCTTCCTCCGGGTGAAAGTCTCATGATCCTAGACGAGATCCACAAATATGGCCGTTGGCGAAACTTGGTCAAGGGTTTCTACGACAAAATGAAATCCCAATAACGTTTTCTGGTCACGGGTTCGGCGAGACTCGATTATTACCGTCGCGGGGGAGATTCACTATTGGGGCGGTATCATTATCTCCGCCTGCATCCCTTTTCTCTCCGGGAGGCGGATCCCACCTGCGGGCGGAAAACGGTGGACGATCTGCTCACCTTCGGGGGCTTCCCGGAACCATTCTTTGCCGCTGATCCCGTTCTCCATCGCCGTTGGCTTCGGGAAAGAAATGAGCGCGTCCTTCGCGAGGACCTCCGCGACCTGGAACAGGTGAAAGAAATCACGTCTCTGGAAGAACTGCTGGGTCACCTCCCGTCGTGTCTGGGATCGCCCCTATCCATCGGACACCTGAAAGACCTTTTGGGGGTTGCGCACCAGAGTGTGGAACGGTGGGTGTCGATCTTTGAGCGGCTTTACCTCTGCTTTCGCGTTGCGCCGTTCGGGTCAAAGCGGATCCGGGCGGTTCGCAAGGAACGAAAACTCTATTTTTGGGACTGGTCGGTGGTTCCAGACCCCGGGGCGCGTTTCGAAAATCTGGTCGCGTCACAGCTCCTCAAGTATTGCCATTGGGTTGAGGACACCGAGGGCCACAAAATGGAGTTGCGTTTTCTGCGTGACACCGACAAGCGCGAGGTGGATTTCGTTGTTCTCCGGGACGACCGACCGGAGTTCGCGGTGGAATGCAAAACAGGCGAGCGATCCGTTAGTTCTGCCGCCGCGTATTTCAAAGAACGGACGGCCATTCCCGCCTTCTATCAAGTTCACCGGGGCGACCAGGACTTCGTTCACGCCCCCACCGGCATCCGCGTCCTACCGTTTACAACCTTTTGCAGGGAATTGGCGCTCCCCTAACCCTGCATTGGGAGGGGTAAATAATTTACATGTTGGTTACAATTTCTTAAGGGAATCTTAACCTGCGGGTTGTAGTATTTAGGTATGAAACCACCCGTGGGGAGGTCTGTGGCCGCGGTTTTTGCGGCGGTTTACCTTTTTTCCAACGGCGTTTTCGTTCACGCCGCTGAAACGAACTTTTGGGCGGAACGTTCGAAAGTATCCAGGGCTCGTCAGTCGGGGACACTGCAGGCTTCTGCCTCCGCGGTTCGGCAGGCTTATTCGTTGACACCGCTGGCTCTCCATCCCGTCTCCTCGGCGTTGACCAGCGACATCAAGAGTACTCTTTCGCCTCCCTTTATTGAAAAACACAAAGAACTGTTTGAACTCCTTAACCCCGCGCACGGCACCATGCGGCGCGTGTCTTTCCCGGCCCAGGGGGACTCCCCGTCGCCGGTGATCCTCCACATTCAAGACGTTCACATGAACGAAGACGCGCAAAAAAATATTTCCCGTGTGGTGCATTCCCTGACGACCCGGGGCGTGGCCACAACGGTGGCCCTTGAAGGCGCTTGGGGGGATATCAACCTCACCCCTTTCCAAACGTTTCCCCATCGACAAGCCGTCACGATGGCGGCGGACTACCTGCTTAAAACCAACGAAATATCCGGTCCCGTTTACGCCGGGATGGTGGGCAACGGGCGTTACGTGGGGATCGATGACAAAGACCATTACACCGCCCACGTGGACGCGTACAAACAATCCGCTCCACGACAGGATTTGATCAAAGCCCGGCTGGCCGACGAGGCGCAATCGCTCACCCAAAAGAAAGCCCGTGTGTTCACCGGCGCTCTGCTTCAACTGGACCAGACCGTGGAACGCTATCGAACCGGCGCCGTTCGATTGGGCGATTATGTGGAAACCATGGCCCAGTCTTCTGGTCTTTCAGAAACCCGCTCTTCCAACGCCCCTATCCATAAGTTCCTAACCGCCCTACGCTACGAAAGAACCATCGACTTCAAGCAAGTTGAAAAGGAGCGAAAGGTCGTAATAGAAAAACTTATCGAGAGGTTGACCGAACATGAAATAAGCCGGTTGACCGCGGAAAGCAACGCCTATCGTGTCGGCCAGGTGCGGTATGGAGACTTCTACGGTTCTTTAAGGGACCTGTGCCAAAGGTCCGGCATTCGGCTCAGCGCGTTCCCGGCCATGGACGAGTACATCAACTACGTGCTTGCCGCGGACGGGATTAACGTCGAGAACCTGTTGGAAGAAATCATGATTTTGGAAAGGAGGGCCTTCGAGTTCCTGGCCACAACCCCTGAACAGCGGCGCCTGGTGGACGAAAGCAGGCGGCTATTTCTCACTCAAAAGCTGGTGGATTTTGGTCTGACCCCCACGGAATGGCGGGAATATCGGGAGAGGCAGCCCCCGCCCGCCGATCAGGCGAGTTTATTAAAAAGTTTGGATTTAAGCTCATTTGAAGATTTTTACCGCCAGGCGGACGCACGGGACGGCGCCATGGCCCGAAGCACAATGGAAGTGGCCTCCTCTTCTGTAACCCTGCTGGTCACCGGAGGATTTCATGCCGAAGGGATGGCCAAACACCTGACCGAGGCCGGGGCCACCGTTATCAGCTGGGTGCCTAAAATCGAAAACCTGGACACCACCCAGGGATCCGCTTACCTCAGTGTCTTTAATCAAGAAAAAACTCCGCTTGAAATACTGATGCAGGGAGAAAAATTGTTCCTGGCCAAAGAGCCGATTTCCTCAACGACGTTGAAAGTGCGGGCGGGAGTGTCGACGGTTATCGCCGCCCTCTCTCTGGCCGGAAACGCCCTTGGTGTCGACCCCCAGGCGCTGTATTCTTCGTTGGGCTGTGTGGGGGTTTTGTCAGTGGCCAATGAATTCATTCGAGGCCAGTACAAAGCCCGGGTCGTTGTTGGGGACCATGGGTTTGATTACAGCGGTTCCGTTGGCCAGGGGATGATTCAGGATTTCTCAGAGGTCCCTTCTTTATCGAAAACGCGCACATACTCCCGGCACTATTTTCCAACCTTGTTCGGACTCGTTTTTGTTGGGGCAATGGGGTTGGCCCCCCCCTGGCTCCTGTTTGGGGTGGGAATTATCGTGTTTCGGATGGAACGTCAGAAAGGGGGTGTCAAACTTAGCTGGGGGGGTAGGGGCTTTCTTCTTGCTGTCAGGGCCGTTCCCGAGGCCCTTTTTCATTTTATTGATCGGGCCTATGAGCGCACTTTCCTGAACACCCAGCCGCATGGGAAGGAACCATTGGTCACAAAACCAGCTTACCGATGGCAGATAGCGAGAGAAGCATTGTATTTCCTGACTCTTGGGGCCGGAGCGATTGTGGGGCATGGACTCGCCGTCTTTTTAGGGATGACAGGGGATGGGTTATCTATTTTCCAATTGATCGGAGCTATGGGGGGGGTATCGTTGGGAGGAACCGCTCTCTTTCGTCGTCACACAGAGAACGCGCGAGCTCTGCTTTACCGGTTAGGGATAATTCGATCGCCAGAGAATTATCGGTGGGATGTGGCGCTGGTTCTCGCAACGACAGCGGTTGGTGCCCTCCTCATTTTTTCCGGAATTTCACTAACCGGAACGGCTGCGGGAATGCATTTTGGGTACATGGAGATATTGTCAGCCAGTCTCGTGGCGGTATTAACGGCGGGATTCATCATCCACCCTCGCCTCAACCTGGCCATGATTTCCCGTGGACGTGCCCACGGGATGGCGGACTTGCCCCCGGAGCGGAGTCATAAAAGTTTGCCGGTTGATGAGTTTCAGGGATATGTCCCTAACTTTGAGATTGTCTCTTTTCCCATTGATATTACGTTGGGTGTTTCAATGGGGAAAGAGGTCCAGGAAATCCTTATCCTCACGAGTAACTACTTATCGGATGTCACGCAATTGTATTTTCCCGGCTCCATTGATTTGAATACACCCTATCAAGACCACATTGGTAGATATAAATCTCCGGGTCTTTGGAATCAAGAAACCCGCAATAAACATAACGAACTTAAAACACGCTTCATTAACAGCGTATTGAGTCTCCCAGCAGAAGCACGTCAGTTGATCCTTGGACCTGATTCATTACCAGTAGGAGAAATTGATCCGGACCGGTTTCTTCTTCTGTCACTTCGCCGTTATCTGGCGTTGTATGGGATCCTGGTCCAGAGCGAGTCTGCACTGATACCAGATCCAAACTCAGGGGAAATTATTGACACGGTTCATTTCTTAACTTTTTTTCAAGTAAAAAAGATGGAGAAAGAAACACGGGAGGTTTGGGGGCGACCTGTGTCGGCGCAGGTCGTTGTCCCAGGGGACAGACTGAGGCTTGAAGGAATGGCTCCTCTCCCGTTAGTTCCCTTGGGGAAAGAATATGCTTCCAATGGCGTTATTGTTATTTCTCCGGACGCAATTCAGAAAAAGGCACAACTCTTTCAGCAGTATTTAAACATATCCGCGCAGCTCCCCAATACAAGATTGGGAAACTCAGCCCCGATCTATAGATTTTTTGAAGGATTTAGCAGAAAATCAATTCCCCCAGCCATAGCGCTGACAATGGAATGTATCCGTCGGTTAAAAGATGAAAAAGGTGGTGGCAATTTTTCAGATGCCGTGCTCATGGCAGACCTTGATCATGAACGGGCCCACATCGCTCAATCGTCCTATCGTTACATTCCCGCTCCACACAGAGAAATAGGTTCCTCCTTAAGGCCTTTCTTGGAGCAGGAGAGCGAGGCGAAAACCAACAGAGAAATAGATGCTCGCCTGTATTCATTGAGAAATAACCCTCTCATTGTCATAGCGTTGGAAATGATCCCGGAGATGGATGCGCCCGACAAAGTTCAGCCACCCTATCGGGGCAACTATACAAGGATATTGGCTGAAATTAAAACCGTCGTTAAAAATAATCTCTCCGCCTATGGAGTTCAATCTGTAAAAGATCATCCGGGGCTCCTGCCCCACTTCACTTGGATGGCCATCTTGTTGCGAATATCGGAAAACAAGTCATTGTGGGCTTCGCTCATTGATGAGGTCCATCGAAATCTCGTAAGAGAGCTAAACCCGGGTGGGGTCGGAACCGATCCGACGGCCTCACACATCCCGCCTCGCCCGGAAGCCCGCGAAAACCTTGAAAGGACCTACGCGACGTTTGGTCCAGACTTGGAAAAGAGAGAATTGGATCTTTCGACAACCGGAGACGCTTTGGTGGCGGCCCAATTTGTGGCGGGGGATGGGTCAGCGGAGGAAATATATCCTGGCGGAGAAGATTTAACCAGGGAATTGGAATCCGTCGTTGCGGGTGTCCGAAACATCATCGTGACAGGGGGGCTAATTCCCGAAGACTATGTGGATTTATACGACCGTGCTGTTTTCCATTCCAGCCTCCACGTATTTCGGCGGGTTTCAAATGAACAAGCCAATGAAGAGCAAATCGATCTGGCTGAATCCGCAACGAAAAAGGCCGCGGAGGGAGTTGATGCCTGGAATTTAGTGTTTGAGCAGGTCGTTATCAATAACAACACGTTGGTTGCGTTGGGATTTGTTGATGGAGAGACGGCAGGACTAAGCGCGGTCCGGGACCGGGTTGCCGAGAGGGTTGATGATGGATTGGAGAAAAAACGGACAAGGATCATCGGCATTTCTCTTGGAAGGTTTAAAAAATCCTTGCCTCCAGAAATACTTCAGGAAATTCAAGGGTATTTGGCGAGCCGAAACCCAAAGGGGACCCTTTTGGGGAAAACTACCGTTGATAAGATCGTCGTTTTTACCCATCGAGGACCCCATTTTCACACAACACCCCTGTCTGTGCATCGAGTGATTAATCTCCGTGCCCAGGGCCCAATCAGTAATCAATCACCTATCCTTGCCGTTGATATTGGCGGCACAGGAATAGCCGTGGCGGTGGTGGGGGCGAATGGGGATATCATCGCTCATGAGAAACAAAATACTCCTCAGGTTGAGCCGGAAACTTTTTTCCGACAGGTGGCGGATTTAATCTTGAAGGCCCGGCAACAAGCGGAGGCGAAAGGGCATCGCGTTTCGAATCGTGTGGGGGTCGGAGCGCCGGGGCGATATATCCCAGGGGAAGGCGGACGGATGGTAGTGGCCCCGGGGTCGGCCCCGCAGATGGGAGAAATACCGGGACAATTCGACGGAATTTGCCCGCAGGCGTTGTTGGAAAAGCACCTTCCGGGGATGACGGTGGCGGTGAACAACGACGCTGTGGCGCAATTTGCCTCCCAGCTCAATCGTCTCCTTCAAGCTCCCGTAGGCCAGAGTCTACACGGCGCGAAGGTGGCCTATGTGGGGCCGGGGACGAGTTTGGGCGGAGGCTTTGCGGAGGTGGGTAGCGACGGACAGATGAACTTCCGAACAGACGGGCACATTTTTGATTTGGTGGTCGAAAGGGGCATGATCCTTGAGGGGAAAGCGGGTGATCGAGGATTCCGTCTGCCAACTTCGGGGATCGCCATGGACGTTTTTTCGGGGAACGGTATTGCTGGTCTGATGCAGGGTGTGGATACGGCATTGGAGAATGAGGGAGGGTCCCCCGTATTTTCTCACTTGGGGGTTCCTAACGGGAGGCTGTTGAATCAATTGTTGGCCAACGAGATTGGCGACAGAGCGGTCCACGGGGCGGCGGAGGAGGTCGCAAGGTTTGTGGGCGAATCCCTGGGGCGAATCATGGAAAAGATCTTTTTGGGCGAAATTGAAAAGGCAACGCCCAACGCGGAATGGTCAGAAGAAGACAAAGGGTTTGTTCGCGGAACGACCCGCTTTTTGTTGGGGGGCAGTGTGCCCCAGGGAAAGTTGGGAGAGATTATTCAGGAACAAGCCTTAAAGTATTTAAAAGCGAAACAGAGCGATGTCAAATTTACCATCCTTCGTTCCGCGGCCGCAAGCAAAGAGGCCGGGTTGGAGGGAGCCGCGATTCTGGCGAGGATGGAGGGCAAAAATAATGAAGGGCAAAGTCCCCCCGCCCAAACGCCGCTAACAAGATGGGTGTGGAACCACCTGAGGCCTGTTCTCCCAATGGCCTGGCGGGATTCCGTGAAGGCCGAAGCGCGGTTTACGGCAGGGTGGGAATTTGCGGTGCATTGGCTAGCGCCCTTTATCTTGACTTACTGGGCCGCGGTGGGGGCTATCCTGTTGGGTGTTCCTCTCTCGCCGGAATTAGTGACCACACTATCGACGCCCCTTTGGGGCAAGGTGTTCCAATTGGCACACGGCCAGAGAGCGCCACCGGAGTGGTTTACCTACCTGCTCACAGTGACATACGGGTTTGCGGCGTTGTATTGGTTCACAGGGGATGCGTTCCTTGGTGTGCTGATGGCGGTGTTGGGATGGGGAGGGCATGGGCTCTTCGATCAGCGGGCGCTTTCTAATGAGAAGGCTTCCGTCATATTAAGAAACGTTGACAGCCATCCCCTGGTTTTGGATGTCAACAGCATTGACAGGCTCGTCCTCACACACAGCGATGCCAAATCCCGGCGGGTTGCAATTGACGGGAAAGGGTCCGTTTTGGTGTTCGCCGACAAAAAAAACTTTTTGACGAATGAAGCAAGAGCCAACATGGCCCGCTTGATGAGGATTAATCCAAACATATTGTTGGTTACGGACGGCACAGATGTTCAAATCCCTGAAATATCTCCAGAACGAGTCCTAGCCATTCCCGAAGCGTTCACGGTTCCCGGGGGGCGGGTTCCCCCTGTTGGGCGCGAAGGCGTTTACTTGGAAAGGGTTCTTCGGTCCGAGTCGATTAACACCATTTGGAATCAGGGGACGGTTTCGTTTTATCACTCCTCCAACATTGAATTACTTTTGCCGGCGGGAGCGGATACTCGTTTAACAAATGCGGTGAATAACGCGTGGGTCCTCCTGGACCTATTCAGATCCATGCTCCCCGCATCAAAGGTTCGTTGGAAAGAAGTTGACAAAGTCCTACGGTCCATTGCCCGGGCGGCATAAGGGCTTCACCGGCTTAGCCTTTCTCCCTCCCCCGGCACAATCAAGCCCTGGCGTTTCCAACTGTCCAAGTTATTTCGGCATGCCGGGTTCACATGGGCTCAACTCTCTGTCCTGTCGCGTTGAAAACGGGACAGAGGAAGGGAAAAGGGGACAGGATTCAGCGCCGGTCTAAATTTTAGATGAGTTCTTTCTGGAAGGTTTCAAAAGAAGGAGGAGGAAAGTTCCTTTCCACCCGGTGTTCCCGATAAAATAAAGCTGTAATCTTGATGGGGAGGTGAAACCCCATGAAAAGACGAAAGACGTGCCGCGTCTGCGGCGAGCTGTTCCACCCGTATAGCCGATCCCATCGACGACAAAAAGTCTGTTCAAAGGAATCCTGACAGGCGCAGCGGAATATTTCCCACATTTGCGCGGTTTATAGTTCCCCAGTTCACGCAGTTTTAGATTCCCCAAACGTTTGGGGCGACCCGCGCCATGAACCGATGCTCTGCGCCCGGCCTGTGCTCCCTCCTACTGCAAAGCCCGGGTTTAATAAAATGATCTTGCGATTTATTGTATTATAACTTATGATATAAATATGTCGCTTATTTATATATCATGTTTAATAGACTAATAAAAATATTAAACACCAACAGTTTTTTTCTGTTCGGGCCACGTGGAACAGGAAAAACATTATATCTTAATTCGTTTTTACCCCGGGGAGTAACGCATCGCATTGACCTATTGGACCTGGACCTCCAACAAAGGTATGAGTTGACACCACGGGCCTTTTCGAGCGAGCTCCGTGAGCTACCGGTCGAAATCAAATGGGTTTTTATAGACGAAATTCAAAAGGTGCCTCAGCTTCTTGATGTTGTTCACCAGGAAATCGAACGGGGACGTTTTCTCTTCGGCTTGACAGGGTCGAGCCCACGAAAACTGAAACGGGGAGGTGCAAATCTCCTGGCGGGTCGAGCGTTCATCAACCATCTCTTTCCTCTAACCCACAGGGAACTGGGAGATGTTTTCTCCCTGGAAAACGCCCTTCGGTGGGGAACGCTTCCAAAAGTATTTTCACTTGATGATGTTGAGGCGCGCAAAGAATACCTGCGCGGATATGCCCACACCTATCTGCAGGAAGAAATTATCCAGGAACAGGTGATCCGAAAACTGCCCCCCTTCCGCCGATTTTTATCGGTTGCCGCCCAAATGAATGGCCAACCCATCAACTATTCGAAGTTGGGGCGTGACATCGGTGCCGGGGTTGTGTCGGTTCAGGCCTATTACCAGATCCTGGAGGACACACTTTTGGGGTTTCGTTTGGAACCCTTTCATGAATCCCTGCGCAAACGCCAATCGGGCCGATCCAAGTTTTATTTTTTTGACATCGGGGTGCAGCGGGCCCTGTTCAACCTTCTCAACATTGATCTGGCTCCAGGGACATTCGCTTTTGGTCAGGCCTTTGAACACTTCATTGTCAACGAAATGATTCGTCTGTCAAGCTATGGGCGCAGAGACTACCAGTTCTCCACATTTGCGACACCCGACGCGGAAATTGATCTGGTCATCGACCGGCCAGGCCTTAAACGAGCGTGGGTGGAGATCAAGTCCACCGACCGAGTCACTCCGGAAGATGTTCGCACACTCAACCAAATTGGCCCCATGGCCGGCGAAAGCGAGTTGTATTGCCTCTCCCGCGATCCCCTTCCTCAGAAAATTGGCGCGACGCAGTGCCTCCCTTGGGAAAAGGGATTGGTTGAACTCGGACTGTAGTTGGGGTTTATAATTTGGGAAAATGAGACCATGTCGAAATCCGATCGCCATCCGATCAATAGGCCTGTGCAAATTGTTGATATGGCCCGGATGCTCAACGTTTCCCACTCAACGGTATCGCGGGCACTGGACCCCGAAAGACAAAACTTAATATCGGAAGAAGTTCGCAGGAAAGTGGTCGAGTTGGCGGACCGTTTGAATTATCGCCCACGGTGGATGGGAAAAGCCATGGTGTCGAGTCACTCGCGAACCATCGGTCTACTCATCCCCGCCATTTTGGAATCGATCTTTTTTCAAGAACTGATAGTCAAATCGCTGATGGGGGTCCATGACGTTCTGGAATCTTTTCCCCGCTACACCAGCCGAATCCACATTTTGCCGGTTCGCAGTCCGATGACCTGGCCGGATTCCCGCGTTTTTGAAGAAGGGCTTGATGGATTGCTTGTCTCCGGACTGTGCGGGCCCTACATAAAAGATTTCGCCCCCTTCCCCGATCGCGTGCGCGCCTTTTGGAATAAACCGGTCGTGTTCTTAAACCTGGAATTTCAGCTGGGGAAAGGTGTCAACATCGTTGGGTTCGACAATCAGCAGGCGGCCTATCTGGGAACCACCCATCTTATTGAGCGCGGTCATCGCGCCATCGCTTACTTGGATGGAGGCGGCCATTTTGAGGAATCCATCCGACGAAAAAAAGGGTATCTCTCCGCCCTCCACGACCGTCTCATCCCGGTAAAAAAAGAGCTCATCCAGGACAGCTTCCCGGACGAAAAAGGCGGTTTCCAGGCCGTGCGTCGTCTCTTTCAAAAAGTTCGGACCCCGCCCACCGCCATTTTTGCATGGGACGACGAAACAGGCATCGGAGCGATCCGCGCCCTGGAAACCCTCGGAAAACGGTGCCCAGGCGATGTGGCTATTTTGGGTTTCGATGGTCTGCGCATTGGCGAGTACGTTCGACCTCGGCTCACGACGGTGGCCCAGCCGTTGCGAGAAATCGCTCGAGAGGGGACCGCGATGCTTATCGATCTCATCGAAAAAAAAATCAAAGGCCCCGCCTTTAAAATGGTCCCCGGGACACTCATCGTTCGAGAATCCACCTGACCAACAATCCCATCGATCGGACGTCACGTTCCCCGTCGGATGGATCGTTCCCAATGCACAGCGTGCATTAAATTTACAATTCCGATACAACTCCTTCCCTCTTGCGGTAGGTCCGACCTGCTACGCTCTGGGCATGGACCTCTACAGTTCGCATCCCGTTTTCCGAAGAGCCGTTGCGATCGGCATGTCATTCCTTGTTGGGGCTCTTCAATACGCCCCCCTCCAGGCGGAATCCTCTTTTTGGGAATCCCGCCGAACGGCCGTGCAGCGGAGGGCCGCTCCCCCTCGTGTCCTGTCCGTCTCCGCCGGGAGGGAAGGGATCCTTCCCCTGGGAAGAGAGAAGGTAGATCCTTCTTCTCTTCTTGGTCTTCGCCGAGTCTCGCCTTTGGGATCCGCCCTCTCTTTCAACGATAGGAATCCGCCGACCCTCTCACAAAGACAAAGAAAGACTGTCTATCTTATTCAAGATATTCACCAAAACGCTCAGGCCCAGGGAAATATTGCCCGCGCTATCCAATCCCTTATCGAAAAGGGAGGAATGGACTTCATTGCTCTTGAAAGCGCCTTCGGTCCCATTGACCTTTCCCGGTTTGCCCGCTTCCCGGACCAAGAATCAGTTCAGGAAGCGGCCAATTACCTGATGGGCCAAAACCGAATTTCTGGTCCTGTTTTGGCCGTGTTCTCCAGCTCCTCCCCAGTGCCGCTGATCGGGGTGGATGATAAAGACCACTATCGAGCGAACGTGGATGCCTACCGGCAATCTCTTCCAGACTCAACAAAAATCAAAGCCCGTTGGGCACAGGCCAAACAATCCCTTCAAGAACAACAAAAGAGCGTTTTTAACAGTCGGCTGGCCGCGTTCGATGGTAAGGTCCAGGCATATCAGGACGGTCCTCTGTCTCTGGGCGACTACATCGAATCCGTTCCCATTCCCATTGATTCGGGGTTCCCCCAGGTAGCCAAGTTTATCGAGGCCCACCGCCGTGAGAAAAAAATCGATTTCAAGCGGGTGGAAACGGACCGAGCTTCCTTGGTTCGTGAATTGGCGGACCGGCTGACTCCGAATCAGTATTCATCATTGGTTGATCTCGGCGCGGCTTATCGGGAGGGAAGGATTCGCTACGCCGGGATCTACACGCACCTCTCGGCCCTATGCCGGGACGCGTCCATCAACCTCACACGCTACCCCGCTCTCAATGAATACATCCGATATGTGGTTTTGGCCGACGGGATCGACGCCGAAAGGTTGTTCAATGAAATCCATCGCCTGGAAAAGAAGGCCTACGACGCGCTGGCCGTAACTCCAGCGGAGAAAAGCCTTGTAAAAGAGGCCCGCTCCCATCGTTTAACCGGAAACCTCCTCGACTTTTCGTTAACTCGGGAAGAATGGGACGAATACGAACGTGTGGCCAATTCCTTGGATGCTCCGGAGAGACAGCCTTTTGAATCCTTTTATCGAGAAGCCCTGGCCCGGGACCTGGCCATGAGCCGTAACCTCCTTGCTCTTTTTGAATCCCGTGACGCCTCAAAGGCGGTCCTAGTGTCGGGCGGATTTCATTCCCGTGGGATCGAAGAGCGCTTGAAGTCGGCCGGCCTGGAGGTCATCACCTATGCTCCGCAAATTGACCGGATTGATTCCGACGCGGAAACCGCGCTCAGCGTTTTTTCACGGGAGAAATCCCCGCTTGATACCCTCTTCCGGGGCCAAACGCTGTTTCTGGCGGCTCCGCCCATTACTCCGGAAGTTCGCGACATCACACTCCCTCTTCTCACGGCGGCGCGACGGCACGCCCTGCAGTCCGCACAGGCGCTACGATCTCAACCAGAGGGCACCGTGCGTTCCGACTTCTTTTCGCTTTCCAGTCACCCGGACGCTCCGAAATCAGTTGTGCGGGCCCATCGGCTTCCGGAAAACCAGGTCGGTATTGAAGTGACATCAGCCGGTCAAACCGTTTCCCTGTTGGTTCAGTTCAAGGGGGCCAAATATAAAATAGTCGCTGATAGGGCCTTTCGGCTTGGGGAGGAACGGACCCTGGAACAGGGACGTCGCTTGTTTGGTTCGATCTTTTCACACTCTGTCCTGGAAAAAATTGTGCGTTCGGGATTCGCTCCCCTTGTGGAATGGAGCGTATTCACCCGGGCGTTTCTCGTCAATCACCATCCCGCCACGTTCGAGGAGTGGATGGACATGATGTCGATCCGGCATCAAATCTTGTCGGGCGCACTGGGGGGAGCTCTGGTGGGGATCCTCCTCGTCCTGTTATTCCCCGCCGGACCCGCGGTTAATTTTTCTGTTGTTGTCGGGGGGGCGTTAGTGGGAAAAATATTGATTCAATCAGCACTCAACGCCGTTCGTCATAGTTTGGGTCTTGCCACGGCGACAGAATCCATGCCGGGTCATTTGTCCGATCCGGCGGCTGTTGAGCGCGGCCAACGGATTAATCAAAATTCCGCCTCCCTGGACAAAGAACTTATGTTCGCATGGGACGAAAAAATGGCGTCAGGTCAAGTGTTTAAATTTAACTTAAAAGATGTGGTGTGGCTCTCTCTCGATCGGTTTCGGAAGGTTTTCAATCCTGGCCGGGCCGGAAAACGGCCTCGCCAAATGGACATTGCTGAACTCAATCAACCCTTCAACCCGGACACCTTCCACTTCGACAGTCCGAAGATGAACCCCGCTGAATTGCTGGCTGAAGGAGTGGATGTCAACGGAGTCGAAACGGATTATGTGGCCAACGTCAACCCTTTGAAACAGGGCCACTTTCTTATCACGCCGCAACGGCGGAGCCGGCATAATCAATCCTTCTCCCGGATGGCGGCCCTGGTGGCCCTGGGGACGATCGCGATGTTCGGGCACCGTCTCAAAATCGGTTACAACAGCGTCGGGGCTTTCGCTTCCATCAATCACCTTCACCTTCAAGGGGTGCCTTATGACGTCGGGGACCAGATGCCTGTGGAAAGGGAGTTTGCCAACCCCCAAAGAAGAACACTCCTCCGGTCCGACGGCGGACTCCAGCTTTGGCAATTCACCCAATGGCCGATCAAAGGCGATGTCCTCACCGGGCGAGACCAAATCGCCCTGGCAGACCGGTTGGCCGAAATGACGGATGTTCTGCAAAAGGAAAATCAACCGTTCAACATAATATTTACAAGAAAAGAAGACGGGGAATTTGTCATTTTTTTAATGCCGCGCCAACCGGAGAAATCGACCCGGTTTGGAACGGGAGCGGCTTTTTTCGAATGCTCGGGGGAGTTCCTTTTTATCAGACAGAGTGAAACATCAGAGGAACAATCCATTGCCGATTTTCAAGGAGCGGATGAGCAGGTTCTTCAAGAAGACTTAGCGACCTTTGATTTGAACGAAGCCCAAAAAAGAGAAATACAGGAAAAAATATTGAAAACCTTCCCAACGTCCGAAGTCGATCTTTACGATGAAGACAGTTCCTATTATCCCCCGGACAGGCAATCTATAAAGAAAATGATTATTGACGCATGGGAAGAAGAAAGGGTAAAAAACGACACAATTTTGACAATTATCGATGAAGGGAACCGAGTCGGATTGGTTTTTAAATGGTTGGGATGGTCGGGTAGGGGTGGCGGACAAACGGGCATTCTCGTGGATTACGATAAGGATGGAAATATCATTAGGGTGAGCGAAGTCACTCAGGGAAATAGTGAAATCGCGCGGTTCAATGTTCGAGAGACGCCGACAATGAGGGTGGCCGGTTTAAAAATTGAACCCAAAAAAAGTATCCACATCGGGATGAAATTAGTGGAAGCGTCACCCTACCCATCTGGAACGAAGACTGTTTCCCGGCTAACCCAAAAAGTTCTTTTAACCGACCATTCCCGTCCACAAGGGTCGAACTTTTTAGTTCAGGACCCTGTCGACGATAGCCTCGTGCCAACCGGGGAATCCCGGCTAACCGCGAAAACGGAAAATGTTCTTTCCATCAGGGAGACTGTCCACCGTGCTCTCTCTGAAAGAATAAGAGGTGCAAACAAACATCGATCAAATTTTTCAAGCGGAGAAAATCTATCACAAGGGACCCATTGGATGATGACTTCCGTAGGGGGGGGGTCCATCGGAGACCCAGAAATTACCCATCGAATTGAAATTAGTGTGGGAGAGAACGGTCGAATAGATGTGTTTGATTACAGGTACATCTACAGTGGATACGATGTGAGTGCGTCAAGGTCCCGATATGGAATAGGGGAAGACCCCAATCTTGCCCCGTACGAAAAAGAAGGATCACCCATAGTGGGATTAATTCTGGAAGATGGGAAAGACGATTTATATAAACAAGTAACATTGGTAGTGGAAGACGCGGCCTTGGATGCTATCAAAGGGAAACTTGGTTTTATCCCTATGGTAGGGAAAAGTGAACTCTTTACACAGGGGAATCAGCATAAACGTGAAACGGCGTTCTTAGGTGCCCCATTAAACTTTCCCCGCCTTACGAACCAGGCAGGGGAAACCCGTGAGGCATCGGACCCGCCCGAAAAGGAGAGGAGGATTCCGCAACAATCCCTCGCCGATCTTGTTCAAGCCTATTATCGCGAACTTTCCCATTGGCCCTGGGATGAGGGATTTCCTCGGATGCCCGAAAATCCGGTTGGTCTACTCATGTTGTTGGCCGAGCTATCCGAAAAAAGTGGGACGGCAACAAATGACGAGCTTCTTGCCGCTCTTCAAGAAACGAACGACGCCATCGGACAAGGGCCCCTGGAAAAACACCTCCACCCGACAGTCGTTAAAATGCGAGACCAGAAAAAATACCAGGGAGCGGTCGCCGAATTGTTGCGGCGCGAATGGCGAGGTTTGGGGGTGTCTCGTATCCAAGGCAGTCAACAGGGAGCTATCCTCAACGTGGAGGATTGGATCCACCGTACCTCGGTCTCTTTGGGTGTCAATTTATCAGATGTGAACTTATACGCGGCCACGGGCGGCGCGCTGGTGGTGAACCGTTCCTACGCCCGGGAATTCCTGAAAAACCCCGCCGTTCGAACCACGGACGGACTCTACGTGGCGAAAGGCAACGCGATCATCCTCAACCTCTCTCCAACCGATCCCTTGGCGTTGGTCGGCGCCGTCACCGCGCGGTCCTATTATCATCCCCTGTTTCTGACAGAGGTTTTCCCTCAAGGGCCGCCCTACCACATGATCGCTTCCTGTCTGGAAATATTCTGGTTGATGGAGACCAATTTAATTCCCGGCGACGCCAGTCAAAGGCTTCGAACCTATCAAGAGTCTCCATTCCGAGAATTTGATGTGCGAAAACATGTAAACATCCCGGCGCTCGTCCAAGCGGGGGAAAAAATCTTTTTAGACCGCAGGGTTGAAAATGGTCGGAACTGGGAGGACATTCAAAAAGTTTTGGAGAAGGCGGCCCTGGGAGTCACTAATAAAAAACTTTCCGGCGAACACCTGGAAACGGCCGCTGGATATGTTTTGGCGGGGTTTATTAACGGATTTATCAGTAACACGAGGAGCGGATCCCCGACTCGGGTGTACATTTTAAAAACGGTTTTGGAGTTATCGAGACGTGGAGACTCCCAAGCGAACAACGACGGTGGGGGAATGCCGGGTGCATTCAAGTTCTGGGAAAAGTGGGGTGTTTCACGTGTGTGGGCCGGTCGGATTGAAGGCGCGGCGGGCGCGGTGGGATATCTGGCCCTGCTCATTTTTCAAGTGGTGTTTATGAATGCCCCGCCTTCCGCCACGTCCTGGCTGGAAATGGCCAACCAAATTATCACACCCGCCCTGACCATTGTCACCGCCTTCCTCATCGGTCACCTCTTCGGCGTTTACGGCAAAGACCCAAAGAATTTCAAGGAACGGTTCGTCAACGCTTTGCGCGCCACCTGGACCGCCAGCCGGACCACGCTTCTCGTTGCGCTGGTTGTGGCAATAGCCCTGGCCATGCAATGGCTCGCCCCAACGGGACTTGCCCTGGGTGCTGTTGTCGTTGGTACGGCCATATCCAGCGGTTGGTTGCATGGGGAAGCGAACCGGCGTCGGACCGCCATCCAATCCGCTTTGCCCCTGGAATCTTTTAGTGTGAATGACCTGAACCACCGATGGGCCTTTATCCACCAGGTTTCCCAACAAATTCAAGCGGGAGATCCCACTGCCCGTGAATGGGCGAAAACCGTGGACACCCTCGCCACCCTGGCGGTCGTGCGACAGGAAGACATTCCACTTCTTCGGTCCTTGTTGGAGAGTGCGGTTCCAGCGGATGGCCAAAACAACCTTCATTTCCTTTTGGTTCCCGCCGATGAGGATCCGGCCCTTGCGGAGAGTTTGGATCGTCTGGCAAAAGAGGATCGCCGTTTCACGTTGCTACATCCCAGCTATGCACCGGGATTGATCCGATTGCCCAGCCGGGAAATCGCTGATTGGTCCCAGGGGAAAGGACGGATATTCTGGACCGCGTTTAAGAACCCGGCCGTCGAGGCCGCCATCGTACCCGACATGGACAGGCCCCCGTCGGACCTCCAAACCCTTCTGGACCTTCTCCGTTCCGCTCCGCCGTTAAGCGCCCACGATTTCGGCGCCCTGTTCGAACTGGCCCGCGCCGTTCTCATGGCCGCTTAACCGGAAATAGCATTTTAACTCTGTTATTAACCTCAATAACGTCTAATTTCCCCTCTTTTAGAGGAAAGGATGAGCCAACCCAAAAAAGGATTGATAAATCCCGATCCGAGTGATACCATTTTGATATAACCTGAGGAGGAACGTATGCACGCACTGAGTCTACGCGGGATACCGGACGGCGTTTACAGTCGATTGCGGAACTGGTCACGACGCAATCACCGAAGTCTTCACCAACAGATTCTCACAATTCTTGAGCGGGAATCCGCTCTTTTGCCCCCGGAAATGTCCGCGCCGGCGCGTTGGCGTCAACGCCTCCGTGGCCGGCGCTGGGGCCCGATCGTCTCTGAAATCCGTCGAGAACGATCGCGGTGATTGCCGTTGTTGATACCTCGGCCCTGTTGCGTCTTTTTATTCCGGACGGGCCTGTCCCGAACGGATTGGAGGATTTACTAAAAAGTGCGTGGAGGGGAGAATCCTCTTTGATGGCGCCAGAACTGATGATCGCCGAGGCGGTCCAGGTTCTGCACAAAAAGAGGAGGGCGCGTCTTCTCTCTTCTTTGGAGTTTAAGGAATTGCTCAAAGACATATTAGGTCTCCCGATCCGTCTCTATGGCCATCGAGATCTTCTTCCCTTTTCGTCCGAGCTCGCTCATGTCTATCACCTGACCATTTACGACTCTCTCTTCTTGGCTCTCGCCAACATCCATCGCGCCCCTCTCCTGACCGCTGATGAAAAACTTGGCCAAGTAGCGCAAAGGATGGGCCTCGTTCTGGATTCGTGAGGACATCAGTGGATTTAATGCTTTGGGGCCCCATTCCAGACCGGACTCGTTCCGCTGGTGATCTGCCTTCGCGGGTTCCACTGTAGCGTAACCATCAAAAGAGGCGGGAGGGAACGCAAAGGAGACAAGGGGAGTTGGGGTTGAATTCTGGGTGAACGTTGTTTTTAAAGTTGAGCGTATGATTGGATTCAGGTTGGTTTAGATTTCGGGCATTTGGGTAAAAAGGGGGTGTAGGCCTGTTTGGAAGGTGAATGTCCATGAGCCGACGCCGAATGAAATGTGTGGTTGTGGAGAGCTGTTCCTGCCTTGTGCACAAACTTACCGTTAACAAATCACCTGTGACAAAGAACCCTGCCAAACGTGGCGACGCCGCCGTGCGCAAAAGAACTGGCGAATAAAAAACATTGGGGTAGTGGACCCGTTGATCTGGGAAGATCGCCGACGGTGGTGGGATGAGACGTGGCGGATCGTGTTGTCACGCTTGTATCCAAACCAGGAGAGATCGGTAGGTTCATTGACGGGAAGGCCGCAGGAGCCGCAGGCCCGGGTGGAAAAACATGACGCGTAAAGAGCCCGTTGGAGGCAAACAACAGCTTCATCAACGGATGAGCTGGCGGTTGGTGTGGCAATTGAGGTGCTGTGACTCGCAAGCAGGGGAAATTAGCATCCCAAAAATGGCAAAAAGGCGTAGGCGGGTTTCTTTATAATTCGCCATTATGGAGATGGTCACACGATCCTTTTTTTGAGGAGCCCTTGCCATGAAAACCTGTTTGGTCTTTCGCCGCGTTGTCCGTCGGACTTTTTCTTTTGTCTTGATTCCCCTGATGAACGCCGGTCTGATGGCCGCGCCGCCCGCTGGTTGGCGCACGGATCCGACCCCGGCGGTGAGCGCAACGGAATTTCTTGCCTATTCGGGCGTGAACGTCCATTTCAATTATTTCAGTTACGGGTGGTCCATCGGGGGTGTGCCGCCGGCGTGGGCGAATAAACCGGGGTATAACCACTCCGGGTTCAGTTCGGCGTGGGGATCGCAAAAATGGCGGGAATGGCTGAACTTGTGCGCTGTAAACAATATTAAGGGGATTCGGATCATGTCGCCGTTTGGCGATGGGCGCAACCTGTTCGACACGGCAGGCAACATCTCCATTGATGAAGCGCTCTTCCGGGCGGACCTGGATGCTTTTCTGCGTATTGTGGAAGAGGTGGAAACCCAACGAAACGTCAAGTTTCGTCTTATTTTTACCCTGTTTGATTTTCGGATCGCTGATGGGGAATGGATCGATGGGGTGGGCGAACACCCGGATATCCTGGACCCGGCCAACCCCAAACGCGCCCAATTTCTAAATCTGTTCCGGGACAAATTTTTCAAAATGGTTTACGACTCGGCTCAGCCCTACGCGCAATGGGGTCTGGTTCGGGAAAATCGGATTGTGTGGCAATTGGTCAATGAGTTTATCTCCATGAAGCCAGACACCGGCGGGCGATCGGAACTTCAGGCCATGGACGACCTGGCCTACCGAGACCGCCGGGAAGCACTTTATGTCCAAGGGGAAAGTTTTTTCCTCGCTTTCCGGGACATGATCAAAAACATCCGTCCCACGGCTCTGGTGAGCATGTCCGACCTGGGGGCCGAAAACACTATACGTCGATGGCAGAACAAGGGTTTTGATCTACTGGACTATCACAGCCATCCGGATTATCTCCATTTGAACGGCAACATCGGAGCCACTTTGAAAAATGTGGGCTGGAACGGTGTTCAGCCCATCATCGAAGCCGAAGCGTATGTGCCCGGCTGGCGGTGGATGGAGAAATCTGTTCTGACCGAGCGGATGCGCGCCTCATTTAATCGCGGATCGCGGGGCGCCATGTTTTGGTGGGACGGTTGGTACCGGTTTGACCCAAGCTTGTATTCCCTGGTGACAACCGAAGACCTGGCCTTTTCACCAAAGGCCGACCTGATCGTAGAAGGCGTGACCGGCCCCAATCGAGCTGTCGAAAACCAACCCATTTCGTTCGCTGTGACAGTCGGAAATTGGGGGCCAGTTTCCACAGGAGAGAGCTATCTGAAACTCCAAATGAACGGATCGTTTTTTTCGGGATTTAATATCCCGCCTCTTTCTCCAGGACAATCGTACACAGCGCCCGCGGCCTCGACCAATGTGGCTGTTGGCTATCATCGGTTCCTGGCGGAAGCCGACAATGGGTTAACCTATCCGGAGCTTGATGAAGACAACAACAATGTGGCCATGCCTGTGGTGGGCATTCTGCCGGGAGCCGACCTTGTGGTGGAAAAACTGGAGGGGACAGATTCTTTAGTGGCTGGGAACACCACTGTTTTTGAAACCACCATCGCCAATCGTGGGAGCGAGTCGGCGGGCGAAAGTCATTTGAAATTTCAAATCGATGGGAGAGAAATTCAAACCGTGGTTGTGCGCCCTTTGGCACCCGGGGAGACGTTTGTCGCTCAGGTAAATTGGTCCGCCGTGGCGGGGCTCCACACCCTTTTAATTGAAGCGGACAATTGGCAGAGAGTGGCGGAAACCAACGAATCGAACAACGATATGAGTCGCATTCTTTCCGTGAACGCCGCACCGATCCTGTACAGCCGCTATCTCGGCGGCGCCGGGAACTCGTCCATTCTGGACGCGGTGACTGACGCGGCGGGGAACACGATCGTGGTGGGAGAAACGTCTGGCGGGGGGCATCCTGTGACCAGCGGGTCGTGGGACACGACGTACAACGGGGGATCGTTGGATGCGTTTGTGGCGAAATTTTCTGCCGATGGAACGCTCCTGTTTTCCACCTACTTGGGAGGAAGCGGTGAAGATTCCGCCTTGGGGGTGGCGCTGGATAACGCCGGGAATATTTTGGTGACCGGAAAAACCTATTCGAGCAATTTTCCAACGACGTCCGGGGCCTACGACCGATCGTTGGGCGGAGCTCGGGACGCGTTTTTGGCGAAAATGACGTCGGACGGCCGGTCGGTGGTGTATGGAACCTATCTGGGCGGCGCCGAGTGGGATTACGGACATCGGGTGACGGTGGCGCCCGGGGGCGACATGATCGTCACCGGGTTCACCCACGGGGGGTATCCGGTCACGACGGGGGCGGCACAAACGGTGTTCGGCGGGGCCGGGGATGTGTTTGTGACGCGGTTAAAGGCGGCGGGTAACGGGGTGGTTTATTCCACCTATTTGGGAGGCGAGAGTTGGGACGGCGCGGGGGGGCTCGCGGTGGACGCGCTGGGCCAGGTGATTTTGTCGGGCGACACTCACTCGCGGACGTTTCCAACAACCGTGGGGGCCTGGGACCGGACCTGCGACAACTGCGGGACGAACACCAGTACGGACGGGTTTTTGGCCAAACTCAGCGCGAAAGGGGACCGGTGGGTTTTCTCAACATTTGTTGGCGGATCGGCGGCGCCGTCCACCGAAAGCCTTCGCCGGATCGCGGTCGCGTCGGACGGATCCATCTGGGCGGTGGGAACGTCCAACGGCGGCGATTTTCCCGTCACACCGGATGCGGCCCAATTCCAGCTTGCGGGCGGCGCCGACGCGGTGATTGTCCGTTTCAGCGGCGACGGATCCCAATTGTTTTACGGCAGTTATATCGGCGGGACCGGACGAGATGTTGCCATGGACGTCAAAACCGACGGGGAAGGAGGCGTTGTTTTAACAGGAATCACGGAGTCCTTAAACTTTCCGGTGACTTCAGGGGCGGTTCAAAAGGAACGGCGCGGGACTGCCGACGCGTTTGTGGTCAAACTCAAGCCTGGGCTCGGGATCACTTTCTCCACCTACTGGGGTGGGACAGGCCCGGAGCTGGATGGGTTGGCGTTGACAAAAGACGGGATCGGGCGGTTGGTGCTGGCGGGTGGAACCGGTTCACCGGATTTGCCGTTAATGGGCGGCGCCAACGGCGGGTACGGAGGGGGGGCCTCGGACGGGTTCGTCACCGCATTTAACGGCCTGGCGTTTCCCGATGAACCTCCCCCCCCTGTCAATCCGGAGTCGATTCTTTACAGCCAGTATTTTGGCGGGACAGGGAACTCGACGATTTTAGGCGCGGTCAGCGACGCGGCGGGCAACATCATCGTCGTGGGCGAAACCACCGGCGACGGCCACCCTGCCACCAGCGGGTCGTTTGACACCACCTACAACGGGGGCTCGTTGGACGCGTTTGTGGCGAAATTTTCCATGAACGGAACCCTTCTGTTTTCCACCTACTTGGGGGGAAGCGGAGAAGATTCGGCTTTGGGGGTGGCGCTCGACAGCGCGGGGAATATTTTGGTGACGGGCAAAACCTATTCGACGAACTTCCCAACAACGTCCGGAGCTTACGACCGAACGTTGGGGGGCGAACGAGACGCCTTTTTGGTTAAGCTGTCCTCGGGAGGGCAGTCACTCAAGATGGGAACGTATTTGGGTGGCCCCCGTTGGGATTACGGACACCGGGTGACGGTCGCGATCGGGGGAGACGTGATCGTCACGGGGTTCACCCATGGCGAGTATCCGGTGACCACAGGGGCGGCCCAGGCCGTGTTTGGCGGGGCGGGGGACGTGTTTGTAACCCGACTGAAGGCGGCGGGGAACGCGGTGGTGTATTCCACCTATATCGGGGGCGAAAGTTGGGACGGAGCGGGTGGGTTGGCGGTGGACTCTCTTGGTCAGGTCTATTTGTCCGGGGACACCCATTCAACCTTATTCCCAACCACCCTAGGGGCGTACGATCGGACTTGCACCAATTGCTCGACCAACCTGAGTACCGATGGTTATATCGCCAAATTGAGCGCGGCGGGGGATCGGTGGATTTATTCGACCTTCATTGGCGGTGGAGCGTCCCCGGCGTCGGAAAGTTTGCGGCGATTGGCGGTGGGGTGGGACGGAACCGTGACGGCGGTCGGCACATCGGAGGCGGCCGATTTTCCGGTAACGCCGGACGCGGCCCAGTCCCAATCGCGCGGCGGCGCGGAAGCGGTGGTGGTTAAGTTAAGTTCGGACGGATCGACCTTGTTGTATGGCAGTTTCCTGGGCGGCGGGGGGCGTGACGCGGCCATGGATGTGGTGAGCGATGGGGAAGGGGGGATGGTGGTGGCGGGCGTGACGGACTCGTCAAACTTTCCTGTGACATCGAACGCCGCGCAGGGAGCACGACGCGGGTCCACAGACGCTTTCGTGGTTAAAATGAAACCCGGGTTGGGCGTCCTTTACGGAACGTATTGGGGAGGGACCGGGCCGGAATTGGACGGGATGGGCCTTGCAAAAGATGGGGCTGGAAGGGTCGTCTTGGCGGGGGGAACAGGGTCGACGAATATTCCCACGTTCGGCGGGCCGACCCCCGGGGGGTATGGAGGAGGATCCTCAGACGGTACCCTCGTCTCTTTCAAAGGTCTGGCCGTGGCGGACGTCGTTCCACCGCCGAACAAGCCTTCCGGAACGCAACTGGTTATGCGCGAGGGGCGGGTGGTCTTGACGTGGACAGCCAACGGCAACTTTCCAGGAACGACTTACCAGGTGTATGCCTCCACCAACAAACTTTCCTACCAGTGGAAGGTAACCACACTAAACCTAGAGATGACGCCCGAATTGATTACCGGAGTGACCCATTATTTCAAAGTGAGGGCGCAAAATATCGCAAAGGTTGTTTCCGCTTTCGATGTGGTTGTCTCGACCCGGATATCGGCCGCGTTGCCCGCGGCGTCTTCGGCCCTGTCGACCGGAAGGACCGAACCCCTTTCCCGGGACATCCCGTGGTTCAACGTGGGGTTTGCTACTGAACAAGACGCTGACGTTTCGATTCTCCTGGACCCGGTGGAAGAGGCTCGGAACCTATTTTCTATGGGAGAGATGGTGGGGCATCCCTGGCTGGTCTCTGTGGATGGGAAAGGAGCCGTCCCGGTCCAGGTTTCCGCCGTTTTTGCGGATACAGCCCATCGATACACCGTTGTCCGCTGGGATGAAAGCGGGTCCATTTGGGAAGATGTCCCACCAGGGGAGGCGGCCCCTCCGGGCCTCTTCGCCCTACGTCGCGCTATCCCGCCCTCGGTGAGCGCGGCCAAGATCTACCCCAACCCGTTCCGCCCGGCACGGGGACATACGGAAGTCAAGATGGAAGTCCCGCTGGGGAGTACGGTGCGGCTGTACACCCTAACCGGAGAATTGGTTCGGGAACTTTCCCCGGACTCCCAGGGAGTGATTCTCTGGCGCGGCGACAACGGAGCCGGCCAATCGGTGGCCAGCGGGGTCTACTTCTGTTTCATTGAAAAAGACGGCGATAAAAAAATCTTCCGATTGGCGGTGGAACAATGAACTCTCTCACGCGATGGGTGGCGCGGTTTTTGTTCGGAGGAGCTTCCCTGCTTTTGTCGGCGGGGATCGGGTGGGCGGGATCGACTTCTGACCGAGGCACCTCGTCCGGGGAATTTTTGAAAATCCCCGTCAGTGCCCGGTCTTCGGCCCTGGGGGGGGCGGTCACGGCCGTCACCGGCGAGGCGGGTGTGTTGGCGTGGAACCCGGCGGGGATGGCGGAATCGGACAAACGCCAGGTCTTGCTCTCTCATGCGCCTTCTCCGGAAGGAACCGCCACGTCCAACGTCTACTTCGTTCATCCGGTGGGCGCGGGCGCGTGGGGGGTGGGGGTGGCGTATTTTTCCGCGGGGGCCATCGACGAGACCGAACCCACGGCCGGAGCCACGGTGGGGACGTTTCATCCGTCGGATGCGGCGGCGACGGTGGGGTATGCTCGGAACGTGGCCGGATGGGATCTGGGGTTGGCCGTGAAAGGCGTTCAGAGCAAAATCGTCGAATCGGATTCTACCTTGACAGTGGATGGGGGAATCCTTTCCCCTAAATTCTGGCAGGAACGATTGCGGTTGGGGGTGTCGGCCCTGAACACAGGGGGATCTCTTCAATTGGGAAACACCGCCCGTCCGCTTCCCCTTCAGATTGCTGTGGGAGTTGGGTTGACGCCCAACGAGAAATGGACTCTGTCCTCGGATGTGAAATTTCCCCGGGACAACGACCCGTTTTTTTGTGTCGGGGCGGAGGGGGTTTATCCCCTGGGAGCGGACTGGCGGTTCGCCGGTCGAGCCGGCTGGGAAGGTGCCATGGACACGGGGTTGGGGGACTTCGCCGGATTTAACATGGGGTTCGGGGTTTCCAAAGGCGCTTTGGGTCTGGACTATGCCATTTCCCCCATGGGCGATTTGGGTCAGGCGCACCGAATTTCACTCATCTCCTCTTTTTGAGGGGCGCCGAATGAACGGCGGCGGATTCGCGGTAACCTCCCAGACCGCGACCCCGTCGCCTTTTTTTCTCCGAAACCAAGCGGTTGTGCTAAAATTACCCTTCGCCGGTGTTCGTTGGCGCCTGGCGGGGGGGCTTATGGGGACGAGCGAAATTCGGTCGGTTCGTATTGGTCTGGATGTGGGGGGCACTAAGATTTTTGCGATCGGCGTGGACTTTAATGTTGCCCACAGCCCTTCGGTTCTTTTTTCCCGAAGCGTTCCCACCCAAAGGGCCTGTCCTGAAAAATTCTTCGACCGACTGGCCGATTTTCTCCGCGATGTTTTGAAAGAAGGACAGGAGAAGGGCTGGGCCGTGGACGTCCACGTCGGTGTGGGTATGCCCGGCCGTTACATCCCTTCAACGGCAGGCGGGTGGGTGATCGCGACCGGCACCGCGCCCAATTTGGGGGAGGGTTCCAACGATTTCGATGGGGTGGACCCGCAACGGGAATTATCCAAACGGCTTCCGGGTTTATCATTTTGCGTTCACAACGACGCTGTGGCCCAAATGAGATATGTTTTGGACGTGCTGTTACGCCAGGATTCAACCGCTTCCGCGATTCGAAATCAGCGGGTTTGTTATCTCGGGCCTGGGACGGGGTTGGGGGGTGGGTTTGCGGAAGTGGACCCGACCGGGCATGTGGAGATCCGAACAGACGGCCATGTTTTTGATATTGTGATTGAACCTGGCGGGGTGACCGTTCCGTTCGTTGTCCAGGGGATGACGATTGCCGTTTCCCGGGGCGGGACCGCGGAAGAGCTGGTGTCCGGCATCGCCATCCGTGCCCTCATGGCTGAAATCGATCAAAAACTTACTCAAAGCGGTCGCCCGTCTTTGTTTTCGCCGCTGGGGGTCCCGGGAGGTTTGTTGTTGGACCGATGTTTGATGGGAGAGGTGGGGGGCGAACCCGCGAGGGAAGTGGCCCTGCAGATCGCTCGGTTTGAGGGGCACATGTTGGGCCGGGTTATGGAAAAGATCTACAGGGGCACCATCGAGAAAACCGATCGGCGTGCCGCGTGGCCAGTGAATGACGTGCGGTTTGTTCGAGGAATTTCTACCTATGTGTTGGGGGGGAGTGTGCCCCGTGGCCGGGTGGGCGACGTTTTGAGGGCATCCGCCCTGTCGGAGTTGGCCCAGCGGGTTCCCGGGACCTCATTTTCGTTGTTGTCTCCTCCCGCCGAAAGCGGTAACGCCGGCGCGTTGGGGGCGGCGTTGCTCGCCGGAACAATTCCAGTTCACTGAGGACTTTATGATAACGTCAAATTCTGTTGGATCCACGGTTGAAACGGACGGAGCGGTTGCTCTGTCTCCCGGTGTTCAGCACTACGAGTGGGGAGGGGCCTCCGTGATCGCCGATTTGTTGGGTCGATCAAATGCGGACGGCCGTCCGTTTGCCGAATTGTGGATGGGAGCTCACCCCGGAAACCCGTCGAAGGTGGCTCTCGCGTCCGGTGAATCGGTGGGATTGGATGAGCTGATCGCCCGAGATCCTGAGGGTCTTTTGGGCCGTGAGACGGTTGCTCAGTATGGGGGGCTTCCCTTTTTGTTCAAAGTCCTGGACGCGGCGAAACCCTTATCAATTCAGGTCCATCCCGGTCTGGAACAGGCCCGGGCCGGTTTTGCCGACGAAGACGCCCGGAGCATCCCCCGCCAAGCTCCCACGCGCAACTACAAAGACGCCAATCACAAACCGGAACTGGTTGTGGCGTTCGGAAGCGACTTTTGGGCCTTACGGGGGTTTCGTCCCTATTCTCAGATTGCCGAAATCCTGGGTGCCCATCCGGAACTTCATAAGCTGGCTGGGGAATTTGTTCCAACGGCGGAAGGTCTTAAACGCCTTTATGGATCGTTCATGACCGACCGGCCGGAAAATGTGGAAGCCCTTTTGAGCCCTTTGCTGGCCCGTTGGCGCCGTGAAAATCTAAAAATCCCTTTCCCAAAAGAAGACCCACGTTATTGGGTCTTGCGGGCGGATGGGCAATTTTCGTCTCCCGGTCGAACCGATCGGGGTCTTCTCTCGGTTTTGTTGCTGAACCTGGTTAAACTAAAACCGGGGGAAGCGTTGTATTTACCCGCCGGAGTATTGCACGCGTATCTTGAAGGAACCGCCATTGAAATCATGGCGAATTCCGACAACGTTCTTCGCGGCGGACTGACGCCGAAGCACGTGGACGTCCCCGAACTCTTGAAGACGGTGGTCTTTGAGGGGGCTCCTCCCGAGGTGTTAACCGCGGCGCCGGTTCGCGGCGCGGAGTCGGTTTATCGCACGACCGCGGCGGAATTTGAACTGCGCCGTCTCGATTTGCGTTCAGGCGTTCCCCACACAGCGCTCCCCTCTTGGAGCGGCGAGATATATCTGATTGCTTCGGGGTCCGTTGATGTCCGCTGGGATGTGTCGGGGAAGATCCATGTCGAGACCGGGAAGAAAAAGGGATTCTGCTTTTTTGTTCCTCGGGGAGGGGTGTGTTCGTTTAAAGCCGGATCGGACGCGTTGGTTTTTAAAGCGGGGGTCCCGCCGGTTCGGTCGTTTCGAGGGAAACGACCCACCGAACTGGTGTTTGGAACCAGCGGTTTGAGGGGACTGATCCGGGACATTACCGACCTGGAAGCCTATGTGAATACCCGGGGTTTCTTGCGTTACTTGGCCGACAAAAAAGAAACGGTTCCCGGGGACGCGATCACGATGGGGTTGGACCTTCGGCCCAGCACGCCGCGAATTGCGTCCGCGGTGGCCCGGGCGGTTACGGACGAAGGCCTCGCCGTGGAAAACACGGGTTGTCTGCCAAGCCCGGCTCTTTTGTCCTACGCCCTGGGCAAAAATCGGCCCAGCATTATGGTCACGGGAAGTCATATCCCTTTTGACCGAAACGGGATTAAGTTTAATCTAAAATCGGGCGAAGTTTTGAAAGAAGATGAACAGGGGATCCTGGCCCGCGTCCAAGAAGTTCGGGCGGAAGAATATAATTGCCCGGCCAAGGCGTCTTTGTTCGATGACAGCGGATTTTTAATATCCGCTCAGGCGAGGCCTCTTCCGGCAGAAACCCCCGCGGCGCGAGACGCGTATGTGCGTCGTTACTTGAATTTCTTTCCCGCCAACGGATTGAGCGGCCTCAACGTCGGCGTGTATCAGCATTCGGCGGTGGGGCGAGACTTGGTCGTGGACATCCTGCGCGGGTTGGGGGCCCGGGTGACGGCATTGGGCCGGAGCGAAGAGTTTGTTCCCATCGACACGGAAGACATTTCGGATGAACGGCTGGAAGACCTTCAAAAGATGGCCGACCAGGCCCGGCGGGAAATGGGTGGGTTGAACGCCTTGGTTTCCACTGATGGTGACAGCGATCGACCTTTGGTGTGCGGGGTGAAGCCCGATGGCGGGCTGGTGTTTTTGCCCGGGGACCTGCTGGGGCCGCTTGTGGCGGAGTACCTGGAGGCCGACGCGGTGGTGGCGCCGATCAGCGCCAACGATGCCCTGGACATTTTCCTCAAAGGCCGTCGTCGTCCACCCACTCGCATTGGGTCTCCCTACGTGGTGGCGGCCATGAAAGAGTCTGCCCAGGAAGGGTTTCGTCGAGTGGTCGGGTTTGAAGCCAATGGGGGGTTTCTTCTGCAGAGTGCCCTTGAAAAACAGGGCCGGTCCTTGGCTCCTTTACCGACACGGGACGCGGTCTTGCCCATCCTTTGCGTTTTGTTTTCGGCGCGGGAAAAAGGGCTGTCCCTCGTGGGCCTCTTTGACCGGCTTCCCCGTCGGTTCAGCAAGGCGGGACTGCTGGACAATTTCCCGGTGGAATCCAGCCGCGCCATTCTAAAATCTTTTTCTTCACCGAACCCGCGGGTGATTGAGGTGGTGTTCGGCGGAAAAGAGGAAGTGACGGCGCGCGATGCCGCGGGGCAACCCGTTGCCCTATCGGTCCCGGACCGAGCGACCCTGCTTGCCCACCGCCACCGTTTGGAAGGGCTGTTTAACAGCGAGGCGGGTTTTGACGGAGGTCTTTGCGGGATGAACGTGCTGGACGGGATCCGTTTGCGCTTTGGAAACGGGGATGTGGCCCACGTTCGTCCGTCAGGGAACGCGCCTCAGCTCCGAATCTACGCCTGCGCGGGAACGCCCGAACGGGCCCACGAGATCGTCCGTCTGGGACTTCGAGAGCCCGATGGTCTCTTGCGGATGTTGGGGAAAAAATACAGCTAAATGATCCACAACTCGGTCTTGACTGAAAATCAGCGATGGGCTTGGTTTGCTCGCCGATATGCGACGCTTTTTCTCCTTTGTTCATTTCCTCTTTTGGGGGTTACCCAGGAATCAAATAAGATTGGGGGATCCTCTTTTTCCTATCTGAAAGGCGCGGGAGAAAAAAAGGGGGGGGCGAACGCGCATGTTACGGTGATGTTAGATAAACCATTTGTCGATGGAAAGACGGGGCTTCCCGTTCAAGTGAGCCCCCAATTATACGGGTTAAACTGGGCCACCTGGTTGGGGTTGAATAACCCCGCCAGCGAGGCGGCGAAACCGTTAAATCTTCGGGTGATTCGGCTGGGGGGTGGGCAATTAAGCCGATACAATTGGCGTACCGGAAAGTTAATTGAACCAGGGCAAACCCATGTGGAAAGGCCGTATACGTCGATCGACGCCTTTGTGGAGTTTTGTCGCCGGACGGGGGCCGAACCATTGATCCAGGTTAACGCTTTAGGATGGGCCCCCGATCCCCAAAAAAAAGATGCGTTCGGAAAATGCATGACAGTACAAGACGCGGCCGATCTCGTGGTTTATCTGAACAAAACCAAAAAATATGGGGTCAAATATTTCGAGATCGACAACGAATACGATATTTGGCATGAGATCAACCCCGAAGCCTGGGACCACGAGTGCACCATCGAAGATTACACGGAGATTTATAAAAAGTTTGCCTACGCGATGAAAAAGGCGCAATCCCAGATCGGGTCCTCTGAGGATATCAAGATTTTTGGCCCCGTGATCTGTAAGGCCTGGAATTTTCCGGAGGTGCCAAAATTTCTTAAGGCGTGTAAAGAATTTGAAAGCGACAGGGTTCGCAACCCGGAGGGGTATCGGATATTAAATGTTCTAAGTTTTCATTATTATCCCCTTTTCAGAACAGATTTTCGGGATCTAAAAAGTTTTATCCCGGAGGGGGTCCCGGCCATGCTGGAATCCGTTCAAACGTGGTGGAACCCTTCCTACGTCAACCGGTATGACCACAATCAACCTTTGGAATCTCCTGCGGCAACACTCCTTCAGTTTCGGGGCTACATTGAGGACTATTTTCCTGGCCTCGAATTGGCCGTGACTGAGTTCGGTGTGGACTCAGCACCAGGCGTGAATTACGATCCGCGAGTGAGACCGATGTATTTGGCCGATCTGCTGGGCGTCATGGCCAAACACGGGGTTGATTTTGTGATGCCGGGGTGGGTTAAGCACAACGATCCTGTATTCGGACTATTAGATACCGCCAACCGACCCCGCCCCCACTATTATCCCTTCTTTCTTTATTCCCAGCATTTTGAAGGGACAGTCTTGACTGCGGACTCAGACAGGAGTGACTTGCTTAACGTATACGCCTGCAAGAATACAGGCGGAGACGTGGTGATCATGCTGGTTAACAAAGACGCTGTTGACTATCGGGTCGAACTCGATTTGGTCGGGTACAAAGGGCGCGCCGTGAAACCAAAATTTAGTACACGGTCCGAAAAATATTCCCTCACCTGCATTCGCGTTCCGGCAGGTGTTGATTCACAGCAAGCCAGTGTCTGGGTCTATGGGGAACGGCAGATGCAAAACCGACCCGGGGTTTCTCAGGAGGAACCGGGATAAAAGACTGGCGCGTAATTGGTGTGGTCCAAGGACGTTGGATGAGATCGCTCGTGGTTTGGGAATGGGGACGTGGCTCACGTTCGTCCGTCGGAGAACGCGCCTCAGCGCCTGTGCGGGAACGCCCGAGCGGGCTCAGGAGATCGTCTGTTTGGGACGTCGAGAGCCGGATGGGCTCTTGCGGGCACTGGAAAAAAGTTTACAAAAAAGTTACAAGTTATACTGAGTTTCTTCTCATGTGTTGTGGTATTATATCAATGGCGGAGCCGGGAAGTGGGGCGTGTGGTTTATCTTGGTTTCGCCATGTCGTCATACTAAGGAGGATTCAATGAATAAAAAACTGCTGTCCTTGGTTGTGTTGGGATTCGGCATCATGGGGCTTGGTAAATCGGCATCGGCGGCGAACTTCGCTTCCGCTTCGGTCAATGTGACGTTGAGTGGCACTTTGAGTATGAGTATTGTTGGTTCCACGTTCACCATCCTGTCATCGGTGGCTCCCGGAGGATCCGCGGTGGCTACTTCGTCGATTACGGTGCTGAACGATTCGGCGGGTATCGTCGAAACGTTTACATTGAAAAGTTTTGATTCCACGCCATGGACTCTGGCGCAAGCCCCGGGGTTCAATCAGTTTGCGTTGCAGGCCCTCTTCAATTCAGTGGCGCCGGCGGCCGCCTCCTTTATTGTTGGAGAAGATTCTTTGACCACGGCGGATAAAGTCTCGACGGCGGCTGTTTTCGCGGGGAACCAATCCGGGGCGGCGGTCCCTCCGGGGCAATCCCGCGGGTTGTGGGTGCGGTTCCAGGCTCCCACGTCGACCACCTCTTTTGGAAGCCGGGATTTGACCATCAGCATCGTGGCCGGCCTGTAAAAAAAGTTTACAAAAAAGTTACAAGTTCTTTCGCGTTTCTTCTGGTCTCCCGTTGTAGTATGGAGTTGGAAACCACGAAAGGAACACCGATCAAATGAGTTAAATTGCCGCTCGAAAAAATGTGTTTAAGGGCGGGCACGAACAGTGCAAAGGGACCCCCAAAAATATCATTGGGGATTTCCCGATACAAGCGGTTAAACCAGGAGGATACAAGATGAACAAAAAATTGATAGGGGTGGTTGTGGCTGGCCTCGGGTTGTTGGGGTTGAGTCAGTATGCATCGGCGGCGAACTTTGCCAACGCCAACTTGAAGATTACGTTGACGGGAAACCTGAGCATGAGCATCGTCGGGTCTCCTGACACAATCTTGCCGGCAGTGGGCCCCGGCGGAAGCAGTATTTCCGGAACGGCCATCGTCGTTCTCAACGATTCCGTGGGGTTAATCGAAACCTTTAGTCTGAAGAGTTTCGATTCTGGATCGTGGGTGTTAAGAGATACGGCTGGTCCCAACCAGTTGGCGATCCAAGCGTTGTTCAACAGCGTTGCTCCCGCGGCAGGGGACTTCGTTGTGCCTGCGGACTCGTTGACTCTGACCGATAAACCCGCGGCCGCTGGTGTTTTCGAGGGGGACCAAACCGGTTTTGCGGTTAACCCCGGAGAACAGCGCTCAATTTGGTTCAAGTTCGACGCGCCGACCGCGACCAACTCTTATGGCTCGCGAGATCTGTCGGTAGGCATCGTCGCTGGACTGTAATTCCAAGGTCTTGTTGCCGTCGCTTCCCTCCGCCCGCTCGACGCGGGCGGAGGGCGGTTGACGGGTGGAGGTTTAACAAATGCTGAAAAGCCGTGGTTGTTTTTGGCGGGCGGGAATGGTCGCGCCCTCATTTGTTTTAGGGTGCTGGGCGATGGTTCAGGCGGGGGGGATTTCGACCCATTTTGCCGAACTTCGGATCAGTGACCTCCAGCCGGGGCGCACATACGTGGGCTCTCGGGATGTGACGGGTGAACCATACACCGTCGCCAACAACACAGACGACTCCCTGGACCTTATGATGGTGGTTCGTGTGCCTGAACCTTCCGAGTTGCAACCGGGCTACGAGCCGATCCCTGACGCGGGTTGGATTCGATTTCAAAAACAGTTCTTTACGGCCCCCGGCGGAAAACCGGGAACAAACGATTACTATATTTCCATTCCATCGGGCGTGACCCATCTGGGGAAAAAGTATCAAGTTCAGCTGGGTGTTCGGACTTTTGGAGGGGCTTCTTTTGTTCAAATGGGGCTCATGGGCCGGGCGTTGTTGTCTGTAACTGAAACGGCTGTCCCTCTGGTTGGCAAAGAGACCCAGGCTTTTGGATTTTCTACCCAGATTAATCTGTCGCCGCCGGCCGTGGTCGGTCAAATTCCCTTGGACGATAAGTCCAATTCGTTTGAGAAGTTGCTGACATCTCCCCTGGTGTTGAAGAACGAGGGAGATTACCCCGTGCGATGTCGAATTGAAGTGGTTGAAACAAAAGAGTCGTTCGTGTACCCTCCACCCGATTTTCTGCCGGCCCCAAAAGACATCAGGGTAAAAATTCGGAAACGACGTTTGACGTTGGCGCCCCGCGCGGAAACAAAAATTGAGGGAACCATTCGCTTGCCCAAAAAGTATGTTGGAAAAGGAGAGAACTACTATGTTGTCCTGCGTGCCGTCACGGAGGGCACTCCGGGCGAAGTTGAAGTGTTCACGCGGTTGTTCTTGAAGGGGGCTCCCTGATGCGAAAACTTCCCAGCCAAATTGGCGTGTCGCCCATAAATGGGGGTTGCGTGAAAAAGAGGGGTACCGCGCGGCGGTTGAGGTGGGCCCATGCGGTCCTCGCGCTGGTTGTGATTGCGGTATGGGCACAACCACTTCGTGCGGGCAACTTCGGGTCGGCGAGGTTAATGGTGACGCTCTTGGCCCCCGATGGGCTCGTCATAACGCATACCCCACAACAATTTATCTATTTTGCCGACTATTTGACCATCAATGCCTCCGTTGTGGCACCCACCGGAAACGGTGTGGCGAGAGTCCTTTTGCATTACCGACAGAAGGGACGCGTGGACTATGTGACCGCTACCGGTGGGAATGCTTTTACGCCGGTGCCTTCGGGCCGACGAAATTACACGGGCCGGGCTGTTATCCCCGGCAATGTGTTGGCCGGAAACGGAGTGGAATACTACATTGAGGCGTTCGATCTTTCCGACCGGCCGTCTTACGCGGGGACCCCGGCGGCTCCGCTCTTTTCACAATTGGCCGGTCAGGATCTCACTGCCGGGGCGACCTTTGCGGGGGATTTGGGTGTGACCGGAGGCGTGTTGAATTTGCCGGATGGTTTTGTGGACGATGGCAACACTTCAATATATGTGAATTCGGGTGTTCTCCCCCAAACGTATACCTTTACGATCACGCAGAAAGACAAGAACAACCCGTCGCAAGTTCCTTCCGGGAGCGATCGGGCCACGGGGCGCGCGGCTGTGGCGTATCAGTTCGGCGGTGGGCCGGTCCCATTGCCAGGGATGGTTCGGATTACACTTTTGTATGCGGACGTGGATTCGACGCCTGGAACAGTGGACGGAACGTCGATCAATGAAACCCATCTCCGCCTTTTTTATTGGGACGGAGCGGCCTGGCGTTTGGTGGGTGGCGCTGTGAACCCGGACCTGGACACGGTCACCGCGATGGTCCCCCGTTTGGGTCTTTACGCGCTGTTTGAGATAACGGATTTTTCGTCGAAAATCTACGCGCCCGAAGAGCGGGTTTTCACGCCGAACGGAGACGGGATTAACGACAAACTCCTGTTCGACGGCCTCAGCGGCGATTTCGAGATTAAAATCTTTGATGAGGCCGGCCATTTAATCCGTGTGTTGAGGGAACCCGAATGGGACGGCCGTGACTCCTCGGGTCGGACGGTGGACAATGGGTTGTACGTTTACCAGTATGTCTCAGAACTTGGCAGTGAGTGGGTCAGCGGTGTGATTGCGGTGGCCAAATGAACCGTCGATGGGCCGCATTCTGCGGAGTTGCGTTGTCGGGGATCGTTTCGGCCCGGGCCGCGGTGCTCTACGACTTTGAGTCGGGAACCCAGGGGTGGGTCAACGATACGAGTATTTACTATAACGCCAACTTTGGGGTCCCGACTTCGGGGGTATCTCCGGTTCACACCGGCGCGAAAGCCCTTTCCGTCCCGTTGGATTTCTCCAGCCGAAGCGTGTATAGCTACTTTAATGACGCCGTTTACATCCAGCCTGGGGGATTAAACCTCAGTGCGTCACCGGGAGTGACTTTGTATGTTTACGTCAGCCGTGAGAACGGTAACGGCAACCCAGCTTATCCGCTTTTTGGGTCGGTCTACATTAAAACGGGTTCAATGTGGACATTTAAAGAGGGGAACCAAATACCTCTCCGCAGAAACCAATGGTATAAGCTGACCATTGATTTTGCGGCCAAAGGCGTGACCGAGACAAACGACGTGAAGGAAATCGGCGTTCACGTTTATGGCGGAGAATTTGATACGGGCACAGCGGTTTTAACCGTTGACAGTGTTCAGTCGGGGTTGGGAGATGACCTGGCCGCCCCTTCCGCCCCGGCGAGTTTGTCTTCCTCCGACCTGGGGGCGGGCAACCAGGTTTCGTTGAGCTGGTCGGCGTCGGGAGCAACGGACTTAAGCCACTACAATCTCTACCGTTCCAACGCATCCGGAACGTTGGGCACGAAAAAATTTGTCACATCCGTTCCGGCCGGCCAAGTTTCATTGACGGATATTTCTGTTGTGGATGGTCTCCCGTATTACTACAACGTCACGGCGGTGGACAAGAGCGGCAACGAAAGCCTCGCGTCTCCGGAATCCAACGCCACCCCTTCCGGCCCGGCGGATCTCTCGGTGTCCAAGAAAGGAATTACATACGCTTCTTGGCAAACCAGTCAATGGCTCGGTCTGGATTCGAAAAGTTCTTTGGATGATTTGCGTGGGACGGGAGCAAACTACGTGGCGGTGGTGGTTACCCAGTATATGGCCAACGGGACAGCCAACACTATTTCCCGCGACGCATCCAAAACCGCCAGCAATGCGGCGGTGGTGGCGGCCATTCAGGACATCCATGCCCGCGGAATGAAAGTTATGTTGAAGCCCCACGTGGACGTTGTCGGTGATCTTTGGCGCGGGTCGATCGCTCCGTCCAACGTGGCCGCCTGGTTTAGTTCCTATCGATCCTTTATCAACGAGTACGCCACCCTGGCTCAGGCCAACGGGGTGGAACTGTTTTGTGTGGGCACCGAACTGAAGTCCATGACCCAGGGAAAAACGGCGGAATGGACCGCCGTGATCAATGACGTCAAAAGCCGATTTTCGGGGTCCGGGGGCCTCACCTATTCCGCCAACGCCAACCTGCCCAACGACGAATTTGCGGCGGTCGGTTTTTGGGACCAACTGGATTTCATTGGGGTTAATCTGTATTTCCCGTTGACAGCCGGTAACAGCCCCGCACTCAACCAACTGAAATCGGCGTGGTCCCAGAGCAAAGACGACTTCAACATGCTCCAGACGCTCTGGGATTTTCGGGAGGTGATTGGGAAAGACATTCTTGTAACGGAAATCGGATATCAAAGCGCCAACGGAACCAACGTGACCCCTTATGGTGTTTCGGGGACTTTTGATCCACAGGAACAAAAAAATTGCTACGAGGCGGCCTTCGCGGCGCTCAACAATCGCTCCTGGGTCAACGGGCTTTTTTGGTGGACATGGGATCCCGATGTGAACGTGGACGGTTACTCGGACACGGGTTACTCTCCCCAAAACAAACCGGCCTTGGATGTTTTGGTTTCCAAATACGGGGGCGAATCAACCCGCTCGTTCTATAACTTCGAAACGGGTGTTAGCGGGTGGGTGGCGGACACCACAGGGGACTTTGCCGACAATTTGAGTGCGCCGTCAACCGAGAACCAAGGGGGATCCAACGCCCTTCGCTATTCCCTCAACCTGAACAACAAGTCCGGCGGGATAATTAAAGATTTCGCCTACGTGGAGCCGTTGTTGCCCAAAGATCTGAGCGGGTACAAGGGGCTCAAAGCCTCGGTGATGATTCCAGCGGGGGCTTCCATTTCCGGGGGGGCTCCGGCCACGGTGGCGTTTATCATTCAATCCAGTTCCACTTACCGTTGGTTCCAAAGCAACACCTTTCGTAATCTGGTGCCGGGACAGTGGCGGGAGATCAGCATCGATTTTGGGTCCGCAACCCGTTACATCGGGGCTGTCGCCTCGCCCGGAATCCCCGTGGAATTTTCAAACGACGTCCGCCGCATCGGTGTCATGTTAACGGGAGCTGGATCCGCGTCCGGGTCAACCTTGTTTTATGTGGACAATGTTCGGGCCATCGGGGAAGGGGTCATCATGGGCGTGTCCATGGGACCAAAGGATTTTAGCTTGGGTTCGGTGTCGCCCCAAGGAGCCGTGACCGGCTCGGCGCCGATGCTCATCGAAAACACCGGCAACGTTTTCTCCCGATATGCGTTGGCGTGTTCCGTCTCTTCGCCGGGAGGGTGGACACCCGTTGTGTCAGCGCCGACCTCAAAGAATTTTAACCTAAATGGTCAGTTCAGCGGTTCCGTTCCCGCGTCGTTCGATCCGGTCAACCAGGCCATTCTTCAAATACCGGCCACGAGCGGTGCGGTTCGGTTTGCGGGAAACCAACGGGGAGACAACGTCGCTCCCGGCGACACACGACAACTGTGGCTTCAACTCCGGTCGCCGCAAATTGCGGACGTCAATGACACTCTCTTGCAGACCATTTCGCTGTCCGTGACCGCGGAGGCTCAATGAAACGAGAACGAGGCTTCGATCGAAGGGGTATACAAATTTTTGCCGCGGTGGGGTTGTTGACGTTCGCGGGATGGGTCCGGGCGGCGTTTGAAGAAAACGCCCGGGGGGCTCGAGGCATCGCCATGGGGGACGCTTACGGAGCGGTGGCGGATACGGCAGACGGTTTGTTTTGGAACCCCGCGGCGTTGGTTCGTGTTCCCATGAAACAAGTTCTTGGAACCCACGCGGACCTTTTCACCGGGATTGAAAATGTGGACGTCATGACCGACGGACTTAATTACGCTCACCCGACGTTGCGTCACGGCGTTTGGGCCGCCGGTTGGAACAGCCTCAACGCCAAAAATGTTTACGGCGAAGACACCGTTACCCTCGGCTACGCCCGCGACGTAGGGGTGGAAGTGCCGTTTCTAAAAGGGTCCGACATCGCTTTGGGAGCGAACCTCAAATACATGAGAACGCGCTACACCAATGATACGTCAACAATCAACGATCCCGTTTTCGCCGGCGGCAAAAAAAACGACGCGGTGACGGGGGATGTCGGTGCGTTGGTCCGCGCGGGGCCTGTGACAACGGGACTTAGCTTTCGCAACGTGACCGAACCCGACTTTGGTTTTAAAGAAAGCGATCGTGTCCCCATGGAAACCCGTTTGTCGGGGGCTTACGCAGGCCGTCTGTGGTTTTTGGACAACATGACCTTGGCTTTGGACCTTGTTTTAACACGAGAGGACACCCGCCTGTGTGCCGGTTGGGAAAATGTGTTTTTTGGTGATCAGGGGGCCGTGCGCCTGGGCGTCAACCCCGACGAATTTACGACGGGATTGGGTTGGCGTTACGTGGCCGCCCGGCCCGCCTTGGACCTGGGATTGGATTACGCTTACGTGCTTCCTTTGGACATGGCGGACAACCAGTCCGTCACCCACCGCTTCTCCCTCAACGTTCGGTTTGGACGCTGACCCAATCAGCCCAAAATAGCTCAGCCGATGGCTTGTTTGTTGCATCTTTTGTAAGTGGGGTGTTTCTTGGCTAAAAAAATTTACAAGATTGTTACAAGTTCTTCTGCGTTTCTTCTGGGGTCTTTTCCTATTATTTATTAGCAGGTGCGCGAAAAGGAGATGACCGTGGCTCAAAAAAAGGCGGGTCTGTTTCCGTATAAAAGGTTAATCGCGGGAATAATGGCCGTTATTTTTTTGGGGACCACGGTGAGCGAATCGTGGGCGGAGGCTTCTTTTTGGTCTGACCGCCGGAAGGCCCGGGAAAAATTTTCTCGATCATCGTCCAACGGCGCGTCCTCTCCCCTTCTCCTGGCGTCCGCCAGCAGTCTGGGATCGGCTTTCGGCAATGCCCGGCCGGTTCAATTTGAACCCACCGCGGTTTCCCTCTCGAAGGAAGAGCGGGCTCTTCAACTGCCGATTCTCAGTGGGGTTCCTCTTTCCAGCGTTTCTGTTCGAGAAACCTACATTCCCTCTTCTTTCCCGCGCCAGTGGATCGTTCACATCCAAGATGTCCACGCCAATTACGAAGCCCAAAAAAATATCTCGTCCGCCGTCGAAGCTCTCTCGGGCGCTCACAAAACTCCGCGGCTTCTTGTGGGGCTGGAAGGAGCTCAAGGGTCTTTTTTCCTCGACGCTTTCCGAACGTTCCCCGATAAAGAAACGTTGGTCGACGTTTCCGACGCGTTTCTCAAGAAAAACATTCTCACCGGAGCGGAATATGCGGCCCTCGTTGCCCCGCACGGATTGGACCTGTGGGGTGTGGAAGATCGGGCGCTTTACGACCGGCACGTCAAGTCCGTCGTGGACGCTGTTCCCTTGGAATCGGGATTTCGGAAAACGTTGGCTGACTTTTCCCACCGTGTTCGCGTCCTGAAAGAGAAAGAATACCCCGCCGACCTGAAGGCCTGGGATAAAGCCTACGAGACGTATCATTCCGAAAAAAGTTCCCTGGGAGACTATGTTCGTCTCATTGCCGTGGGCGAACGGCGCGGCGCGTTTCCCCAGGTGGAAAAGTTTTTGGACGCGCTGGAGACCGAACAAAAATTAGACTTCGCGCAAGCCGAGCGGGAACGCAAGTGGTTGGTGGAAGTGTTGGCGGCCCGGCTGTCGCCAACGGATTTGGCGGCGCTTACCCAGCGGGCCCTGGCGTTTCGCGCGGGTCGGGTCGGGGTTGGAGCGTTTCACGAAGAGCTGATTTCTTTGGCCGGCAAAGTCGGCGTCACGAGCAAAGGGTTCCAGGAATTTTTGAGGTATTTGAATTACGTCAAGCGGGTGGAAGAGATTGACCGCAACGATCTGTTGAACGAGATCGACGGCCAGGAAAAGGCCCATGTGGCGCGGTTGTTAAAATCCGCGTCGCCCCGGGTTCGAGAAATCCAGGCCGTTGCCCGGGACCTGGTGATGGCGGACAAACTTCTTCGCCACGCCTTAACGCCGTCGGAATGGGCCGAGTACAAAAAGAACGCCGCCGATTTTCGCGCCTTGCCCGACCGGCTGGCCCAACTGGAAACGGGTCGACCGGCCGCCGCAGGCGGTTTTGCCGAAATGGTTCGGGTGCTGGAAGAATTTTATCGAGCGGCCTCGGACCGGGATCGGGTTTTGGTGGACAATTTGTTTGCCCGGATGGGCGAAGGGGCTGTTGATAAACCCGCCGTGGCCGTTTTGGTGGCGGGCGGGTTCCACAGCGACGGCGTCACCTCTCTGATCAAACAACGGGGCGCCGCCTATGTCACCCTAACCCCGCGATTTGAAGCGGTAGACGGCCGCGACGCGTTGGACGTCTTCCGCCAAACCAAAACGCCTCTGGACCGCCTCTTCGCCGGTGAAAAATTGAATCTTGTGGAAGGTCTGGGGGGCGCGGCCGCTTTCCTTGGTCGAACTGGTCGGGGAGCAGAAGTCCAGGGCAAGTTCCCCGCCGCCTTGTCGGCGAGCTCAAGCGCTGAGCCTGAATCGATTACGGCGTGGCTGGAAGGGCAAAAGAAAGATCTACCCGGTTTCACTTTCGAATCTCTGAAGTGGGACAACAAAACAGGTTATCTCGTCACCTTCCCTGACGGCCGCCAACTGTTTGCCTGGCAATCCGAATCCCGTGATCCCCAAGCTGGCGAGGTCCTTGCCCTGACAAGGGGGGTGGTCAACTTTGCTCCCCACACGCCTTCCTTTAGCACAAAAGTTTCAGGATTTTTCCGTAATAATTGGAAACAGTTCAGTTTCGGTAGTGTCCTTGCCGCGCTCTCATCCTTAGTCCAGGCCGCTGATGACTCCGGTCTCATGGCTTACCTCGATTGGACGGGATTTTCTGCCATCTTGTTGGTTGTGGTTTCTTTCTTGGTGGTACACCTGTGGGCAAACAGGGAAGTTAAGGAAAAAAGCCGCCGGAACGTTAGGCGCGTCTATTTTCAACTTTGGCTGGAGGGATTAAATCCTCTTTCTCTTATTCAATCAATGACTTTGAAAAATATAAAGGCTCTCTTTTTGGCCGTTGTGGTTTCAGTTGCCACGGTGTCCCCTACAATAGCGGCGATTAATACCCCATCGGCTCCCTTGGTTGCAAAACAGACTCAGGAAATGCCCTCCGTGGAAAAAATTCAGACCCTTGACGAAATTATTGCCGAGGCGGTCAAAGGGTCCGCCGTTCGTTTGGTTTCGCCGGACTCTGCGCCCGCAAAGGCGGTCGGGACCCTTCAGTTTAAGGTCGAAAAGGGGATGACCCTGGGGACAATTTATCAACAGCTTAAAAAAGCGGGAACCGTGTTCCCCGGCGTGTCGAGCGCCGCGGAATTTATTGCGGCGGTCGCGAAACTGAATGGACTCAACTCCTCCCACTTTATAAAAGCTGGCCAAATTCTTGAACTCCCGGTCGTCGGCCCCGTTTCGGTCGCTTACCAGGCCCCGGTTGTTGGCGGAGAGCAGACCGTCTCCACAACACAATCTCGGTTTACAGAACCGGTTGTCGTGACCGCGGCCGACGAACCCGCTTTGGCCGGACGAGATGTCGGAGAGGCGGAGGGGGTTCGGATTGATAATTTTGATGATGTCCTTCGAATCACACAATCTTCTTTGGTGGCCAAACGCGATGCCGCTCGGGCGGAAGCCGCCCGGCTGATGGCGAAGGCCGAACACCCGGCGGTGAAGGCCGTGCCCGGAGTTGAGATAGGGGCCCGGGCGGACAAAACGGGTACGGGTGTTTCAGCGGAGTTGGCGTCGCGGCTAAGCACGGACGATTATGCCACTTACGTTCAGGCCCAACGGTGGGCCGATTATTCCGATGCCCAATTGTCGGCCATGGCCCTGGACCAGGCCCAGAAGGCTTATCAAGCGCTCTTGGATTACCGAACGGCACATGAAGCGCGAAAAATAAAAGAAACCACGGCCCGGGCCCTCCATCAAATTGCCAAAAAAGGGCCATCCGAGGCCAAAGCCGCATTGGCCCAGGCAGAAAAAGCCGAGCGAGACAACGCAAAAGCCCATGCCAAAATAGAAAAGGAATCAGCTCAGGCGGCTAAAGGGGCGTTGGGGCTTGGGGTAAACGATTTGATCCAAATCGGAGGCCACTTCGTGACGGCTTCTGGGGAAGCCAACCTAAACGTCTATGGCGCCCGGATAGCGGCCAACCAGGCAAAAATTAAAGCCCTCAGCCAAGCTCTTGGAACCGAGGGTGCCGACGAAATGGCGGTGTTTTTTAGGGACGTGTTGGGAATCCGAGTGAGCGCATCCGTGTTCAGTGAGGTGGGGTCCACCCCGCTTCCTCAACTGGGCGTTTCCATCGATGTGAAAGCATTGAATGCGGCCCATGCCCGAGGAAAACAATATGCGGATAGAGTGTCCATGGCGCTGGAGTTGCTCGAGCTGAAGGCCGCCAACAAACAGCTGGTCGTGGAATCGGCTCAAGCAATAAACCAGGCGGCTCAGCAGATGGGTGCGGCCCGGGCTTCATTGAAATCGGCTCAGCAGGCTTTGAAAGACGCCGAAAGGTTTTTAGCGGACCAGCGCGCGGCCTACACTCATTATGGGGGAACAGCTCAAGAAACAGTGGCGCTGGTGGAAGCCGTGCGGTTACGTGACGAAGCTTTAACGCGGGTGCTTGCTTCGCAATACACCGAAGCCCAAGCCCGGGCCCAATATCGATTTGCGGGTGGAGTTGGAGATCTTTCCTCTGTCTCTCCGGCGAACGAACCGATGTCCGCTAAGGAGTTGGCTCGGGTCGACCCCAGCCTTCTTTTCGAACGGGCCGTAAAAAACCGATTGGGGTTTTCTGAAGAGGACATCGATAAGGCCGTCAGCCCTGAAGACTTTGAATCTCTGGCCGGAAGAGTGCCCGTTAATTTCAGGCTCAACGCGAATATCTACAAGGGAGGAAACCCGGTGGGTTTTTCCCTGTCGGTTTTGCTTCGGGACTCCAATCGAGAACTTCGGGAAGAACAAGGCAAAGCCGCAAGAAATCGAGCGGAAATTTTGGTTCGAGCGGCGGCAAACCAAGTTGTTCGAGAGACGTCGGATGCCTGGTTGGCTTTTCATATTGCCCAAGAGGCCCACCAATTAGCTCAAGAGGCTTACGCGCTTCAAAAAAAGATGACTCCCGAAACCTCCGAAGCCTCTGACTACTTCGCGGCCCAAGCCCGGTTGTCCATGGCCCAGGCTCGGCTTGCGGGTGCGGGACAAATAGAAATTGCCGCTTGGCGGGCGTTTCAGCAGGCGGCGGGTATAACGCCCGCGGAGGCGTATACAACATTGGGAAAAATGCAGGGAGAGGACCCCCGCGACCCGACCCGCATTGTCCAGGTGGCCGCGGAACAATACGACCCTTCTGCGGACAAAGCCGCCGCGGCGGTGGTCAACGAACAAATTGCCGAGATGGGGTATCAGATGGCAACCAACGAGAGCCAGTGGTGGGACCTGTCCGTAGGGATCGCGGTAACTCCCAACGGCGTGTTCCCGTACGTGATGAACGCTCGATTTGCGGATTTGCTGACAACTCCATTTCGATGGATTATCGGAGCTGATTCCTTAAAAGACGACATTCAGGCTTTAATCGCGTTGGCGGAAGGCAGACTTGCACAAGCGGGTGCCGAACGGGCCTACGCGCAAGGCCAAAAAAAAGCGGATGCTAATAACGCGGCGGCGCAATTGAAAGAAACGGCGGAACGCGTTAAGCGAACAGAAAACCGCCTCAGCCAGGCGAGGCAATCCTTGGAAGAAGGTCGAGGCCCGTTTGCGAAAGGGTGGGTTTCCTCCCGCCATATGGCGGATCTCGAAATAGCCGTTGTTCGTGCGGAGGCGGCTTACCAGGCGGCGTTGGGAGACTACCGTTACGCTTTAAACGGTGTTCACCAACTTGGCTTGACCCCCGATCCGGAGATCGCGGCCCTGGAAGCCAGCAATTTGCCGGAGCCTCGCCCCTCCGCGGTTCCCGTAACGCCCGAAACCCTGGCCGCCGATCGGGCCGTGCGAGTGGGTTCCGTTGAAGAGGCGCTGTCCTATCTAGGGAAGACGGAGGGAGGATCCACCGATCCAAAGTCTTTGCTGAAACTCACGACCCAGGGGGGAGGCGGAATGGCCGGATTGATCGGCCGAATCGCCAAGGCGCAGGCTGAGAAACGCGCTGTCGCGGCTCATGCCAAGGCCCAAGGCGAATATGTCGCCGCGGCAAAGTCCTATGAGCTTATGAAAGAAGTTGCGGCCATGGCTCAACGAAACGAGCAAGTGGCTCGGGCGTATTGGTTAAACGTTATTCGGCCGCAAGTGGAAGAATTTTTCCCCGGGAATTTGCCGGACATAGCCCAGGGACAGAACTTTGCGGCACAGGCAGCCCAGGTTCGCGACGAATTGGGAAAGAGACTGGAATCGACCCGAGGGGATGTCGGTAAATTTCTAGTCGCTCTTCCGGCCGAGGATGGCGGTACTCCTCTTCCCCGTTTTGATGGTGCCCCGCCGACCATTCAATGGGTTGGACTGGATGCTATTAACGTTGAAAACCATCCAGCGGTCGAAGGGGCGGCTTTGGCCGCCGGTCTGGCTCGTGCGCAAGACAGGGCCGATACGGTCCAACGCCATTACCCGGCGGTGTCGTTTAACGTTGAGTCTCCGGAGGAGGGAGGGCCCCAGCTCGTTCTTCGTGTGACCGCCAACATCACCCCCACATTGGCGGGTGCGGCAAAGTCGAAGGCCGCTGAAAATGAAGTGGAAGTCGCCGCGTTGGACAAAAAGGAAAACGTGCGTCAGCTGGAACACGAGATGGCGGGATTGGCTCAAAAAATAAACGATGGATCGGAACAGCTTGCCGACCTCTCTGGTTCCTTGCAGTCCGCCCGGTCTGCACTCGCGGCGGGGTTTTCGGATTACGGGAGGCACAGTGTTTCACCTTCGGGACACGTTCAACAGCGGGCGGGCCTGGCTCTTCCCCTTCAAGCGGCCGGGGAGTATACCGCGGCTCTTGGCCGATACGTTAATGCCCGTTTAGAATTTGAGCAATCGGTGGCTCGGTTCAACGAACTGGTGCGCGTCCTTGGGCTAAACCCCTCAGACGTGTTGCTGGTTTCTTCCGGAGCCGAGGTTTCGGCGGGAACCCTCGCGCTCCCTCCCCCGGCCAGGTCCACAGACCGGTTGGTGATTCCTTTTCCGGGAGAACTTCCGGGTTCCATGAGCCGTCCCGGCTTCACGTTCGAACAGCGTTTCAATACTGCGCTTCCCGCAAACCATCCTTTGGCGGATCGGCCCACCCACTACGTGGAGGTGAGCCTAACCACCGGAAAACCCACTGGCCGTGTCATCGAGGCCCACTACACCACCCACCCAACCGACCCCTCTCGCCGAACGACAGCTTTTGTGGACCGCCGTCCTTACGCCGCGGGGGACATTCAAGGAACCGTGCCTCCCTCCGTGAGCGTGTTCTCTTGGGCGACCTTGAGGTCCAACCCCTACAACCCCTACACACTCTCCGATGCCACGGTGGGCTGGGACCGCGATTATGGCTGGACGATTCAAAGCGTCGCCGAGGACCGTGCGGGGAACGTGGTGATCGATGTGGCGATCCCCGGCGGCAAACGAATTCGAGATGAAGTGATCCGGGATGGGAAGGGCGCTCGGCTAAAAAACCAGGGATCGGCCGGTTTCCTAACTCGGGAATCCTTGGTAACAGATGCCTCTGGCAAAAAATCGATACGTAAAGACACCAGCCTGGACGGGCGGCTTATTTGGCAGGGGGTATTCACAGATCGGCAGGAACCTGTGTCGTTCGTGGATCACCGGAACAAAATCCGTGGATCGGTTGCCGCGCGGGACTTTCTTTCAAGAGGAACCCGGGTCAATCTTCCCGGATCCGAGTGGGCGGTTTTGGCTTACGGGGGGAGTGTTGTGCGTTACGCCGCTGTGGACGGGCAAGGGAAACCCATCACGATAATTGAGGTCCTCTCCGATAACTTTACCTCCTTGGGATCGGTTTCGAACGGAACGGCTCTTCGCCGAACTTTGGCTCGGCAGGATGAGCCGGGCCAGCCGGCCCCGTCCATGTCTTACACCCGGTTCGGCGATCGAGACGCGGGAGGACTTCGGCAGGGGGTAGGCACAGTTGATCAAAAAGAGCGAGCGGTGAATCTTTTATTACCAGACGTGGATCCCTACGCCAGACTGGCTTACCGTGGGGAGTCCGTGTTTGTCCTGCCCACGAACGATGGAGGTACTCCTGGGTTGGCCTACGTTTCTCCCCGCGGATCAGACAAAGCGTCCGAAGTTCGGGAGGGCGTAAAAGTAGATGGGAAAAAGGTGGTTGACCCTGGCGTGGCAACACAATCCATGACCTATGGCGCACCGCTTCCAAGCGGGTTTGTGCCGGTGGAAACACGGCGTGGGACAGAAGCTTCCCCGTCAACTGAGGGCCGGCTCCCCGCTCCCCCCGAAGACCTTGCCAAATTGGCGGAACGAGGGCCTACGAAGGGGAAAGTTGTTCCGGCTCAAGAAAGCGCAAAGGAAAGCCCGGCGGCGAAAAAAGTTTCATGGTGGAGAAAGATTCTGGAAAAAATTATGGCTTTCGTTAGCGGTAGCAAAGACGCTGTCGGCGCCGATTTCGTTGATGTGCGGGCCACACCGAAGGGGCTCTTGGACGCTAACAACAAACCGATTCACTTGAACGGGGTGAATTGGCGCGGAATTGAGTATGGGTGGAACTTTGGTGATCCCGGCAACGGGTTTGCCAAGGATAGAGCCTGGATGGAATCCGAATTGGACAAGATGAAGGCAAGCGGGGTCAACGCCGTTCGCATTCCACTTTTGGATGACGGCCGACACCTTAAGCCCGATTACTCTAATTTTGGGCAGTTCAAGCAAGACGTTCAGGTGTTTCTGGACGCGGCGGCGGCCCGGGGAATACATGTCGAGTTTGTACTGTTCGATTTCCTGGCCGTGGCTCGTGGTGGCTTCGACATGTCAAAGTCATCCACCGATAATTTCCGAAAAAATTTTCTTACACCTTTTCTCATGGAGTTTGGTGGGCACCCTGCTCTTCTTTCGATCGACCTTATCAATGAGCCGGAATGGATTTTGGCTCAATCTGTCCCCGGAGGATGGGGCGACAAAATGCAAGGCGGGCGGCCGCCGGTGACGGCAGAATCGTACCGCTACTTTGTGAAACAGACTGCCGCCACCATCAAGGACCCGAAACTTAAGGGTTCGGATGGAAAATCGGTTGCGGGCCGGGTGTTGGTGACCATCGGCGCGTCTGTTAAGCATCACGAAATAGCAACCCATCCTGGAGTAAGCGGGAACCTCGATTATTATTCTTGGCACCACTACGACTGGATGGGCTCGTTGACGGGCTGGCTACAGAAGATTCCTTCCGGCGGCAAACCATTTGAATTAGGGGAATACGCCACGGCAGGCACGCAGACTTCCCCAAGCGGATACATGGCGGCTGTGCGATCCGCTGAAGGGGGGGTCGGCGCCTACGCCTGGAACTGGGGTGACAAGCGGAGACAAAATATCGACGAACATACCACGGCGGATGGGGTTAAGCTCCGTGCGGCCTTAAAGACGGCCGAGGCGGTCGCGAAGGACCCTAAATCCGCACCCGCCCAGGGTGCCGGGACGAAGGAGACAGGGAAACAACCCGCTAAAAAGAAAAAAATACCTGGAAAACCTTCGACTGAAGTAAAACCGGGGATTGAATTGTCTTACCGGGCGGCGGATGGAACGGTCTATACTCCCCTGCCGGATGGGACCGTCATTCGCTCAATTGGAGATCCGTTCGACCCGGCCAACGTCAACAATCAGAGGGTGATTTCTGTTCCCGAGAGCTTTAATTTTGGCGCGCCGGGAGCCATGGCTTATCTGGACAATCCCACCAACGCCGCGCGGATAATGGTTCCACGTCCCCGCCAACCCAACGGCATAAAAGTGATCGCGGTTCATGGGGGTGCAAAACCCCGTGGGGACAACCTTCTTTATTCCCTGTTACAGGACCGGCAAGGGAACACCTATGCTCTTCAACCGGACGGGACTTACACCGTCACCCCGCCGGGAGCACAGGCGCCAAGTGTGGTGGTCAATCCGGGAGAAGGCTTCCGCTCTGACGGGGTGGATGCGGAAGCGCGGTTAACCGCGCCTGAAAATCGGGTGGGCTTTTACATCTACGCGCCCGTGGCACAGGTGGTTGAAGAGGGGCGTTATCCCATTCCCGCTCCAGCCGGAACCTCCGCTCGGCAGTATTATGCCCTGGGTTCGACCGGGCGCCAGTTGGATCCCGAGCGCCCCATGGAAGTTCGGGGGCACGTTTTCTCTGAAGTTGCACAAGCCTATATGTTGGATCCGTCGATTCTTTTGGCTCGGGCCATTCGGCCGAATTTAACCGCCACCGCTGTGCAGGAAATGGATTGGGATTTGTCGGGATTGGCTGATCCTCTGTTGTATCAGAGGGAACGATTCGGATTGACATACGAATCCGGTTCCGTGGAATTAAGTTTGGCACAAAAAATCGCTGTGTCAGCCAAATATTCCTATGGGCTCCTGTTGGTGGAACGAGTTCAATCCGCCCAGGAACCCCAATTCCGGCAACGGCATGGGTTGGCCCCAACGGATTCGATACCGACCCAGTTGCAAGCCCTCCAGCGGGAGGAAGCCGAACGTTATGTGGACGGTCTGCTTTTGATAAACGCGGTGAATTTAGTCCCCTCGGTGTTGGCCCGGTCCATTGGCATGGCCGATAAGGTGAACGCATCGGATGTTCAAGAGGCTGTCGCCGCCATTCGGAAGGGACAGCAGGACCGTTCGGTGGACGATCTGGTCGCCCGATTCACTTTCACGGGGTCACGGGACACCAACGAAGCTGTTTTAAACGCCATGGAAAGCCTGATTCGTACGTTGTCGGGTAACATGGATTACCGGGAATCGTCTCAGGTCGCGCAAATTCTTTACCATCTTAACACGTTGCCATTTGTGGGCACGGATGAAAACGGTCGGCCCGCTGTTCGACCGGTGGTTTTGAATGGTGATCAGTTGGTTCAGGTTGTTCGTCAGGCGGAAATGTACGGAATTCAATTAAAAGAGGCTTTCCTGGCCCGCTATCCCGGCCGAGAAAAAGCAACCGCCTTCTTTTCCTCAAAGGGGTTGGGTGTTCTCCTCTACTGGGCGGCCACCGACGTTTTGACGCCCGTGCCCCTCGCTCGCAAGGAGGACCGGCTGAAAACCCATCCCGTGGGCCCGCCGGATGTAATGCTCGAAAGGTCGGAAGCCATCGATCGCGCCAAAAGAGAAAACTTTTCGTTCTTTTTGAGCGCGTTGCAAAACCCGCTGTTCGAAAAATTCCTTGAGCGTTGGTATGGGGGCCAGCCTTCTTATGCCGACTATATTGCCGGTGCGACGATGCTAACCCATCAAATGGCCAAGAACCCCAGTGTGTTAACCCCTGAAATCATGCAGGGGGTCCTTGCCCGGCTGGCCAACGGGGATGCTTCCACCGTTGAAGGTGAAGTCGATGCGCTCATAGAAATAAAAGACGATGTTCGAGCAAGCCGCGCGGGGGAAGCCTCTTTCGATGCGGGAAAGATAATTCTTTGGATTTTGGTCCCGCTCGGGTTGGGAGCCGCTTTCAAGAGGTACTACCGGGGACGGGGGAAAAAATTTTGGCAGACACGAAGCGAGGCTCAAAGTTCAACACCCCCGGCGGTGGCCGAACCGGTCGGGACGGCCGAGATCCCTCCGTCCACTTCGGCGTCTGTGGCTCAGCCGGGGCCGGATATGGGGCCTTCCTTAACAGACTTAGCGGCCAACTTGGCGGATGTGGGCGGCGGCCTGGCGGGGGATTTCCGTAAAGGGCACCAGGCTCTGGAAGAGGGGCGATTTTTTATGAAAAGTACGGCAGGTCCTCGAGTCACTATCTCTTCCTGGCGTTTGAGCAACTTTCTTTCCATGGGAGCCGGAATACTCATTTTCCTTGGCCAGGCCTATGCCGTTTCAACGTTTGGAACCTGGGGTGGATTTACAAACGTTGTTTGGGGAATCGGTGCGGTTTTGTTTTTGAACGGGTTGTTGGGCAACTTTTTGTCCTGGAAAATCGTCGGTCTGGGCGGTTTGATACTCTTGGTGATTTACGGTATGTCGTCGGGCGCGTTCGCCAGTTCCAGTTTGGGGGGAATCTTGGCGGGGGGAATAATTACTCCAACACCAGAAAAAATAAAACGAGCGTTTAGTAATCTAGTTAATAAATTAAAACTAAACCTTCGTAGCCCGAACCCAGAAACCGATTGGATCGGCGCGCGCATTTTAGGAAACTGGCTTCAATCCCATTTCCCCCGGTTGCCGTTGTGGGGGTGGACCGATTGGCAAGATGAAAAAGGTGACCAGACGCCAAAACTTTCGTCCTTAAAAATTACGTTGGACTGGGTCCAAAAAAAGTTGGGTATACGGTTTGTGCGGCTGGCTCCCCGCGCCGAGCGACAGGAAAAATTGGTCAAAACCTTGATCGAAAGCATCGAGAAGGCCCAGGAAAAAATGGATCTTCTGTGGGTGGACCTCGCTCCCAGCGATCTCAAAGAAGATTGGAAAAGGGAAGTATTGACAAGATTTGCGGCGGCTCAAGGGAAGATTCCGTCCGTTAAGGAAGACGCCGTTGGTTTGGAATCACGGGTGCGCGCGGCGTTTTCCCGGGCTTTTCCGAATGAAAACTTTCCTTCCGGGAAAAACGGGTGGATCGTTGCTTACGCACTTCTCCCGGTGGGAAAAGAGACAGGTCTCCTCCAGAAGCTGGAAGAGGATTACGGCGGTGTGGTCGAGGCGTACAAAGACCAAGGGTTCCTTGGAATTTTAAAATTTCTCGGGGATATCCCACGTCAACCCAAAGAGCCGGGACGCACTTCTTGGCTTGCGGCTTTCTCGAAGTTGAATAAGCAGGATCGAGAAAATTTAATAACCTGGCTTAACTATCAAGTGACCCAACGCAATATTGACCGCAATCAGCTTATGGCCCAGGTCCGAGAGCTCAGCCGGGTTTGGGCGGCTCCGCCGTTGGGGTTGCCGGACGACTATGTTTACGTGGAGTCCATCAAGGTGGACTTCTTTGAATGGATCGCTCACTCCAAGGATTGGTTGGAATTTCTTCGAGGCAGAGCCAACACCTACCAGTTGTATTCCGCGGCTCATTATCCTAACTATGATCCCCAGTACCACGACCCGATCTTTTATGTTCGGGGACCTCAATTTGAAGTTCTTCGGCGCAATGGCGGGAATATTTACCTTATGCCGGGATCTCACGAGAACCATTCTTCCGGGTATAGTCAAGTTACGGAGGATGACCGGTTTTCCTTTAACGGGGACGATCGGTATACGGCTCACCCGTTGCGCTGGTTTGCCGTTGGAGCGACGATGGCAACCATTGGTTTTTTCCTTCAATGGCCCATTTTAACCGGCGCCGGGCTGTTTGTGTTGTTTTTGGCTGGTATCAATTACTGGCGTGGTGGTTGGCCGGCCATCACCCATCCCGCGCCCTTGTACAACATCGCCTATTATTCCCAAATGGTGGCGGATCGAACGCGAACCACACGGGATTACATGGCTGGAACGGTTTACCCCATCAACGAATACCGCCGCGCTGTTCTTCCTTACCGGGGCATCGTCCAGGCTCAATATCCGAACGAAAATCTTGCTTCCTTGAGCGACGAAGAGTTCTTTCCTCGCGTGTGGCAAATAACACATGGGCAACCCATAGGAACACTTCGCGTTTATCCCACGCTCCAGGCTTTTCTTGACGACAATTTGGGCCAAACTGTGCGGGACCAGGTTCGGCAGGCTCAGACAGAGGCTGTTGACCACGCTCGCATGGGTTTTCAAGAAGCAATGACGGAGGAAGAAACCGACCGGAACAACATGGTTAATCCGGCCATTGCCGCTCATAAGGGCCTACAAGGTCCCGGCCCAACGAATTCCAGCCAAGGGAACACACTGCGCCAAAATATTTTGATGTTGGTTCTGACGGCCGTGGCCTTTTTCGTCCTGGTCCCGATTGTTCTTTCCCTTCGGCTGGACATTGGAGCCGCCATCGAAGAAGGGGTTCAACTGGTTTCCACAGGGCTGTTTTCCGGCGTTCCTGTTGTTGGAGACGCCCTCTTGGCGTTTACCAACATCGTTTCCCAGTTTGTGACGTTGGAAAATGTGGAATTTCTTGTTTTTAATGCCACGGGCATTTCGCTCTTTGGTGGAATAACGTTCGGCATGGGGGCATTCGCCCTGCTCATGGTGGGAATGGTGTTTAAGATAATTCTTTTCTTCCAAGGGTTTAAGTCACCTAATCGGATTGTGGACATTCTTTTCGGTGTGGGGTTACTGGGAGTGGCCGGGGTTCTGTGGTTCTGGACGCCGTTTGGGTGGTCCCTTGTGGTTGGGGCATTGCTTTTTGGGTTTATTGGGGTGGGATGGCTATTAAAAGCCGCCCTGGCCACCCGATACAAAGAAGAGTTGACCAACCAACACGTGGAACGATTTGTCCCGGAACATTTGATGCAAGAGGCGATTGACACGGTGACGGACTCTGAATTGGCCGCCATCAGCGTAACTCGGCAACAGTTCAATGGATGGCTGAGCGAATACGGGGCTCGGGGAGCTTGGCGGCGACTGGCTGAACGGGAAGACTCGTTCCTTGTCCTTGTCCGATCTGCGTTAATGGGAATACCCAACACCCAACGGCCCATTCACCGGCTCCGGCAAGACGATCGATTTAATTTGCTCAAGATTGTTTACCTGGCCAATGTCCAGGGGCCCCGCCGGCGGGAATTGATCTCCCATCTTCTCCGGCTTTATGAAAATCCAGGAAGGAGATCGGCGCTTAATACCAGGATGGGCGGGGAATTTAATAGTAATCAATGGTTAAGCGGTTTGCGGGATGAAATGGATTCGATCGATCGTCAAATCGCCGGGTTGGGTGAGAACCCCCGCCCTGAACAGGTACTCGATGTGTATTTTGAACGGGCTCGAACAAACCGAGCCGGCGATTTCAGTAACAGCGATATTGTTGAGAACCTTTCGTTTGAAGATATTGTTCATCTGAGAGATAGCAAAGATGTTCACGAGTCCCTTTGGCCTAAAATCATTTTAATGCAGACCGCTTTTGGAGGTACTTCCGAAGAACGGCTTTTTGCTCTCCTGGAAAGCGCGGAGACCCTTTGGCCCAGTATTCAAGTGGATATTACGTTGGATGATAACGATGAGGCAGGGCGCAACGGGATATTAAAGTCCATGAATGGGGGCCGGTTGGCCCGGTTCGCGGATCGGATTATTATCAGCAACCATGCCGCCCATGGGACCAACCTGGGCATCGGCAACATTCACCAACGCCATAAGCCTATGATGAACGCGGAAGCGGTTTTTCGGCTTAATTATAGGACGAAAAAATTCCTTGGCAGGCTTCCTTTCTTCCAAACGTTGGTGGACATGGAGGACGTATTCTTAAAAGAGGTCATCGACGATAAGATGGCCATTTGGGCCATGCGAGAACGCACCCTCAACGACCAGCTTCTCCGCCAGGAACAGGAAGAAGATATTTCGAGTTCCCTCCCAAGTCAACGGCGATGGGGTCGGGCGGCGGGTCTTGTGATGTTGGCGGTCGGCGTGGGGGTGGCTTTGGGCGGGTTTGGGTTGGCCTCCGCCAATGTCGCCGGAGCCCTGTCCGCGCTGACGTCGGTTTTGACCACGGGACAATGGGTTGGGACGGGGGGCCTTGGAGTGGCTTTTGCCGGGTGGGTTGTTTTTCGGCGGTCGGCCGATCGGCCCTCGGTGGATGGCCAGCAGTGGGGGATTCGGTTGGATTCCGAAGCGCTTCGTGAGGAATACACAAAAACGGTTCAAGGCCTGGCCACGGCGGCGGGGTTGGGGCGGCGATGGGCAAAAAATAATGTTGGGAGTCTTCTAAGCACCGTTCAAGTTCCTTTTCAACTTCAAACCACTTTCAATTCTTTGCAGGACGCCGTTGTTCGAGAACGTGATTTGCGCGCGAGTGGCGACGTCGCGGGTGCGGAGAGCGTTCGTGTTGAGGCTGTGCGTCTGGCTGAATCTTTGAACGGCGAAGAACGGGCCCTCTATGAATTGTGGGCCTACGCCCAGGTGTTTCCAACTTTCAGGGATTTTCGACGTCAAGTGTTTCGCATCCGTAACATGCCGGACGTGATCCAAACCGAACTGCGCCAGATCCCGCTGAACGCTGCCGATCGGCGGTTTTCTGAACTGAGCCACATCGATTACTTGTTCTGGCACAACACCATCCAGATCGGGGAAGATGCGTCCGGGTTTATGTTTTTGGGTGGGACGGGCAACACCTTTATGTGGGAATTGTTGGGTGGAACCGACGATCACGCCTATGTTCGCCTCAGCCGCATGGTGTGGCCCCTGCGGGAAGCGAATCGTAAGGAAGAAACGGAACGGCCCCTGTTCCTTCGGTTCCTTCTGTTGGTTCCTCTTCCCCTGGCCGTGCTTTCCCTGTTGGTTCCGAGCGACTTGCGCCCCCAATTTGTGCGGGCGAGGGCCACGTGGATTTCTTCCCGAACGTTGTATAAGTACCTCAACCGTTACGTCCCCACGGGGGTTTGGGACAAGTTCAACATCATTGAGGATTCTGAGCGGGGCCGGCGTAGCGCGTTTGGGGGTTTGACGTCCCACCGGCTTTATGGACGGGACAAAGAGGTTCTTGAAGATCCCCTCCCCCGGTTGGGCCCCAAATGGCTCAACCAGCGACAGCGGTGGATCATCCAACAAACATTTTTTGCCATCATTCGGTTCTTGCCCGTTGGATTAATGTTCTATGGGCAGTATTTGAGTGCCGGGTTGGGTTTTGCTTTGATTGGCGACCGTGGCCACGTCCTCCAAGGGTTGTTGGGGATGGGAGGCGGGTTCGTCATTGGGGGGGTGGTCGCCTATTTGGTGGGGCTCGTGATATTCCGCTGGTTGGGACGAGCGGGGATCATTCGCAACACCCAGTTCTACGTGAACCCGTTGGTGGGGCTCAGCATGGACCGTGGTCCTGGACTTTGGCGGGCCATAGTAAGCTGGGTAAAAGCCTATTACAAGTTTCAGCAAATTGCCCATTTGGCCGCGTCGGTCCCCATGATGATGGCCAGCAGCGTTTTGGTGACAATTACACTGCTTTACTTCTTGGGGTTTTTCTTCAACATTGGAACTGTCATGGAATTCGTGGAAGGATTTGGTATTCCCGGACTGACAGGTTTTGTCAGTATGATGGTGATTTTTATCCAAACGTTTTTCCCGCTAATTGAAGCCGTGGTCCCGAGCACTTTCTGGGGGATCTTAATATTCCTCTACCCGCCCATCGCCATGAATCTGATGGCGTTGGTAACGGTGCTGTACACTTCTTGGAGGGACGACGAATCTGTTCGGGCCGCCGTCCAGACAAAGTTCACCAGCCGGGTCCATTCATTTCTGTTTTTGTTTGTTAGCACAGGAATGCCTGACGACGCAGCTTTCGATCTCCCGGCGAAAAAAGAAATTATAAGGAAAGAGGACGAAATCCTTGCCAAACTGAGAGAAGTCGAAGAAAAGGGGGGGAAGTTCGTGCCGAAGTATAGGGGCCTTAACCGGCGCATCCTCGAAGGCTTTTTGATGACGGCCCCCGGGAAAAAGTCGAACCTTGATCGTTTAAATGCGATTATCGCCGAATTGCAATCCATTGCCAGGGATCTGATGAGTAACCCAGACAACGCACTCAATCCCAATTTGCTTGGGGACCGCATGGATGGAGATCAAGTAGTCGCAGGATACGCCAAACGAACGCGAAACGTGATTGAAAATCAAGTTCGGCCCCTTCTTGCGGACATGGGTTTAAGCGAAGTGAACCAGCGGCAAATCATGGACAAGTTGCTCACGGACCAAACTGAACTGGAAGATTTGGCCCTCGGACGACTGCGTTACGGGTGGCGCACGTTTTCTGGGGGTGTTTTGGCCATTGTGGCGGCGTCAATGCTGATTTTATTTGGTTGGGATTACCCCATGTGGTTGGGCGCGTTTCTTGTGGCCCTTGGCGGAGCATTGGTGTTTTTCTCAGCACTCAATTTGATAAGGGGGATTCCCGCGTTCAAAGGATCTGTTCAGATGCGCAATTTTGCGGTCCAGTCTGGGCGTGCGCTTAAAATGTATTTTTATTTTACTTTCCTGCACCCCAGCGCCTGGCGTAATTTTGGGGTGGCTGTGAACAGTTTTTACAAACCCGGCGCCAACGAGCCGTTCTGGACCCGCGGTCGTGACGAAGGATTGGGCGATTTAAGCTTGTGGGAACTGACTCCCCGCAGGCGGTTCGAAATTTGGTGGGCGGGCGTTAGCCGTACAATTACTCAGTACAACATACTGCCTATCCTAATACTCGCCGCGCTTCCATGGCTCTCGGCTGCTGGCAATTGGGCAAACTCTCTATTTGGCGTGTTAGGTGTCGATCAAGTTAAATTACAGATGGTGGCGAAGGAAACAAAACCCAATTTACCCCACTGGGCCAGTTATGTTCGGGCAGAGGACGTGGCCTACCGGCTTAATCCAGATTCGTTTCACGGGAGGATGGTGGCTCAGATTAAGGAGGCAAGCCGACTTTATCAAGAATCCAAGGATCGGGATTCGGTGATGGAACGAAGAGCCCTACGGCAGTTGGACATGTCCCTTCTTACCGTGCGGACCTATGCTGATGGACTTGCTCGTAGAACCAATTGGGATAATCCCATTGAGGCTGAAAAAGCCGTTCGGAGATACGAAGAGGTTGTTCAGTCGGTTCAAAGCGCACTTGCCGAAACCGGACAAACGGATCGTTTTGAGAAAATATTCCCCGGCCTTCCCCTGAAACCGGCGCCGATTTTAAACCAATTTCAGACCAGTGGACAACAGACATTTAATCGTCGAGATGTTGTCATCGATGCGAAATACGCAACGGCCGGCCGTCCAACGCCTCGGTCTGTTGTGGTGGAATTAAGAATTCCCCAATCGGACTTGACTGGGCGTGTACTCGGTGTAGCCTCCCAACTGTGGCCAACGCCAGAAGAAAGAAAGGTTGAAGTTCGTGTTGACCAGGTTAGCTACCCCAAAGATGGCGATCTCAAATCTCCTGCGAAGGAAAGAACAGCCCAAGGGGCCAGCGCCGTACGCCTCCCCACCGGACGGGACGTGGTTCAGACTTTTGTGTTTCATAGTTATTCCCCCAACGTGCTCGCTCCGAATTACACTGCCGAAAAAGTAAACAAGGTGGAGATCGTTGCCTACACCCGTGGGGCCGAACCATTTGAGGCGAGAATGCGATTCGACCGAGTTGAAACCCGGCGATTGGCCGATCCAAGATTTGATGGCCCCGTCCTCCCCGTTCCTCGGGCACCGACAGTGGTAAGACCCTCTCCCAATACGATTGCTTGGCTTTGGGCACCTTGGAACCGTTTAATGGGCCGGGAAGTGTCAACGGAAAAAATGATTATTAGCCAGGCCCCCTGGGAGTCTTTTTGGATGGTGGCGGTAGCGGGACTCGCGGTCCCATTCCTTATTTTCCTTCAATGGTCACCGGTGTTGGCGGCGGGGGTGGGGGTCATTTGGGGACTTCTCCATTTGGGTGGGACTTTTGACAAGAACCTTAAACCGATTTCTGGGTTCAAAGCGTTGGTCCCGTCCATCGCCCGAGCGGTGGTGGCCGCTGTGGCGGTTGGACTTTTTGCGGTGGGACTCGACTTCTTGATTTCGGTGTTGCCCCTCTCAGAATACCTGGCCCGGTTTGCTCTTTTTGAGGGAGGGCTTTCACTTTCTCAAATTTCTCTCTTTTCAAACTTTCTCATAGCACTCCCAATTTCCTTGCTCCTCGCTGGCCCCCTCTTTAAATTTATCCATGGCAAACTTAATAAACGAGTTGTCACCGCGGCCCGAGAACGCCAAGCAGTCTCAATTTCAGAAATATCCGCCGCCCTTGGGGCGTTGAACATAGGAGCTGTCGACACTCGGGCAATGGAACCCTTCTTGTCGGCGGTTTTGGCGCAGATGCCGGTAAAATCCCTGGATGTTTCATCGCGTGCTGATCCGTTGGTTTTGAGGAACCGGTTGGCCCAGGATGTCCCAACAGCGTTTGACTCGGTTGGTTCGAGCGTGGATGGGCTTTTGGGGGAGGCGGGGGTTTCCTCGGTTCATTTAGGGCGGATGTTGGCTCCGGGCGTGAAGGGGCAGGCGTTTGATACCGCGGTTCGGGATTACGCTTTTGCGTTAGGCTATCAGATGGCTCAGTCGGACAATCCTGGCGCGTTGGTCCCGCTCCTTGAGGTGGCTTACTTAACAGTGGCCGCGCGGTCCCAGGATGTGGGGGTGCATATGAATCCCGCCGGGTTTGCCCAGGCGTTCCAGTTGGGAGCCGGTTTTGCCAAAACAACAATCGTTCAAGACAACGAAGCCGCGGTTTTCCATGTGGGCCAGACTGATTTGGCGGTCCAAGATAAAAGTGAGGTCTTGGATAAATTGGTGGAGACGATTCTGTCCAACGATCGAAAAGAAAAAACGGGGGGGCGAATTTCTCCCATTGAGTTGGTCAGTTCGGATCCGGCCGTTGTCAGCAATGATCAGGTGCGGGCGGCGGTTGTGGCTTACGTAAAAAAACATCATTCCGCGGCAATTGACCAGGTTGCCTCAGGTCGGTTTAATATTCGTCTCCGCTCGGATCTCAGGTTTGTGAATGACAAGATCGATTCGGTGGCGCTGTTTGACCAAATCAAACGGTCCGCGGGCCACGTGACCAGGATAGCGTGTTTCACGTCTCAGCCCGAGGCATGGACTTTGAATGACGTCATACGGCTTGTGGCCCTCGAAAAAGTTTTGGCCGATGTGCTCCAACAATTGGAGGCCCTGAAGGCCACCGAGAACAACGCCTAAATGTCCTTTGCATTTGTCTCCAGATGGCGGTATAATCTTCCCCACCTTTTACCTGAGGAAGGATGTGTTTCATGGCCCGTGTTGTCTTAAGAAAAGTCACTAAAAATTTCGGTGAACATCCCATCGTTCGCGGGATCGATCTGGACATTCCCGACAAAGAATTTTTTGTCATGGTGGGTCCCTCCGGGTGCGGGAAGTCCACCACGCTTCGGATGATTGCCGGGTTGGAAGATATTACGTCCGGCGAAATCTTGATCGACGGGCGTGTGGTCAACAACATCCACCCCAAAGACCGCGACATCGCGATGGTGTTCCAAAACTACGCGCTTTATCCCCACATGACCGTTTATGAAAATATGGCTTTTGGATTGAAACTTCGAAACTATCCCCGGTCAGAAATCAAAGCCCGCGTCAAAGAGGCCGCCGATATCCTCAATTTGGGTTCTTATCTTGAACGCAAACCGGGCGCTCTTTCCGGTGGCCAGCGCCAGAGAGTGGCGGTGGGCCGGGCTATTGTGCGTAAACCGCGGGTCTTTCTGTTTGACGAGCCCTTGTCCAATCTGGACGCCAAACTGCGCGTTCAAATGCGGTTGGAACTGGTCAAACTTCACCAACGATTGCAATCCACCATTATCTACGTGACCCATGACCAGATCGAAGCCATGACCATGGGCGACCGCATCTGCTTAATGAAGGACGGGGAAGTTCAACAGGTGGATCCACCCCTCACCTTGTACGAACGGCCGGCCAACGAGTTTGTGGCCGGGTTTATCGGCAACTCGCCCATGAACTTTTTTCCGGTGACGGTGGAAGCCATGGGTAAAAGCGTTCTTCTTCGTCATCCGAGTTTTGACTTGGCTGTGCCCCTGTCGTTGGTGGCCCAGGTGGCTCCGCTGGCGGGCAAAAAACTAATTTTTGGAATACGACCGGAAGATCTTTACGACAGGCTTTTTTACAATTACCCTGTCGCGCCTGGATCCAGCGTAAAAGCAACGGTGGACGTTGTTGAGCCGTTGGGGCCTGAGATCATTCTTTACCTCAAGGCCGGCTCCGTTGACCTCGTGGCCCGTGTCCCGGGTTATGTCAAAGCCCAGGAAGGTAAAAAAATGGATCTTGTTTTTAATCTGGAACGGATGCACCTTTTTGACTCCGAAACAAAAAAGGCGCTCCTGAACCCGGATTTGAAAACTTTTGTCCCCCCTACCCCGGTTGCAAAAGTTTCGGCTGTCTAACCGGGATTCCCCGGTTGGATCGGGTCTGTCGTCGACAGGGTCATGAACAAAGAAGGTCGACCGCCGCTTCCATGAAAATCGCCACGTTTAATGCCAATTCTGTTCGGTCGCGGTTGCCGATTGTTTTAAAGTGGTTGGCGGCCGAACGGCCGGACGTGTTGGCGTTGCAAGAAACCAAGGTCACCGACGATCAGTTTCCCCGGTTGGATTTTGAGAACGCGGGGTGGCGGGTGGTGTTTCGCGGGCAAAAGTCGTACAACGGTGTGGCGTTTGTTTCCAAAGAACCGTTGACCGACGTGGACACGTCCTGGGACCCGTCGGGGTCCGGGGAAGCCCGGGTGATCACGGCTCGTTGGAAAGACTGGTTTATAATCAACACCTACGTGCCCCAGGGGTTTGAGCCGGATTCTCCGAAATTCCAAAACAAACTCAAATTTTACGCGGGATTGAAAGATCTTTTTGCGCGCCACGTTACGTCCAAAACCCCCGCCCTGTGGATGGGCGATCTCAACGTGGCGCCAACGGAAATTGATCTGAACGATCCGGTTCGAAACGCCGAACATGTGTGTTTTCATCCCAAAGCACGGGCGGCGTACGAGGCCGCCCGGGGAGATTTATGGACAGACCTTTTTCGCGAAAAAGAAAAGGGGCCCGGCCATTACACCTATTGGGACTACATGATTCCGACGAATTTTCCCCGCAACCGCGGCTGGCGCATTGATCTCATGCTGGGAACCCCGCCGACGGTTCAACGGCTCCAAAAAATCTGGATCGACAAAGCCCCCCGCGGTTGGGAAAAACCTTCCGACCACACTTTCCTCGTCGCTGAATTCAAGGAATGACAGCGGAATTGTAACTACTCAGATCCCTCATCCGCCCCCTTGGGGGCACCTTCCCCCAAGAGGGGAAGGAAACAAAGATTTCCCTTCTCCTCTTGGGAGGCCGGTCGCAGAGCTCCCGGCACCGGGGGCGGTCTCTCCCACGAGACATTTCCGCTAGCGCGGTCAGCAGGGCCGCTGATGCGAGGGCAGGGTGAGGGAGCTGAGCAGTTACGCGGAATTGATATAATTTCTCCTGTCGTAATCGCCGCGTTCCCTGCTGCGAATTCCCCTTTTTTGGAGTGAGCCCATGCCTGCACCCTCAGATATTCTGTTCAAACCGAGTTCGGAAGCGTTGCAAGCCCGAAAAGGACCGTCGTTTCGACGGCCAGGGCCGGACTCGTTGGTCAACGTTCGGAATTTGGTGGCCATTGGAAGCGGGAAAGGCGGGGTGGGCAAATCGACGGTGACGACCAATTTGGCCGTGGCGCTTCAAAAAATGGGCGCCAAAGTGGCTGTGTTGGACGCGGACATTTACGGGCCCAGCCAACCGGGATTGATGGGAGCCGGCGGAGAGCGGGCCCAATCGGAAGAAGACCAAATTAAACCCATGAATCGTCATGGGGTGGGGTTTATGTCCATGGGTTTGATCATGCCCCAGGACGGGCCCGTGGTGTGGCGCGCGCCCATGGCCATGAAAGCCCTCTTTCAATTTTTGACCAACGTCCAATGGGGGGACCTGGATTACCTTTTGATCGATCTTCCGCCGGGAACCGGCGATGTCCAGCTCACCATCGCCCAGCAGGCGCCGCTCACCGGATCCATTGTGGTCACAACGCCCCAGGACGTGGCCTTGAACGTGGCGCGCAAAGGCCTTCAGATGTTTCAGCAGGTCAAGGTGCCGATTTTGGGCGTGGTGGAAAACATGAGCGGATTCGTTTGCACGAACTGCGGCACGGAACATCTGGTGTTTAAAAAAGAAGGTGGACGGGCTTTGGCCAAAGAATCCGGCACGGCCTTCTTGGGTCGCATTCCGTTGGAGACCGACATCATGTCCGGTGGCGACGCGGGGGAACCTTTGTTGGTCCGTAGCCCCAACGCCCCGGCCGCCCAATCGTTTATGGATTTGGCGCGGGCCTTTGAACACGAAGTGGCTCGGGTCAACGGAGCGCCGTTGGCCGACGAACCAAAAAATGTGTCGATTGGTTCCGCGGGCGATCTTCGCATCGAGTGGGCCGACGGACACGAAGGCATCAACGGGGCGTGGGGACTGCGGGTGAGCTGTCCTTGCGCGGCGTGCGTTGACGAAGACACGGGAAAAAGGGTGTTGGACCCCCAACGCATTCCCCTGGACATCAACGTGTCGGAAGTTCACCCCGTGGGCCGATACGGCATCGGCATCGCTTTTTCCGACAGCCACAACACGGGCATTTTCCGGTTTGAAACACTTCGCGCGGCCTGTGAATGTCCCTTGTGTGCCGCGTCCAAGGGGAATTCCTCGGCCCGTTTTTCCGTTTAATCCAAAATTTTCAGTTGACTGGACATTTCCGTCCGGGAGGCCTGGAAAATTATGTTCCATGCACGATCGACAAAAGCCATGATTCAACCGGGAAATCCCGGTTAATCGTATGGACCCCTCTCCGCTGACCGGCCCTTCCCCGCGGTTGGGGGAAGATGTTCGTATCACGGCCGCCGTGTCGCCGTCGGATCCCCGCGTTTGCGCGTTCACCTTGGATCGGTCCATTTTTTCCGGGTCCGTCCTTTGCCGGAACGCCGAGGAAGCCCGGGGAACACCTTTGTTTGAACGGCTCTTCGCCTTGCCGGGGGTTGTCCAGGTGTGGGTGGCCGGCGATCGAGTGACCGTGGCCTGCGCCGACCCCCAACCCTGGGACGTCGCCGCCAAAACCATTGGCAAAATCCTTCGCGCGACCCTGACCGATGTCGGGTTTTCGCCCTTGGCTCAAAAATCGTTGTCGGCCGGCGACCTCTTGGAACGGGTACGCGCCGTATTAAATTCCGACGTTAATCCCGGTTTGGCCCAGCACGGAGGTCAAGCGGAACTGGTGGCGATCAAGGGCGGGGTGGCCGAAATTAAACTAAGCGGAGGATGCCAGGGGTGTGGCGCGGCGAAGATGACCCTGTCCTTCGGCATTGAACGAACCCTTCGATCCAAAATTCCCGAACTGCGGGGCGTTCGCGACGTCACAGACCATGCGGCGGGCGAGCGGCCCTACTTTTCCGGGTCCGGGCAGAGCCCGTTTGAATCCACCGATCGCGGTCTTTGAGTCTTTCGATCCCGCCCAGTCGGGGTGGTCGGCTTCGTTTGGCCGGCCCCGCGGGGTTCGTCAGGCTCAAACGCTTTCCCAGGTCCGGCCCCTGTTGGGTTTTTTGGAAGAGCAGGTTCGGCAAGGGCGGTGGGGCATTCTACTTTTGTCCTACGAGGCGGCGCCAGGTCTCAACCCGGCGCTGACCGCTTTTCAAGGGGGCGGCATCCCCTTGGCGTGGGCCGCGGTGTTTGACCGGCCTCACACAATTCGTTTCCCGATCGAGACCCCTTTTCAACATTCTCCGTGGCGTCCCGCCTTGACGGAAAAAAAATACGCCACCGCGGTTCAGAAAATCAAACATCACATTGAACGGGGAGACACCTACCAAGTTAATTTCACGTTCCCGCTCCGTACTCGGTGGTCGGGTGATTCCTGGGCGTGGTATTGCCGGCTCCGGGATTGCCAGGGAGCGCCCTATTCGGCCTATGTGGATCTCGGACGATGGAAAATACTGAGCTTGTCGCCGGAACTTTTTTTTGAGAAGCGAGGTGATCGGTTGGTCGCGCGTCCCATGAAAGGCTCGGCCCCTCGCGGGCGGTGGAAAGAAGAAGACCGGGCCTTCGACCGGGGCCTTCGTTTAAGCCCAAAAGAAAGGGCCGAGAACGTGATGATCGTTGATCTGCTTCGAAACGATTTTGGAAAAATTGCCCGACCCGGGTCCGTCCGGACCACGCGCCTCTTTAAAACGGAGCCTTACCCAACTCTCTGGCAAATGACGTCGGAAATCGAGGCCCGGCTCAGGCCGCGGGTGGGATTGCCGGAAATGATGGAAGCCCTGTTTCCCAGCGGGTCGGTTACGGGCGCGCCCAAACGGCGCACCATGGAAATTATTCAGAACCTCGAAACGGGTCCGCGCGGGGTCTACACGGGGACCCTTGGTTTGCTTCGCCCGAACGGGCACTGGACCTTTAGCGTCGGCATCCGCACTTTAACGTTGGACGGAAAAACGGGCGAAGCCCGTTGCCCGGTGGGGAGCGGCGTGACCATCTCGTCGGAGGCGTCAGCGGAATATCGGGAATGTCTGCTGAAAGGGGATTTTCTAAAGGCCCCGTCTTATGATTTGTTGGAATCGATCCGGTTGGAAAACGGCGAGTGGTATTTGTTGGCCGGCCATTTGGACCGACTGCGCCGGTCCGCCCAGCGGTTTGGTTTTCGATGGAATCCCAAGGCTATTCGAGACCATCTCAAGACCCAGGCTCACAAACGGCCGAATGGCCGTTGGAAAGTTCGCCTGTTGTTGTCCCGCGACGGAAACGTGCGGTGCGAATCAGCGCCCTTGGACGTTCCCATGACCCCCTGGCGGGTGGGTTTGGCCCAACAGCCGGTGGACGAGTCCGACCTTTTTCTTTATCACAAAACAACCCGGCGGGACGTGTACGACAAATTTCGTCGCGCCCATCCCGACGGGGACGATGTCCTTCTGTGGAACCAACGCGGGGAACTGACCGAGTCAACCCTGGCCAACCTCGTGATTAAAATGAACGGACACCTCTACACGCCCCCGATCCAATGCGGGTTGTTGGGGGGCGTGTTTCGGCGCCATCTTCTCGGTCGGGGAAAGATTCGTGAGCGTGTCCTGACCCGAACGGATCTTCGAAGAGCGGAGCGCGTTTTTCTGATCAATTCGGTCCGCGGTTGGATCCCCGTGGACCTTCTGTCAAGAAATCGGAAAAAGAGCCGATAACAAGGGCGACTCCAGGAGACTTCATGCAAAACCGTTGGAAAAAAGACGCGTCTGGTGAAGAGGTGGTGGAAGTGGCCCGTGTGGGGGCGAGCCTTTTGGAAGACCCTTTGTTGAATAAGGGAAGCGGGTTCCCGGTGGACGAGCGCCGTGCGCTGGGGTTGGAAGGCCTCTTGCCTCCCCATGTGTCCACCTGGGAAGAACAGATTCAGCGTTCCTACGGCAACTATCTGAAGAAAACCACCGACCTTGAACGCCACGTGTTTCTCACCTCTCTTCAAGACCGAAACGAAACGTTGTTTTACGGGCTTCTCCAGGCGCACATCCACGAAATGATGCCCATCATCTATACCCCGGTGGTGGGGGAAGCGTGCCGCCAGTACAGTCACTTGTATCGTCGGCCGCGAGGGCTCTATTTGAACTATTCCGATCGGGCGCGTTTGGAAACCATGTTGTCGAACGTCTCCCACCGGCCGGTGGAAGTGATTGTGGTCACCGATGGGGAACGGATTTTGGGTTTGGGCGATTTGGGGTTGAACGGAGTGGGTATCCCCATTGGTAAATTGAGCCTTTACACTCTGTGTGCGGGGATCCACCCAGCGATGACACTTCCCATTGTGCTCGACGTGGGCACAGACAACAAGGAGTTGCTGAACGATCCGTTGTATCTGGGGTGGCGTCACGAACGGGTGCGCGGCGCCGAGTACGACTCGTTTATTGAGCGCTTCGTGGCCGGGGTTAAGAAATGTTGGCCCCACGTTTTGTTGCAGTGGGAAGATTTTTCCAAAGGCAACGCCGCGCGGTTGCTGGAAAAGTACCGGGACCAACTGTGCACCTTTAACGACGATATTCAAGGCACCGGTGCCGTGACAGCCGCGGGGGTTATGGCGGCGGTTCGGGCCATCGGCGGAAAGATGAAGGACCAACAAGTGGTCATTTTGGGCGCGGGGTCCGCCGCCATGGGCATCGGCGACCAATTGGTTATGGCCATGCGGCAAGAGGGTCTTGACCTTCCTTCATCCCGGTCGAAAATTTGGTTGGTGGACAGTCAAGGCTTGGTGTTGAAGGAACGGCCCAACCTGGAACCCGGCAAAAGTCGGTTTGCCCAACCCGCCCAGCGCGCGGGGGAATGGAAAGTGGCCAACAAAGCCCAAATTAATTTGGCCGAAACCGTTCACCACGTTCGACCCACGGTCTTGATCGGGACCTCGGCCCAACCCAACGTCTTTACGAAAGAGATTGTTCACGACATGAACAGCGATGGGCCGCGACCGTCTTCCCGTCCACTTATTTTTCCGTTGTCAAACCCCACGTCGAAATGCGAAGCCACGCCGGCCGATCTGTTGACATGGACGAACGGCCGGGCCTTGGTGGCCACGGGAAGCCCCTACGCGCCTGTGACGGTGGATGGAAAAACCCGCGTCATCGGCCAATGCAACAACGCCTATATTTTCCCCGGCATGGGGTTGGGAGTCACTGCCAGCGGCGCGCGCCGCGTGACGGACGAAATGTTTTTCGCCGCCGCCCGCGCGTTGGCGGACCTTTCACCGGCGTTGCGTGATTCGGACGCTTCTCTTTTTCCTGATCTCAACGGCATTCGAGACGTATCCCGCCGGGTGGCGATGGCAGTGGCGAAAATGGCCCAGTCCCAGGGCCACGCCGACGCCGTGTCCCCTGACGAATTGGACCGCCGCCTCACCGCCAAAACCTGGATCCCCCGCTACCCGCATCTGCGTCGCAATTCCTGAGCTGGAAAGACATTCCCAGAAAACGCACAATAGAATCCTCTTGAACACAAATCGATTGATTCGGGAATACGGTGTTGCCGTTGCGGCGGTGGGATTGGCCACGGCGGTTAGTTTTATTTTATCCCCATTCTTTGAGCCCACCAGTTTGGCCATGATCTACCTGTTGGGCGCCCTGGGCGTGTCGGTTCGAGGACGACGGGGTCCCGTTATTGCGGCGTCGATTTTGAGCGTTCTGTGCTTTGATTTCTTTTTTATCCCTCCACGCTTCACCTTGCGGGTGGCGGACCCCCAATCGTTGTGGACCTTCGCTGTTCTGTTCGCCACGGTGATGATCACAAGTCATTTGACGCTCCGGTTGAAGGCCGAGGCGGAATCCGCGCGAGAGGGACAACGACGCATGGCCATGATGAATGCTTTAACGGAAAAATTGTTGGCCGCTGGGGGAGTGGACGACATTGTCCGTGTTTCTGCCGATCACTTGTCCAATGTTTTTTCCGCGCGGGTGTCGGTCATGGTCCCGGATGACAAAGGCCGGTTGCCCTTGAAGGGATTGACCGACAAAGAGCGGGGGACGGCACAATGGGTGTACGACAGCGGTCAGCCGGCGGGACAGGGGACCGGGACACTTCCGGACGCGAAGGCCCTCTTTGTCCCGCTCCGCGGAGCGGAAACCCCGGCGGGCGTTTTGCGCCTGGAGAAAAGATTTTCCGAAGGCGCCCAACAACAACTTTTGGATTCCTATGCCCATCAGATCGGATTGTCCTTGGAGGTGGCCCGTTTGGCCGAAATGCATCGCCGCGCCGAGGCGGCGGCCGAGAATGAGCGGGTTCGCAGTTCGTTGTTGAGCCTGGTGTCTCACGATCTCCGGACGCCCTTGACCGCCATTTTGGGATCCGCGGATGTTCTCTTGGAGAGAGACGAGGTGCGCGGGAATCGGCCTGTTCATGATTTGCTAAAAAATATACAAAGCGAATCGGAACGGTTGTCCCGGTTGATCTCCAATCTGTTGGATGCCCAGCGATTGGAGTCGGGGGCCTTCCGCTTGGACAAGCAACGGGGGCCCTTGGAAGAGGTTCTGGGCGCGGTTTTGGAACGGTGTTCAAAAATTCTTGGTTCGCGAGACGTTCGGGTGGACCTTCAAAAGGATTTGCCGCTGGTGCCGATGGATAGTTTATTGATGGAGCAGGTTTTTCAAAATTTATTGGAAAACGCCGTTCGCTGTTCTCCCCCGGGGAGCCCTCTCGAAATTTCGGCTCACGTGCGAGGGGGCGACGTGGAGGTTTCGGTGGCGGACCATGGCCCGGGAATCAACGATTCGGATCTGGAGGCCGTGTTTGAAAAGTTTTATAAGGGAACCTCATCGCCGGGATCGGGGTTGGGATTGGCCATTTGTCGCGCCGTGGTGAAGGTGCACGGCGGACGGATTTGGGCGGAGAACGGTTCCCAGGGAGGGGCCGTTTTCCGGTTCACACTTCCTCTTTTATGACACCTGAAAAAACATTGCTTGTGATCGAGGATGAGGCGGCGATCTTGAGATTTCTCCGTCCCAGTCTCGAAAAGGCCGGATGGCGGATGTGGGAAGCCCAGACCGGACGGGCCGGGGTGGAGTTGGCCGCTTCCCAAAAACCCGACGCTATTTTATTAGACTTGGGGTTGCCCGACGGCGATGGCCTCGACGTGCTGAAAACGTTGCGTCAATGGACGTCGGCGCCGATCCTCATCATCTCCGCCCGGGGCCAGGAGAAAGACAAAATCGCCGGGCTGGACGCCGGGGCCGATGATTATCTCACGAAACCGTTCGGCGTGGCGGAACTGTTGGCGCGGCTCCGCGTGGCCCTGCGCCATCAAGAAAACCGGCCGGAGGCTTCGCCTCTTTACGAATGCGCTGGATTGAAAGTGGATTTGGCAGGCCGCCACGTGTGGGTGAAGAAAAAAGAAATTCACCTGTCCCCTCAACAGTACGATGTCCTGGCCGTTTTGGTTCGCCACGCGGGCCGGGTGGTGACCCACAAGCAATTATTAAAGGAAGCCTGGGGCGATGACCGCGTGGTCACCCCCGAATCTGTCCGAATTTTTGTCCATCAACTCCGCCACAAAATCGAGCCCGACCCTGTTCGGCCCCGCTGTCTCAAGACCGAGCCCGGCGTGGGGTATCGTCTCACCGCCTCAGACCAGTAGCTCCCCTTCTCCTTCCGGGGAATCCCGGTTAACCCGGAATTCCCAGTTGGGCGCGAGGACCGAGACGGAAAAGGCGGGCCTTTTTACGAACAAAAAAGTGCAGGCCGTAGCGGGGACTACGGACAAACTTTTTTGTGAAGAAAAAAGGCCCGAATTTTCCGTCGAATCCCGCGATCCAACTGGAAATTTCGGGTTAACAAAATATTAACGCCGTAAGAATGGAATCTTTACGGCTCCTTCGGCTATTCTGACGTCACAGACTAAAGGAGAAGCCTATGGATGCGGTTTATATCGGTTTGACGGTTGGCCTTTTTGTTCTTTCGTTGGGATTCATCTCCCTTTGCGAGAAATTGTGATGACGGCCTATTGGATCGGTGGAACGCTGACCGTCTTGATATTGGGGTATCTTTTTTTGGCTCTCCTAAAACCGGAGATTTTCTCATGAACATGAACAATTTCATCCAGTGCGTCTTTTGCGCCGGAGCGCTCCTTTTGTTGGTGAAACCAGTGGGTCTCTATATGGCCCGGGTGTATGAGGGCAGAGTCCCCGGCATTGGACCTTTGGAAAAGGGGTTCTATCGGTTGTTTGGCGTCAACCCCAACGAAGAAATGACGTGGAAAACATACGCTGTGGCTTTCTTGTTATTTAACCTCGCGGGTTTATTGGCCGTGTATGGGATCCAGAGATTGCAAAACCTATTGCCGCTCAACCCCATGGGGTTCGGGGCCGTTTCGCCGGATTCGTCGTTCAATACGGCGATTAGTTTCGCCACGAACACCAATTGGCAGGGGTATGGGGGAGAAACCACCATGAGTTCCCTGACTCAGATGGGGGCCCTGACGGTGCAAAACTTTTTATCCGCCGCGGGCGGGATGGCGGTGTTGGTGGCTTTTGTTCGCGGGTTCAGCCGCCGACAGTGCAAGACCATCGGCAACTTTTGGGCGGATGTGACGCGCGGCACCCTGTTCATTCTATTGCCGCTGTCATTGATCCTTGGGTTGGCGTTGGTGTCCCAAGGGGTTGTCCAAACATTTCAATCGCCGGTCACGGTGTCGACGCTTCAGCCAACGGACGCGGCCAAACCGGGGCCGTCCCTGGCCATGGGGCCGGTGGCTTCCCAGGTCGCCATCAAGCAGTTGGGGACAAACGGGGGCGGTTTTTTCAACGCGAACTCTGCCCATCCTTTCGAGAACCCGACCCCCTTGGCCAATTTCTTGGAATGGCTGGCCATTCTTCTGATCCCGGCGGCCCTCTGTTACAGTTTCGGCGTATGGGTAAACGATCGGCGTCAAGGATGGGCCCTCCTGGCCGCCATGGGTCTTTTGGTCCTCCCCTTCCTCTGGCTGATCGCCGTACAGGAACAGCGGGGAAACCCCACCTTGGCGAAACTCGGCATCGACCAGGCGGCGTCGGCTTTTCAGTCGGGGGGAAACATGGAGGGAAAAGAAGTTCGCAACGGCATTGTCCAATCGGCGCTCTGGGCCACGGCCACCACGGCCGCGTCGAATGGATCCGTGAACGCCATGCACGATTCCTTGACGCCCCTGGGAGGATTGGCCCCCTTGGTGCTGATTCAATTGGGGGAAGTGGCCTTCGGCGGTGTCGGCTCCGGGTTGTATGGAATGTTGCTGTTCGCCATTGTCGCGGTGTTCATCGCGGGGCTGATGGTCGGGCGGACGCCGGAATATTTGGGCAAGAAGATCGAAGCGTTCGAGATGAAAATGGCGGCCATCGGCATATTGGTTCCGTGCGCCGTGGTGCTGATCGGAACAGCGGTCGCGGTGGTGTCTCCGTCAGGGGTGAAGTCCATTTTCAATTCGGGGGCCCACGGGTTCAGCGAGGTGCTTTATGCGTTTTCTTCCGCGGGCAACAACAACGGAAGCGCGTTCGCGGGGTTGGGGGCGAACACGCCGTTTTACAACGTCGCGTTGGGATTGGCCATGTTTTTGGCCCGCTATTGGATCGTGATCCCCGTGTTGGCCATGGCGGGGGTCCTGGCCTCAAAAAAATTGGTTCCGCCTTCGAGCGGCACGCTTCCGACTCACACGCCGCTCTTCGTTTTCTTCTTGGTGGGGACGGTTCTTTTGGTGGGGGCGCTGACGTATATTCCTGCCCTGGCCCTGGGGCCCATCGTCGAACACCTGATGATGTTTTCCTAAAGGAGTTCCCCATGAAAAAAAATCACGCGTTGTTCGATCCCGCCATTTTAAAGCCGGCCTTGTGGGAGTCCTTGAAAAAGCTGGACCCGCGCCACCAAATAAAAAACCCGGTCATGTTCGTCGTGGAAGTGGGGAGCGTGATGACCACCGGTTTGTGGGTGCAGGCCTTGGGCGGGCACGGGGAAGCGCCGGCGGGGTTCATCTTGTCGGTGACGCTGTGGCTGTGGTTTACCGTGATCTTCGCGAATTTTGCGGAAGCCATGGCGGAAGGCCGAGGCCGCGCCCAAGCCGCGACCCTGCGCGCGTCGCGGAAAGAGACCCCCGCTAAAAAACTGCCGAGGGGACGGCGAGGGGACGCTCCCGTCGCGGTTTCCGCCAATCAGTTGCGTGCGGGAGATGTGGTGTTGGTGGACGCCGGCGATTTGATCCCCATGGACGGCGAGGTGATCGAAGGCGTGGCGTCGGTCAACGAGGCGGCGATCACGGGCGAATCAGCGCCGGTCATTCGCGAAACCGGCGGCGATCGGAGCGCGGTCACGGGCGGCACCCAGGTTTTGTCGGACTGGTTGGTGGTTCGAATCACGTCGAACCCCGGGGAAACATTTTTGGATCGGATGATTTCCATGGTGGAAGGCGCCAAACGCCAAAAAACGCCCAACGAAATCGCCCTGAATATTTTATTGGCGGGCATGACGATCATCTTTCTGCTCGCCACGGTGACTCTTTTGCCGTTTTCCATTTACAGCGTGAAGGCCGCGGGGTCCGGATCGGCGGTCACCGTTTCCGTGTTGGTGGCCCTTTTGGTGTGTTTGATTCCCACCACCATCGGGGGTCTTTTGCCCGCCATCGGCATCGCGGGGATGGACCGGATGATTCAGGCGAACGTGGTGGCCCTGTCCGGCCGCGCGGTGGAAGCCGCCGGGGATGTGGATGTGCTCCTCCTGGACAAAACCGGGACCATCACCCTGGGCAACCGTCAGGCGGTGGCTTTTGTTCCAACGGAAAAAACGGCGGGGCATCCGGGAGACCGAGGGGACGCCGGCTCCGGGGAATCCCGCTTGGCGGATGCGGCGCAGATTGCGTCCCTTTCCGATGAAACGCCGGAGGGGCGTAGCATCGTGGTTTTGGCCAAGGAAAAATACGGTCTTCGCGCCCGCCAGGTGCATGAACTGGGGGCCACATTTATTCCCTTCACGGCGCAGACCCGCATGAGCGGCGTTGATTTGCATGACGGGCGGCGCATCCGCAAAGGCGCCGCGGACGCCATCGAAACGTATGTCAAGCAACAGGGCGGTTCATTCCCGGCGGATGTTCGAAAAGCCGTGGAGGACATCGCCCGATCCGGGGGAACGCCGTTGGTGGTGGCGGATCGTCAGACGGTGTTGGGCGTGGTCCATCTCAAAGACATTGTGAAAGGGGGGATCAAAGAACGGTTTGCCGAACTGCGCCGCATGGGCATTAAGACCGTCATGATCACCGGGGACAATGCGCTCACCGCCGCGGCCATCGCCGCGGAAGCCGGGGTGGATGATTTTCTGGCCAACGCCACGCCCGAAGCCAAGTTGAAACTGATTCGAGAATCCCAAGCCGGCGGACGCCTGGTGGCCATGACGGGCGATGGCACCAACGACGCGCCCGCTCTGGCCCAGGCCGACGTGGCGGTGGCCATGAACTCCGGCACTCAGGCGGCGAAGGAAGCGGGAAACATGGTGGATCTAGACTCCAACCCCACCAAATTGATCGAGATCGTGGAAATCGGCAAACAGCTCCTCATCACGCGGGGGGCGCTCACCACGTTCAGTATTTCCAACGACGTGGCGAAATATTTCGCCATTATCCCGGCGGCGTTTGCGGGAACCTATCCCGCGTTGAGGGCCTTGAACATTATGAGACTATCGACCCCCGCTAGCGCGATCTTGTCGGCGGTTATTTTCAATGCGCTGATTATCGTGGCGCTCATTCCGTTGTCATTGAAAGGGGTGAAATACCGCGCCCTGGGGGCGAGCCGGCTTTTACGCGACCACGCCCTGATCTACGGCGTCGGTGGGGTGGTGGTGCCGTTCGTGGGAATAAAATTGATCGATCTCACGCTCGTGGCGTTGCGGTTGGTCTGAGGAGGTCGTCCATGTATCTCAAACAGTGGATCGTATCTGTTCGCGCGTTGGCGGTGTTCACCCTTCTCACCGGAGCGGTGTATCCGTTGGCCTTGACGGGGCTGGCCCAGGCCTTCTTCCCTGATCGGGCCAATGGAAGCCTCATCCGTCGAGAGGGTAAATGGGTGGGATCAAAACTGATCGGACAAAATTTCACCGACCCCCGCTATTTTTGGGGTCGCCTTTCGGCCACGGGGCCGACGCCGTATAACGGGGCGTCGTCGTCCGGATCCAATCTGGGGCCGATGAATCCGGCGCTCTGGAAGGCCGCGCAGGATCGCATCGATGCCTTGCGGAGCGCGGACCCGGAAAACACAGGCCCGGTCCCGGTGGACCTCGTCACCGCTTCGGCCAGCGGGTTGGACCCCCACATCACCCCCGCCGCCGCCCTTTATCAATTAAAACGCATTGCCCACGTCCGTCGAATCTCGGAACAAACGGTGGAGCGATTGATTTCGGAAAATACCGACGGGCGATTTTTGGGGATTTTGGGCGAACCCGGGGTCAATGTGTTGAAACTCAACCTGGCGTTGGACGCCCTTTCGAGGGCGGACTGAACGATATGGATCAACGCCCGGATCCCGACCGGCTTCTGAAACACGTCCAAGCCGAAGAAGAATCCACCGGCCGCGGTCGGTTGAAACTTTTTTTTGGCGCCGGGCCGGGGGTGGGGAAAACCTACTCCATGTTGGAAGCCGCCCGGCAACGGAAAAAGGAGGGATGGGACGTGGTGGTGGGTCTCGTGGAAACCCACGGTCGGGCGGAGACGGAGGCGTTGGTGGACGGATTGGAGGTCCTCCCGCGAAAAGAGGTGACGTACAAAGGGGTGGTCCTGCGGGAATTTGATTTGGATGGAGCTCTGGCGCGCCGTCCGCGTCTGCTCCTTTTGGACGAATTGGCCCACACCAACGCCGACGGGCTTCGCCACGCCAAACGCTGGCAGGACGTGGACGAATTGTTGGACGCGGGGATCGACGTTTACACGACCTTGAACGTGCAACATTGGGAAAGTTTGAACGACGTGGTGGCCCAGGTCACGGGCGTGGTGGTGCGGGAAACCGTTCCGGACGTGTTCCTCCAGGGGGCCCACGACCTGGAATTGGTGGACTTGGCGCCGGAGGACCTCCTTAAGCGCTTGAAAGAAGGGAAAGTCTACAAGGGCGAACTGGCGGGCCGCGCCCTGGAAAACTTTTTTAAACCCGGGAACCTGATCGCCTTGCGGGAGTTGGCCCTTCGCCACGCGGCCGAACGGGTGGATGTTCAAATGCAGGCCTACAAAGAACGCCACGCCATCGGGGATGTCTGGTCCGTGGGCGAACGGATCATGGTGGGCGTGACGGCCAGCCCGCTCTCGGCGCGATTGGTGCGGGCGGCGAGCCGGTTGGCCACGCGGCTTCGGGCGCCCTGGATGGTCGCGCATGTGGAAAATCAATCTTTCCTCCAAAGTTCGGCGGAGGACCAGTCTCGCTTATTTCAAACCCTCCGCCTCGCCGAAAAGTTGGGCGCCGAAACCATCACGCTGACCGGCGAAAACGTGGCGGAGGAACTGCTGGCCTTGGCCCGCGCCCGCAATGTGACTCGCATTGTGCTGGGCAAACCGGCGCGGGCGCGCTGGCGGGACCGTCTGCTCGGTTCCATCGTGGACAACGTGGCGCGTCACAGCGGGAATATGGATTTGCACATTATTACGGGCGTGGAGTCGGCGGGGCGGCCGCTCCCCATGGCGAAAGCGAAAAAGTTGTCCTGGCGGGGAACAGTGTGGGGGGCGGTTTTGGTGGCGGTGGCCACGGGGATCTGTTGGCCGTTCTATCACATTCTGGACCCGGTCAACCTCGTCATGATTTATCTCGCCGCCATCATGTGGACGGCGTATCGCCATGGACGTCGCGCGTCCATCGTGGCGTCGGTTTTGAGCGTGTTGGCCTTTGATTTTTTCTTCGTTCCGCCATCTCTGACCTTTGCCGTCAGCGATGCCCAATACACCATGACCTTCGCCGTCATGTTGGCGGTGGGACTGATGATCAGCACCGTCACCAGCCGCCTGCGCTGGCAAACAGAAACGTTGCGGCGGCGGGAAGAGCGCACGCGGGCGCTCTACCGGCTGAGCCGCGAGCTGTCGGAAACCCCCGGAACCAAAGACATGCTTCCCATGGCCCTGACCCGGCTGGCGGAGTTTTATCATCGGCCCATTTTATTGCTGACCCCCGGCCCGGACGGGGCCCTCGCCGTCGACGCGGGCGACCCCGCGGCCTTTGCCTGGACGGAAAACGAACGGTCCGTGGCCCGCTGGGTTTATGACAAGGGCCAAATGGCGGGCGCTGGAAGCGATACGCTGTCAGGGGCGGTGGGGCTTTATCTTCCACTAAAGGGGATCCGAAGCACGGTGGGCGTTTTGGGGATACGTCCGGCGACGGACCAAGAATTTTTGGATCCAGAGTCTCTTCAGCTTCTGGAAACATTCGCCAGCGAAATCGGCGGCGCGCTGGAAAGCACCCGGTTGAGCGAAAAAATTGGCCGCGATGAAAAACAAGCCGAACTGACGGCCCTCGCACGACCCGTGACAGGGGATCGCCTTCGGCTGGGTGATTTTCTTTCGCCGGCGCGCATCTTGTTCCTGGCCCCCGGCTTGTCCCGAGAGCGGATCATCCGAGACCTCCTGTCTCGATTGGACTTGCCCAACCCCACTCAGGCATTTCAGGCCATCATGGAACGCGAAAAGAGCGGTCCCACGCTCATGGGGGCGTCCGTGGCGGTTCCCCACGCACGACTGGAGGGAGTGAAAGGACTACAAGCCGCGTTGGGCGTTTCCCGGGAAGGCCCCGTTTCCATTTGGGTCGTTTTTCTCAGCGATCCGTCCAATCCCAAATTGCACCTGGGGTTTCTCTCGAGCATTTCCCAATTTTTCCTGGTCCCCGGCCGTGAGGATGCCCTCCGCGCGTTCCCGTCGACAAACGCGGTCCTGAACTCCATCCGCGAACTTGAAATCCCTTGCCCGATCGCCCCACCCTCGTCTTTTCCAAGTTCATCGATCGAAACAGACCCCCAGATACGATTACAATGAAAAATCGGTAGACTATAAAGGAATTTCATGGTAAACTGTTTGGGTGATCCAGCGCCGCTATTCCGATCTTATTCGACGGGCTTTTCGGGTTCATCCGGTGGTGGGGCTCCTGGGGCCCCGCCAGTGCGGCAAAACCACGACGGCTCGGCAGTTCATTAAGGACACGGGCCAGGGGGCCTCTGTTCATTACTTTGACTTGGAGGACCCCGCCCACCTCGCTCAATTGGAATCCCCCGAGCTTGTTTTGAATCGACTGAAGGGGCTTGTGGTCATCGATGAAGTGCAAAAAATCCCCGATTTGTTTCCGCTCATTCGAGTTTTGGTGGACCGATCCAGCCCGCGTGTTCAGTTTCTTATCTTGGGAAGCGCGTCTCGTGATTTGATTCGTCAGGGGTCGGAAACCTTGGCGGGGCGCATTCAGTTCCTGGAACTGTCCCCTTTTTCGCTCCCTGAAGTGGGGACAGCCAAACTAACCACGCTATGGCTCCGCGGAGGGTTTCCACGCTCTTTTCTTGCGCCGACTCTTCGGGACAGCGTGGATTGGCGCCGTTCGTTCGTGAGTTCGTATTTGGAACGCGACATCCCCGCGTTGGGTTTTCAAATTCCCGCAAGCCATTTAAGGCGATTTTGGATGATGCTTGTTCATTACCACGGGCAACTTTTCAACGCTTCAGAACTGGGGCGGTCTTTGGGCGTGGCCGATACCACCGCGCGCCGTTACCTCGACATTCTTTCCGGAACGTTCATGGTGAGGTCCCTGTCTCCCTGGACGGAAAATATAGCCAAACGGCAAGTGCGTTCGATGAAGATCTTTTTCCGAGACGCTGGCCTTTTCCACACCCTTTTGGGTGTTCAAACCGAAAAAGAATTGTACCACCACCCCAAGCTAGGGGCGTCATGGGAAGGGTTTGCCGTGGAAGAGGTGATCCGCTGTTTAGGGGCTTCCTCGGAAGAGTGTTATTTTTGGGCCACCCACGGAGAAGCGGAGTTGGATTTGTTGGTGTTTAAGGGTACAAAACGGCTCGGGTTTGAAATCAAGCATTCCTTGACCCCCCGCCTCACGCCATCGATGCGGATCGCTCAAAAAGATCTGGCGTTGGATTCTCTAACCGTCATCACGCCGGGGGAAGGGACTTTTCCATTGGGTCGGGGCATTGACGCCGTGGGGCTCTCCACTTTTTTGACGGAAAAAGGCCGAGGTTAACAATGCTCCCAAAAAAATGCTTGACAGGGGGACGGGAGGTGGCGTAGAATTCCGCCACATTCTCTTGCGCCGGGGAAGTCTGTGTAAGTCAGACACTGCCCCGCAACGGTGAAGCCCGACGGTGTGTCGTCGGGATAAGTCCGGTCTACGGCGCGAGGGACCATAATCGCTGAAAGGCGCCTTCGCGGGAAGGTCACGACGAATCCCCCAACATGGGTCCCGCCCTGTTGGGTCTTTTTTTTCTCTTTTCTCTCCCGTTAACGGCGAATGGTGTTTTTAAATGAGCCGCTGGTTTATTGCCGGAATCCTCTTGATGACGTCTTTGCCTCTCTTCGCCGCCCCGCGCTGGGCGGTGAGCCTTTTGCCGTCCCACAGCGAAATCCTTGTGGCCTTGGGCGCCCAGGACGAACTGGTAGGCGTTTCGGACGCCGAACGGCCGACGGATTTTGAAAAGATTCCCCGGGTGGGGGGCCTTTCGCCGCGGTGGGAAGTGTTGGTGGCTCTGGCTCCCGACGTGATCTTGGCCGATAGCGCCCACGAACGATTTCGGCCCGACTTTGATCGATTCAAACTCCCCGTCCAGTTTTATCCCGCGACCCACGCGAAAAGTATCGAAGATGTTTTCAAAATCATTAAGGACGTCGCCGAAACAATGGATCGCCGGGCTCAAGGAGAAGAACTTCTTTTACGCCTTCGCCGAGATCTTGTCGCCCTGGACTCCGCTACGCCCGTGGGCCCGGGCCCCCGCGCTTTTTTTGAAATTTGGGCCCAGCCTCTGCAGGGGGTGGCGCCGGGCAGTTTGCAGGGACACCTTTTGGAGCGGGCGGGATTTAAAAATATCGTTCCTGACACACGGACCGAAATGCCGTTGATCTCAGCGGAATGGGTGGCCGCCCAGAAACCGGAAATTATTTTTCATACGGGATTGTCTTCCCCCGCCGTGATTGCAGCCCGGGCCGGATGGAAAAAAATTCCCGCGGTCAAAAACAACAACATTGTTTTGTTGGACGCGGATTTGTTTTCGCGGGCGGGGCCGCGGGTGGTCGAAGCCCTGGCTGGCTTGCGGCGGATTCGGTTGGAGGCCAATTCAAAATGAGGCGCTACGCTAGTGAATTAGTATACTCCGTCCCCTTTTGGGGGGTGGTGGTGGGGGTGGCGGTGGGATCGGTGGATTTGCCGGGGGGGATTTGGGAGGCGGTGACGCGGGCGGGGGTGGGGCGGGACATATTGATTGATATTCGGTTGCCGCGGGTTTTGTTGGCGGGGACGGTGGGGGCGTTGTTGGCGTCGGCGGGGTGCGCTTTGCAAGGCCTTTTGCGTAACCCGTTGGCGGATCCTTATTTGCTCGGCGTTTCGGGCGGGGCGTCGTTGGGGTCGGCCCTCGGCCTTTTGTTGGGCGTGGCCCAACCTCCCGCGGCCATGGTGGGGGCATTATTGGCGTTGGGGGCCGTGTTGATATTTTCCCGGGGCGGCGGGGCCCCCAGCGCCACCTTGATGGTGTTGGCCGGGGCGGCGTTGCACGCGCTCACCTCTTCTATTCTAACCCTCATTCTTTCCCAGGCTCGGCGGGAAGAAAGCGCCGGTATCCTTTTTTGGTTGTTGGGCAGTTTGGAATCCCCTTCCTACGGTCGGCTCTTGCCTTTGCTGGCGTTGGCTCTGTTGGTGTTTGGTGGGCTTTGGGCGTTGGCTCCTTCCTTAAACCTGTTGTCGTTGGGAGACGATTCGGCCCGGGCGTTGGGACTATCAACGGAAAAAGTTCGTTGGGCGGCCGTGTTGTTGGCCGCCGGGGCTACGGGTCTGGCCGTGACCTTCAATGGCGTCATTCCGTTTGTGGGGTTGGTGGTTCCCCACGCGGCGCGGTTGTTGGCGGGTCACGATAACCGCAAGGCGTTGCCGGTATCGGCTTCATTGGGGGCGGGCTTGCTCATGGGGGCTGACGCCCTGGGCCGGTCGGTCATGGCCCCGCAAGAAATTCCCGTTGGCGTGGTGACGGCGTTGGTGGGAGCGCCGTTTTTCCTTCTCCTTTTACGTCGGGAACGGAGGAAACTCGGATGACCGTCGTTTCCGTGGACCGGGTGGGGTTTGCGTATCCGAAATCCAACGGGGACCGCCCGTTTGTGTTGGAGGACGTGAGTTTTGAATTAAAAGAGGGGGAACTCCTCGGAGTTTTGGGTCCCAACGGGGCGGGGAAATCCACGCTTCTTCGTTTATTGATCAAAGCGATTGCGCCTCGGGAGGGCTTGGTTCGGTTGGGGGGAACGCCTCTCGAAGATCTGGACCAAATGGAGGTGGCCCGTCGGGCCGCGTGGGTGCCCCAAGAGTTGGATTCGCTTTTTGTGTTAACCGTTGAAGAAATGGTTCGACTGGGGCGTTTTTGCCGAACAGGCGTCTGGGGGCGATTGGGCGGGGAAGATCGCCGGCAGGTGGAAAAGGCCCTGGAAGAAACGGATCTCTTGCCCCTTCGTCATCGCCCCGTGAGCCATCTTTCCGGCGGCGAACGCCGCCGAGTTCTGTTGGCCCGCGCCCTGGCCCAGGAACCCAAAATTTTGCTGTTGGACGAACCCACCGCCCACCTGGACCCCGGCCACCAGGCCGGCCTGGTTTCGGTGGTGGATCGACTGCGCCGCGAACGGGGTTTGGCCGTGGTGGCCATTTTGCACGATGTGAGTTTGGCGTTGGCCTGGTGCCCGTCGGTGTTGCTGTTGAAAGACGGCCGTGTACAAGCCCAGGGCCCGTCCGCCCAGGTGCTTACGCCGGCGATTTTAAAAGAAGTTTATGGTTTGGATACTGTTGTTTACCCGTCCGGCCTCAACCGGCCGGGGGCGGTTCAATTTCTCCACACATCAATCAAAGGAAATCCCCATGAATAAAAAACGCGCCTACACCCTGTTGTTCACCCTGCTATTCTCATCCCTCCTGCGGGCCGAAACCCCGCCGGTGGTCAATGAGGGCGAGGAAGAAGAGGTTTTCTTGAGCCTCACGCGAAAGGCCCAATCTCCCAACACCCTCCCGTCTCAACGGTCGGTGGTTTCCCGGGAAGAAATCGAGCGGTCCGGAGCGCGCAACCTCGGCGAAGCCTTGGACCTTGTTCCAGGAGCCGTCTTCAATAAGGCGGGCACCTTGGGCAATCGGACCACGATCCGTATGCGTGGTGCGACAACGTCCAACCAGATTCAAGTTTTGATTGACGACCAACCTGTGGGAGGGGTCTCTCACCAAAATGTGGATTTGTCCCAAATCCCCATCGACGACATCGAACGAATCGAAGTGGTGCGGGGCGGATCCTCTGTGTTGTACGGCGCCAACGCCATCGGCGGGTTGGTAAACGTTATTACGCGGCGCCACCGCCAGGAAAAGCCCGTCACAAACCTGGGCGTGAGTTGGGGAACCTACAACACGCAAGTTTACCATGGCGACATTGGCGCGGCTTCGAAAAAATGGGAAGGGTTTCTTTCTGCCGGACGATCTCTCTCCGATGGATTCCAAGAGAACTCCGATTTTGACGGGATCAACGTGTCTGGGGAGGGCGGCGTTTTTGTGGGGAATGGATCAAAGATCACGCTTAATTTATCCCGCACCGACAACGAAGTGGGGGTTCCCAACGGCACCCCGGTTCCTCTCGGAGAGTGGGATGGCCACCGAGAGCAGGAGGCCAATGATAAAACGGCTCGCGCCGATACAAAAACAACCCGGGCCCGCTTAAAAGCGGTGACGCCCCTGGGCGACTGGGTGGCGGAACCGTCCATTTATCTCGGGCAGTTGGCCTATGACTATTACGGGGGAAGCTACGATTCAAATTACCTCGAAAAGGTGAAAGGGGCCGACCTTCGATTTCAATCTCAGTTCGGAACGGTGGTGGGGGGGAGTTATGAACGGGATGAGCGTCAGTCAGAGGGGGAGGCCGACCATCACATTACAAACGGCGCCGGGTATATCCAACAAAACTTCCATCTGGGCGCCGCTCAAGCCGATGTGGCGTTTCGAGCGGACCAACACAGCGCCTACGGAAACACCTATAACCCACGTTTCGGGTTTATTTTAGGCTTGTCCGAAGGGGCCCAATTTTCTGCATCGGCGGCCCGGTCGTTTCGTGCGCCGACGTTTATGGACCTTTACTCCTCGTGGGGGGCCAATCCAGATCTCCAACCCGAAATTGCTTGGACTTACGACGTGGGATTTGAAGTGGAGGAGTCGGCAATAGGCTCCGCCCGGTTATCGACCTTTTTTACGAAACTGCAAGACCGAATCCAATGGGATAGCACGGCTAACAAACCCTTTAACCAGTCCCGTGCCGAAATGTCGGGCGTCGAACTGGAAGTCTTTAATAATTACCCTGGAGTCCATGCTCGAACATCCTATGCCTACACGCGAGCCATCGGCACCAGCGGCGACAATTCCTCGCACAAGGCTCTTTCCTTGACACCAAGACACACGGCGGCTGAAGAAGTGGTATGGGAAGGACCCAACCGGTGGTCCGTGCGCAACACCCTTCGCTATGTTCACAAGCAATACCAAAACGATGGGGAACAGGGGATCAAACTTCCCTCGTTCACGTTGTGGAACATGTCTCTAACTAAAAAGGTCCTCAGCGCTGAGTTTGTAATCGGCGTCGATAACATAACCGACAAACATTACGCGGAAGCCATCAGCATGAATTTGTCGGGAACGTCCAACCCCATTCCCCAAACCGGACGAACCTATCGGGTGGGAGTGACGATGCGGTTTGTGGATTGATTCTTTAAGAGCAGTTGTTCACCCCGCTTTGTTGATCAAGCGGGCGCGGTTTGCCGCGATGGTTTTAGTGATCAACAACAGGGTGGACTTTTTAATGGGGAAGGGGCTCGCCAGGGAATTCAATCGGCGAGGAACGGCGCCGTATTTTGTTATAAGGTTCTTAGAAAGAGATTCCAATTGATCGCGCGGAGGGATTTGGACCAGGGCACTTCATTTTCGGCGAGGTTTAAAACAACGCCAGGGGTTCCGATGAGTTCGGATTGGAAAGTCTCCATGTTTTTGGCGTGATCGGGGCGGGGGGTCTTGTTGAGTTTTATCTCCGCCATGAGCATTCGATGTCCAAAGTCCAAGAGGATGTCCACTTCGGTCCCCCGGGAGTCGCGGAGGAAGAACATGTCGTAGGTTCGCTGATGATTGAGTTTTTTCTTTAGAATTTCAGTGACCACCATGTTTTCAAAAAAAGACCCGGCCATGGGCCCCGCGCTTAAAAGCGCGGGGGTGGGATATTTCAGTAAGTGCGCCAAAAGGCCCGTATCCGTAAAATAAATTTTAGGATGTTTCACCAGTCGACGTCGAAGGTTTCGAAAATAAGGCCTCAGAAGAAACACCACACGTGTTGTTTCCAAAAGGGACAGCCACTGCCGCGCGGTGGATAAACTGATGTTGGCGTCACGAGCGATCTCTTGCAAGTTTAAAAGGGCCCCGACGCGTTGAGCCAGGAGTTCAAGGAACAGTTGAAAGCGCGAAAGGTCCGCCACCTGTCGAATTTGGCGAATATCCCTTTCCAGGTAGGTTGAAAGATAAGAGGCATAAAAAAGTGGCGGGGGCGTATCGTGGACGGCCGGGTCCGGGTAAAACCCTCTCCAAATGTGTTTAAACATGTCGTTCACGTTTGGGCGCCTTGATCCGCTCAGCTCGTTCCACGAGAGCGGGAGTAACTCGAAAAGAGCCACGCGACCCGCGAGCGTTTCAGACAATCCGCCCATCAAAGAAAATATTTGGGACCCGGAAAGGAAATATTGACCACTGTTTCGTCGGTCTTTGTCGACCCGCATTTTTATGGCCGGGAGCAAGGGGGGGGCGTATTGGATTTCGTCAATGAAGATCGGTGTGCGGAGTGTGTCCAGAAACAAAGCGGGGTCTTCGTTGGCGGCGCGGCGGAGGGAAATATCGTCCAACGTGATCTTGTGTGTTCGCGGGAAAAGGTGTTCGAGGAGGGTGGATTTTCCCGATTGACGGGGCCCGGTGACCGCAATCACGGGGAAATGCCGGGCGGCTTGTTGCAACGGGATTTCCATCTCGCGGGTGAGGTAAGAGGAGGACATGACCAGATCGTAGTATTTACAAAACCACTTTTCAAATGCATTTTTGTGCAGTCCACTCGAGTCGGGTTGAACTGCCGTTCGTTGGGTGGTTCGCTTTTTGTATGATGGATCCCATCTGAGGTTAAGGAGGGAATCGATGGATATTGAAAGATGGTTGCGAGGGATAGCGGGGTTTTTTGTTTTGACCAGTTTGGGGTTGGCCTTTGTTCACAATCCCAAGTGGCTCTACTTTACGGCGTTTGTGGGATTGAACCTATTCGTGTCGGCGTTCATCAATTGGTGCCCGATGATGGCGTTCTTGCGCAAAATTAACGATCGAAACAAAAACCCAAATTAGAAGGCCCCCCATGAAAAAATGTTCGGGAATCGTCGGAGCCCTCGTTTTGGCGGCGGTTTTGGTTCCGTCCTTGGGGGCGGCGGAACAAATTTCTTTGGCCGAAGCGGCGCGGCGGGCGGTGGCGCGCAGTCCGGGGTTGCGGGCCGCCGACGCGCAGGTGGATCGGTCCCGTCGAGCCCGGTCCGAAGCGGACTCCTACCGATACCCTCGCTTGGATGCCGGGTCGGCGCTTACCCGCGGCGACGGGCCCGTTTATGCGTTTGCGTCGCTGTTGGATCAGCGCAGTTTTACCCAATCCAATTTTGATGTGGCCACGCTGAATCATCCGGGGTATGTGACCAACATCAAAAGCTATTTGCGCGCCGGGGTTCCGTTGTTCACCGGTTACGAACTTCAAAGCGCGGGAAAAATGGCGGAGTTGCAGGTGGCTCAAATGGAATCCGTCGCCGCGGCCGCCCGTCAATCCCTGCGTTTGGCGGTGTGGGAGGCGGGAATACAATTGATTCAGGCCCGGGCGTTTTCCGCCCAGTTGGCCGAACGTGTTCGGTCGTCCACCGAAGAGGTGCAAAGCGCCCAAAAACTCCGCGCCAAAGGATTGGTGTTGGGGTCCGACTTTTTTGCCGCCGAAGCGGTCCTTCTGGGCCTTCAATCCTGGCAAATCCAAATCGAAAAAATGGGCCAGGCCGCCCAGGACTCCTTGGCCGTTCTCCTGAATCAGGATCCGGACCGTTTCAGCGTGGCGGGGTCCCTTCAGTCGGGAGGGCCCCCGTTGCCGCCCCTCGACGATCTTTTTAATCACGGGCGCGTTCAACGGGCCGACGTGAAAACAGCCGCTTTGCAGGCCGATCAGGCCGACGTCGCGGCGTTCAAAGAAAAATCCACTTTCTTGCCTCGGTTGGATGCCATGGCTCAGGCTGAAACCAACACCGAAGATTTCTCGTCCAACCCGTCCAACCGTCTTATTATGCTTCGAGCCGAGTGGGCCTTGGGCGATCCTTCGTACGTGGCCCGCCGCAAGAAAGCCCAGGACGAGTCTCGGTCCGGCCGCCAGCGGTTGGCCGCGTTGGAAGAGCAGGCCCGGGTGGAAATGATTCAAGTTTACCGTCGTTACGAAGCCGCTCGGGATTCTCTCCCGATTCTGGACCAAACCGCGGCCAAAGCCCGCCAATCCCTGGACTTGTTCAGACCGCTCTACCGGGAAGGACGCCAAAGCATTTTGGACGTTCTGCGGGCCGAAGAGGCGTTGGCCCGGGCGGACTATATGCGATTGGAAGCCCTGGCTTCCCTTCACCTTCTCAAGGCCCGGACATTGGCCGCGGCGGGAATTTTCGACGAAGGCGCCCTGGGCGCGTTGTCGGCATCCCTGGAGAAACCTCGATGACATCCTCCGAAGAAAAACCGTCCCATCCCGGATTGGCCGGCCGATTGGCCGCAACGTTCGTCAACTCCAAACTGACCGTTCTGTTTGTGTTGGCCAGCCTTCTGCTGGGGGTGTTCGCGGCGGTTCGGTTGCCCCGGGAAGAAGAACCTCAAATCAATGTTCCCATGTTCGACGTGTTCGTGGGGGTTCCCGGGGCGAGTGCCCGGGAAGTGGAAGATCGGGTGACCCGTTTGGGGGAACGGAAATTTTGGGAAATCCCCGGGGTGGAATATGTGTATTCCACGTCCGAGCCCGGGTTGGCTCTGTTCATCCTCCGCTTTAAAGTCGGGACCAATCCGGAAGAGGCCATGACTCGGGTCTACACCAAAACTTTTGCCCACATGGACATGCTTCCCCCCGGCGCCACGCAACCGCTCATCAAGCCGCGTTCGATTGATGATGTGCCGATCCTCTCGCTCAACTTAACAAATAAGGTAATGGCTCAGTTCCCTCATCCGCCCCTTCGGAGCACCTTCCCCCAAGAGGGGAAGGAAAACAAAGATTTTCCCTCTCCTCTTGGGAGAGGGCAGGGTGAGGGGCCTGAGCTTTTACCAAAAAAGAAGAATGACACCCCGAAGGGTAAAGGCCGCGTTTCCGAGGCTCAAACCCTGCGTCGCATCGCGGCGGCGTTGCGGGAAGAAATCAGCGCGGTGCCGGGCGTTTCCACCACGGACATTATCGGCGGACGTCGGCGGCAGTTCCGGATCCACTTTGATCCGAACGCCTTGGCCAAACATCATTTGACACCGTTGGAACTGGCCGGGACCATCCAGGCGGCCAACACCCGCGTGCCCGCGGGCACGGTCAACCGAGAGGATCGGTCCGTGGCGGTTGACGCCGATGCGCTCATTCGCACAGTGGGCGATTTGCGAAAAATTGTGGTCGGCGTGTCGGCCGGTCGACCGGTGACTTTGGACGACGTGGCGGAAGTGACCGACGGGCCCGACGAAGACGAGCGCGCCGTCATCGAATGGACCCGAAACAACGAACCCGCCGAGGCCGTGACCCTGGCGGTGTCCAAACGGCGGGGTGAAAACGCCACCGTGGTGGCCCGGGAAGTGTTGCGGCGCGTGGACGCCCTCCAGCCGTTGTTGGGTCCGGACACAAAAATAGCCGTCACGCGTAATTACGGCGAAACCGCGAAAGAGAAGTCCGACGAATTGTTATACCACATGGCCTTGGCCACGTTATCGGTGACCCTGTTGATCGCGCTGTTTTTGGGGTCACGGGAAGCCCTGGTGGTGTTGGTGGCCATCCCGGTCACGTTGGCGCTGACGTTGTTGGTTTATTCTCTGCTGGGCTACACGTTAAACCGCATCACGCTGTTCGCCCTGATTTTTTCCATCGGCATTTTGGTGGACGACGCCATTGTGGTGGTGGAAAATATTCACCGGCATTTTGCCATGAACGATGGGCGGTCTCTTCTCCGTCTGGCGGTGGACGCCGTGGCCGAAGTGGGCAACCCCACCTTGCTGGCCACTTGGGCCGTGATCGCGGCCATTTTGCCCATGGCGTTCGTGTCGGGGCTCATGGGCCCGTACATGCGACCGATTCCCGTGGGCGCCAGTGTGGCCATGCTGTTTTCGTTGATCATCGCGTTTGTGGTGTCGCCGTGGGCGTTCGTCCATGTGTTGTCGGTGTGGAAACCCAAACCCGCCAAAGGCCACGGGGAAGAATCCTTTTTGGACCGGGGTTACCGAAAATTCATGGATCGCCTTCTCAGTCACGGAATCTGGCGATGGCTTTATTTGTTTTCCACCGTGGCGCTGTTGGCCGGGGCGGTGTCGTTGGTTTACTTTAAGAAAGTGACGCTTAAAATGTTGCCGTTCGATAACAAAGACGAGTTTGAGGTGGTTCTCACGCTTCCCGAAGGCACGGCTTTGGAGCGGACCCAACAAGCGGCGTCGGAAATAAGCCGGGTTGTCTTGGACAGCTCACCCGAAGTGGAACGGGTGACCAGTTACGTGGGCACGGCGGCGCCTTACAACTTCAACGGACTGGTGCGCCATTACTTTTTGCGCCAACGGCCGCACCACGCCGATTTGCTGGTGAACCTCACCGACAAAAAACATCGCAAAATTCAAAGCCACGCCATCGCTTCCGGATTGCGGCCCACCATTCAAAAAATCGCCGATCGCTACAACGCCCGCGTGCAAGTGGCTGAAATCCCGCCGGGGCCTCCGGTGTTGTCCACGTTGGTGTTTGAAATTTACGGGCCCGACAACGGGGTTCGCGACGGGTTGGCCGGAAAACTTCAGGAATTTTTGCGTAGGCAAGAAGGGATCGTGGACGTGGACACCTACGTGCCGTCGCCGGAACCCCTGGACGTGATGACCGTTGACCGGGAAAAAGCCACGTTAAACGGCCTTCCGGCATCGTCCATTGCTCAAACCGCCGGTCTGGCGTTGGCCGGTCAAACCCTGGGTTTGGCTTCCACGGGGGAAGACCGCGACCCGGTGGAAATCCGGCTCCGATTGCCGCCGGAGGACCGGGGGGATTTGGAAACCCTTGAGGCCATTCGCCTGATTTCGCGCAACGGCACGTTGATTCCGATGGGCGCGTTGGTTCAGGTGGAACCATCCCTTCGCGACGCGCCCATTTACCGAAAAAATTTACAACGTGTCAGTTACGTGATCGCCGACGTGGCCGGCCGCCAAGAAAGCCCCGTCTACGCCATTTTGGCACTGCGCGAAAAGATCAACGGATTGATGAAAGAGTCCGGATTCCCCGTTAACGAATATTTTGCTTCCTCGCCCAAAGGGTCCCAGGAATGGGCCCTAAAATGGGACGGCGAATGGCAAATCACCTACGAGGTGTTCCGCGACCTGGGGTTGGCTTTCGCGTTCGCTCTGGTGTTGATTTACGTGTTGGTGGTGGGGTGGTTTAAGTCGTTCACGATTCCGCTGGTGGTGATGGTGCCGATCCCCTTAACGCTGGTGGGCATTTTGCCGGGCCATTGGGCGATGGGCGCCTTTTTCACGGCGACCAGCATGATCGGGTTCATCGCCGGGGCCGGGATTGTGGTGCGCAACTCCATCATTTTGGTGGATTTCATCCATCTGCGTCTGGCCGAAGGGATGCCGCTGAAAGAGGCGGTGATCGACGCGGGGGCGGTACGGTTTCGCCCCATGCTGTTGACCGCCGCCGCCGTGGTGGCGGGCGCCGGAGTGATTTTGTTTGATCCTATTTTCCAGGGGCTGGCCGTCGCTTTGATGGCGGGCGAAATCGCGTCCACGTTTTTGTCCCGCATGGCCGTGCCCGTCTTGTATTACATGCTCGCCAAAAAACAACTTCCCGCGACCAATACCCAGTTTTAGGTTACGAAATCCAAGTAGTTTCCGGGATGAATAATGTGGTAGGAAGAGCCGGGGTAGGCCTGTTTCCATTCCGAGGGCGGAGACGATTTAGAACGGGGAGACCACTTGCACTCGGTGGCGGCGATTTTCCCGTTATTTTCTTCAATGAAATCGATCTCTTGTTGGGCGTAGGTCCGCCAATAGTAGCGGGGGCCCGTCAGGGCGTGGTAAGACTTTTTCTTTAATCGCTCGACGAATATGAAATTTTCCCAGAGGGCGCCCACGTCGGCGCGGTCGGCGATGGGTTGAAATTGCGCGATCAACGTATTCCGTACCCCGTTGTCTAAAAAATAATACCTCTGTTTTTGCGTGATTTCCGATCTGAGGTTGCGACTGAATCCACCCAGGGATTTGATGACGAACGCCTTTTCCAGGATGTCCAGATATCGCCCCACGGTTTTGACGTCCATTTTTACGTGCGTGGCCAGCTCGTTCCAGGAAACCTGTTGCCCAACCTGAAAGGCCAGCAGTTTAAGAAGGTCAAGAATCACACGGGCTCCTCGTAGCCGTTCCAAAGAAAACACGTCTTTGAGCAAGTAAGAATCCACCAGTTCTTCCAAAACCTCCCGTTTTTCTCGATGGGTTCGGGCTGTCACCACGTCCGGATACGACCCGAAAATCAAAAACTCGTCCAATCGTTGGTTCAGCTCGTGTTTGTTCATCTGGGAAAGAAGTTCCAGTTGAGCGATCGGAAAGAGAGTGATGACGTGTTTGCGGCCGGTCAGGGGCTCCCCCACCGCTTGCGCCAGATCAAACGACGAAGAGCCTGTGGCGACCACCGTCAAGTCGGGGCGGTGGTCGGTTAGAATTTTGAGCGCGTCGCCGATGTGGGCAATTCGTTGGGCCTCATCAATAGCCAGCAGGTCATATCCTTCCACAAAGTCGAAGAGAGGTTTGAAATCACGCGACTCAAAAAGAAGCCGTGTCCTCAGATTGTCTCCCGAATCAAGCTTGTGGCGCAATGACGATCGCGATAGAAATTGGTTAAGCAGTGTCGTCTTCCCCACGCGGCGCGGGCCATAGATCAACAACGCCCGGCGGGGTCGAAGAGATTTGCTCACGTCATCGTAGTAACGAGGGATCATGTAATAATGGTAATATAACTCCATAAATTTGTCAATATATATGGAATATAACTCCATAAATTAAACTTCTTACCAACGGTGCCTATTTCAGGAACGGGTGAGTAAGTGGTATTCTCTTTATCTGAATCGAAAAAAGAGAGGAGGATTCCATGCTGAATAATCCGGTGGGGTGGTTTGAAATTTATGTGCAGGACATGAAACGGGCGAAATCGTTTTACGAAGCGGTTTTGCAAGTGAAACTGGAAGAGTATAAGTTTCCGGAACTGGAAATGTGGGGGTTTCCCCACGCGCAGGGCCAATCCGGGGCGGGAGGGGCGTTGGTAAAAATGGCCGGTGTCAAATCGGGAGGAAACAGCACTCTCGTCTACTTCAGTTGCGCCAATTGCGCCGACGAGGTGGGGCGAGTGAAAAAGAACGGCGGCCAGATATTTAAGGATAAATTTTCAATCGGTGAGCACGGATTCATTGCTCTGGCGGTGGACACCGAAGGCAACATGTTCGGTTTGCATTCAATGAAATAATCGCAGAAAATACGATAAATCGTAACCGTTCAGATGCTTTTCCCTCTCCTCTTGGGAGAGGGCAGGGTGAGGGACCTGAGCAGTTACGATAAATCTAAGATTGACGGCCGCACCGCTCGCGAGCGGTGCGGCCGTCCGTTGTTTATCATTAGGAAGGGACCAAATCTTTGGTGTTGGTTTTCGCGGGCAGGAAAATGCCGATCACGCCTTTCAACCCCACGCTCATGACGATGTTGAGGAAAAACGCCAGAAAGCCCAGAAGAATTAACGATCCGGCAAGGGCCGCGAGGATCATGTAGCCGGAAAATTCGCCGTTAAAATACATCGTTCGTCGAAGCATGCCGTGAAGGCCCGCCATGCCCATAAAGGCCCCCATGCCGATCCCGCCCAGCAGGTGGGCCCAAAAATGAAGATCGGCCAATTTCTGGCTATACAGTTCCGCCCCGTTGGTGAGAAGGGGAAACAGATAGTAAACGGCCGAATAGAGCGTCATGGTCAACCCCACCAGGATCGCCACGTGGACATGGGGTCCGACAATCCATTGGGTGTTGTGAAGAATCCGGTTAAGCCCCAAGTCCGCCTGCATGATACCGGCGGGAACCGCCAACGCGAAACCCAACAACCCGCCCAACAAAAATTTGAGTGGGTTGGTCATTTTTAAGGGCCGAGCGCTCCAGAGCGTCACCAACGTGATGGTGAACGCCATGCCCTGGGTGATGAGTTCAAAGGCCGTCACCATTTCGCCGGAGACAATTTTAAGAATGGCCGGTTGAGCCTGGTCCGACATCAGGTGGTGGGACCACACCGTCCAGGACACGACCATTTCAATAAACAAGGCCGCCCGGGCGATGTTTTCCATGAACAATTTTTTCCCCGTGATGAGTGTCGCCAGCAGGTACCAGGCTCCGGCCACGTAGATCAACACCAGTCCGTCGGCGATGAGATCCAACCCCCACCAAAACCAGTTTTTGTAAAGCAAAGCGTCGATGGCCGAATGTTTCAGGTCGTGGCCGAACAGGGCCGCGATCATGAAAACCAAAATGAGCACGCCGGTGAACAGTATGATCCCGGCGTTCAACGCCGTGTCCACGGTGCCGCGCGCAATAGCGGCCACGGGGAGGGACACCAAGTGCTCTTTTTTTTCGCGGCGAAAAAGATTTCTCAACCCTGTCAAACCGAGAGCGGAGGCCAAAAGCGCCCCCGCCGGTTGCGCGGGCGCCCCTTCGGGCGTGTACGTGATCGTCTTGAAAATGTTGATGACGAACAAAACCGTCGCGGTCATGGCCAGGGCAATTCCCAAGATAAAGAATATCCCGCCTATCAGGCTGAATTGGGTGAAGTCCGCCGGGAGGGGCCAGTAAAGAGTGTAGAGCGGCGCGTAATGGGTGATAAACCCGGACCCCCAAAACGTTAACGTACCGACGGCCAACAGACCGCAGGTCCAGTTTCCTGTTTTTATGCTCCACAGGGGTTTTTTCATGAGGAAGGGAACAAGGAACAAAAAGGCTCCGAACACCACCGAATAGGTGGATCCGAAAATGCCCACCAACGGGTGCGCCGTGAGTATGGCAAAGTAGTGGCCCGGGGGAACAGGCGGAAGGGGTTTCACCAAAGACACCCGCATGATCATGCCTTCGATCACGGCGATGCCGTACCAGAGAAGACCAATGACCACAAACCGCAGGGTCATTTTTTGCATGGGCGTCAACGTGTCCGGTTTGAACAAGCCGCGCGTGCCGCCGATCAGGGTTTGGACGAAATTCATGGAAGGACCTCGCTGGGGTTGGCTACAACTTCAACCACGTTTTTTTCGATCATTTGAATGCCTTTCGGCCCGGAATATTCCGTCGATCGGATGGAATAGATCCCCGGCGCCTCAAAATGCCACAAAATGTCGTTCATGTGGCCGGGAAGAACCTGCATTTGGAACAACATGGAATTGTCTTCGCGAAACAGGCCGAACCCGTAGGTGAGATCGTCGGATGTGACTTTAAACAAAGCCTTATCACCAACGTTAATGGTCATTTTTTCAGCTGGAAGAATAAACTTGTGGTCGGCGACGCGGATCTCAAACGTTTTGTCCGCGGCAATGTTCGCCCGATTGAGGTCGATTTTTTTCCAGGGGATGGTTTCGTGGGTCACGATATGAAGAGACACCCCCACCGCGACCAGAATCGCCACCACCGAATAAAACGCCGCGTTGGGGATCTGTTTTGATGATCCATCCCGCGTTACCTTGTAGACGAACCAGGCCATTCCCGCCATCACCGCCAGGACGTAAGCGGTGTATCCGACAGTTTGCCCCCACAACACCAATTTCGAATCGATCATAATACCTCCCGGCTGTTGCCCTGTTGACGAGTCTGTTAAGAATACCTGTGGGGAAAGGAAAAAGTATGCGCGCCGACAGGTTTGGGTGCGGGATTGTTGGGAGCGCGACATTGTGCTAGAACCTTCTTATGGACTACGTATTTCAAAACACAAAAGACGAAACCGAACGGCGCCGCTTGCAAGCCATTGAGGCGATCTTTGATCCTTCTTCCCAACGGCGGATCGTGACCGCCGGAATCAAACCGGGCGCGGTGTGTTTGGAGGTGGGCGCGGGGGCGGGGTCCCTGATGCGGTGGATGGCGGAACAGGTTGGTCGGTCGGGCCGGGTGAGAGCGGTGGACATCAATACGCGGTTTTTGACCAACCCGCCCGCCAACGTCACGGTGGTCGAAGGGGATGTCCGCACATTGAATTTGGAGCGGGAATCGTTTGACCTTATTCATACCCGCTACGTCCTGGTCCACATTCCGGAATATGAAAAGGTCCTGGATTCCCTTTGGAATGCCCTAAAAATCGGTGGGGCCCTGGTGATCGAAGAACCGGATTTTACGGCCTATCGAGGCTTGAGCGGCGTGGAAGTTGAATCCTTTGACAAGGTTCATCAGGCGATCCTGCGGATGTATAAGGACAAAGGGGTCGATCCGGCTCTCGGATCGAAATTGCCGAAGCTGTTTCAATCCTTGGGGGCTAAAAATCTCATCATTGAAAATGATTCGCCGCCGTCGCCGGGGGGCGGCGCTTTGGCACGAATGATGGGCCAGTCCGCCGACCTCCTGAAAGACAAATACCTCGCCACCGGTTGCGTCGATTTAAAGGATCTGGCGGCCTACGCGCGGTTCACCCAAAATCCCGACAGCTCGGCCGTCTATTACACCACGATCAGCGCCGTTGGTCACAAGTGACCGGCTCTTCGGTCCAAGCCGCGCGCGCGTGGGCCCGTGGGCTCGGTCTCTCTGTTTTCGTCTTGTCCCTTGGGTTCTGGACAGCGGCGGCGGCAACCCTGGAAATTCGCATTGAAAATCCCCCCGCAACGGGCGACGTCATCGCGCTGTTGTTTGATTCGCCCAACGCCTTCGTGGATCTTCGGGACCCCAGTCGCACCGTCGTTTTTCCCGACAAGGGAAAAACCCCCGCGCGGATCAACGACTTGCCCGCCGGGGAATATGCCCTGGTGGTGTTCCATGACGCCAACGGCAACGGGCTCATGGACAAAAATTTCATCGGAATTCCGCGCGAATGGTTGGGTTTTTCCAACCGCTATTGGCCCGAGGGTCCGCCCACCTTTGCCCGGGCGGCGTTTGCGTTGGCCGCGGACGAATCAAAAAATATCGACGTCACCCTTCGCTCCATTTTTGGAAAACTGGGTTTGTTGGGCGTCGGGCTCGGCGTGGTCACGCAAAGTAGCCCCTACCGCGGGTCCGATCGGTTGATCGTTCAGCCCATTCCCGCCATCAGCTACATCGGAGACCGCGTTCAAGTTCTTGGGCCGGGCCTTCAGTGCGGGTTATACAAGTGGCGCAACATCGTCGGGTTGGCCGTCACGGGAAATTACCACCTGGGGGCCTACGACGAGGAAGACAGTTCCGTCCTTGCTGGGATGGGGGACCGCCAGGACACGTTCACGGGGGGCCTGGCCCTCCAAGCTTTTTTACCGGGCGGCGTCGACGTCGCGGCGGGCTATGAACAGGACCTCCTGGGTCGGTATAACGGCGGAGACGCTCGGCTGGGCGTGGAAAAGTCTTTTCAGCGCGGGTTGTTCACGCTCACCCCGCAGGTGGGGCTCAACTGGATGAGCGCCGAACTCGCCCACTACGAGTTTGGCGTTCCCGGCGACAAAGCTCAAGAAGGTCGTCCAGCCTATCAGCCGGGGGACGCCTTGAGCGTCGAGTACGGGCTTGGCCTTTTCATCGAACTCCGGGGCGCCTGGCGGATCATTTTAAGAGGCAACGCGGCCCATCTCCCGGCGAATCTGACGGAAAGTCCCATCGTGGACCAATCCCAAGTGTTCAGCGGGTTCGCCGCGGTCAACCGGTTATTTTAGAGGGGCTTCCTCGGTTGTCCCTCAGACGGTCAGTGGGGGGATTCGATGAGGGAACGGAGTCCTGCCTCGTCCATCAGAGCGATTTGTTTCCAACGGGTTCGGATGAAACCCTGTTTTTTAAAATCGGACAGAACCCGAATGGCTGTTTCGGGAATGCACCCGGCCAACTCCGCCACGTCTTCCCGCCGAATGCGAACGACGTTCCCTCGACGGGGCATCAAAAAAGAGAGGATGGCCGCCACGCGCTGGGCGGCCGGTTCCTGCGCCAGCGTGCGCATGGATTGGGCGTGACGGAGATGCTGTCCGATGTCGTCGTGGACCGCCCGGGCAAAGGCGGGGTACTGTTCAAAGAGGTCGTTAAACACCCGCGCCGGGATTTCGTCCGCCTGGGAATCCGTCAGAGCAATGGCGCTGGCCGGAAACGGTCGCCGATCCAGCAACGCCAGCGCGCCGAAAAGCCTTCCCGGCGTGACGGCTTCCAACGCCAACGGCCGTTCGCGGCGCGTGAACTTTACTATTTTAATCAACCCCGAACGAAGAACAAAAGCCGACCGGGGCGAATCTCCTTCCTGGAACACCAAATCCTGGGCGCGGAACGATCGGCAAATAAAATGCTTTTTCACGTCGTTAAAAACCCGAACGGGAAGGGTTTGGAATAGGGATGCCGTTGTTGTCATGGGCCTATTGTATTTTTTCCGACAATGTTTGGGAAAAGGGAACGGCCAAGTTGTGGTATAATGAAAGGCCGATTGTTTCCTGTTCTCCTTAGGGGGGCGGGGGCATGGACTGTGATTGATGTGAGAGCTGCTGGAGTGGTTGTAGGATTTAGCTGTCTCTGATTAGAAACGGGGCTGCTTACGGGAATTCGGCGTCTCTGACGCCGCCGTAGGCCCTCACGCTGTGCGTGAGGGCCCCTGCCAAAATCGCAGGGGCTGCCCCAGCAATTATTCGGTTCGCCGAAGGCGAACCGCTGAGGATGATAAAAATCGGGGCTGCCCTCGGCACAAACCGCCAAGGGCTGCCCCAGCAATTATTCGGTTCGCCGAAGGCGAACCTTAAATAGTGGATGGGGCTGTAGCTCAGCTGGGAGAGCGCGTCCTTCGCAAGGACGAGGTCGTCGGTTCGATCCCGATCAGCTCCACATTTTTTTCGTAGCGAACTGAAAAAGAGGGTCCGTTCCCAACAAGGGGGCGGGCCTTCTTTCATTTTCGGGAGGGCAAACGGCGGGCGGGGCAGAGAGCCCGGGCGCGGACCCGTTTTAACCGGGATTCCCCGGTCGGAACTCGAAGTCCGTTTATAAGGGCTTAAATCACAGATAGGGGACGGTGATTAGTTAATAACTTAAGGCCGATGGTTCGGGGGTGATCGTGAATAGCCCCACCTCCGTTGTCTGCCATATGGGTAATGATTGACAAGTTGATTCTCGGGGGGGGGGGGGGGAGTGGACATTCTCTCACGTTTGGTCGTGGGCCCTATTTGGCTAACGATGTTGTTGGCTGGCGGTCGACTGGAACTTTTCCGCACCTCGGTTTGGACGGGGCTACCACCGACAGAGTTCTGAACAATAAAGATCCGTCCCATGGACGAAAACGATCGGCCGACTGGAATTGTTGGGTTCGGAGGTGGGCGCCCCCGATCAATTACACGGGCGGCAGTTGGGCTTCGAGAACTTTTCGGGATTGGTCGGCGCGAAACGCGTGAAGTTTTTTGCGAAGGGCCTTGTCCTGGGTGGCCAGCATGGCCACCGCCAGCAATCCCGCGTTGGTGGCGCCGGCTTTTCCGATTCCCAGCGTGCCCACGGGAATTCCGCCGGGCATTTGAACGATCGACAGCAACGAATCCATTCCCTTAAGCGCGGGGCTTTCCATGGGCACTCCCAGGACGGGTAACGTTGTAAGTGCCGCCACCACGCCCGCCAAATGGGCCGCTCCCCCCGCGCCGGCGATAATCAAACTTAATCCCCGGGATTCCGCGCCCTCGGCAAACGCCGCCGCTTCTTTGGGTGTGCGGTGCGCCGACACCACCCGGCATTCGTGCGCTACCCCGAAATCGCGCAACACCACGGCCGCGTGTTGCATCGTCTCCCAATCGCTTTTTGAACCCATAATGATCGCAACTTTTGGTTTGTCCATGGTTGGCTCCTGACTCAAATTTTTGGGGGAACAGTTGCTATTATAGAAAATCGAATGTGTATAATGAAGTCACCGTGTCCGCGTGCGCCCGATCGCCCATTTACTGTGAGTCTTGCCCGACCCGGATAGCCGGGGTGTTCGCCCGCTTATCCCAAGACCGATTGCGCGCGTTGGATCGATGCAAAGCCGACAACCTTTATCACAAAGGCCAACTTGTTTTCCAAGAGGGAACCCCGGCTCTCGGCGTTTACTGTGTTTACGAAGGACAGCTCAAACTTTACAAGTCCGGCACCCAGGGGCGGCCGCAGATCATCGGTTTGGCCAAACCGGGTACGATGGTGGGCCACCGGGCCGTCTTGACCGACAAGGCCCACACGTTCACCGCCGAATCGTTGGGCGAGGCCCGCGTGTGCTATGTGGACCGGGCCACTTTTCGGGGGCTTATCGCCGACAATCCTTCCATCGCCGATTCGTTGCTTAAAAAAATGGCGCAGGATTTGGACGACGTCGAGGATCGCTTGATCGACGTGGTTGAACAGCCGGTTCCGGTCCGGTTGGCCCGGCTGTTGATGTCGCTTAAAGACGGTTACGGTCGGTCCACCCCCCAGGGCCTGCGGATCTCCTTGTCGTTGACCCGTGAAGAAATGGCCGAAATGATCGGAACCACCCAGGAAACCACCATCCGGCTCCTTAGCCAATTTCGGAAAAAAGGGTTGATTCGGTTAGACGACAAATCCATCACCCTCTTGGATCTTCCAAAGCTCACCCAACTCATACGTTCCCCCACCTGACGGGGATCATTCCCAAACATTACCCCCTCGCGTTAGAATCAAAGCACGCGGTCCGGAGGTGTCCCGTGGAATGGGTCGTTGACTTCAAAAATGTGGGTCTCAATGACATCGCTCGCGTGGGGGGCAAAAACGCGTCCCTGGGTGAGTTGATCCGTTCCTTGGGCCCGAAGGGCGTGCGGGTCCCGCCCGGGTTCGCCACCACGGCCGACGCTTTTCGAGCGTTCATCGATCACAATCGTTTGCGCCAACCGCTCGACCACAACTTAGCCCGCTACCAATCCGGCCGACAATCGCTGAGCACAACGGGCCGCACCCTGCGCCGATTGATGTCAAAAGGAACATGGCCGCCGGGGTTGGCCGAAGCCGTTGTGGGGTCCTACCGACGGCTTTGTCAAGAGACCGGAGGCACGGCCCTGGACGTGGCGGTTCGATCCAGTGCCACCGCCGAAGATTTGCCCGACGCCAGTTTCGCCGGACAACACGAAAGTTACCTAAACATTCGAGGCGAAACGGCTCTTTTGGACGCCGTTCGACGGTGTTTCGCCAGCCTTTTCACCGACCGGGCCATTCGGTATCGGGAAGAAAAAGGCTTTGACCACAGGCGCGTGGCGCTGTCGGTGGGTGTTCAGAAGATGGTGCGTTCCGACCGCGCTGGAGCGGGAGTCATGTTTTCCCTGCACACCGACACGGGGTTCCCCCGGGTGGTCGTCATCAACGCGGTCTGGGGGCTGGGCGAAAACATGGTTCAGGGGCGCGTGACCCCCGACGAGCATGTGGTGTTTAAACCGTTGCTCGACACGCCGGATGTGTGCCCCATTCTGTCCTCGCGGTTGGGCGATAAAAAATTAAAAATGGTCTACGCCGCGGAGGGCCAAACGAAAAATGTTCGGACCACGGCAACCGAACAGCGCCGGTTTGTTCTCACCGACCAGGAAATTCGTTCCCTCGCCCAGTGGGCCGTGTCCGTCGAACAGCATTACGGCAAACCCATGGATATGGAATGGGCCATAGACGGGCCCGGGGGGCCATTGTTTTTGGTTCAAGCTCGGCCGGAAACATTCCAGAGCCGAAAGGCCGTCGGTGTGTTGCGGACTTTCCGCCTGCAAGAGCGTGGGAAACTTTTGGTGGACGGTTTGGCCGTGGGCGATGCCATTGCCGCGGCCCCCGCTCAAATCATCAAAAGACCGGAGGAGATAGCGCGGTTTAAAATCGGGAGCATTTTGGTGACATCCAACACGGACCCGGACTGGGTGCCTGTGATGAAGAAAGCGGCGGGGATTATTACCGACCATGGCGGGCGCACCTCCCACGCGGCCATCGTTAGTCGGGAGATGGGCATCCCCGCCGTGGTGGGCACCGGGCGAGCGACGGCCGTCATTCGAAACGGGCAGGCCATAACCCTTTCGTGCGCGGAAGGGGAACGGGGCCGCGTTTACGCCGGGGCTCTCAAATTTCAAGCGGTGGAGACCTCGTTGGAAAAACTGCCGGTCCCCAAAACCCCTCTCCTGTTAAATATCGCCAGCCCGGCGGCGGCGTTTCAGTGGTGGCGGTTGCCGGTTCAGGGGATTGGGTTGGCCCGGCTGGAATTTTTAATCAATGACGTGATCCGTGTCCACCCCATGGCCCTCGTCCATCCGGAACGGTTGGACCCCTTGACCCGTCGGAAAATTGATCGGCTCACCCGCGGCTACAAGCGGCCCGCCGACTATTTTGTCGATCAATTGGCGTCGGGAGTGGCCCAAATCGCCGCGTCTCAGCACCCGCACCCCGTGATCGTCCGGTTGTCCGATTTTAAAACCAACGAGTACGCCAACTTGTTGGGCGGCAAACCGTTCGAGCCCAAAGAGGAAAATCCCATGATCGGGTGGCGGGGCGCGTCCCGCTATTACCACCCCAACTACCGGGACGGGTTCGCCCTTGAATGCCGTGCCCTCAAAAAAGTGCGCGACGAAATGGGTTTAACCAACGTGGTGATCATGGTGCCCTTTTGCCGAACGACGGAGGAGGCCGACAAGGTTTTGGCGGAGATGGCCAATAACGGATTGAAACGGGGCGAGGCGGGTCTGGAAGTGTATGTGATGTGTGAAATCCCCTCCAACGTGATTCTCACGGAAGAGTTCGCCGACCGGTTTGACGGGTTTTCCATCGGGTCCAACGACCTGACCCAATTGACTCTGGGGGTGGACCGGGATTCCGGCACGTTGGCTTCGCTCTTCAGTGAACGAAACCCCGCGGTGTTGCGGATGATTGAAGACGTGATTCGCCGTGCCCACGCCAAAGGCCGCAAGGTGGGCCTTTGCGGCCAAGCCCCTTCGGACCATCCCGACTTTGCCGAATTCTTAGTCAAGGCGGGGATTGATTCCATTTCGTTGAACCCCGACAGCGTGGTCGGCGTCATCCGTCGTTTGGCAAAATAAACAGCGAAAGGGTTCTCCGGTAATTGCGGTTTTCGGAAGGGTTTGATATTTTGGCCCGGTGACGAAGATCTATCTGGGTGTGGACTGGGGCCGTCGCCGGGTGGGCGTTGCGGTTTCCGACGAGTTGGGGCGCATGGCCCACCCGTTGTCCACGCTGGAACCCAAATCCGTGGCCGGACTGGTTCAAACATTGGCGAATCTGGCCAAAGAACGCCGCGCCGCCGCCGTGGTGTTGGGACTGCCCAAACACATGAACGGGACCGAAGGCGAAAGTGCCGGGGCGGTTCGGGCGTTGGCTTCGAAACTGGAAGCGGCGGGGCTCCCGGTGATTTTTTGGGACGAGCGCTTATCGAGCTGGGAGGCCGAGGGGCGGTTGCGGGAAAGCGGCGGATTTCAAAAAGCCAAAGGGCGCGTGGACCGGGCGGCGGCCGCGTTGCTTTTGCAATCGTTTTTAGACCGAGAGCGGGGGGCGTCTTCTTCTCTGGGTGCGGGGGAAACCAACCCGCGGACCGCCGAGGAGACAACACCATGACGAGATGGCGTTGGATCGGATTGGCGGGAACTCTTGGTGGGCTCGTGCTTGTCACGGGCCTGATGTGGGTCAACCTTCCCCCCTCGGGAAACAACGGCGGTTTGGTTGAAATTGCGCCCGGAACCAGCGCCCGGCGGATTGCCCGCCAACTTCGTGCCGGCGGTTACGTTCGGTCGTCCCTGTGGCTGGAAACGTTGGCGCGGGTATTGCGCGCGGACCAAAAATTGCGGGCCGGCTTTTACCGTGTCGCGCCCCGTCAGCGGGCCGACCAAATTCTTCGATCGTTGTTGGCCGGACGGGGGGCGACCGTCAAGGTGACCTTCCCGGAAGGGTTCGCCGTCTGGCAGATGGCCCAACGGTTGGACGCGGTGGGCGTCTGCCGGGCCATGGATTTTCTCACCGAGGCAAGCCCCTGGGAAGGATTTCTTTTTCCCGACACCTATTATTTCGATCCCCTCGTTGCGGCGGGCCAGGTGGTGGAGGCCTTGCGCGATCGGTTTCAAAACGTTTGGGAAGACGTCGTGAGGTCGGCCCAGAGCCGAGGCGTTCTAACCCCTCTTTCCGGGCCGATCGACGGGCCCGAGTCGACTTTCCGATTGGGGGACGGACGTCGGTGGACCGCGCGGGAACTGGTGACCCTGGCGTCGATGATTGAGCGGGAATCGGGCCGCGCCGATGAGCGGGCCGCTGTTTCGGCGGTCTATCACAATCGACTGAAAGTCGGCATGCGACTGGAGTGCGATCCCACCGTTCAGTACGCCCTCGGCGGTTGGAAAAACCCCCTGTACAAAAAAGACCTTCAAGTCGATTCTCCCTACAACACCTACCGGCGTTACGGTCTTCCCCCGGGGCCCATTGCCAGCCCGGGGCGGGAATCGTTGGCGGCGGCGTTGGCGCCCGCGCCGGTGAATTTTTTGTATTTTGTGTCAGACGGAGCCGGCGGGCACATTTTTTCGGTCAACTACGAAGATCACCAAAAGGCCGTTCGCCGGTTGCGCCGGCTCGAAAAACGCAGATGATGTTCCCGGCCGCACGAAATTAAAACAAAGGAGAATCACGTGAGCGTTGTCGTCGTTGGATCGGTGGCGTTGGATTCGGTTAAAACACCCTTTGGAGAGCGGTCGAACGCCTTGGGCGGGTCCGCGGTTTATTTTTCCTATTCGGCTAGTTTTTTTTCCGACATCAAGTTGGTCGGCGTGGTGGGGCGGGATTTTCCGGGGGCCCATTTGGACCTTCTTCGTCGGCGCAAAATCAACTTGGATGGGTTGCAGGTGGCGGACGGGGAAACGTTTCGCTGGTCGGGTTTTTATGAATACGATTTAAACGAGGCCAAAACCCTCGACACGCGCCTTAACGTGTTCGAGAAATTTACGCCCAATTTGCCGGACGCCTATCGCAATGCCGACTGCGTTTTTCTGGCCAACATCGATCCCGACCTTCAGATTCGCGTTTTGCGCCAGGTCCGCCGCCCCAAGCTGATTGCCGCCGATACCATGAACCTGTGGATCTCCACCAAGAAAGAGAGCTTGAGGGCCCTGTGCCGGGAAATTGACATTTTGGTGCTCAATGACGGGGAAGCGCGCCAGTTCTCGGGCAAGGCCAGTCTGATCCAAGCGGGGCGGTTGATCCAGTCCTGGGGCCCCAAGTTTGTGGTGGTTAAAAAGGGCGAGCACGGGGTGCTTTTGTTTTCCAAGAAAAATGTGTTCGCCGCGCCGGCGTATCCGTTGGAAGAAGTTTTTGACCCGACGGGCGCCGGGGACACGTTTGCCGGAGGGTTTGTCGGTTACCTGAATAAAAAGGGAAACCGATTGGACGAAAACACCCTCCATCAAGCGCTGTTCTATGGCACGGTGATGGCCAGTTTCACGGTCGAAAAATTTTCGTTGGAACGTTTGCGGACGGTTCGGCCGCCGGACATCACACAGCGGTTGTCGTTGCTCCACCGCATGTCGCGGCCCGCGAAGCTATAGTCCGTCTTTTGAAAAGGGGGGCCATTCTTTGTCCCGCGCCGAAAGACAGGCGGTGTCCGGCGCGATGGGCCAAGGAATGGCCAACGTGGGATCGTCCCAGCGCAGGCCGCCTTCCGCCGACGGGACGTAGGGCGCGGTGACTTTGTAGGCGAAGAGGGCCGACGGGCTGGTGACGCAGAATCCGTGGGCGAACCCCGGCGGGATGTAGAGGGCGCGGGCGTTGTCGGCGGAGAGGGTTTCGGCGTGCCATTGCCCGAAGGTGGGGGAATGGGTCCGAAGGTCCACCGCCACGTCGAAGACTTCGCCGTCCAGGACCCGGACCAGTTTGCCTTGGGCGTGGGGCGCGCGCTGAAAATGAAGTCCGCGGACGGTTCCGCGCGCCGAGCGGCTCACGTTGTCTTGGACAAAATCGGTGGGCAGGCCGGCCCGGGAAAAATCGGCGGCGTTGAAGCTTTCAAAGAAAAATCCGCGCGGGTCGCGAAAGACGCGCGGTTCCAACAGCGCAAGTCCGGGCAAGGGCAGTGGTGTGATTTTCAAGGTCATCTCCGTCGGTCAAAGAAAGTTTAACTTTTTTTTAAAAAAAGTGCTTGACAGGAACAGAGGTATGTGTTAAATTCTGGCCAGTTCACGGCGCAACAAAAACGCCGGGCCAATTTGACAACACGATTTCCGGCTCTCCCCGAGGGCCGACGCCAGAGGACGAAAAGAGGGTCCTTTGAAAGAGGGCTCTTGCGTCCCTGGGAATTTTTTTCTATAATCGGGCCGATTTTGAAGTTTAGCTCTTTGACATTTCCAAACAACCATTCGCGCAAGCGGGTGAGCGCCCCAATCGATGGGTTTCCTAACCAGGGAATCCGGAGAGGGTGCTTCTCGATGCCGATTGGTATACGACGTTCAGGTGTGAATAAAGCTTGTGTAGTTGAAACTCAAGCAATTCCACAAGAGCCGATAACCAAACCTCTCAAGTTTGAGTCGTGCCCGCAAGGGCGCGGCCACAATCTTACGGAGAGTTTGATCCTGGCTCAGAGTGAACGCTGGCGGCATGCCTAACACATGCAAGTCGAACGATCTTTGGCAGTTTATCGTCAGAGGTAGTGGCAAACGGGTGAGTAATACGTGGACAATCTTCCCTCGAGCGGGGGATAACTCCGGGAAACCGGAGCTAATACCGCGTGAGACCACGTCCTGGCATCAGGATGGGGTTAAAGCTCCGCAAGGGGCACTTGAGGAGGGGTTCACGGCCTATCAGCTAGTTGGCGGGGTTACGGCCCACCAAGGCGACGACGGGTAACCGGTCTGAAAGGACGACCGGTCACAATGGCACTGAGACACGGGCCATACTCCTACGGGAGGCAGCAGTGGGGAATTTTGCTCAATGGGGGAAACCCTGAAGCAGCGATGCCGCGTGGAGGACGAAGGTCTTCGGATTGTAAACTCCTTTTGCTGGTGAAAAATAGCGGCGTGAACAACGCCGACTGATGGTAACCGGCGAATAAGCCACGGCTAACTTCGTGCCAGCAGCCGCGGTAAGACGAAGGTGGCGAGCGTTACTCGGAATTACTAGGCGTAAAGCGTGGGCAGGCGGCTTGATAAGTCTTTTGTGAAAGCCTTGGGCTTAACCCAGGGAGGCCAGAAGATACTGTCAGGCTTGGATGTGGGAGAGGAGACTGGAATTCCCGGTGTAGCGGTGAAATGCGTTGATATCGGGAGGAACACCAATGGCGAAAGCAAGTCTCTGGACCACCATCGACGCTCATCCACGAAAGCTGGGGGATCAAACAGGATTAGATACCCTGGTAGTCCCAGCCGTAAACGATGCTCATTAGATATGGGGGGTATCGACCCCTCCTGTGTCGACGCTAACGCATTAAATGAGCCGCCTGGGGAGTACGGCCGCAAGGTTGAAACTCAAAGGAATTGACGGGGGCCCGCACAAGCGGTGGATCATGTGGTTTAATTCGACGCAACGCGAAGAACCTTACCTGGGCTCGAACGGCCGGTAGTAGTCTCTGTGAAAGCGGAGGCGAACCGTAAAGTCGGTTGTCGGCCGAGGTGCTGCATGGCTGTCGTCAGCTCGTGTCGTGAGATGTTGGGTTAAGTCCCGCAACGAGCGCAACCCCTATCCTATGTTGCCACCCGCGCAAGCGGCGCACTCTTAGGAGACTGCCTCGGATAACGGGGAGGAAGGTGGGGACGACGTCAAGTCCTCATGGCCCTTATGTCCAGGGCGACACACGTGATACAATGGCGACTACAGAGGGATGCGAAATCGCAAGATGGAGCCAACCCCACAAAAGTCGCCCCAGTTCAGATTGTGGGCTGCAACCCGCCCACATGAAGGCGGAATCGCTAGTAATCGCAGATCAGCAGGCTGCGGTGAATACGTTCCCGGGCCTTGTACACACCGCCCGTCACACCACGAAAGTCCGTTGCAACAGAAGTCCTGGCTTCGCCAGGCCCAAGTTGTGATTGGTGATTGGGGTGAAGTCGTAACAAGGTAGCCGTACGGGAACGTGCGGCTGGATCACCTCCTTTCTAAGGAGTATTTCAGGGCACTTCGGTGTCGCTGAAAGAGGTCGATCGTCGGTTGCGCCTGGGGCGCTCACTGGCTTGCGAAATGGTGTTTGGAGATGAATAGGGGCTTTAAGTTTCGGGCGGATAGCTCAGCTGGTTAGAGCACGTTGCCGCTAGGTAACGTCCCAGGTTGTATGATGGGACACCCCTGGAAATTTGACTAGTATGGATCTTTGGTTTCGATTTGGGCGGATAGCTCAGCTGGTTAGAGCACACCCCTGATAAGGGTGAGGCCGGTGGTTCGAGTCCACTTCCGCCCAGTTTGGGCGGAATGTGGAGTGCCGGGGGGCTGTAGCTCAGCTGGGAGAGCGCCTGCTTTGCAAGCAGGAGGCCGTCGGTTCGATCCCGATCAGCTCCATTTTGATCTTTAATTAAAATTTTGAAGTTAAGTCGGTTCCTGGTGAAGATTGAGCCACGAATCGGCTGTTCTTTGACACACGAATAGGAAAGTCAAGCGTCTAATCGTAATGTTGTATCGAGCTTCAATAGACGTCGGGGGTAACACTCCGGCGCCTTGAGTTGCGCGATGCGACTGAGGATACAAAGATGCGGCTAAGTTACTAAGAGCGCATGGTGGATGCCTTGGCGCCAGAAGTCGAAGAAAGACGTGGCCAGCGACGATACGCTCCGGGGAGGTGCAAGCAACCTTTGATCCGGAGATCTCTGAATGGGGAAACCCTCCGTGGTGACAAATCACGGAACGACAATGGAAAGGCTTTCGGGAAACCGGAAGAGGTACCGTTGTCGAGACAACCCAGGGAAGTGAAACATCTCAGTACCTGGAGGAAAATAAATCAAACGAGATTCCCTCAGTAGTGGCGAGCGAACGGGGAACAGCCTAAACCCAACCTATGTTGGGTGTTGCAGGGCCTGTCCGGTTTAGAGCCGGTGAGTCAAAAATCGCTTCGTTAGTCGAACGTGCCTGGAAAGGCCGACCAAAGAGGGTGAGAGTCCCGTAAGCGAAAACGAAGCGGCTCACGATGGGTACCTAAGTAACGCCGAGCACGTGAAATTCGGCGTGAATCCGGGGAGACCACTCTCCAAGGCTAAATACTCTCTGGCGACCGATAGTGCACAAGTACCGCGAGGGAAAGGTGAAAAGGACCCCTGACGGGGAGTGAAAAGAACCTGAAACCGTGCGTTTACAAGCAGACGAAGAGCTATGCCCCGCAAGGGGAATGCTCGACGTCGTGCCTGTTGAAGAATGATCCGGCGAGTTACTGTTGCATGCAAGGTTAAGCACCTGGAAGGTGCGGAGCCGTAGCGAAAGCGAGTCTTAACGGGCGACAAGTATGCAATAGTAGACCCGAAGCCAGTCGATCTAACCCAGGACAGGGTGAAGTCACCTTAACCGGTGATGGAGGCCCGAAGCGTTGACAGTTGAAAATGTCCTGCATGAGCTTGGGTTAGGGGTGAAAGGCCAATCGAGGCTGGTGATAGCTGGTTCTCCCCGAAATAGCTTTAGGGCTAGCGTGGAGCGATGACCGTGTGAGGTAGAGCACTGGATAGTGTAGGGCCGAATACCTCGGTTCCGAATCTAACCAAACTCCGAATACATACGGGAAAACTCCGCAGTCAGTTCACGAGGGCTAAGCTTCGTGCGCAAGAGGGGAACAACCCAGACCGTCGACCTAGGTCCCAAAATTCAGGTTAAGTGGTAAAGGATGTGATTTGACTCAGACAGCGAGGAGGTTGGCTTAGAAGCAGCCATCCTTTAAAGAGTGCGTAACAGCTCACTCGTCAAGTTAAGTCGCGCCGAAAAAGTCCGGGGCTCAAACCTGATACCGCAGTCACGGCTGTGAAGTGGATTCGTCCATTTCACGGGGTAGGGGAGCGTTCCGTTGTAGGATGAAGGCATACCGATAGGAGTGCTGGACGAAACGGAAGTGAGGATGTCGGAATAAGTAGCGATAAGGGCTGTGAGAATCAGCCCCGCCGCAAGCCTAAGGTTTCCTTGTTTAAAGTTCGTCTGAACAGGGTCAGTCGATCCTAAGTCGAGGCCGAAAGGCGTAGATGATGGGCATCAGGTTAATATTCCTGAACCACATAATGTGGGTCACACCAAGGGGGGACGCAGAAAGGTAAGCCGGCCGGCAGAAGGTTCCCGGTCCAAGGCGGTAGGGAGGATCTCTAGGCAAATCCGGAGGTCCGTTAATCCCGAAAGCCGAGCGCGAGCGCGTGGCAACACGTGCGAAGTGGCCCAACTCCGCTGCCAAGAAAATCCCCGTGGTTACTGCATTGTGTGTCCGTACCGCAAACCGACACAGGTAGGCGAGGAGAATATCCTCAGGCGCGCGAGCGAACTCTCGCTTAGGAACTCGGCAAACTGGCCCCGTAACTTCGGAAGAAGGGGTGCCTGTTGAATTGAAGGGGGCGTTAACGCAAACCCGGAGGTTCGATGGGCCGCAGTGAAAGGGGAGCCGCGACTGTTTAACAAAAACACAGCACTCTGCTGAAATCTCAAGATGACGTATAGGGTGTGAAGCCTGCCCGGTACCGGAAGGTCATGGGGAGAGGTCAGGGTCCGCAAGGGTCCGAAGCTTTGAACTTAAGCCCCGGTAAACGGCGGCCGTAACTATAACGGTCCTAAGGTAGCGAAATTCCTTGTCGGGTAAGTTCCGACCTGCACGAATGGCTTAACGAAGGCTCCGCTGTCTTGGCGAGAGGCTCGGCGAAATTGTGGTATCCGTGAAGACGCGGATTACCTGCGGTCAGACGAAAAGACCCCGTGGAGCTTTACTGTAACTTGTTATTGCTTTTTGGGACTGGATACGTAGGATAGGTGGGAGCCTTTGAAGTCTCGCTTTCGGGCGGGATGGAGGCGTCCTTGAAATACCACCTTTTCGGTTCTGAGGAGCTAACCCCGTGCCGTCTAACCGGCCGGGGAACAGTAGCAGGCGGGCAGTTTAACTGGGGCGGTTGCCTCCTAAAGAGTAACGGAGGCGTTCCAAGGTTCTCTCAAGGCGTATAGAAATCGCCTGTCGAGTGCAAGAGCAGAAGAGAGCTTAACTGCGAGGCCTACAAGCCAAGCAGATCGGAAACGAGGATCTAGTGATCCGGTGGTTGATTGTGGGATTGCCATCGCTCAACGGATAAAAGCTACCCCGGGGATAACAGGCTTAACTAAAAATAGGCCCCTGTGCGAGTAATTGCACAGGATAAAAAACTTGGCTTTGAACGGTGAAACCCGACGTTCCATTGTTGAAAACACACGCGCTGTGGGCGCGCAAAGGCACACGTCTTTGATGGAAGAGGGCAATACCGTGGGTGTAAAAAATAGGTCGGAGCAACGGCCAAAATTGCATCTGTAACGACTGTGCCACGTCTGAAAAGACGTCGCGACGATCTCCTGCGTACAAGGGTTTCGTCCGGCACGACTTTGGTTTGTGTTTTGCCGAGCCGGCAAAACAAATATATGACCAAGGTAACACGCCAAGCGCCCATACATTGTATGGGATGATGATATAGTCTGCACCCCATGGAAATGGGGAAACATGTGTATCGGATCCAAGAGCCCATATCGACGATCCGGTTTGGCACCTCGATGTCGGCTCATCGCATCCTCCCGCTGGAGTCGGTGGGAAGGGTTTGGCTGTTCGCCAATTAAAGCGGTACGTGAGCTGGGTTCAGTACGTCGTGAGACAGTACGGTCTCTATCTACCGTAGGCGCAGGACTTTTGAGAGTGAGTCGTCTCTAGTACGAGAGGACCGAGATGAACGCGCCTCTGGCGTACCGGTTGGCCCACCCGGGCCATGGCCGGATAACTACTGCGCGGACGGGATAAACGCTGAAAGCATCTAAGCGTGAAGCCCACCTCAAGATGAGAAGTCCCTGTTCCCTTGTGGAACCTAAAGGCCTCCAATAGACTATTGGATTGATCGGAGGGGTGTGGAAGCGGGGTAACCCGTGGAGCTAACCCTTACGAATCGGCCGTGAGACTTAGTCGCATCTTTGTATCTAACGAGACAACGCTTGACTTTCCTATTGGTGAGTTTAAGAACACGACGGGGGCAGAGTTCCCGGTGCTATTCGTGATGGGGTCACACCCGTTCCCATTCCGAACACGGCCGTTAAGCCCATCCACGCCGATGGTACTCGGACCGCAAGGTCCCGGGAGAGTAGGTCGGCGCCGGGAACTGTGCCTCTGGCACTTGAAAGATGAAATAAAGTTTGATATAATCCGCAGGCTGCAGGGAACGAATTCCTGACCATTCCGCGGCAAAGACAGTAGGGGTCCGGTTCCGTCGACAACGGCGGGGGTGGGCTCAATTGGCCTTAGATAAGGCCGCCCTACCGAGGCGCGATGAAGAAAACACTCTTCACCGTCCGGGGGGAGTGTTTTTTTAATTTTAGAGGACAAAATGCCAAGTCTCCGAAAAGAACGGGTAGCGGCGGTGGATACGCTCACGAAAGACTTCGACGGCCTGCAAGGGCTTGTGGTGGCGGGTTACGTGGGGGTCAAGACCCAAGAGTTGAACGAACTGCGAGGGAAGCTGCGTCCGTTGCAGGCGCGATGCCAGATTGTCAAAAACAGATTGGCGAAGATCGCCTTGAAAAACAAAGGGATCGACGTGGGGTTTGGGGAGTATTTTAAAGGCCAGTCGGCTCTGATTATTCAGAAAGGCGACGCGGTGGCGGGGTTGAAGGTGTTGGTGGATTTTGAAAAAGGCCACGCGAACATGAAGATTCGCGCGGGCTACATTGACGGAAAAGTTATTAAGCCCGGGGATTTAAAAGCGATGGCGTCGTTGCCGCCGCGGAAAGTTTTGTTGTCTCAGTTCGCCGCGCAACTCAACAGCCCGTTAACGAAGTTTGCGGGTGTGTTGCAAGCGGATTTGAGGAACCTGGCGAGCCTGTTAGACCAAATCGCCAAAAAGAAAGAGAAGGGCGCGTAGGTTTCAAAAGGGGCTGTTGTCTCGAGTAAAATGCTTGGGGCGGCGGTCCGCGATGAGTGCGATCCTGGGACAGTAGTCCAACGGGATGAATGTGTGTAAGGACAAATGTCCAAGCGGGACGAATGTCCCAACGGGATGAATGTCCCAACGGGACGAATGTCCCCAATCGGAGGAAATATGGCGAAATGCACAGCAGACGATGTGATGGAATCGATTGACGGATGGACCATTCTCGACGTTCATAAGCTCGTGAAAGGGTTGGAAGAGAAGTATGGAATTACCGCCGCTCCGGCGATGGTTGCGGGTGGCGTTGCTCCGGCCGCCGCGGGCGCCGCACCGGCCGCTGAAGAAAAAACCAGTTTCTCTGTTGTGTTGCAAAGCGCGGGCGCGCAAAAGATCAACGTGATCAAAGTGGTTCGCGAGCTGACGGGTCTGGGCTTGAAAGAAGCCAAGGATTTGGTTGAGGCCGCTCCGAAAAACGTGAAAGACGGCTTATCGAAAGACGCCGCGGAAGATATGAAGAAAAAGTTGGCGGACGTAGGCGCCACTGTCGAAGTCAAATAAGCCAGCCTTTCCGTGGGGTGTTCGAAAGAACATTCCCGTTGTGGATGTTTGGAAAGGAAAGCCAATAAACTCAATCGTCAAAATTTGAGGGAGAACCGAGTTAACCGCCTATGAAAAAGACGTCCTTTGCTCGTATTCGTCCGACCATCGAGTTGCCGCCATTGCTGGAGATGCAGACACGTTCATACGAAGAGTTTCTTCAAAAAGACGTGGCGCCCTCCGATCGCAAGATCCAGGGGCTCCAGGCGGCGTTCATGGACGTATTCCCGATCACGAGCACCGACGAGATTCTCTCGTTGGAATTCATGCATTACACGTTGGGGCAACCGCGCTATTCGGTAAACGAGGCGTTGAGCAAAGATGGGAACCACTCGGCGCAATTGCGGGCGTGGTTGCGGTTGGTGCAAAAGCAACCGGGCGGCAAGCCGAAGGTGTTGACCGAACAAGAGGTGTATTTTTGCGATTTGCCGCTCATGACGGCTCCGGCGACGTTTGTGATCAACGGGGTGGAACGGGTTGTGGTCAGCCAGTTGCACCGATCGCCCGGTGTCATTTTCGAAGAAGACGAAGAGAAAAAGATTTCGTCGTATGGAAAAAAACTTTATTTCGCCCGCCTGATTCCTTACCGGGGAGCCTGGGTGGAATTCGAATTTGATTTAAACAACGCTATATTTGTCCGGATCGATAAAAAACGGAAGATTCCGGCCACCACGCTGATTCGCGCCATGGGGATCGAGTCGGACGCGGAAATTTTGTCGTTGTTTTACGATGTTGAAACGTTGACGTTGGGCAACCTCGCTCCGGAAGAAGTGGTTGGCAAAATCGTGGCCCGTGATTGCGTGGACACGACCACCGGCGAAGTGGTGATGGAAGCCAACAAAGAGATCACCCGGGAAATGTTTTTGCGTTTGCAGGATCGGAAGGTTCGGTCGGTGGACGTGTTGAAGATGGACCCGCAGATCAACGATGTGGCGATTCGTAACACCCTCTTGAAAGACAACATCAAAACCCGCAAGGAAGCGATTCAAGCCATCTATCGCGTGGTGCGCGCCCAGGAGTTCATCGTTCCCGAGCAAGCGGAAAGCTACCTGGAAAACATGCTGTTCAAATCCATTCGAAAATATGATTTAACGAAAGTGGGCCGGTTCAAGATCAACCGGAAACTTTTGCCCTTTTTGGAAGCGCTGGCGGAGCGAAAGGATTTCAAGTTTGAGGTACCCAACGAGCGCCGTCGGACGTTGGCGCGGGAAGACATTATCGCCACGTTGCAGTACATGATTTTGTTGAACAACGAAGCGACAACGCACACTTTCGGATCGGTGACCACGAAGGTCGAGATTGACGACATTGACCATTTGGGCAATCGTCGAATTCGGTCGGTGGGCGAACTGATGGAAAATCAAGTTCGGGCCGCGTTGGCCCAAATGGCGCGTTTGGTTCGTGAGCGGATGAACGTGCAGGAGAACAATCAGCTCACGCCCCGGACGTTGGTAAACGCCGCGGCGGTGGTGGCCGCCGTTCGGCGGTTTTTTGGATCCAGTCAGCTTTCGCAGTTCATGGACCAAACCAACCCGCTCGCTGAAATGACCCACAAGCGGCGTCTCTCGGCCCTGGGACCGGGCGGTCTCAACCGTAAGCGCGCGGGCTTCGAAGTGCGGGACGTTCATCACACCCACTATGGTCGGCTGTGTCCCATCGAAACGCCGGAAGGCCCGAATATTGGTTTGATCACCTCGTTGGCCTGTTACGCCCGAATCAACCAATATGGCTTGATTGAAACACCTTATCGGAAAGTTGAAAAAGGCCGTGTGACCAACGACGTGGACTATTTGACCGCGGACAAGGAAGACAATTACGTGATTGCCCAGGCGAACGCGCCGGTGGACAAGAACGGTAAATTTACGACGGATTTGATTGCGTGCCGACACAAAGGCGATTTCCCTCAAAAGGGACCGGACGACGTGGACTACATGGACATTTCGCCGGTGCAGGTGGTGTCCACCTCAGCGGCGTTGATTCCCTTTTTGGAACACGATGACGCCAACCGGGCGCTGATGGGATCGAACATGCAACGGCAGGCGGTGCCGTTGTTGTTCCCGACACGACCGTTGGTGGGGACAGGCATCGAAGACCGTGTGGCCCGGGACTCCGGCGCGGTGGAAATCAGCAAACGGGGCGGGGTGGTGTTGTCGGCCGACAGCGACCACGTGGCGGTGTACTCGGAAGAAGGGAAAGGCGGGGTGGACCTGTATCCGTTGCGCAAGTATGCGCGGTCCAACCAAGACACGTGCCTCAACCAAGTGCCGTGCGTCAAACAGTTTGATCGGGTCAAAAAAGGCGACGTTCTGGCCGACGGGCCCGCGACGCAAAACGGTGAGCTGGCGTTGGGACGCAACTTGCTGGTGGCGTTCATGCCGTGGGAAGGGTACAACTTCGAAGACGCGATTTTGTTGTCGGAACGACTGGTCCGCGACGACGTGTTCACCTCGATCCATATTTCGGAGTTCCAGGTTGAAGCCCGGGACACCAAAATGGGCGCCGAAGAGATCACCAAGGACATTCCGAACGTCGGGGCGGAATCGTTGGCGAACCTGGACGAGACGGGCATTATCCGCGTGGGGGCCGACGTGGCGCCTGGGGACATTCTGGTGGGCAAAGTGGCGCCCAAAGGCGATCAGCAGACGACGCCCGAAGAACGATTGCTAAAAGTGATTTTCGGAAAGAAAGCCGAAGACGTGATGGACGCGTCTTTGCGTGTTCCTCCCGGCGTGACGGGAAAAATTCTGGCCACGAAGATCTTTGTTCGCAAAGAAAAAATGGCCAAAAAAGACGAGAACAAGCGCATCAAAGAAATGGACCAAGAACTGGAAAGCCGCATCGAAACAATTCGGGCGGACCGAAAGGCCCAGTTGGCGGACGTGCAGGCGCGGCTTGACGAGGGGGCTCTCACAAAGGCCCAAGCCCAAGAACAGAAGACCATGTTTGAATCCTTGGCGGAACGGCGCATTGAAGAAGCCAAAAGCCGATCGGCACGGGACAAAGAAAATTTCAAAATGGGCGACGAAATGCCCGTGACGGTCAACCGGGTGGTGAAGGTGTATATCGCCTCCAAACGAAAGACGCAAGTGGGCGACAAGCTGGCGGGTCGGCACGGAAACAAAGGCGTGGTGGCCAAAATTTTGCCGCCGGAAGACATGCCGTACATGCCCGACGGGACGCCGATTGACGTGGTGCTCTCCCCCTTGGGTGTTCCTTCGCGGATGAACGTGGGCCAGTTGTTGGAAGCGACGTTGGGGTGGGCGGCGCAGATTTTGGGTGTGGAAGCGGTGACGCCGGTGTTTGATGGGGCCACGGAAGAGCAGATTCATGAGATGATGCGCGAGGCCAAAAAGAAACTTCTGGAAAAGGGTTGGAAAGAAGAGTGGCTTCCCTCAGACGACGGGCGCATTGCGTTGCGCGACGGTCGCACGGGGGAGCTGTTCGCCAACAAGGTGACGGTGGGATACATGTACATCATCAAGTTGGCCCACTTGGTGGAAGACAAAATTCACGCGCGCTCCACGGGTCCGTACTCGTTGATCACGCGCCAGCCTCTGGGAGGCAAAGCGCAGTTCGGCGGCCAACGGTTTGGCGAAATGGAAGTGTGGGCCATCGAGGGCTATGGGGCCAGCCACACGTTGCAAGAATTTTTGACGGTCAAATCCGATGACGTTCAGGGGCGAACGAAGATGTACGAAGCGATTATCCGCGGCGACGTGGTGACGGAGCCCGGCGTGCCTGAAAGTTTTCGTGTGTTGGTTCGGGAGCTGCAATCGTTGGGATTGAGTGTGGACCTCTTGAAAGCGGGCCAGCCCATTTCGATGGACGAGGCGAAGGTCCCTGTGGCTGAAGCCGCTGTGGCGAAGGAGTAACCGGTGACGACCTTGTTTGCTGAAAAAAAGAAAGACGTTAAAAAGAAGACCCCGGGCGGACTCAACTTTTCGGGGTTCGACTCGATTCGGGTCACCATCGGATCGCCGGAACAGGTTTTGTCGTGGAGTTTTGGGGAAGTGCGCAAGCCGGAGACGATTAACTACCGCACCTTTAAGCCCGAGCGCGACGGTTTGTTTTGCGAGCGCATTTTCGGTCCGGTCCGTGATTGGGAATGCAACTGCGGCAAATACAAGTTTATTAAGTACAAGGGCGTGGTGTGCGATCGGTGCGGGGTGGAAGTGACCGAATCGAAGGTCCGGCGGGAACGCATGGGCCACATCGAGCTGGCGGTGCCGGTGGCGCACATTTGGTTTTTGCGCAAATCGCCGTCGCGCATGGGCACGTTGCTGAATTTGAAATTGTCGGACATCGAGAAGGTGGTCTACTACGCCCGCCATATCGTGTTGGAAGAGTGGAAAGATTCCGACGGAAAAGTGAAATACAAGGCCCGCCAGTTGTTGTCCATCGAAGAACTTCACAAGGCCAAGGAAGAGACCAAAGGCAAGCTGGCCGTGGGGATTGGTGCGGGGGCCATTCGCCAGTTGTTGGAAGAGATCGATGTTAAAAAAGAGTCGGAAGAGGTCCGCGCTCAGTTGAAGGTGGCCAATTCTGAAGCGGAAAAGACCCGGTTGGTCAAACGGCTCCGTGTGTTGGAAGGATTTGTGCGGTCGGGAACGCGGCCGGAGAACATGGTTATGACGGTGTTGCCGGTGATTCCGCCGGATCTGCGACCCTTGGTCCCGCTGGAAGGCGGTCGGTTTGCCACGTCGGATTTGAACGATTTATATCGGCGGATCATTAACCGGAACAACCGGTTGAAGCACATCGAGGGTCTGCGGGCGCCCGAGGTGATGGTCCACAACGAAAAGCGGCTTCTTCAAGAGGCTGTGGACGCGTTGTTGGAAAACGGGGTCCATGGCAAGGTCGTGGTCGGGGCGGGCAATCGGCCTCTGAAATCGTTATCGGATATTTTGAAAGGAAAACAGGGCCGCTTCCGTCAAAACCTCTTGGGAAAACGGGTGGACTATTCGGGTCGGTCGGTGATCGTTGTGGGTCCGAACTTGAAACTGCACCAGTGCGGTTTGCCGAAAGAAATGGCGCTGGAGTTGTTCAAACCGTTTATTATCCACGAGTTGATGAAACGGGAAAGTTGTACCTTGCGGGCCGCGAAACGGATGTTGGAGCGGGTGAAGCCCGAAGTGTGGGACATTTTAGAGCAGGTGACCAAGAATCATCCGGTGTTGTTGAACCGAGCTCCCACGTTGCACCGGTTGGGAATCCAGGCGTTCGAGCCGGTGTTGATCGAAGGGAAAGCCATTCAGCTTCATCCGTTGACGTGCGCGGCGTTCAACGCGGACTTTGACGGCGACCAGATGGCGGTGCACGTTCCGTTGTCGTTGGAAGCGCAGTTGGAAGCGCGGCTGTTGATGATGGCAACGAACAATATTTTGTCTCCGGCGTCCGGCCGTCCGATCGCGGTGCCGGCCCAGGACATGGTGTTGGGGTGCGCGTACCTGACCAAGGAAAAGGCCGGGGTTCCCGGTGAAGGAAAAATTTTTGCCAGTCGCGAGGAAGTGATCGCGATTCACCAAGCCAGCCCCACTCAGGTGGATTTGCATGCCCGCATTAAGGTCAAAGGCCTGCACGCTCTGGTGGAAGAAGGGTTGGCGGAAAAAGAGTTGCATCACGCGTCCAAATGGAAACAGAGCACCACCGTGGGCCGAGTGATTTTCAACAGCGTGGTCCCGCCGGAGCTGGGATACGTGAACACCCCCGTGACCAAAAAAGAGCTGGTGAATTTGGTGGACCGTTGTTACCGGGAGCTGGGAGTGACCCGCACGGTGACGTTCCTGGACGAAATAAAACGGTTGGGGTTTCGGTATGCGACGCAAGCGGGACTGTCGATTTCCATTTCCGAAATGCACATTCCCAAATTGAAAGACGAATTGGTGAAAAAAGCGCGGCAGGAAATTCGGGATATTGAAAAGCAGTCCAAAGCCGGCGTGATCACCGACTCGGAGCGGTACAACAAGATCATCGACTTGTGGACGCACGTCACCGACCAAATCGCCGACGTGATGTTTGACGACATGAAAAAAACCGAGCAGGCCGTGTATACGCCTAAGGAAGGCAAGTTCAATTCGGTTTACATGATGGCCGATTCCGGAGCCCGGGGAAGCCGTCAGCAGATCCGCCAGCTGGCGGGCATGCGGGGTCTGATGCAAAAGCCCCAGAAGAAAATCACGGGGGCGGTGGGCGAAATCATCGAGTCGCCCATTATCTCGAATTTCCGTGAAGGGTTGACGGTTTTGGAATATTTTATTTCCACGCACGGCGGACGCAAAGGGTTGGCCGACACGGCGCTAAAAACCGCCGATGCCGGTTACCTGACGCGCCGGTTGGTGGACGTGGCCCACGACATTGTGATTTACAGCGAAGATTGCGGCACGATCAACGGCATTCGGATCGGGACGATCCGGTCGGGCGACGACGTGATCGAACCATTGGAAGAGCGGTTGGTGGGCCGGTTCACGTTGGACAACGTGGTGGATCCGACCACCGACGAAGTGTTGGTGAAAGCGGGGGAGATGATTACCGCGGCCCAGGCCAAAAAAGTGGCGGCGTCGGGCATCGATCGAATTCGGATTCGCTCCGTGTTGACATGCGAGGCGGCGTTCGGCGTGTGCGCAAAGTGTTACGGGCTCAATTTGGCGACGGGAAAACGGGTGGAAGTGGGCGAGGCGGTGGGGGTGATTGCGGCCCAGTCCATCGGCGAGCCGGGCACGCAATTGACGTTGCGGACGTTCCATATCGGTGGAACGGCCAGCCGCGTGGTCCAAAAGTCCCAGGTGGCGGCGGAAAAAGGAGGAACGGTTAAGTTCCTCAACATGCGCACGATTAAAAACCGGGACGGGGTATTGATTTCCGTTTCGCGCAACGGGGTGTTGTCGTTGCGGGAGGCGGGCGGGCAGGAGAAGGAGCACCACGACATTCCTTACGGCGCGCGCTTGCGCGTGGCGGAAGGGCAAAAGGCCGACGTGGGCGACGTGTTGGCCCAATGGGATCCGTATTCCCTTCCCATTGTGACGGAATACGAAGGCACGGTGAAGTTGCACGACGTGATGGACGGGATCACCATGCACGAAGAAAAGAACCGTATCACCGGTTTGATCGAACGCGTCATCATCGAGCACCGGGCTGAGCAGTTGCATCCGCAGGTGGTGATCAACGAGGGGGGCAAACGCAAGGCCGGTTATCCTCTGCCGGTGGACACCAACCTGGTAGTTCACGACGGCGATAAAGTGATGCCCGGCGACGTTCTGGCGAAGATCCCCCAAGAAGTGTCGAAGAGCAAAGACATCACGGGCGGCTTGCCGCGTGTGGCGGAACTGTTCGAAGCGCGCAAACCGCGCAATTCGGCCATTACGTCGGAAATCGACGGTGTGGTGAAACTGGGCCAAACGGCCCGGGGAACTATGAAAGTCACTGTGACCAACGAAGACACGGCCCTGGCCCGGGATTACAACGTGCCCCAAGGCAAACATTTGGTGGTCTACGAAGGCGACCGCGTGGGCGTCGGCGAGCCGCTCACCGACGGCGCGGTCAATCCCCACGACATCCTTCGCGTGCGGGGCGCAAAAGAGGTTCAAGAATTTTTGGTTAACGAAATTCAAGAAGTGTATCGGTTGCAAGGCGTGGGCATGAACGACAAGCACATCGAGGTGATCGTCCGCCAGATGTTGTCGAACGTTCAGATCACGAAGTCCGGCGGAACGGATTTCTTGATCGGCGAGACTGTCTCGAAAGCCCGTTTTAAAAAGGAAAACCGACGGGTTCAAGAGGCGAACGGGGAACCGGCGGAAGCGTTGCCGATCCTGTTGGGGATCACCAAAGCGTCTTTGTCGTCGGACTCGTTTATTTCAGCGGCGTCGTTCCAAGAGACGACGCGGGTTCTCACCGACGCGGCCTCGACGGGCCAGATGGACCCCCTGCGGGGCCTTAAAGAAAATGTCATTATCGGACACCTGATTCCGACCGGGTCCGGGTATTACGACCGCGAACGGCAGGTTCGTTCGCAAACAGTCGCCGCGAAGGCGTAGGAGAAAGCAACAATGCCGACAACAACCCAATTGGTTCGATCCGGCCGGGAGCCGATGGTTTTCAAAACGAAGGCGCCCGCGTTGCGGTCGTCGCCTCAACGGCGGGGCGTGTGCACGCGGGTGTACACCACCACGCCCAAAAAGCCGAACTCGGCGTTGCGCAAAGTGGCGCGGGTGAAACTTTCGACGGGGATGGAAGTGACCGCCTACATTCCGGGTGTGGGCCACAATTTGCAGGAGCACTCGATTGTGTTGGTTCGGGGCGGTCGTGTGAAAGATTTGCCGGGCGTTCGTTATCACATCGTCCGGGGACCGTTGGACGCCACGGGCGTTACCGACCGTAAGCAGGGGCGCTCGAAATACGGCGCCAAGCGGCCGAAAGCCGCGGAAAAAAAATAAAAGAAGGGATACCGGATGCCTCGTAAAGCGCTAAAACCCAGGGAAAAACGCGGAATTCCCGACCCGGATTTTAAGTTTGGGTCGGTGTTGGCGGCTCGATTTATCGGCCGGGTCAATTTTATGGGAAAAAAGATGACAGCGGAGAAGATCTTTTACGGCGCCATGGACCAGGTCAAGGAAAAAAGCGGCGAAGACGCCATGACCGTCTTTAACCGGGCCATTGAAAATGCCCGGCCATTGTTGGAAGTGCGTCCGCGGCGGGTGGGCGGCGCGACCTATCAAGTCCCGAACGAAGTTCGGCCGGAACGGGGCCAGACAATTGCCTTTAAGTGGATTTTGCAAGTGGCGCGCGGCAAGACTGGGAAGTCCATGTCCGCTCGCTTGGCGGAAGAAATTTTGCTCTGCGCCAAAAAAGAAGGGCCCGTCATGAAAAAACGGGAAGATTCACACAAGATGGCCGAAGCCAACCAAGCTTTCGCCCATTACCGCTGGTGAGACCTTCGTCTCATTTTTCACAAAGCGTGATTGTGGGGGATGGTTTTTTGGTTTTCAGCTGACTTGAAATATGATTTTGATTTTCCCTCTCCTCTTGGGAGGCTGGTCGCATAGCTCCCAGTACCGGGGGCGGCAGAGCCGCTGATGCGAGGGCAGGGTGAGGGATTTAAGCGGTTACTTTAAACGTTAAATAAAAGGGTAGACAAAAATTTTTTATGCCACGACAATTTCCATTAAGTAAAGTTCGCAACATCGGGATTACCGCCCACATCGACGCGGGGAAGACCACCACGACCGAACGGGTTCTGTATTACACCGGGCGTATCCATAAGATCGGTGAGGTGCACGACGGTACGACCACCATGGACTGGATGGAACAGGAACGGGAACGGGGGATCACCATCACCTCGGCGGCGACCTATTGCCGGTGGCGCGATTGTCAGATTAACATCATCGACACGCCCGGTCACATCGATTTTACGGCGGAAGTGAACCGGTCGTTGCGCGTTCTCGACGGCGCGGTGGTGTTGCTCGACGGGTCCCAGGGCGTGGAGCCTCAATCGGAAACCAACTGGCGCTTGGCGGACCAGTACCATGTGCCGCGAATCATTTTCGCCAACAAAATGGATAAGGTGGGCGCAGACTTTTACGATTGCGTGAAATCGGTGCATGACAAATTAGGGGTTCAAGGCGTGCCAATCCAACTCCCGATTGGAGCCGAAGGCTCCTTTAAAGGCATTGTGGATTTGGTGGAAATGAAGGCCCACGTCTGGGACGGAGAGGAGCTTGGCGCCAAGTTCGAGATCATCGATATTCCCGCCGATCTCAAAGAAAAAGCGGCGGAATACCATGAAAAAATGGTCGAAGCGTTGGCCGACCACGACGACGCGTTGGCGTCCAATTTCTTGGAAGGCAAACCGGTCTCCAAAGAGGAAATCAAACGGGTTCTTCGCAAGGCCACCATGACCGGAAAATTTTTCCCCATGATGTGCGGCTCGTCGTTTAAAAACAAAGGCGTCCAGCCCATGTTGGACGCGGTGTGCGATTATTTGCCGTCGCCCGTCGACGTTCCTCCCACGAAAGGGCACGAGGTGGACGGCGAAGGCGAGTTGCTCCGCGAGGCCAAAGACGACACGCCGTTTTCGGCCTTGGCGTTTAAAATTCAAAGCGACCCGCACGTGGGAAAAGTCACCTATTTCCGTGTCTATTCGGGTACAATCAAGTCGGGGTCGTATGTGTACAATGCCAACACCCGGAACCGGGAACGGTTGGGACGCATTTTGCGGATGCACGCCAACAAACGGGAAGAAATCGATGAAGTGTTTGCCGGCGAAATTGCGGCGGGGGTGGGTTTAAAATCGGTGATCACGGGCCAAACCCTGTGCGATGAAGAGAACCCGATTATTTTGGAGTCCATGAAGTTTCCGGAACCCGTCATCTCGGTGGCCATCGAGCCGAAATCAAAGGCCGATGAAGAAAAGATGGGGCTGGCGTTGAACCGATTGGCGGAAGAAGATCCTACGTTCCGTGTCCGCACCGATAACGAAACGAACCAAACCATCATCGCCGGAATGGGTGAGCTTCATTTGGATATTCTGGTGGACCGCATGAAACGGGAATTTAACGTCCAGGCCAACGTGGGCCAACCGCAAGTCGCTTATCGGGAAACCTTCCGCAAAAAGGTGGAATCCGAAGGCAAATACATCAAACAAACCGGCGGGCGGGGTCAATACGGCCACGTGTGGTTGGAGCTGGAACCGTTGCCTCCGGCCACGGGGTTCGAGTTTGTGGACAAGATCAAAGGCGGTCGCGTGCCGCGGGAATACATTCCGGCCGTGGAAAAGGGGTTGCGGGAGTCCATGGAAGCGGGGCCGTTGGCGGGGTATCCCATGGTGGATTTCCGGGCCACTCTGTTCGACGGCAGTTTCCACGAAGTGGACTCCAACGAAATGGCGTTCAAAATTGCGGCGTCGTTGGCTTTGAAAGACGGTGTGCGGCGCGCGAGTCCCGTGTTGATGGAACCGATCATGCGCATCGACGTAACCACGCCGAAAGATTATTTGGGCGACGTGATGGGCGATTTGATGCGTCGCCGTGGTAAAATAGAGAGCCAGGAAAACAAAGGCAACGTGACCCTCATTCACGGCCATGTGCCGTTAAAAGAAATGTTTGGATACGCGACCACGTTGCGGTCGTTGTCCCAAGGCCGCGCCAGTTACAGCATGGAGCCAAGCCACTACGAAGAGGCTCCACGCAATGTTCAAGAAGAGATTGTCCAAAAGTTCCAAGGCGCCCAAGCCGCCGGCCGCTAGGGCCATTCGGGGGACATTCGTCCCCTTTTTACCAAACGGCTTGAATTTAGAGGGGTCTTTTTTGGATGGGTAGGGGACTTGAGTTAAGGTGGGGCGAGGAGTTGAGTTTTTTGGATTTTCCCTCTCCTCTTGGGAGAGGGCAGGGAGAGGGGTCTGAGTTGTAATTTTAAAAGAGCCTCTGTTCTGTGTTTAGATTGATGTTTTAACAAGGAGAGAAAAAATGGCAAAACCCAAGTTTGAGCGCACGAAACCTCACGTGAACGTGGGGACGATCGGACACGTGGACCACGGGAAGACGACGTTGACGGCGTCGATCCTGCAAGTTCTCTCCAAGCAGGGGAAAGCGCA
>JAYRXX010000058.1:0-1962 GCA_041917295.1 Elusimicrobiota bacterium
CAGTCGCTCGGTTGGCCGGGCGTAATACAGCACGTCCTGGGTGACCCCTTCCAACGCGTTGCTGTGCATGAACGCAATTTCGTTTTGGGTCAACAACCCCAACCCCGCCGGGTTCCAATACAGCGCCGTCGCGTCGTTCACAGACGCCGTGTGCGATTCCCCCATCGCCACCCCGCGCCCACCCACACCCATCTTCAGAAAGTTGGCCGTGGTCTTCCCCGCCGACTCCGACCACGCCAGCCCTGCCAACGCCACAAGGCTCAAAATCACTCCCATCCCTCGTCGCCCGCTCATCGGATCACCATCAACTTCCCAACTTTACGCTGTTGGTCGTTTTCAATCACGTACAGATACACGTCCGATCCCACCGGGTCGCCCCCGTCGCTGGTCACCGGATTCCACTCAACCCACGCTGGAGCATTGTCGAAGTTGAATGTTCGGATTAATTGTCCATCCAAAGTAAATACCTTGATCGTTCCTTGGTTCGATAAAGAGGTAAACCGAATTCCGTTCGGGTCGCTGTTGGCGCGGTAAGGCACCGGATACGCATGGGCGGTAGACAAATCGTAGTTCGGCGACCCGCCCAACGCATACGTCCCGTTGTGCCTTAACGGAACGGACACCGTGCCCGACACCTCATCCACCTGGCTGTCGGGCATTTTATTCCACACGCCGGTCCGCTGGTCCAGTTCGTAAATCACCAGGTCTTTCGTGCGGATGGAAGTTCCCTTCATGTATGACGTCCCGTTGTCCAGCTTTGCGTCGTTTTTAATATCAAACGACAACCGCACGTCGCCCCCATACGCCGCCGTCCGCAATTTCCCGTTCGTATCAAACACCGACAACTCTTTCACAGAAAAGATCTTCTTAAACGATCCTCCCATCTGCCGACCCATGGACTCTTCCGCATCGCCCACCAACCCTGGCAAACTCGCCGCCCCCGCCACCGACACCTTTTTCGGTTCATCATTGATTGCGACACCCACCGGCTCGATGCCCAACGCTCCCGCCGGCACCGAGACTTTTACGTTCCCGTCTTCGCTCACGAACACCGCGTTTTGCGCCGGGTCCATGGCCGTGTAGAACAAAATATCCAGCGGCGCCTGCAACGGATTGTTCGCCCGATCGGTGGGTGCAGGTTTTGTCGAACTGAAAAACCGATACTGGCTCGCCGGTTTCAAATCCGTCGCGTTGAACGGCAACACCACCATTGATTTTGAGTCGCTTGTCACCGTCACATACGACGTGGTTGGCAACATCAAAGACGCAGGTTTATCCACTTTGGTCCCAGCGCTGTCCCGATACATCATTAACTGGATTGAATCGCCAGGGATCAACATCTCCTCTTCAAACCCGATATCCACAAAGTTGATTGTTGGCGCCACCGCCGCGAACCGAATCGTATCGTCAATCGCCGGATACCGAACACCGGTCATCACAATATGGTTCGAGCTCCACCGCGGCGCGATCTGGTCCGGCGTATATTGGTAGATGAACTCCGGAACATCCTTGTCCGCCGTCCAGTTCCCTGCCCGGTCATATCCCCGAACCTTAATGTAATACGTCCGTGACTCTGTCACTCCCGTTAAATCCATTTCAAATCCCACGTCTTTCGTCAATTCGGCCCGATCCACGCTGGGCAAGACGGCCGAATCGGTCGACCAGCTCACCGTCCACCCCTCCACCGGACTGCGGGAACTCTCTTTGCCCAACAAGTCCGTAGGATCCCAGGTCACATACGGGTTGGGATCTCCCCACATAGTCCCTGTCGATATGCGTTGCTCTTGATTTCGATCCCGCGCCGCCTCGGACGAGAAATAGACCTCCAACGCCCCCGCCACCGGCGGCGTCGTATCAATGTAGACACGGAACGGGCTTGTGCTCTCAAACACATCGTGAACATCCAAATTTCCGCTCCCGGTATCAACCATCGCCGTCCCGGCAATATTTAAATAGTATTCA
>JAYRXX010000059.1:0-97803 GCA_041917295.1 Elusimicrobiota bacterium
CCGGGGGTGGAGATGGTGATGCCCGGGGACAACGTGGAAGTGGAAGTGGAGTTGATGGTGCCGGTGGCGCTGGAGAAAGGCGTGCGGTTCGCGATTCGGGAAGGCGGACACACGGTGGGCGCCGGCGTTGTCACGGACATCTTGGCGTAATTTTTTAAAATCGAAGAGAGGGCAAGACAATGGCTGCTGATCGTTTCGTGTTTATGTTGGCGTGTTCCCAATGCGACAACCGTAACTATCACTACGTGCGGGGACGTCGACGGGAAAAGAAACTGGAATTGAAAAAGTTTTGTTCCACTTGCGGAAAACACACCCCGCACAAAGAAACAAAATAAATCATTTCCGTGTCCGAGACACGTCATTTTCGAGAAATCGGAATGACGTGTCTTTGGTTTTTGGGTTCTGAGGGGGCGTCGGTTAACTGGTAAACCACTGGTCTCCAAAACCAGGACTGGGGGTTCGAGTCCCTCCGCCCCTGCCATTTAATAGAAATAAGGACAGGGAACCGCGTCGGGACCCGGGGCCTGTCGGCCCGTCGAAAACGCCTGCCACTGGCAGGCTCGACCCTCCGCCCCTGCCATTTAATAGAAATAAGGACAGGGAACCGCGTCGGGACCCGGGGCCTATTCTGGCAGGGTTCGCACCGTCGCTCACCCGCGCCAAACGTTGCGGCCTATTCGCCGCAACGGCGCCGTCCGCAGACGCTTGCCACTGGCAAGCGCGACCCTCCGCCCCTGCCATTTAATAGAAATAAGGACAGGGAACCGCGTCGGGACCCGGGGCCGGATTCGAACGGGGGTGGCGGTGATTGACGCGGGGCTTGAGATTAGTTAATATGTTGGCGCTTTGATGAAATAAATTGAATCCCACCGATTCGATCCTCGGTTTTATCGTCGGAAAGGTAATCGTTAACGCGGAGATTGATCTTGGAAAAAATTCGTCAGTTCGTTAAGTTTGTCCGGGAAGCGGTGGAAGAACTTAAAAAAGTGTCGTGGCTCACCAAGCCCCAAATGATCGCGTCCACTTGGTTCGTGATTTTGTTGGTGATCGTGTTCTCAATTTTTGTCGGCGTTTTGGATTTTATCATCATGAACAGTTTTCATTTCTTTATCTCCTAGCGAAAGGACAACCCCGTGGCTCGTGGATGGTATGTAATTCATACGTATTCTGGACATGAAGACAAAGTTAAATCCTTGGTCGAAAAAACGGCTATTCAACAGGGCCTCAAGGAGCGTATTTTTCAACTCTTGATCCCGACCGAAGATGTCGTGGAACTTCGACGGAATAAAAAACAGGTTAAAAAGCGTAAATTTTTTCCGGGCTACGTGTTGGTTGACATGGACGTGGACAATCAGACCTACTGGATGATTCGAAACACGCCCGGCGTAACGGGCTTTTTAGGCGGGGTTAACCCGACTTGTCTGCCTGAATCGGAGATACAGTCCCTGCTTCAGTTGACTGTGGCTCCTCCAGACCACAAACCCCGTCCGGCGATTTTGTTTGATAAGGGCGAAAAGGTTCGCATTAAAGAAGGACCGTTCCGGCACTTCTTCGGGTTGGTGGAAGAAGTCAATGAAGACCGAGCCAAATTGCGGGTGACGGTCGATATCTTTGGGCGTTCCACGCCCGTCGAGTTGGACTATCTGCAAGTGGAGAAACTTTAATGGCCCCTGTTAAAAAAATTAAAACACAAATCAAACTTCAAATTCCGGCCGGGGGTGCAAACCCGGCTCCGCCAGTTGGTCCCGCGTTGGGCCAGCACGGCGTGAACATCATGGATTTCTGCAAGCAGTTTAACGATCGGACAAAGACCATGGAAGCGGGTATGACTATTCCCGCTGTCATTACGGTGTTCGAAGATCGTAGTTTCACCTTTATTACGAAAATGCCCCCCGTGTCGGCTTTGATTAAAAAAGCGGCCGGTTTGGCAAAAGCCAGTCCCACGCCCAATAAATTAAAAGTGGGGAAACTGTCTCGGCAACAACAGGAAGAGATCGCTAAAACAAAGATGCCTGATTTGAATGCCCCGAACATCGAAGCCGCCATCCAAATGGTGAAGGGCACCGCCCGAAGCATGGGCGTTGAAACCGCCGAATAAAAATAGATTTTTTTGATTTTTGTAAGACGGTTATTTAGATCAGCCAAGTCGTTTTATATTTTTCCCGACACCTCGCTTAACAGTGAGGGAGCCCGCTGGAGGCGATGTGGCCGACCCGGGCGTGAGGAAAAAAGAGGATTCCAATGAGCAAACGATCCCAAGAACTCCAAAAACAAGTTGAAGCTGGAAAACGGTATTCGATTGACGAAGCCGTTTCTCTGGTGAAGCAAACCGCGAAAGCCAAATTTGATGAGACAGTGGAAATTCATGTTCGTCTGGGTGTTGATCCCAAAAAGGGAGACCAGAATGTTCGTGGGACCGTGTCTCTTCCCCATGGAACGGGTAAATCCAAGAGGGTTGTTGTGGTGGCGAAGGGCGAAAAAGTGAAGGAAGCTCAGACGGCTGGGGCCGACGAAGCCGGGGACGCCGATGTCATTGAAAAGATTTCCAAGGGCTGGATGGACTTTGACGTTTTGGTGGCCACGCCCGATGCCATGCGCGATTTGACCAAGTTGGCCAAAACGCTGGGCCCCAAAGGGCTTATGCCTAACCCCAAATCCGGCACGGTGACATTTGATATCGGCCGAACCGTGAAAGAATTAAAAGCCGGGCGGATTGAGTATAAAATGGACGCCACAGCCATTGTCCATTCTATTTTAGGAAAGGCTTCGTTCACCGCAGACAAGTTGGCCGCCAACGCGAAGGCCTTTTTAGAAGCCATTGAACATGCCAAGCCGTCAACAGCCAAGGGTGTTTATATCCGAAGCGTCACACTCACGTCGACAATGGGCCCTGGTGTGTCCGTGGTGACCGATTCCGTTATAAAATAATCGCTCGGGTGAAACGCCAGCGGTTTTTGGATTTGCGGAACACGAATATTCCGATTTGAATTTCTCCGGAGGGTTCGGCGGCGATTTCTTCGACGCTGGGCTCTTCCCGCCGTTCAATTAGTTCCCGCATGGAATCGCGGATGGGGCCCCACGATTTCGGATCCGCTTCCAGAAGCCGGGGCCAGATCAAATCAAACTCCCGCGCTGGGTATTTTTTCACCTTGTCGTCTTCTAATGGCCCTTTCAGTTCAAATGGAAAGCGGGTCAGCCGCCGGAGCGTCTTGAAATCGTTCGAGAGCGCCGCTTGACGAAACTCAACCCAATACAAACGAAACACCGACTCGGTCCGGGGATCGGCCGTCTCTTGTGGCGATTGGGGCTTCACGGGGTCTTGAAGAGCGGATGGCGCTAACGCCATATTGTCGGCATCCAGTGTCGCGGCCTCTTGAGAAAGGGGGGCCACCGATCCAACCCAATAACACTTCTCTTTAATTGTCTTAAAACGGAAGACCCCTACCGTCACCTCGCCGTTAGCAAGGGTGGCTCGTTCTTCCGGAGTCAGGTCTTCTTTTTGTAGAATCAGTTCGTGCATCGGTCGGCCGTCGGGGGCGGGGTGATCCAATAAGCCCTGAATTTTTTCTCGAAATGCGCCTTTTCCCAGTTGAACGGGGGGGCCATCGGGGCTGACCATTTCAAACGGGAACCGGGTGAGCGATTCGATTTTTTGAAACTGGTTAGCCGTCACCGCGCTCCGGAAGTGATACCAAAAATAAATGGCGGGATCTTGCTTTTTCACGCGGGGACCGTCCGCCCTCATCATGGCCGGTATAACCGATCCGACCAGAATTGACATGGCGGCGGTCCGCAGTAAGAATTTAGTTTTTCGTGTCATGAAGTCGATCTCCCTCATTTGGTTTCGTACCTCCGTCGTTCTGCGCACTTGTTGCAGGCATTGCAGGGTTGAACCCCGTATGGCCTCAAGCAGGAAAAAGCCAAAGATAACGGTAGATTTCGAAACGGGCGTAACGCCTTTTCTTTCGTCATTTTCCTAAATGGCGCGAGCACGCGCAACGGTTTCCCAAGGGCTTGCCGGAGCGACTTTTCCATGGAACGGAAAAATTCGGGCGTCGCGTCAGAAAAGGGGTTCCCTCGGAGGGTCCCGATTAAAATATCGGTGAACCCCCGGCGCGCGGCGTAAACGCCCGCGTGAACCAACAACAACACGTTTCGTCCGGGAAGATATACCGACTGGTCAACACTGTTCCAGCCGGGGACCTTTTTTCCCGAAGTGCTCCAATGTCCTTCGTATAGACCGGTTTTTTCTAAATTTAACTCATCCAGGGGCTTCAGATTTTGGGTTGAAACCGCTTTTAAAAAACGCCCCAGCCAATGCCGTTCCGCTCGTTCCCATCGTAAACCAAACCGGCAATAGAGAGGTTGGACCGTCCCATAGCGGCTTAACGCCCAGCCCACCAGGGCGGCGCTGTCGAGCCCGCCGCTGGCCAACACCACCGCGGATCCCTTTTTCATGGACATCAATTTACCAAACCGCCGCGTTTGGCGAAACTGCTATTATTGGGTTATGACAGAGATTGCGCTGGATCACGTTGCCCGCAAACGGGGCGAAGAGTTGGTTTTGGATGAGTTATTGGACTTGCGTTTGTATGAACGCCTTCGTGTCGTGTCCCGGGGTGGCTTGGCCGACATGTTGGACCGCTTGGTGGCGGTCGAGGCCAAACATTATAAATTTTGGCAAGACTTTTTTTCGATTCAACGCTCTCGGTTGGACGTGGGGCGGCGGATCAAGCTGGAGTTGTTGACCCTGGTATGCCGGGTGGCGGGCCCCTCGGCGGTCATGTTGGTCCTGGAAGGGATCGAAATTTATGGAATTCGAAAATATCTCCAATTGTGGGATGTTTACCACAACACCCCCTTTGGGAAAGCCATCAAAGATATTTTGATGGATGAATTTGAACATGAAGACGAAATCGTTTCGGGTTTTTCCGGCGGAAAAATCAGTCCGGAACGGGTTCGGGGGATCTTTCTGGGGTTTAACGACGGGTTGGTCGAAATCGTGGGAGCGGTGGGCGGTTTTTTCACCGCTTTGCGGGAACCTCGTCTCGTGATCGCCGCCAGCCTCGCCGTGGCGGTGGCCGGCGCGTTGAGTATGGGAGCGGGAGCGTTTGCGTCGACCAGTTCGGAACGGGAAATTCGACGAATTCAACGGGGAAAAGCCCGGTTTTTGGGCCGACATGAAGGTGATCCGCTTGCGTCCGGGTCGCTGGAAACCGGCGTGATGGTCGGGGTGAGTTACATCGTTGGCGCGCTGGTTCCTGTCCTTCCCGTTTTGTTTGGGTCAACCAATGTGGCCGTTTCGGTGGCGTGTGGGGGCGTGGCCACGGTGGTGGTCTCGTCGGTTTTGGCCTTTCTGTCGGGGATGGATGTGCGTCGGCGTATCCTGTTAAATCTGGCCGTTATCGTTTTGGCGGTGGGGGTCACCAGCGCCATCGGAGGATTGGTTCACGCGTTGTGGGGGGTGTCTCTCTGAACGACTCGAGCCTCATCGACGATTTTATCGCTTCCGTGTCCCGCGTTCGGACCGAGTTGGGAAAAGCCATCGTGGGCCAGGAAACCGTGGTGGAACAATTGTTGATCGGTCTGTTCGCCCGGGGACATATTTTATTGGTGGGCGTTCCCGGGTTGGCCAAAACCTTGTTGGTGTCGTCCATGGCGCGCGTGTTGGACCTCACGTTTCAACGGATTCAGTTTACCCCGGACCTGATGCCTTCCGACATCACCGGCACCGATGTCTTGCAAGAAGACCCCGCCACCCGAAAACGGGTGTTTCAGTTTGCTCCGGGCCCGGTTTTTACCCATTTGTTGTTGGCCGACGAAATCAATCGAACTCCCCCCAAAACCCAGGCCGCGCTTCTTCAAGCCATGCAGGAGCGGGCCGTGACGGTTTTGGGAAAAACATTTCCCCTTCCCGATCCCTTCTTTGTGATGGCCACCCAAAATCCCATCGAGCAAGAGGGAACCTATCCCTTGCCGGAAGCTCAATTGGACCGGTTTCTTTTTCAAATCAACATGGATTATCCGTCGGAATCCGAGGAACGGAAAATACTGGCGGACACCACGGGCCCGGTTCGGCCGGAATTAACACCGGTGTTGTCGGCGCAAAAAATGGTGGAGTTTCAAGATTTGATTCGCCGGGTCCCCGTGGCACCCAGCGTGGTCGAAAAAACCCTTCGGTTGATCCGCCGAACCCGCCCCCAGTCGGGGGAGAGCGAGGGAAACGCCCGCTCCTATTTGGCGTGGGGGGCCGGACCTCGGGCGGGCCAAGCGTTGTTGTTGGGAGCGAAAGTCCGATGCCTTATTCACGGCCGGTTCACGGTGTCGTGGGACGATGTGGCCGCGTTGGCGGCGCCGGTCTTGCGCCATCGCCTGATCGTTTCATTTCGGGGCCAAGCCGAGGGGCGTCGGCCCGACGACCTCATTCAACAGATTTTGAATGAAGGAGAGTAGCTGACCATGCCGGAAATCGGGCGAGTGTCCACTTCGCTCGACTTGTCGTGGGTGGCGCGTTTGGGCCCGGCGCGATTTTTTCCGCGGGGATCGACCGAGGGGCTTGTGTCGGGGCGCCACGCCGGGACCCGCCTTGGCCGAGCCGGGGAGTTTGTTGATCGACGGGCCTATTGCCCCGGCGATGATCGCCGCCGGATTGATTGGAAATTTTTTGCGCGGTCCGACCGCTGGACCGTGCGGGAAGAGCGGGAAGAATCCCACCTTCGGGTTGTGTTGTTGATCGATGTGTCCCGGTCGATGTCCTTCTTTGGGGGACATCGCAATCCCAAATCCCATTTTGCCATGCACTTGTCGGCTGGATTAGCCCACGTTTTACGTCAGTGTCGGGAGTCGTTTGGGTGGGGATTTTTTGAACAGTCATTGCTGTCTTATCAATCTCCGCGAATGGGCGACGAGATGTGGAACCGATTTTTGTTTTCCCTTCAGACAAGTCCGGTGGGGCACAAAACGTCTTTCGTCAATTCGTTGGGATCGTACGCCGCGCGGGCCCGGGGCCGGGGGGCGGTGGTTGTCGTGTCGGATTTTTTGGGATCCTTGGACGATGTCTTTGGAGGGTTTCGCCGGCTCACCACGGTGTCGCGCGACGTGTCCGCGTTGCAGGTTTTGGATCCCACCGAACTGGACTTGTCGATGGAAGGCGGGGGGCATCGGTTGGACGATTTGGAATCGGCCGAATCCCTCGATGTGGATTTGGATGTCGTTCAAGAGGCTTACCGAACCAAAATGGAGCGCCGTCAACTTTTGTTAACCCGGGGGTTGGCCGGTCTCTCGGTGGACCACCATTTGTGCCGCACCGATCGACCCGTGGATGGGGAATTGTTGGCATTTTTGCGTCGGCGGGCTCGGCGGTAAATCCATGATTTTTTTAAACCCCTTATTTTTATGGGGTCTTCCCTTGGTGGGACTTCCTCTTGTCCTTCATCTGTGGGGTCGCCGTCGGTTGCCCGCCGCCCCTTTTTCGAACGTTGATGTGTTGCGAGAAACTCTCCGAGAACGGTTGCTCCCGGTTCAATTGCGGCGGTGGGTGTTGCTTATTGTCCGGACCCTTTTAGCGGCCATGATCGTTTTCGCCTTGGCCCGTCCTGTTTTCCATGGAGCGATGGGGGCCACCGGCCGGCGAGGGGTTGTTCTCCTGGACGCGTCTTATTCCATGAGAACCGCGCAGTTCGGTCGGTCGGCGTTTGATCGAGCGCGGGACCTGGCGCGGATTTTGTTGGAATCCCGCCGAGACGCAGACGCCTGGGGGTTGGTTGTTTTTTCCGACCGAGTGGAGCGGTCTTTCCCTGTGACCAAAGACGTTCGGCCCCTTTTGAGTATTCTTCAATCCCTGGAACCTTCGTATCGTCCCACACGCTATTCTGTCGGATTGGACCAGGCCCGTTCAATGTTGGGGAACGGAGGGACCGTGGTCCTTCTGTCGGACATGGCCGCCCACGGAGGACCGATTCAGGTTAACGATAAGGCTGTTTGTGTCGCGGCCGTGTCTGTGGCGGATCCTCTTCCCAACGGGGCCGTGACCGGTGTGGACGAGGTTTCGCCGGGATTTCCGGTGCGGGTTAGGACTCGGCGGTGGGGTGCCCTGCCCAATCAAACATGGTCTTTGTCCCAGAAGGGTCGGATATCGGCCCGGGGTGTTGTGGCGTGGGACGGCGAATCGGGTGTGACGACCGTTCCCTCTGTCAAAGGACATAGCGAATTCGTGTTGGCCAACGACTCGCTTCCAACGGACGACCGGTTTTACTATGCCCCGCCTGAATCGCAATCCGGAACGGTGTTGGTGATCAACGGCGCGCCAAGCCTTTCCCCAGTTGGGGATGAAACGTACTATGTGCGGCCGGTGTTAAATCGGTTGCCGACGGACACTGTCACTGTGGGAAACTCGTCTCCCGACAGCCTCCTCTCCATGCTTCAGGGGAGAGAAAATCAATCACCCTATTCCATCATTCTTTTGTTCAACCCGCCGCCTCTTGCAAATGAGCTTGTGAACGGATTGACGGCCTTTGTTAATAACGGGGGCGGGGTGTGGATCACAGCCGGAGACCGCGGCGGGTGGAAGACCCTGGGGGATCTATTGCCGCTCGAGTCGTGCGATGTCGTGGACACGACCGAGACCATGCGGTTTGTGGAAGAGTCTTCTATCCCAGTGCTCAAGGGGTTCTCTTGGAACACAACCTCCTTGGATCGGGTGGTGACGGGTCCTCTGCGGCCGGGCTCTTCGGCGGTTTTGGAATTGGGCCGGACCCGTCGTCCTGTGCTCAGCCTTCGGTCGGTGGGATCCGGGCGAGTGGGATTTTGGGGGTCCAGCATTGACCGGGATTGGACGTCGTTTCCCGCCCGGGCCGCTTATCCCATATTGGTTAACGAAATGATTCGCTGGTTGTCGGAAAAAGACAACGCGAAAACATCCTCCACTTACTTTGTGGGCGAATCCATTGAACGGGCGGGATTGCCGGATCAACCGGTGTCTCTGATTCGGCCCGATGGAAAAAAAAGATCGTTTGTCTGGTTCGGCGGACACTGGCGTTGCAACGAGACCTCGCTTCCCGGTTTTTACGAAATTCAAGGAAAGGCCGATCGTTTCGTGGCGGTGAACGTGCGGGCCGAGCAGGAAGGCAATCCCGCGCGCATGACGACCTCGGAATTTGCGAAGGGGTTGGGCTCTTCTCCCGGACAGCTGTTGTCCCCGGACCAAGCCCACATTTCAAACCTCTTAACCGTCTTGAGGGGATGGGATTTGACGCCTTTGGTGGGAAAAATTATCTTGGTCTTGGCCGGATTGGAAACAGTGTTGTTGATCCTGTTTCGAAAAAGGCGCTCATGAAAACGATCGCGGTTTTTCTCTGTGCGCTGGCGGGCTGGGGAGGCCTTGTGTTGCGGGCGGCGGAATCGGACCGGTTTGTCTTTGCCCAACTTGAACGGACCGGTCGATGGGATCCTTACCCGGAATTCTGGGAACGAAACGCGATCGTGTTGCGGAACTTAACCCGGTTGGATCCGGAACCGGAACGGCGCGTGGTCGGACTAAACGGTCCGACTCTCTTTGAATCTCCTTTTGTGGTGGTCGGGGGCCGAGGGGCAATCGAATTTTCCGAAGACGAAGCGGAGATCGTGCGCCGGTATCTGTCGGCGGGTGGATTCATGTTTTTTGACGACGCGGAAGCGTCGTTGGAGTCGGCGTTTTCCCGATCGGTGCGTCGTTTGCCCGAACGGCTTTTTCCCGCGAGCCGCTGGCGGCCAATCCCGGCCGACCACGCGCTTCATCGGGCCTTTTTCCTGACCCAGGGTTCCGCCGGCCGAAAACGGGTCGATCCGGACCTGCAGGGCCTTTGGCTGGCGGACCGGCTGGTTGCGGTGTGGTGTGCTAACGATCTCATGGGCGCGCTCGCACGAGATCGGAAAGGCGATCCGTTGTTGCCCTGTTTTCCCGGCGGGGAAACCCAACGTGAATGGAGCCTTCGCCAATGGGTCAACATCGTTGTTTTCAGCGTCACGGGGACCTACAAAACCGACGCGGTCCATCAACCTTTTATTGAACGGAAAGTTCAACGCAATCAACCCCAATGACGAGAAACCCGTGGATCGTGCGAGGTGTCTCGGTGGGGCTGATCGCCCTGGGGGTATTGTTAATGGCGGCGCCTTTCCCGGGGCGGGGCCGACCTGTGTCATGGGCGGTGGTGTGGGACGCGTCCGCAAGCATGGGCGAACCCGACGGGACCGTTTCGCGATGGGACCGGGCCCGTTCGGCCTGGAAAAAAGTTTTTCCTAGTATCCCATCGTTCCCCCACTTTTTGTTGGGGCTTGATTGGGAAAAAACCGATAACACTGTTTTAGAAGCGTTTCGTCCGACCAAACCGGGTTGTTCGGGAATGCTTCTAAACCAGGAGCTCGGGGCAAACCCACCCGACGCGGTCCTCTTGTTTTCCGACGGAAAATGGAGCGACGGCGGCGATTCGCCTGGGATTCCCCTGTTTGCGGTCGGCGTGGGCGGCGATGATGCGGGGACGGATGTGGCGGTGGATTCGGTTCAAAGTCCTCCCGTGGCCTTTTCGGGTTCCCCATCGACCGTGTCGGCGACCGTGATCGCCCACGGCCCGATCCGATCCGTTTCCGTTTCGTTGCATATCGCTGGACGCCGGGTTGATGATCAGGTTGTGGATGTGACCGGCGGAACAGGCGCTGTGTCGTTGCAATGGATCCCTTCCCGAGAGGGAGGAGTGACGGGGGAAATTCGTGTCGACCCCGTTGTCGGTGAATCGCGTCTGCGCAACAACTCCCGTCGATTTGTTGTCGACGTACAACGCGATCGAGTGCGAACCCTTTATATCTCCGGGCGGCCGGGGGCTCACTACAATTTCTTGCGGGCCCAACTGAAAAACGATCCAGCGGTGGAATTGGTGTCGTTTGTGGTTCTTCGTGACCCGGAGGACGCCCTGGGATACGGTGATCCGGAATTGTCTCTTATCCCTTTTCCCACAGCCCAAGCGTTAGCCGACCAGCTTCCGACATTTTCAACGGTTGTCCTGGAAGATTGGACCGCCTTGAGATTTGCGCTGGGCCCGATTTTTATGAGTTCGTTGGAAGAGTGGGTTCGCCGCGGTGGGGGCGTTTTGTTTATTGAAGACCCGCCGTCTTTTCTGCCCTTGTCGCCCTGGGCGGGCGAAAACACCCTTCCCGGCCCGGCGCGGTTTGTGTTGACGCCCACCGACAGGAGTCACCCCCTTTTGTCACTGGGGGACGCCGACCAGAGGAAGTGGGATCGGCTGGGGGTGTTGGAGGGGTCCGGGTTGTTTCCGGAAAAAACCAAACCCGGCGCCCAGGTGTTGGCGATCGAGCCGGGCGGCCTTCCTGTTATGGCCGAACTTTCTTTGGGACGGGGACGGATTCTGGGTTTGGCCAATCGGTCCAGTTGGCGTTGGGCGATGGAAGGCGGCCGTCGGGGCGAGGGCCCGGCAGACTATCAGCGGTTTTGGGAAAATGTAATCCGATGGCTGGCGGGATCTCCGGGCGCCGGAACCGTTCGGGTGGATCGACCCGCGGGCCTCCTGTCGGCGGGAGAAACGGTTCCCTTAACCATTCATGCTCCCGCTAGGGAAAAGACGGTTCCCCGCCTCACCGTGCGTGCATTGGACGGGGTCCGACTTGCGGTCCCGGTGCGCGCGGGCGATCAGCCCGGTCGTTATGCGGGGGCATTCACGCCGGCTGTTCCCGGCCCCTACGAAGTCAGTTTGTGGATGGGAAAATCCGAAGCCGATCATTTTTGGATGGACGTTTCCTCCGGTTGGGACGAGCAACTGGATCTTCGTCCGGACCTGACCCGTTTGGCTGAACGGGCTCGACTCTCTGGAGGAGATTTTGTGTCTGCGTCGGATTTCAATAAGCGGGTTTGGTCGCGATGGAACCGGCAAATGCGAAAAAAAAACCAGACTTCATCATTATCAACCCTCTTTCTTTTGCCTGGACTGCTCGTTTTGGTATGGGAATGGGTTTGGCGACGGCGGCGGGGGTTCATTTGAGAATTCTATTTCGTGTCCGATCTGTGGCGACGGTTTTGACGTTGGCCCCGGTGGTGGCGCGATGGGCAGGAATAGGCGTGTTGGGGATAGCGGCGGTGCACCTCGTCGTCGGATGGACCGGCGTGGGCGGAGAACGGGTTATGATGGCCTGCCTGGCACTCTTATTTTTGGTGGGTCTGGGACTGAATTTGCGCGGGGCTTTGCGGTCGGCAGGGTGGGAAACCCTGGCCAAAAAATGGGGCGTGACCCCCACGGATGTGTTTCTCACAGCACGCCAGTTGGCTGAAGATAAAATCCAAACGATTTTCCATGAGCGGGCGTTTCAGCAAATCCAATCCGCTTTTCCACGTTTTTGGATTCGACGGATGTGGGAACCCCGCTGGGGGTGGGACATCGCTTTGTTCGTCGGGTCCATGGGGCTGATGTGGGCTATTTTCGCGGCGGGGGGGCTTTCGCCCCGGCAAAGTTTGGATGTCGATCCAGGCAACGGGCGATTTGCCCGGGGGTCTGATGTGTTGATTCAGATCCGTCCATCCGCGGGGGAACTCCGCGCTCCCCAATTGGAGGTGAAAGGGGTGGGGGGAGCCTGGGAAAACAGGGCGCTGTCGTTGATGCCAGACGGAAGATACGGCGCTGTCTTGTTGTCGTTGCGTGACCCATTGCATTACCGTGTTCGCGAGCGCCTTTTTCGAACGATGAATTTTAAACTAACTCCGTTCGATCCACCCCAATTGGCCGGACTGATTGTCCAAGTAACACCTCCCGCCTACATGGACAAAAAGTCCGAGACGATCCGAGATCTTCTGTCTTTTAAAGTGTGGGCAGGAAGTGTGATTCAATGGCGGATCACGTTGAATCCGGTCGACAGCCTCTTTCGTATGTCGGAGGGCCCCCCATTAAAAAAGGTCGGAGAGGAATGGGTGGGGGAAGAAAAGGCGGACCGTTCTTCTCGTCGGTCATTGTGGGCTGTTCGGCAAGGGGAAGCCGAAACCGCCGTGGCCGAAATTGTCGTGGATGTCGAATCGGATCAGCCCCCCGTGATCACGTTGGTGGGACCGGGTGAAGACGTGACGGCCGATATTCAAGACACCGTCCCGATCACGGCCGAGCTCAGCGACGACATCGGTCTAAAAGGGTGCGACCTGGTTTGGCGGATCAACGAAGGGCCTTGGCGGCGAATACGCTGGGAAGACTACAAGCGGGGAATTTTGGACTCGTGGCTTGAGCGCTCCTGGGATTTGTCGCCGCTCTTGCTGAACCACGGAGACCGAGCGGAATTTTTTCTCGAGGCCCAGGACCGAGGCGTTCCTCCGGGCCGCGGGCGGACACAAACGCGTTCCGTGACGGCAAAGGATTTTCGGTTGCAACATCAAAAATGGGTGGACGAAATTGTCGATTTTCATCGTGATCTTCGGAACCGGATTGTCGAACAACGCGCCGTCTTAGCGGACCTGCGCGATCCGCTGACCCCAGACGGCGTGGCGGTGTCCACCCCTCCGTGGTCCGCGTTGCTAACCAAGCAACGGCAAATGGCCCGGCGGCTTGCGGGGAACAGGCGGCATTTAGATGAGTTGTTGGATCGTATGGACGAGTCTGAACGCGTTGATCCGGATACGCTCTTGGACCACCGCCGGTTGGCCGAGGGACTCAACGACGTTGCTCAATCCGATGTTCCAAAAGCCGACCAAGCGTTAAACGCCGCGGACAAATCCGGCGCGGAAACCGCCATGGATCAATTGGCATCCCGGTTGGACGCGCTTCAAAAAAGGGCGGAAGCCTCGTTGCGCGAACAACAAAAGCGCGATCTTGTGCGTGATCAAGCGGACCTGACGAACAGAGCCGACTATCTGCTCCATTCTTTGTCCAACTTGGATGCGTTAACTCCGGAACAACGGGACCAGTTTCAGAAAACGGTCGAATCGTTGGAAGAGGCGGTGAAACGGATTCAAGAAAAATTGGAAAGCTTGAAACCCGCCAGCGAGGAATGGGATGAAAACCGTCGCATAGAAACCGTCCGGTTTGACCGGGTCACCCAGGCGTTGGATCGTTTAAGTTCGGCGTTAAGCCGTTCCAGCGGGTCGGATGCTTTGGCGGCGGCCAAGGAAGCGTTGGAAGCGTTAAAAGAAATCGAGCGCCAGTTGGCCCAAGCGGGGGCGGGGGGAATGGATTCGGATAGCGGTAGCAACGATAAAGAAAGCGAGGTAATCCGGCGGGCCCTGGATTCCGTGAAGAGCTTGGCGGATCGACAGGAACAACTTCAAAGCCGGACGATGGACGTGGTCGAATCGCTCCGCCGGGCCCAACCGGGAACGGTGCTCTCGCAAGCGGATCGGCTTAATTTAACCGAAGGTACGACCAACCAACGATTGCTGACCCTCGACGCCCGTCGGGAATCGGACGCGCTTCGGCCGTTGGCCTTGGACACCGGAGTCCTTTCGCCGCGCGTTGCCCGGTCGTTGGACGCGGCGGTGGAATCGATGGGGCGGGCCGAAGACGATTTGGTTCGGTTTAATCCGCAACCGGCCGCGGATCATCAAATGCGGGCCTTGGAGCATTTGAGGAACGCGGAATCCAAACTGAACGACGACTTAAATGAGAGGACCTCTTCTTCGCTGAAAAGCGGGAGGGGGGGGAACGGTGGAAGGTCTTTTCGAAACGGGGCACAACGTGTCGGCGACAAGGTTCCCTTGCCGAAGAAAGAAGATTTTCGGTCCCCTGGAACGTTTCGGCGGGACATCCTGGACGGGATGAAAGAGCCGGTCCCCCCCGATCAACAACCGGCTGTTCAAGACTATTACCGCCATTGGACGAAATAAGGGAAAGCCCACTGTTCAAATGGGGTTGTCGTGGTGCGCGGAGGCTCGATTCAGGATATAATCCTGGGCTATGAAAAGACATCTGGTCGCAGGCGGGGTGGGGCTGTTTTGGAGCGCGTGCCTGTGGGGTCTTTCTCCCGCAGACTTGGCCGATCCGGCCAAGGCGTTGCGCCACTCCAAATCCCCGTTGGCGTTGGCGGAAGATTTTCTGGTTAATCAAGAAACAGCGCCCGTGGCGGCCCATCGCGAGTGGCTTCGAGGAAAAGGCAAAACCGAGCTGGCCCATAAATTGGTTTGCTTGGAACTTCTGTATCAAGGCGACGCGGCTGGGGCTCTTCAATCGTTGGCATTGGTCCAAAAAAAAGATCCCTGGACCGTTGAGCGCGAATCGTTCCTGACCCGCCTTGTCGAAGTCGAGAAACCCCTTGTGGAAACCAAGTCCGATCATTTTGTCGTCCGTACCACGGAAGACCAGTCATTTTTGGCCCCCTACGCCTTGTCTGCCCTGGAAGCCGCTTTCGGGACGTCGGTTCAATCCGTCCAATCCTCGTCGGGTTCCCCTGTGTTGGTGGACCTGTATTCCTCGGTGGAGGATTACGCGGCGGCGGCGCAGGTATCCCCCTCCGCTGTGCTGTCCGCAGGCCCGTTGGCGTGTTTTCGGTATGGGCGAATCAGGGCCCTCTCTCCGGGAGCGACGACGTTTGGGTACCGTTGGATCGATGCGCTGGTTCGCGAATGGGCCCGAAGGCACTCGGTTCGACCGGAGAGGGCGGACGCGTTTTTCGGGGAAGAAACCGAAACGTCCGCGGGGGAAAATCAAGACGTTTCGGCCCCGATGGTCCCGTCAAGCACGGAAGGCGAAGGGGTGTTAACGTACGATGCCGCGGCCTCTTTTGTGGAAACGGGGAAACGCTATTTTGACGAAGGCCGTTACGAGGAAGCCCAAACCGTTTTGCAGTCGGCCCTGGAAATCAATCCGTTTAACCCCGCCATACACGAAACCCTGGGGTTGATGGCCGTGGATATCGGCCATTTTGCGTTGGCGCGCCAATCCTTGGAGTTGGCCCTTCGGCTTGATCCAACCAACGGATCCATTCGCGAGGCGCTTGAAAACATGCCCAAACCCCGATGAAACAATTGGATCCATCCCATTGGCCGCGGTTGTGGCGTCTTCGCTTGGAAACGTTGAACCGCGCGGCGGCTCGTCATGATTGTCCCATCGCCATTGTGGGCGGATGCGTGAGAGACTTGGTGTTGGGTTTTGAACCCAAGGATTGGGACGTGGTGGTGGAGGGAAAACCGTCCCTGTGGGTTTCGGACGTGGCTTCATCGTTGGCGGCGCGCGTGGTGGAACACCCGCGCTTTCTGACGTTGACATTGCATTTTGAAGATGGCACCCATTTAGACATCGCCACCGCTCGGCAGGAAACCTACGTCAAACCGGGCGCACTGCCGACGGTTCAGCCGGCGTCGTTGTCGGTTGACGCGCGACGGCGCGATTTCAGCGCGAACGCGCTTTATTTCCTGTTAGGTGAGCGGAAGGTGTTTGATCCCACCGGCGGGGTTCCAGACATGACCCACAAACGCTTAAGGGTCTTGCACGACCTGAGTTTTATCGACGATCCCACGCGCCTTTTTCGCGCCGCCCGTTACGCCGCTCGGTACGGCTGGACCGTGGACAAACACACGCGGGACCTTGTTCAAACGGCGATGTCGGCCCAGACCCCTCAAACTGTGAGTTTGGTCCGGCTACGCCATGAGCTGTTCCGCCTCTTGGAAGAAGATGACCCCGCCGATGGTTTGCGATTGGCCTGGGAGTGGGGGCTTTGGTCCTATTGGGATCCCCGGTTGGAATTTTCAGAGGACTTGGCGTCTAAGCTGGCGTCTTTGCCGCGTCGATCGCCCCCGGTGAACCGGTTGGCTGTTCTGTTCGGTGGGAGGGTGGACCTGGCGAAAGAAATCTTAACGCGGTTTTCCGCTCCGGTGGTCCTTAAAAAAGACGTGCTGGACCAGATGCGAACGGGCGGAGTTTATTGACAGACGGGGGGCGGATAGGTTAAGATTTGCGTCGGACAATCGACGCGAAAATACAAATGACTTCCCCTCTTCCAGTTCTTTCGGGCATGCGGCCCACCGGCAAGCTCCATTTGGGTAATTATTGGGGCGCTCTGGTGCCGTGGATTAAATTGCAAAACGATGGTCAACACCGTTGTTTTTTCATGGTGGCCGATCTTCACGCTTTAACCACGGGATACGAAGACACCAAAGACATCCAACAAAATATTTATGACATGGTTTTGGATTGGCTCGCCGCTGGGATTGATCCGGAAAAAAGCACGTTGTTCGTCCAATCCCGCCTTCCGGAACATTCCGAACTGTCGCTCCTTTTTTCCATGATCACGCCGTTGGGGTGGTTGGAACGGATTCCCACCTACAAAGAACAACTGCGGGAAATTTCCGGACGGGAGATTGCCACTCACGGTTTTTTGGGCTATCCGGTGCTCCAAGCGGCGGACATCTTGTTGTATAAGGCCCAGGCTGTTCCCGTGGGGGAGGACCAGTTGTCGCATTTGGAGTTGACTCAAGAAATCGCTCGCCGGTTCAACCGTCTTTTCGGGGAGATTTTCCCGGAGCCGAAAGCCGTTTTGGGTTTGGCTCCGCGGGTGCCGGGCTTGGATGGGCGAAAAATGTCGAAATCGTATGGCAACGCCGTGGATCTCAGCGATACCCCCGACGTGCTTTGGCCCAAAATTCAGCGGATGTACACCGATCCGGCCAAACTGCGCGCCAACGACCCCGGGCATCCGGAGGGATGCGTCGTGTTCGCTCTGCACAAAATTTACAACGCCGATTCCTCCGTCCGAGAACAGGAATGCCGAGACGGCCGGATCGGGTGCGTGGCGTGCAAAAAGCATTTGTTGAATTTGATGGACCCGCTTAAAGAGATTCAAGAGAGGCGCGCCCAATTGGCCCAAAAACCCGGTTACGTCAAAGACGTCCTCGAAGAAGGAACCCGCCGGGCCCGCGCGGTGGCCCAACAGACATTGGCCGAAGTTCAAACGGCTCTTCATCTTCGCCCCGCACGCCCATGACCGCCGCCGTCAACGACGTCAAGCTGGATGTGTTCGAGGGCCCGCTGGATCTGTTGTTGTTTTTAATCAAGCGAAGCGATCTGGACATTTACGACATTCCCATCTCCAAAATCACATCCGAGTATTTGGCTTTGTTGGATTTAATGAAAGACTTGGATCTCAATTTGGCCGGGGACTATTTGGTGATGGCGGCGACCTTGATGCAAATCAAAGCCAAAACCCTGTTGCCACGGCCGTCGTCAGGAGCCGAGGAAGAGGAAGATCCCCGGGCCGATTTGGTGTCGCGGCTCTTGGAATACCAGCGGTTTAAGGAAGCGTCCCGCCATCTGGAACAAAAGTTGATCGCGGCCAAAGACGTTCATTTTCGCGGCGCGCCGATTTTGAGCGAAGGCGATTGCACGATGGAGGCGTCCCTGTTCGACCTGCTGGACGCGTTCCGCGACGTTCTCAAAAACATGAAACCCCGGGTGCGGGAAATTGAAAGCGACGACGTGCCCATCGAAGTCAAAATCAAAGACGTGTTGTCCTTTTTGGCGGCGCGGCCGTTTGCGACGTTTAAGGAAATTTTAACCCGGGAAACGTCCCGGCGGGGTTTGATCATTACCTTTTTAGCGGTTTTGGAGCTGATTCGTCTGCGCCAGATTGCGGCCCGCCAAACGGAATCGTTCGGCGACATCCGGGTGTATCACGTTAACGCGCTTCCCTCCGAATTGGCGGTGGAACCCGTGGCGGTGGAAGCGGACGTGCGGCCCGCCGCGATCTTGCCGGACGCTGGGCCGACGGAACCCACTCTTTCTGCGGAGGTCTCTTAATGGAACGCGATGAACGGAAAAAAGTGTTGGAGCTGTTGTTGTGGATGACCGATCGGCCGCTCAAAATTAACGACATATTGAACGTCCTGGGAGACCCGGCTTTTACAGAACTGGAATTGCGCGAAGAGCTGGCGGGGTTGGGGCGGGATTTGGACGAGCGCCAGGCCCCGTTTCATGTGGTGGAAGTGGCTCACGGATTTCAGTTGGCGTCCCGGCCGGCGTTCAGCCAATGGGTGCGAAAACTGTATAAGGAAAAAACCGCCCTGCGCTTATCTCCGTCGGCGTTGGAAACCCTCTCGATCATCGCTTACAAACAACCGTTAACCCGCGGCGAGGTGGAAGACATTCGGGGCGTGGACGTGTCGGGCACGCTGGAAACCTTGCTGGATCGCAAACTGGTCAAAATCGTCGGACGCAAGGAAGCCCTGGGTCGGCCGTTGCTTTACGGAACCACATTGGATTTCATGAAACAGTTCGGATTACGCTCACTGGACGAATTGCCTCGTCTCGAAGAGCTGTTGCCCGCCGAAACCGCGGATGTGTCTGTCGGTTCTTCGGTGGACATCGCGGCCTCGCCGGAACCGGCGGCGGCCCCCGACGTGCCCAACGACGCGCCCGCCGCCGAACTCACCTTGGAGGACACCCGTGCCTGAACTTCGTCGAGATCCTGTCATTGGTCGTTGGGTCATCATTTCCACTGAGCGTAGCCGCCGTCCAGGCGGTCTGCGCACGCAAAGCGAAAGCCAAGGATCGGTTCCGTGCCCTTTTTGTCCGGGCAACGAATCCAAAACGCCTCCGGAAGTGTTGGCGTACGGTCCCCGCGGGCGCGGGCCCAACACCCCGGGCTGGTCCACGCGGGTGGTGCCCAACAAGTTTCCCGCGCTCCAAATTGAAGGGGACCTTCACCGAGGCGGTGAAGACCTGTTTGACCGCATGGACGGGTTGGGGGCCCACGAGGTCATTATTGAAACAGACGATCACACCAAACAGTTGGAAGACCTCAACGAAAACCAGGTCACCGATGTTCTTTTTAGTTGGCGCGATCGGATCCTGGACTTAAAAAAGGATCCCCGGTTCGAATACATCCTGGTTTTTAAAAATCGCGGCACCGCCGCCGGCGCGTCGTTGGCCCACGCCCATTCCCAACTGATCGCAACGCCAATGGTTCCCATTCGCGTCAAACAGGAATTGCGCGGCTCCGACGAATATTATGAAAAGAAGGGCCGCTGTATTTTTTGCGAAATCCTTCGTTCTGAGATGGAAAAAAAAGAACGCGTGGTGGAAGTGACCGACGATTTCGCCGTCATCACGCCGTTCGCCAGCCGGTTCCCGTTTGAAATGTGGATCATGCCCCGTCGGCATTCGTCCAGTTTCGAGACCACCACGGATGCCCAGTTTCGGGCGCTCAGCCGAACATTGAAGAGCGTGCTGTCGCGGCTTAATAACGTGTTGGACAACCCTCCTTACAACTTTATTGTTCACACCGGGCCCTTGAAAGCCAACCAATTGGCCCATTTCCATTGGCACATTGAGCTGATGCCAAAAATTGTGCACACGGCCGGGTTCGAATGGGGCGCCGGTTTTTACATCAACCCCACTCCGCCGGAACAAGCGGCCCATTATCTGCGCGAAGCGAACAACGGGCCGACCGCTTAACGCCACAGAATGAAAATCGTTTTCGCCGCCAGCGAAGCGACCCCGTTTATCAAAACCGGCGGGTTGGGCGAAGTGGTTGGCGCCTTGTCAATGGCGTTGGCCCGGGCGGGGCACGATGTGCGGGTGGTGGTTCCCCGTTACCGGGGCCTTTCTTCGTCGGCTCCGGTGGGCGCGGGGGTGGGGGCGGTTCGGATTCCCTTGGGCGTCGCCGAGGTTAACGTTCAGATCCATGAGGTTGTATTGTCCCCCCGGTGTCGGGCGTGGTTGGTAGACAGTCCGGTCCATTTCGACCGCGACGGTGTTTACGTGGATTCCATGGGCCGCGAGTACGGCGACAACGATGCCCGGTTCATCCTTCTATCGCGGGCGGCTTTGGAATTCCCGAAAGCGATGGGATTTCGGCCCGACATCATTCACGCCCACGATTGGCAAACCGGGTTGGTGCCCACTTACCTGCATTTGGCTTCGCGCCACGATCCGTTTTTCGCCAAAACCGCTTCGGTGTTCAGCATCCACAATATTGCTTATCAAGGCGTGTTCCCCAAAGAAACGATGGCGTGCGCCCGTCTGCCTTGGACCGAATTTACCGCGGAAAAAATCGAGTTTTATGACCGGATCAATTTTCTTAAAGCCGGGCTGGCTTACGCCCAGGTCTTGTCCACCGTCAGCCCCACTTACGCTCACGAAACGCAACGCGACGAGTTCGGCGTTGGTCTTGACGGTTTTCTCAAACGGCGGGCCGACCACTATTTTGGAATTCTCAACGGCATCGACCTCCGGTTGTGGAACCCCGCCCAGGACCCCCATTTGGCCCATCCTTTTTCAGTTAAATCCCTGAAGGGGCGGGTTGCGTGCCGGGCGGATTTACAGCGGACGGCGGGGTTGCAAGAAGATCCGCGCGCGCCACTGTTGGGAATGGTGTCCCGATTGGACGCTCAGAAAGGGTTTGATATTTTATTGGACATCCTGGACGATTTTTTTCGAGACGGGTGCCAGGCTGTTTTTCTTGGGCAGGGAAACCCGGTGTTTCAAGGAGCCTTGCGGACACTCCAACGTAAATTCCCCGGGCGCGTGTCTTTTTCGTCGGATTTCAACGAACCATTGGCCCACAAAATTTACGGCGGGTCTGACCTGTTTTTAATGCCGTCGCGTTTTGAACCCTGCGGGTTGGGCCAAATGATCGCGCTTCGTTACGGAACCGTGCCCGTTGTGACCCCCACGGGGGGTCTGAAAGACACGGTGCTTCCTGTCTCCCCGGACGGACGCGAGGGGGTGGGATTCGTGGCCGACCGCACCGAAACCTGGGCCTACCGATCCGCTCTGGAACGGGCTGTGAAATTGTATAGGTCGGATTCGGACCTGTGGCGGGCTCTCCAGCACCGGGGAATGGCGATGTCGTTTGATTGGAAAGAATCGGTTCGGCGGTACGTGGAATTGTATCGATTGGCTCAATCCAAAAAAAGGGTGGAAGGGTTTTCCGCCAAAGGACGGGGCCATTGATTCCAATTTTCTTAAGGCCTGTTGTGTCGTTGCCTTGGACCCGTCGGCAGGTGGCGGCGGGTCTCGCCACGGTGTTTGCGGGGTTGTTTGTGTTTCATTCTTTGCTCGCCCGGTGGATCTGGGAAAAAGACGCGAATGTCGAACTGTGCGTGGACGGGGCCGAGATTCAGCAGTTGGCGGACCAAGACGACAACACCACGTGGCGAATTCTTGAATCCCTGCGGGAAAAAGGGGTCAGCTCGGTGGCGGTGTACTGGGATCCCCACCGGCCCCTGTGGGACGTGATGGACGAGTGGGCGCTTCGCCTTCCGCACGAAATGAGCTTGACTCTTCGACCGGAACCCGTGCCGTTTTCGGATTGGGCGCGGGGGTGGCCGCGAAACGCTCGGCCCCGACGGGATGGACCCGCGATCCAACACGTTCTGTTTTCGGGGCCGGCAGTGTTGGGCTTTCCCGACATGGGTCCTGTCCAAGAGTGGCTCAATGAGACCCCCTATTCTCTGCCGGTCATGGAATTCGGTCGGCAAAGGGGGCAAGGGGCTCTGCAAAAATTTTATCCCGGACGAATTGTTCGAGGCCATTCGTTCACGGAAGAAGAAATGGCTTTGGCCTCTTCCCTCACGGTGGTCACCCGGTTTCGTCGGGCGGTTCGTGAACGGGGCGTGCGCTTTTTGTACGTGAGACTGCTCCCCGGAATTCCCAAAGAGGCCAACCTGGATTTTGTCGGACGGTTGACGGGGGCGTTGCGGGCCGACGGGTGGCGTTTGGCTCCAACCCGCCCGCGCTACGACCGGTGGAACGTTCCGTTCATCCCGTTGTCGACGGGTCTCCGGACCGGATTGGCGTTGGCGGTGTCGATCACGGCGCCTTTGGCCGCTTTTTTTTGGACCCTCCGACGGAAATCACCCTCTGTGGCGCCGCTGGGGTTGGCGGGGACCGCTTTGGCCGCGGGCTTGGTGGTCGCGGCCCTGTTGGCCACGCCGTCGTTTGCCTTGGGGTTTACCGTCTACAGAGGGGTCAAAGCCTCATTATTGATCCCGTTGGCGGTGGCCTTGTTTGCCCTCTATCGGGGCGACGAGCTCCGACGCATTTTAGACGAGCCGGTTACCGTTGGGCGGCTGATGTTGGGCGCGGTTGTCCTGGGCGCGGTGGCGTATTTCGTTTTAAGGAGCGGCCATGGAACCCTCGCGGACGCGTCGGGTTTGGAATTGTCGGTCCGAGGGCGTTTGGAAACTGCCCTGGGAATTCGGCCTCGGTTCAAAGAATTCTTAATCGGACACCCCTGTTTGTGGCTGGGATTTTATTTGCGGTGGCGGTTGGGACACGGAGATCTTTACTTGCCCATGGGCAAGGGGTTGTTGCCTCAGGCGTTGCGGTTTCTTTTTCACGACGCGCGGCCGTTTTTGTTGGCCGGACTGATTGGCCCTCTTTCCATCATCAATACCTTTTGCCACGCCCACACGCCCTTGTGGGTGTCGATGGTTCGCACGATTCACGGGGTGTGGCTGGGCGCGTTGATCGGGTTGTCGGCCGTCGCACTCTTGGGATGGATGGAAAATCGTTGGAAATCTCTCCCGTAACGTTGGCGGGGTATTTTGGGTACGGCAACGCCGGCGATGAAATGATTTTGGCTCTGTTGCGCCGGCGGTTGGATCCGGTCTTGTATTTGTCCGGACCTCGTCCGGTTGGGCCCGGGTCGGTTCCGCGGTTTCATTTCCCGTCGGTCTGGCGGGCGTTGGGGCGGTCCCGGGCGTTGGTGGTCGGCGGCGGGGAATTGTTTCAAACCCGCACCAGTGTTCGGAGCCTGATCTATTATTTGGCCGTGCCTTGGCTTGCGCGACAGCGGGGTCTCCCGGTGATGCTTTTCGGCGCGGCCTTGGATCCGTCCCTTGGAAAAATCGGCCAGAGGTTGGTGGCAGTGGCGTTGCGCTCGGCCAAAGCCCTTTGGGTTCGAGACGAAACGTCCGCGCGTTTCTTAGCCGCCCACGGCACAGCCGCGCGGATTATGCCGGATGCGGTGTGGGCCTGGCCGCGCCCAACCGGAGCCCAGCCCAGCCAATTGCGTCGAATTTTATGGGTCCTGCGGTTCCCGCGCCAGGGGCGAAGCGGGCACTTTTCTCTGGGGGAATCGCCGTGGCCTCGGGAATGGGAGCATGGGGTTTTGCCTTTGGATCCAACGGAAGACGCGGAGGGAGTGGGTGTGTTTCGGTCCGGCGCGCCCTTCGCGACGCGTTTAGAGCGGTGGACGGATCCAGACGATCTATTGAGGGTCATGGGCCGGTATGATTTGGTTATCACCATGCGTTATCACGGCCTGGTGTGCGCCGCGTTGGCGGGGCGCCCGGCCCTGGCGATTCCCGGGCACGGAAAAGTGCGGGATTTGGCCGTCGAGTTGGGTGTGCCGGCGGTGGAGCCGTGGTCCGAGCCGGTGAATTGGCCGACGGTTCTCAATGGGTCCTTTATGAAAGGACCCATCGGGGTCGGCCGCCGTCCGGACGAGGCGCGCCGGGCTTTGGACGACTTGGCTCTTCAGATTAAAAACGTCTGCCCGGTTTATAGCGCGAAATGATAAAATACCCAAGCGGGTCAAAGCGATCAGTGACGGAGATCCTCTGTGCCAACACAAGCCATTAAAGAACGGCTGGAAACCTTGATCCCTCAAATTCGTCGGAGACAGTCGGTTCCCTTGGCGGGGGCGCCGCGGCGCTCCTTTTTTCAAGCGGGTGCCTTGATCCTGGCGGTGGGTGTGGGGTTTGCCTTCTCTCTGGCCGAACACACCCGCCGGCTGGCCACAACATTCTTGGATCAGGAAGTCAACGGGTTTAAATTCGATGTTTTTCTCGCTGATTCGGCCGACCGGCCGTTCATCGAAGAACGCCTTTTGACAACATCGGGCGTTCGATCGGTTCGATTTGTTCCGAAAGAAGAAGCGCTGGGCCGCGCGCAAGAAAATCCCGCCCTGGCCGAAAGCCTGAAATGGGTTGTTCGCAACCCCCTTCCCGAATCATTCGATGTGGATTGGACTCCTTCGTTTCTCCTCTCCGGTAATGTTCCGGCGTCCGCCGAGTCCTGGGCGGACCTGCCTGGGGTTTTGTCGTTGGCCTTTGACCGTCCGCGCCTTGATCGCATGGCTTTGCTGGGACGTATCGTTAATCAGTGGGACGTCATTTTTTCCAGTTTGTTTTGGGTGGGAGCGGTGTTGTGTTTTCTTGGTGTGGGTCGGCTGGTTCGAAGGGGGGCGGCCCGATCCCTTAATTCGTTTTTATTGGCCGCCGCGGCGGGCGCCCTTTGCGGAGGGGTTGGCGCCACCGCGGTGTGGTTGTGGTTGGGGTCCTGGGCCGGGGCCGGAATCGTAGCCGGGGGGGCGGTGGGGGCTTTGGCGTTTCTTGGAAGGGACGTCGCCAACGGATGACCGCCCGTCTGATCGTCGTTTTGGGGATGGGGTTGGCGGTGTCTTTCCCGTCAGCCCGGGCGTCGAAGGACGCGGTGAAATCCAAACAAGAAAGCCTTAAGAAAATTCAATCGGAATTAAAAGCCAAAAACAAAGAAAAAGAAATGGCCGCCCGAAAATCCAACGAGTTGCGGCGGGAAGTGGATCGGGCTTCCAAAGATCTTAACGCGGCGCGGCGGTCGTTGAGGGAAACCGGGTCTCGGTTGGAAGAGGCGGAAAAAAATCGAGCCGATGCGGAGGCCCGTTTGTTGTCGTCTTACCAGGATTTGCGGGAGTGGCGGGTTCGTTTGTCCAGCGGGGTTCAAAACTATTATGTTCGCTGGAGCGTGGGGGGGGAAGGCACGTTGCCTTCTTTGGTGTATGAGAACGCGTTGTTGCGGGAACGGACCGCCCAGTTAAAATACGCCCAAGAAAACCACAAAAACGTGGAAGTTCTGCGAGACGAATTGTCTTCGGCCGAACAGCACTTGCGGCGCGTTCAAGTTAAAAAGCAGGGCGACGAACTGCAAGCCGAAGTGGCGCGCAATCGTCTTAAACAGTTGCAAAAAACCGAAGAGGGCCGTCGGCTGGTGTTGGAACGGCAAATCCAAGAATTAAACGCCTCCGCCAAGAAATTTGAAAAATGGATCGAGGATTTGATTTTGAAGGAACGTCGGGAACAGGCCCGCCGTGCCGCGGCGAAAAAAGCGGCCCCGGCACGGACCAAAGAACCCCGGGGCCTGGCCGGAAAATGGAAAGGGTTGTTGGAATGGCCCGTGGAAGGGCCGGTGGTGGAAAAATTTGGGCGTAAGGTGGACGCGGACATGGGCGTTCCCACGATTGTTAATGGCATCACGATTCGGCCCGCCGCGCTGTCTCCCGTGGGCGCGTCCCAGGCGGGAGAGGTTCTGTTTGCTGGGCCGTTTATGAACTACGGTTTGATGGCGCTTGTAAGCCATTCCGACGGACTTCACACCATTTACGCCCATTTGGGCGGATTGCAAGTTTCCCGAGGCCAGACCGTGGCGGCGGGGCAAACCGTGGGTGTCCCGGGGAAAGACGATGAGGGCCGTCCGACGGTCTATTTTGAAGTGCGGATGGACGGCGACCCCGTGAATCCCGAGGGATGGCTCAAATCCGATGCGAAGAGGAGAACGATTCCATGAAGAAAAAAGTGATTTTATCGATGCTGGCGGCGAGCGTGGCCGCGGTGGGGCTTTTTCGACCGGTGCGATCCGCCGTGGACGATACGTACCGTCAGATCCGCCTGTTGGTTGATATTTTGCAGTTGGTGCGCGAACAGTATGTGGAGGAAGTGGATCAGAAAACGTTGATTTACGGGGCCGCCGCCGGCATGGCGCGGACGTTGGATCCCTTCAGCCAGTTCATGGAACCGGAAGACCACAAAGAAATGAAAACCGAAACCCAAGGCCAGTTTGGCGGGTTGGGGATTCGCCTGGGACTGCGCGACGGATGGCTGACCGTGATAACGCCGATGCCGGAAACGCCCGCGTATCGGTTGGGTATTTTGCCGGGCGATAAAATCGTCAAAATCGAGGGCCAAATTACCCAAGGGGTGGGCGTGGAAGAGGCGGTGCAAAAGTTGAGGGGGAAACCGGGCACCAAGGTCACCATCTCCATCGCTCGGGAAGGGGAAAAAGAGCCGCGGGATTTTACCATCACCCGGGAGATCATTAAAATCCAAAGCGTTCGTTCCACTTTGCTCGACGGAAAAATAGGATACGTGAAACTGAACGAGTTTATTGAAACCAGCGAAGCCGATATGCGCAAAGCCCTGAAGGGGTTGGAACAGCAGGGCATGACGTCGTTGATTTTGGATTTGCGCAATGATCCGGGCGGGTTGTTGACATCGGCGGTGGATGTGTCCAAGTTGTTTTTGGGCGATTCGAAAATCATCACCTACACCCAGGGCCGAACCCAGCCGCGGCAAGATTTTTTTGCTGACGGCAAAGCGCCGTATTCCGCTCTTCCCATGGCGGTTTTGGTCAACGGCGGGTCCGCGTCCGGCTCGGAAATCGTGACGGGGGCGTTGCAGGATCATAAGCGGGCCGTGATCATCGGCTCGGAAACCTTTGGAAAAGGAAGCGTTCAATCGGTGATTCCGTTAGACGACGGCTCGGCGTTGCGCTTAACGGTGGCCAAGTATTACACACCCAGCGGACGGTCCATTCATCGGGACGAAAAAACAAAAAAGGGCGGGATCACGCCGGATATTGTGATTGACGTCAGCAAGGAAACCGAGGCCAAACTGTACGCTCAAGGCGATGAAATTTACGCCAAAGACAAAGCGCCCCAATCGGCGGTGAAAGAAACCGATCGCGTGAAAGACGACGTGTTGGAGCGGGCCACGCAAATTTTAAAAGCCGAAGCCGTTTTCCAACAAATGAAAAAGTAAATGGTCCGTCGTCAGCGAGGGGGCGTGTTGTGGGACATTTTTCTGATCGTGTTGGTGTGCGCGGCGGGGTTTGCGGTGTGGAAAACACGCGGCCGGTGGGAAAAACCGTTGCGCGAAACGCTTGGGCGATGGGTTCCGGCGTCGGCTCCCGCTAAGGGGCAAACGACAGCGGTGGATTTGAAATCGGTCAGCGCTTCGGCGCACACCCGGCTGATGGATATTTTGGCGAACAGCGGTGTTAAGGAAAAGCACGTTGCCCGCACGTTCACCGAGGAACGAACCCAGGAGGGCGCGGTGTGGCTGGAGTCCACCGCCGAAATAAACCGGCCCAAAACGTTCCAAGAAGGATCCTTTTTAAGGCTGGTTTTAATTGATATTGCCGAAAACAAGTTGGCTTTAATGAAAGACGAGAAGGAAAACGGCGCCTGGACCCTGGAGGTGGGCGACCGCGTTCGCGTGTATCAACGGTTCCGATTTCGGAATCCGTCACATTCTTAAAGGCGGCGTGGCCTTATGAGCAAGATCATTCGGGTGTTGGGCGTTGAAACTTCCTGCGACGAAACCGCCGCGGCGGTGGTGGAAAACGGCCGACACATTCTTTCCAACGTGGTTTCCAGCCAAATCCCGGTTCATCAACCCTATGGGGGCGTGGTGCCCGAACTGGCCAGCCGAGCCCACGTGGAAAGCGTTCAGGGCGTGATTGAGGCGGCGCTCAAAGGCCAATCCCCCCGGGGGACAGCCCCGTTTCCCAAAGCTCTTCCGGCGGACATCGTGGCGGTCACGGTGGGCCCGGGCCTGGTGGGGTCGTTGCTCGTCGGCAAAGTGGCGGCCGAAATGGTGGCCTGGGTGTATAAAAAGCCCATCGTGGGCGTGAATCATTTGGAAGGGCATCTGCTGTCCATTTTGCCGGGCCATCCGGATCTGGAACCGCCCTATTTGGCTTTGGTCGTTTCGGGCGGACACACGGAACTCGTTCACGTTCGCGACTACGGAAAATATCACGTGGTGGGGCGTACGCGCGACGACGCGGCGGGGGAAGCGTTCGATAAAGTTTCCCGGGTGTTGGGGTTGGGGTATCCGGGGGGGCCCGCCATTGACCGGGCGGCCGCACGAGGGAACGCGTCGGCGGTGGCGTTCCCGCGGGCGCTGATGGGCGAAGGGTTTGATTTTTCGTTTTCCGGTCTTAAAACATCGGTGGTGTACTATCTTCGCGATCACCCCGAGGTCTCGCTGTCCAAAAAGAAAATAGCCGACGTGTGCGCCAGTTTTCAAGCGGCGGTGGTGGATGTCTTGGTGGCCAAAACCCTGGCCGCCGCCGACTCGTTGGGCGTCAAACACATCGCGGTGTGCGGCGGCGTGGCGGCCAACAGCGCCTTGCGTCAGGGGTTTTTCCATCGGGCCAAAAAGCACAAAATGCACATGGCCTCGCCTTTGTTGTGCACGGACAACGGGGTCATGATTGCCGTCGCCGGTTACTACAAATATTGCCGCGGGCCGAAACACAAATCCGACCCTGAACCGCTCTCGGTCGATTCCACCCTGGCCATCGAAAGTTGGGGGTAAGAGTGTGTTGCGGATCGGGACGGTTTCTCTCGAAAATCCGTTTATCTTAGCCCCCATGGCCGGGATCGGCGACCCCCCTTACCGACGGTTGTGTCGGCGGGGCGGAGCCGCGATGGTGTGCGCCGAGATGGTGTCGGCCAACGCGCTCCACTATAATGACGAACGGTCCCGGCAGATGCTCGCAACGTTTCCGGACGAACATCCCGTGAGTCTCCAGGTTTTTGGCAACGATCCGGACCGCTTGGCCGCGGCGGCCCAGGCGGCGGTGGAATCCGGGGCCGACGTGGTGGATCTCAACTGCGGGTGCCCGGTTCCCAAAATCACAAAAAGCGGCGGCGGCATTTCACTGATGCGCGACGAATCGTTGTTCGCCCGTTGCGTGGGCGCCATGGTGAAAGCCGTTCGTGTTCCTGTCACGGTTAAAATGCGGCTGGGATTTCGGGGAGAGGGAAATCAGGCGATTCAGTTTGCTCGTCTGGCGGAGGCCGAAGGCGCGGCGGCGGTGGCCGTTCACGCGCGGTCTCGGGAAGATCGCCACCAGGGGGCTCCTCAACTGGACGAACTGCGCCGGGTGGTGGAGGCGGTACGGATTCCGGTGTTCGGCAACGGGGGTGTTCAGACATACGACGATGCCCGGGCCATGATGGATCAGGGCGGCGTGGCCGGCGTTTTGGTTGGGCAAGCGGCCATCGGAAACCCGTTTCTGTTTTTGGAATTTTTGGCTCGGGAAAAGGGCCGCGAGGAGCCGATTTCGATTCGTCAGCGATTTGACCTTTTTCGCGAACATCTGGCGATGATCGTCGAATACTACGGGGAAACCGTGGGCGTTCGGCGCCTGCGCAAATATATTCCTTCCTACGTCAAAGGCCTTCCCGGATCCGCCTCATTTCGCGGTCGGGTCAATCTTTTAAACAAAAAAGCCGAGGTCCTGGACGCGCTCTCCGAGTTCCAAAATTCTTTGATTTAGGGACCGCTTAAACCCCTCCGGATCTCGAGAACGGGTCGGATCTCATTGACAGGGGGCCTTGCCTGTGCTACCATCGAAAAACTTCAGTTATTTTTTCGTAAATAGAGGCGAAACCTTCCCATGAGCATAAAATTCGGTACGTCTGGTTGGCGGGGCATTTTGGCGGAAGAAGTGACTTTCCCACGGTTGCGGATTGTGGTTCAGTCTATTTCGGACTATCTCCGCGAGGAAAAGTTGCACAATAAACGGGTCGTTATCGGTTACGACACGCGCTTTTTGTCCGAAGAGTTTGCCAAAACGGCCGCCGGTGTGTTGGCCGCCAACGGCATGGAAAGTTTGTTGTGCCAACGGGACACGCCCACCCCCGTCGTTGCGTTTGAGGTATTGCATTTGAAAGCGGCCGGGGGGCTTAACATCACGGCCAGCCACAACCCGCCGAACTATTCCGGCGTCAAATTTAATTCCACCTGGGGCGGCCCGGCCTTGCCGGAAGCGACGCATCGCATTGAAGCCGCCTGCGAGCCGTACCTGACGGGCGAAATGACGCCCAAATCCGGGCGCGAGGCCGTGGGGCTCAAAAAACGGTTGATCGTCCCTCACGACCCGATCCCCGCTTACTTCCGTCAACTCGACAGCTTGGTCGACCGATCTCTGCTCAAAAAAGGGAAAATTCGCGTGGTTGTGGACGCTTTGTGGGGCGCGGGCCGAGGCTATTTGGACGAATATCTCAAGAGTGCGGGTGTTCAGGTCGTTTCTATTCACACGAACCGCGACGTTTTGTTTGGCGGCCACAGTCCTTCTCCGGACCCGGAAATCCTCAAAGACTTGCGCGCCGCCATGGTTCAGCACAAAGCGCAGTTGGGCTTAGCCACGGACGGAGATGCGGATCGGTTCGGCGTCATGGACGCGGACGGGACGTTGATCAGCCCCAACGAATTTTTGCCGTTGGTGTTGAACCATTTGGTGACCACCCGAAAATGGAAAGGCGTTGTGGCGCGCAGTGTGATGACATCCCATTTCCTGGACGCGGTGGCCAAAAAACATGGCTTGACGGTGAAAGAAACCCCGGTCGGGTTTAAATACATCGGCGACGTGATGGCTCACGAAAACTCGGTGTACCCGTCCAAGGGAGGGCACTTTGTGATGGGCGGGGAAGAGTCGGGCGGGTTGTCGGTGCGCGGGCATGTGCCGGAAAAAGACGGCATTTTGGCGTGTTTGTTGGCGGCCGAAATCATGGCGGTGACCAAGCGGCCCCTTAAAAAGTCCATTGAACTTCTTCAAAAAGAGGTGGGGACATTCCACACCGCTCGCTTGAATTTCCATTTGACCGCCGAAAAAATGGCCGAACTGCGCGACAAGCTGAGCCACAAGCCTCCCACCCGGTTGGGGGATTTTCCGGTGCGGCGCATTGTGGAAACCGACGGGTACAAGTTCATTCTGACCGACGGAAGCTGGATCGGCGTGCGGTTGTCGGGCACGGAACCGGTTGTGAGAGTGTATTTGGAAAGCCAAGATTTGGCAAAAATGAAAGCGCTGGAAAAAGCCGGCCGCGTGTTGGCCGGTCTTTCTCCGACACCCAAATAAAGAGAGAACCCGATGGCAAAAAAAACAGCGGTGAAAAAAGCGAAAACGAAAAAATCGGTTAAGGCCGCGGTTGTCGGCACCCGCGTGGCGTCGGTGCACGCCCGTGAAATTTTGGATTCTCGGGGCAACCCGACGGTGGAAGTGGATGTGGTGTTGGCCAACGGGGCCCAGGGCCGGGCCGCGGTTCCATCCGGCGCGTCCACGGGCGCCCACGAAGCGCTGGAGTTGCGCGACGGCGACAAGGCGCGGTTTGGAGGCAAGGGGGTGTTGAAAGCGGTTGCCAACGTTAACGGACCCCTGGCCGCCGCGTTGAAAGGCCGCGACGCCGCGGATCAGAAATCACTGGACCGGGTTTTGATTGAAGCCGATGGCACGCCCACAAAGGCCAAGTTGGGGGCCAACGCCATTTTGGGTGTGTCCATGGCGGCGGCGCGGGCGGCCGCGAACGCGAAGGGGGTTGCTCTGCACACCCATCTTCGCCAAACGTTCGGGATCAAAAGCAAAGAGTTTGTGTTCCCCGTGCCGCTCATGAACATCCTCAACGGGGGCGCCCACGCGGACAACAACATCGATCTTCAAGAATTCATGATTGTTCCGGTGGTGGGCGGGTCCTTCCGCGAGTCGTTGCGGGCGGGAGCGGAAGTGTTCCATGCGCTCAAAAAAGTGCTCAAAGACGCGAAGCACAACACCGCCGTGGGCGACGAGGGCGGGTTTGCCCCCAACCTCAAGTCCAACGAGGAAGCCATTCAAGTGATTTTAACCGCCATTCAAAACGCGGGATACAAAGCCGGCCAAGATGTATTTCTGGCACTCGATTGCGCCGCCAACGAATACCACAATGGCGGCCGCTACCGGTTGGAAGGGGAAGTGGCCATTCGCGATCGGTCCGCGGAAGAAATGATTTCCGTTTACGAAGAATGGGTCAATAAATATCCCATCGTTTCCATCGAAGACGGGCTGGCCGAAGACGACTGGGCGGGTTGGAAACAGATGACCGACCGGATCGGATCGAAAACCCAAATTGTCGGAGACGATCTTTTTGTGACCAACCCGGCACGTCTGGCCGACGGAATCCGCCGAGGCGTGGGCAACGCGATTTTGGTAAAGGTGAACCAAATCGGAAGTTTGACCGAAACGGTGGAAGCCGTGCACATGGCCCAAAAGGCCGGTTACGGAGCCATTATTTCCCATCGTTCCGGCGAAACGGAAGACGCGTTTATCGCCGATCTGGCGGTGGCGTTGAACGCGGGCCAGATTAAAACCGGTTCCGCTTCCCGATCCGAACGGATCGCCAAATACAACCAGTTGTTGCGTTTGGAAGAGTCGTTGGGCAAAGCGGCGTCGTTTCCCGGCACAACGGCGTTTCGCCGTTAACGCGCGTGGTGCGGCGAACCGGTCGCCGTCGAAGGGTGTGGGTCATCGCGGGGGCGTTGGCGGTGGCCGTGCTCGTGTCAGGAGGGGCTGTCCGGCGGTATTTTGTCCAACGGGGGGAACTGGCCCGGCTGGAAACGCGGTTGGTTCAGTCCCATCACCGAATGCGGGAATTGCAGGCTCGGCGCGAACGGGCCGACACCGACGACATGTTTATTGAAACCTCCGCTCGGCGCGAGCTGGGCCTGCTGGCGCCCGACGAAATTGAGTTCCGGTTTGTTTCACGGACTTCGACGGCCCCCTCCAAAGGAGATTGATATGTCCAATACGCCTTGCCCGAAATGCAGTGCGAAAGGGTCGGTGGCTGTGAAACAGTCCCGGTCCGATAAAGGGGTGGATCTCAAATACTACGAGTGCCCCTCTTGCGGAATTCTCTGGACAAATTCCATCGACATCGCCTCGCTTCCGGTCGATTAACCTGAGTCAAAACCTTCTCTCACTGCGCGACAGGGCCCTCTTAAAACGTCGGGGCCTGACGGTGGCCGAGGCGCGGCGGCAAGAACAATTATTGAAACACCGTCGGGTGGATGTGCCTGTCGTGCGTCCGTGCTCGGTGGGCGACGGAATCGAACGGTTGTCGATGGTCGAGGTGGGCCGGTTGGTCCGTTTGGCTCGGCACGCTCAACAGCGGGGCCGGGTTTCCGGGTTTGTGCCCGCTTCCGGGGCGGCTTCCCGGTTGTTTTCTTCCCTCATTCAATTCTCCCATCATTGTCGGTCCCAGGAAGGTCCCGCGCTCAAGTGGCTTCGGGGCCCTTTCCCTTTTGCGCGAGATTGCCGGCGATTTTTTTCAGGGTTGCCTCAAATGGCTTTGGCCGGTCCCTTAAAAAAAACGTTGGCCGGACACGGGTTGTCGTTAGAAAAATGTTTGCGGTCTGGCAACCTCCTGCCGGTTTTGGACGCGCTCTTGTCGGAACGTGGCCTCCATTTGCCTCGTCAACCGAAGGCTCTTATTCCGTTCCATCATGCGGGGAAAGGGGCGCTGACCGCGTTTGACGAGCAGATTTTAGAAGCCCTCCCTTTGGCGGACAAAAACAAACGGGTCGCTCTTCATTTTACGGTGCCACCGGATTTTCGGTCGAATTTTCGGCGGGCAGGCGAAAAACAAGCCGAGAGACTTCGAAAAAAGGCGGGGGTGAATCTCCGTCTGACTTACAGCGTTCAACCTCTCGCCAGCGACACCTTGGCGTTGGACAAAGATAATCGCTGGGTTCGCCGGTCGGATGGCGAGCTTCTTTTCCGTCCCGGGGGGCACGGAGCCTTGCTGTCCAATCTGGAAAAGACGCGCGGCGACATCGTGTTCATCAAAAACATTGATAACGTGCCCACGGCGCCTTTTCAACCGCTTGCTCGACGGTTGAGATGGGCTCTCGTTGGCCGGCTTATCGAACTTCAAAATCAATCCGCCGCGTTGCTCTTGGCGTTAAAACACGGGAATGGGGATTTAACCGGGGCCGAACAATTTATTCGGGGAACCCTGAAATTATCCCCCCCGCGTGGAGGGGGACCCATTCGACGGGAGTGGGCCCGTTCGATTTTATCCCGACCGTGGCGGGTGTGTGGGATGGTCCCCAATAAGGGGGAACCCGGCGGGGGGCCTTTTTGGGTGAGGGGCCCCCACGGTCCCGCAAAGCAAATCGTCGAAGCGTCCCAACTGTCGGATCGACAGAAAGGCCTATTGAAACGTTCGACTCATTTCAATCCGGTGGACATGATCGTGGGATTAAGGGACGCGGCCGGAAAATCCCACCCGCTTTTGCGCTATTGTGATCGCGATCAGGTGATTCTATCCCATAAACATTATGAAGGCCGGGCCATATGGACGTTGGAACATCCGGGGCTTTGGAACGGGGCGATGGCGGGCTGGAACACGGTGTTTGTGGAAATCCCCCACAAAGTTTTTCATCCGGTGAAAACCATCAACGACCTGTTGAACCGGGGCCACCGGCGTTCGGGAATGGTACAATAACGCCCATGAAAATTGGGGTCATGTTTGTTCATGGAATCGGCCAGCCGGAACCGCACTTTGCCGACGACATGATGGGTTTGTTGAGTCGGAAATTTCGATCAGCCACAGGGTCTGATGATCTGGTGATGCGTTCGGCCTTTTGGGCCCCGGTGTTGCAGGACTCCGAAAACGAGTTGTGGCGGCGCCTGAGCGCTGGCGGGCCCATGGATTTTCTTAAACTTCGACGGTTTATGGTCGATTTTGCCGCCGACGCGATCGCGTACCAGCCGGCCCCTAAAGAAAAAGTGGTTTACGAAGGCGTTCACCGCGTGTTGGCTGAGACGTTAAAAACCCTGGCTGATCAAGCGGGGCCCCAGGCTCCGTTGGTGGTGGTGGCCCACAGCTTGGGCACGGTCATTGCCTCGAATTTCTTCTACGATCTTCAAACCCGACTTGCCAAAAACACAATCCCCGCCTCCGTCCGAAAAAAGATGGGAAAAACACCGTTGGATCGCGGAGAAACCTTGTCTCACCTGTTTACGCTGGGAAGCCCCATCGCCCTGTGGAGCCTTCGGTTCAAAGACTTTGGAAAACCCATCCGGGTTCCCTCGCCAGGATTGAGAGATTTTTATCCCAAGGCGGTGGGCGGATGGACCAATTTTTATGATCAAGACGATGTGATTGGGTATCCGCTTCGGACCATCAACGAAGCCTATTCCAAGGCGGTGAAAGAAGATCGGGCCGTTAATGTTGGAGGGATTTTGTCGTCCTGGAACCCCACGTCCCATACGGAATACTGGACGGATCGGGACGTGGTGAACGCGGTGTCGGTTGAGTTGGCGGCTTTGTGGGTACAGGTGCAACCGTGAACCAGCCCTTGGCCTATCGGTCTCTTCCCCCGGCGGTCAAGGGGCTCCTGACCGCCATGGGGGCCGTGTTTTTACTTCAATGGCTTGTTCCATTAATGGGTGGTCCCAATCTGGTCTCGCTGTTTGGAATGACGCCCGCCCGGGTCACGGCGAATGGGTGGCTTTGGCAACCACTGACTTACCTGTTTTTGCACGGTGGGCCGTTGCATCTTCTGTTCAATCTTTACATGTTGTGGGCTCTGGGTCGGGCGGTGGAAGAGCGGTGGGGGGCCGGGCCTTTCCTGTTTTATTTTTTTCTGTGCGGTGTCGGGGCCGCGGTATTTAACCTTGTGTTCGAGCCGGGCTCGTTGTCTCCCGTGGTTGGCGCGTCGGGGGCTATTTACGGGCTCCTGGTGGCGTTCGCCATGATGTATCCGGAGGCGGTATTCCTGGTTATGTTTTTGGTGCCGCTTAAAGCCAAACACGCGGTGATTTTTTTCGCCGTGATCGAACTGATGTTCAGCACGTCAGCCAACCAGTCCCACGTGGCCAACCTGGCCCATCTGGGCGGTCTGGTGACGGGATACCTTTACCTGAAAAGCCGCACCTGGCGTTACAGTTCACGATCTTTGATCGGCCGCGTGACGGATTGGGCCAAAAAGAAGACCGCACCCAAACCGCCTGTTCCGTTGCACGAGCTGGGCCAGGAAGTGGACCGCATCCTGGAAAAAATCTCCCAAAAAGGCCGTTCCAGCCTGACCCGATCGGAGCAGGACCTTCTCGACCGTTACTCCCGCCTCAAACGCTGACCCAGTTATAGAACGGGTGAAAAAAGCCGGCAGAGGCCTTCCGAGAATTGGCGGGTGAGGGAGAGTTCGGCCAGTTCATCCACCTTGACTCGGGTGGCGTGGTGGGCCATTCGGTCGAACACCTTGACCAAGTGGTCGGCCACGACCTGGTCGTAAAGCAGAAGACTGAGCTCGAAATTAATTAAGAAACTGCGGGTGTCCATGTTGGCCGAACCCACCAACGCCAGATGGTTATCCACTGTGACCACTTTCGAATGAAGAAATCCGTCCCCCAACTGATGAATGCGAACGCCGCTTTCAATGAGCTCTTTAAACCAACTTCGGCTGGCGAAATCCACCACGGGGTGATCTGTTTTTTTTGGCAATAAGATATCCACCCGTACCCCTTTTCGCGCGGCCGATTCCAACGCCAGGGCGACCGGCACCGTGGGGATGAAGTAGGGGGTTGTGACCGTGACCCGTTCCCGGGCGGCGTGGACGGCTTCCAGGAAAATCATGCTGAGCGCGTTTTCCCGTCGGTCGGGGCCCGTGGGAAGAACCTGGGCCAAGGTGGCCCCCACCGACGGAGACAGGGGGAAGTAGGGTTCGCCCGTCAGGGCGGTTCCGGCGGCGAAATTCCAGTCTTCCACAAACACCGATTGGAGTTCTTCGGCGGCCGGGCCTTCCAACCTGAGGTCGGTTTCACGCCAGGTGTGTTTGCGGGAACCCGACCGCCAAAAGTGGTGGCCGATGTTTTGGCTCCCTAAAAATCCAATCCGACCGTCGATCACGCTGAGTTTTCGGTGGTTTCGAAAATTAAACCCCCACGGCCGGCGGAACGTTCGGAAGGGGGAAAAGAAGGCGGTTTCCACCCCCGCCTCCTGCAAGGGCTGGAGAAATTTTCGGTTGATTTGGTACGATCCCACCGCGTCCATCAGCAACCGGCACTGAACGCCCTGGCGGGCCCGATCGATCAATAGGTCCCGAAACATCAGCCCCGTGCGGTCGGGTTCCACGATGTAGTAGCACATGTGGACGTGGTGGCGGGCCTGCTGAATCGCGGCGGCCAACGCGCTGTCGGTCTCGTTGGCGTGGTCGAAAACAGTCACCCGGTTGCCGCCCACCACGGGGTATTCGGTCAGGCCTTCCGCCAATCGTTCCACGTTTTGGAGCGCTGGGGGAATGGCCGCCCGAAACAGGGCGGTGTCCGACGATCGGGCCAAGCGGTGGGCCGGCGCGGGGGTTCGCCGTCGACGCAATCGGAACTGTTGGTATCCGAAAAAAGAATAGAGCAAGAGGCTGACGAACGGGAACAGAAAAAATCCCAACACCCACGCCAGTGTCACCGACGCGTCCCGCTTTTGGGAAATGACAAAAAATGAAAAGAGAGCGGCCAAAAGGATGTCCGCCACAGCCACCACCGGCCAGAACGCAAAGAGCGTGTCAAACAGAAAGGACATACCGTCATTTTAACATACCCGAACGCGCTTTCGAATTTCATGGTTCTTTGCTACTGTTTGGTGACTGAAAAGAAGGAGGCACCTATGTCGACAAGTCAATTCCCATTTAAAACCGCGTACGGTCATTTTTCAGATGACGGCGCCAGTTTCCTTATTCAACGGCCCGACACCCCGCGCCCGTGGATTAACGTGATGTCCTCCGGCACTTACGGGGTGGCCATGAGCCAAACCGGATCCGGTTACAGTTGGCTCCACCATGCGTCCCTCAATCGGATCACCCGTTGGAACCAAGACCTGATCCGGGACGACTGGGGTCGGTATCTGTACGTGCGCGACGATGAGTCCGGGAAATTCTGGTCCGTGGGCTGGCAACCGGTGCAAATGAAACCGGAATCCTACGAGGTGATTCATGGCGTGGGATACACGATCATCAATTCCCAGTATGAAGGCATTCAGGCCCAGTGGCTCGTGTTCGTTCCCCACGATGAACCTCTGGAAGTCTGGCGGCTTCGAATAAAAAACACCACCCGCCGCCCCCGCAAAATTTCCCTGTGGAGTTATCTGGAATGGAATTTGGGCGAATCCCCGGATTCCCATCGGGAGTTTCATCGAACTTTTATCGAGACGTCGGTTCACGACAAAAACAATATTCTTCTGGCCAAAAAGCGGTTGTCTCCGCTCAAGAATGCCAAGGGCCAATCATGGAACCGCAATTGGGACCACGTGGCCTGGCACGCGGTGAGTGTGCCCAGCAAAGCGGTTTCGTGCGACAAGCAGGCGTTTCTTGGAAATTACGGGTCGCTGAGGTCTCCAGCCAGTCTCGAAAAGGGCGCGTACGGGGGGCCCACCACCCACAAATGGGACGACAGCATTGCGAGTTTTCAGGTGCCGTTGGCGTTGAAAGCGGGCGAGGAGCGGAGCTTGTTGTGGTCTGTGGGCGCCGCGGATTCCCAAAGCCAAGCGTTGGTTAAGGCCCGGCGGTTTATGGATTTTTCCCAGGTCGACAGCGCGTGGGGCCGCACCGAATCCTTTTGGGACAAGTATATGGCCTCGTTCACGGTCAAAACACCGGATCGGGCTTTCGACGCGCTCACCAACACGTGGTTGAAATACCAGGCCCTTTCGGGCCGGTTGTGGGGCCGCACGGCGTACTACCAGACAGGGGGGGCCTACGGGTTTCGCGACCAGCTCCAAGACAGCCAGGTGTTTTTGCCATTGGACGCCGAAGGAACCCGAAAACAGATTCATTTGCACGCGGCCCATCAGTTTTCCGATGGGACGGTGTACCATTGGTGGCATCCCCTCTCTGAGGAGGGGCACCCGTCGGGCTATTCCGACGATCTGTTGTGGCTTCCGTTTGTCATTGGCAATTACATCAAGGAAACAGCTCATTGGGGGCTATTAAACGAAACCGCGCCTTTTGCCGTCCGGCCCGGCGCTTCGGGCCGGGAAGAATCCGGCACAATCCACGACCACGCGGTTCGGGCCATTGAAAAATCGTTGACGCGGATGTCGCCGCGGGGTCTTCCGTTGATGGGCGAAGCCGATTGGAACGATGGTTTGTCGGGGGCCGGTCGGGGAGGGAAAGGCGAAAGCGTGTGGATGGCTCATTTCTTGGTTGGCATTTTAAACGAGTGGGCTGACCTCACCGAGCGGGCCGTGGCGGCCGGCGCGTTGCCGGGAACCGAAAAAAAACGGGCGGTTCGCTATCGTCGGGTCGCGGACAAATTGAAGGCGGTGGTCAACCGCACCGCCTGGGACGGGGCTTGGTTTTGGCGGGCCACCACGGACGATGGAACTGTTTTGGGGTCGAAAAAATCCCGGGAAGGCAAAATCTTTTTGAACGCCCAAACCTGGGCGTTGCTTAACGGTGTGGTTTCAACCCCGTCGCGCAAAAAGGCGATCCTAAAATCGGTGGAGAAACATTTGTATTCTCCGAATGGGCCGCTTCTTCTCACGCCAGCTTTCACCGCCCCGGACGAGCGGATCGGATACCTCACCCGTTACTCGCCCACCACCCGGGAAAACGGAGGCATTTACACCCACGCGGCCGTGTGGGCGCTTCAAATGGAGTGCGCTTTGGGACGCGCGGAAAAGGCCTGGGCGATTTATGAAAAAATTTGCCCGATATTGGCCAGCGCAAAAAATCCGGACCGCTATCGAGCGGAACCCTACGTGACCCCCGGCAACGTGGACGGGCCGGGGTCTCCCACGCCCGGCTGCGCCGGGTGGACCTGGTATACCGGATCGGCCGCGTGGCTGTATCGTGTGTCCACCGAGTGGATCTTGGGAATTCGGCCTGTCTGGGACGGCCTTTTGATTCGGCCCTGTTTGCCGCCCCACTGGAAAAAAGTGGAGGCGGTTCGGAATTTCCGGGGCGGGGCTTACCGGATCATCATGGAACGGGACGCGTCTTTGCCCGCCGGCACGCAAAAAATTACGTTCAATAATCGACAGTTGACCGGCGACGTTTTGCCCGTATCGCCGGGAATGCAAAACACGGTTCAGGTTCGATTGGGCCCCGTTCGGCGATGACACCCCCGGCGGTCCCCGCGGCCGAACAGGCGACCTTGGGCGCCGAATCGGTTTACGACGAGGCGGTATCGGCCGCGCGACTGCTTTATCGGAACGCGGGGTCAAAGGGGGCCAATGCGGCCGCTCTGTTTTGGCCCGAAAATATTATTCGAAAAATTTGGCTGTTGTTGCACGAAGGGAGCCCGCGCCTTGTGGCGTTGACTTTGCGCTCCACGCCGGACCACTTTTTGTTCGGGCACGTGGCCAACATGACGGTCTTGTCCATGAGGCTGGGGCTGGCCGTGGGGTTGGAAGAAGACGATTTAATCACCTTGGGCTTGAGCGCGTTTTTAAACGAGATGGGTCTCGCGCCCTTAATGGACCTGGTTTCAAAACCAACAACCCTCACCGAGGACGAACTGCGTCAAATTCGCAAACACGTGGAAGACGGCGTTAAAATGCTCGACTTGTTTGCGATTCCCGAAAATTCGCGCAAGGCCACCCTGCGGCAAATCATCGGCCAGTGCCACGAGCGGGTCAGCGGAACGGGCTACCCAAAGGGCCTTAAAAAAGAAGCCATTCATCCGTTCGCGAAAATGATTGGAATCGTGGACTCCTATGAAGCGTTAACCCACCCGCGACCCTGGCGGTCCAAAACGTTGCCCGCGGAAGTCCTTAAACGATTTGTGGAAGAGAACCCGGAAGAATTTGATCCACTGCTCATCCGCGCTTTGCTGGACAGTTTGTCGTTTTATCCGCCGGGAAGCTTTGTGAAATTAAATACCGCTGAAGTGGCCCAAGTGACCGTGCCGACTCCGGGCCTGCCTCTTCGCCCCCGCGTGCGGGTGATTATGGACAAAACGGGCCAGCGGCTGGTTCCCCCGCGGACCGTGTCGTTGGTGGCCCAGCCAACCTTGTTTGTGGCGGAGCCTGTTGATGAGACGACTCTGAGTACCCCCTCTTCTCGCCTTCGGATGGAACTGCGCGCGCAAACGCTCTGGGTTAAAGGCTTGTGAATCGGCGGTGGGATAGGGTGTTCATGGGCGCCATGACGGGCCCAAAGGCGGTGACCGGGCGTGGTTTGCATATCCAAGGGGTATGTAAATCGTTTCCGACGGCGGGGGGGAGCCGGACCGTTTTGCGCACTGTTTCTTTTAATGTTCCGGCGGGGCGCATCGTGTGTTTGCTGGGCCCCAACGGGTCCGGAAAAACAACTCTCCTAAAAACGATCGCGACGTTGTTGATCCCCGAAACGGGCACTGTTGAGGCTGGCGGCATCGATGTGCATCGGTATTCGGACCAAGCCAAACGGATGATTGGGTTTGCGTCAACGGAAGATCAATCGTTTTATGGGAGGCTATCGGCGCGAATGAATTTATGGTTTTACGGGCAAATGTACGGGATGTCCCAACGGGTTTTTGACGAGCGGTTAAAAGATCTTTCGAGCCTGTTGGATCTGTCGGACGGTCTGGACAGGCCGTTTCGCGAGTTGTCCAGCGGACAAAAACAACGCTTTCTTTTGGCGCGGGCGGACCTCCACGATCCTCCCTTTCTCATATTGGATGAACCCCATCAAAATTTGGATCCCCGTTTTTCCGCCCGCTTGAGAACGGTGATTCAAAACGAGTGGATGGCCAACCGCAAAAAAACCGTATTGGTGTCGACCCACCATCTCGAAGACGCGCACAAAATATCTGACCAATGGGTCGTTATCGCCAACGGCCGGGTGCGTTTTTCCGGGTCTGTGGCGGAGGCGCGCGCCAAAGCCGATCACGCCGATTTGGACGCTTTTTTCCATTATCTCACCGAGAAGGCGCACCCCGATGGAGTGGGTCCATGACGTTGGTTTCAACTTTGTGGGCTTTTTTCCGTCGGGACGCGCTGATCCACACGTCGTATAAGATGGGCTTTTTTATGGATTTGTTTGGCGTGTTTTTTACCGCGGCCACGTATTTTTTTGTGTCTCGGGTGTTTGGTTCGGCGGCAACGCCGTACCTTCAATCCTACGGCGGGGACTATTTCGCTTTTGTTCTCATCGGGGTGGCCTTCGCCGCGTATCAAAATGTGGGGCTTAATTCGTTTTCTCAATCGTTGAGGCAAGAACAGTTTTTAAACACGTTGGAACCACTTTTGATGACGCCGGTGAACACGCCCCGCTTTTTGTTGGGGTCGTCTTTGTGGGACTTTTTATACGCAACGCTGAGGGTGGCTTTATACCTGGGGTTGGGCGCCGCGTTTTTTGGGTTTCGCATGGGGCAGGCGCGGGTGGGGCCGGCCTTGGCCGTGTTGGTATTGACCCTGTTTTCGTTTATGGGGTTGGGCGTTTTTGCCGCGTCGTTTATCATGCGGTTTAAGCGGGGAAACCCCGTTACGTGGTTTATGGAAGCGGTGAGCAACCTGTTGGGAGGCGTTTTTTTCCCTTTGGCTGCTCTCCCGGAGGGCCTTCAAAAAGCCGCCCTTTTTCTACCCATGACCCACGCCCTGGAAGGCCTGCGCAAAACCCTGTTGATGGGCGCGGGTTGGCACGACATTTATCCTCAAATGGCGGCGTTGGGCCTGTTCACGTTATTGGTTTGGCCTATTGGCATTCTTCTTTTCAAAAAAGCCTTGAACCGAGCCCGGGCGGATGGAACCCTTGGGCATTATTGACCAAAAACCAGGCGTAAAACCTGTGATCGTGATTGCCGGACCCACGGGAACAGGCAAGTCCGATGTGGCATTGGCCCTGGCCAAACGGATTTCGGCTGAAATTATTTCAGCCGATTCGCGTCAAGTTTACAAACACCTTTGCGTGGGAACGGCCAAACCGGCCGGGGTATGGCGAAAAAGCCATTACATGGTTGACGGCGTGGTCCATCACCTCGTGGACCATGTTGAACCCACCGAACCCTACACCGCTGGCCGTTTCGTTCGAGAGGCGGGGGAAATCCTTGAGGAATTGTCCCATCGGGGGGTTCCAGCGATCATCGTGGGCGGGACAGGGCTCTATATCAGAAGCTTAGTGAGGGGGTTGGCCCCTTTACCCGAGGCCAATATCGAATTACGCGAGCGATTGGCCCAACGGGTCCGACTGGAAGGCCGGCTCGCCCTTCACGCCGAGTTGGAGCGGGTTGATCCGGATTCGGCCCGGTCAATTCCTCCCAACAACATTCAAAGGGTGATCCGGGCTCTGGAAGTGCATGAGTTGACCGGAAAGGCCCTTTCTGAAATCCAAAGAACCCAAACACACCCATCCCCATGGATTTATAAATGGTTTGGCATTAAAATGGACCCAGAGACGTACAAAGAACGCCTTCAGAAGCGTTGTCTTGCCATGGAGGGGGGGATAGTCGCTGAGACAAAGGCCCTATTGGACCGGGGTGTAAGTCCTTTGTCTCCTGGGTTTCAGTCGTTGGGTTACCAAGAGGCCATTCAGTTAATTAATAGAAAAAAATCCAAGGAATCTTTTTCCCAGGAACTATTCAAGCAGACCCGCCTTTATTCCAAACGCCAAATGACCTGGTTTCGGTCCGAGCCCAATTTGTGCTGGTTGGACCCGGGGTCCACTTCTCACCTGGTCGAGCAAATAATTTCTTCATAAAGACGCCCAGCCAATGGGTCAATGACAAACCGCCTATTCCCTGATTTTAAGCGGGGGGTTGCTGGGGGGCGGGTTCAGACTTCCGCTTAATTTTGTCCTTATTGTCTTCGTAAAACTTCCGAATCGTATCCACGTTGTCCAAAATCAATTTGGCCTTAGTCAGTCCGAACGTGATCCCATACCGATCCTCTTCGTTTGTTTTTAAAGTAATCACAAGGTTGCCTTTGAATTCGCCAATGGTAAACAAGGGTGTCTCCTCTGGATGTATTTAAACTCGCGAAATTCTAACACTTCAAAGACAATCACCGCTATGATTTAGATCATGTTTTTAAAATAAAAAATTCAACTCGGAAGAGCAAAAAAAAGCACTATTTTTAGCTTGGACCGCCAAAATTAAAAAATCTCACAAATCAACTCGTATTTGACTTAAAAATATAATCACATTAAGTGTTTTACAAAAAAATCGAATAACGTTTGTATTGCCTTTCTATTCGGGTTAATTCGCCATTTATTTAACATAATATATATTATCGGACATCTTAAGTTTAGCAAAAAATTGGTTTGTTCCCACAAGTAAAACCTATATATTTGCGGCTGCAATCAATTCGTAACCGTCAGCGGGTTTCAATGTTGGATTCCCGATAAAGGTATTCGGGAATGACAATAATGGAATTGTGGTGTTTTATTTGCTGAGGGACTGGGCCAGGCTGGCCGCTGTTGTGAGTCCTGGGTGGGTGGCTCGGTATCGGGTTCCTTTGCCGGCGCCATTTCGGGCCGCAAGACCATCAGCTTCCAGTCGGGCGAAAGCCCTGGAAAGCCTTTTTATTCCGGCAAACCCGGACATTCTGAGGTCCTCGGCCATGCGGGTGACCTGAACTTCCGACTTTCCGAAGTTTTCATTGTATCCATATAAGAGCAGCAATAGGGCGTTTGAAAGGCGCTGAATCGTTTCGCCCCTGGGAGGTAAAACCCTTAATCTAATTATTCTTTTTCCGGTGTCGATGTCGAAAACAGGGCTTTTTCTGTCAGAAGGACGATTTATTTCGTTTAAATTTTGAGTTATTGGGGTGGTTTGGCTTGTTTCAGGCAGGATCCATCCTTTGGCCTCGGCCCATCGGGCCTCAACCGCTTCGCGGGGGCCCTCGGCCTCAAACTCTTTTTCCCCGACCTTAATTTTAAGGCGAACGTTATCCACCGTTACCCCCAATTTTTCTGCTCATTTTTTGTACAGAAAAAACCGACAAATTAATAAATACTGAACAAATACTGTCCATCATTTGTCCTTGTGGAATAATAAAAAATTTACAAGAAGTTTACAACTTCATAAGGGAATCTTAAGGTCGGGTTAATAAAATAAAGGTGCGGGTAAAGGACGTTCCCAGGAGGGTGTCATGGACCGATTGAGTTCTTCCGACGAAGTGTGCGCCACGTGTGAGGGGAAACGGGTCGTTTTTTTGTGGGTGCGCGACTCGAAGGCCGATGGGCGGTGGGTGATCAACGAAGCCATTCACCAGCACGAATGTAACCGGCACATCAAAGTGTGCCGTTGCCAAGATCAATAAAAAGAGGTTGATTGCTTACTGAAGAATGTTTCGGCGGGTCAATAAATCGGTGACTTTCTGGGCGGAATCCGGTTCGGTTTCTTGCCCTGTGAGGCGCATGTCGGCTGAAGAGATCCCCCCCTCGCCGCTGATTTCAACCGTCAAAACGGGAAAGTCGGGTATCAAGGCCTGAACCGACGCCACATCGGCCAACCCAATCGCGTTGGTTGTTGAAACCACCAAAAGGCCTGCGTCCAGCATCAGGTGGACTACCTCCGCAAACCGCCGAACCAGTTCCTGCTGAGTTGATTGGGCCCAAATCATGTCGCTGTCGACCCCCAAAAGCACGTTGGTCCCATCCAACATATAAACCGCGCGGCCCGATTCAAAGAGGGCTTTTTCAATGGCCCGGGCCAACCGATGTTTGCCCACGCCGGTTTTTCCCACAAGCATGACCAGCGCGGCCGAATGGCCCCAGCGTTTTCCCCGTTGGTCGGCAGTCACCCCCCCCTTGATCCAATGAAAATCCCGCAGGCGGGCCTCTTCCCTAAATTCTTCTTGATTGTCTTTTTCCGCGGCAATAATGATGCCCCCGCCTGCAATATCGTATCCGTCCACCACAACGAACCGGGCGGTGGCTTCGCCTTGGGAAATATCGTCAAAGGCGACGGGGTGGCGCGTTTCCAGCGTGACATCGGCCACGTCGTGGCGCCCCACCGAGTCCCTCACGTGTTGGTCTCCCGAAGAGGTGGCGTCCACCGCCTTGTTGATCTCAATCAAGCGGACCGGCACGGACTGGGTGTGGATTTTTAATTTGTAGTCTTTGTTTTTCTCGAACGGTTTTTTCCCCAGCCAAATCATATTGGCCCGAAACCGGGTGCTGACCCAAGGCAACGCGGATTCGTGGGTCATCAGTTCCCCGCGGGTGATGTAGATTTCTTCGGCCAGGGTGAACCCCGTCGACCAACCCGCCTCGATGGTGTTCCGCGAAGGGGCGTTGAAAGCTTCGATGTTTTTAATGACGCTCGACTTGTTGGAAGGTGAAAAAACAACCCGGTCCCCCACCTTCACCCGACCGGATTCAATTCGGCCGGCCACAATCCGCCGATCGTCGCCCTCGGCCGCAAATTTGTAAATGGCCTGCACCGGAAACCGCAGGGGGCGGTCCCCTTTGGCGGGGGCCTTTTCAAATAGGTCCAGGGCGTTCAGCAACGTCGGCCCCCGGTACCACGGCATGGACTCGCTGCGAACGGACAGATTTTCCCCTGCGATGGCGCTGACGGGGATGAACAGTTCCGGTTCAGGCGCCCCGATGGTTTTTAAGAAAGCACGAAAATCCGACTCGATTTTTCGAAAGTGCTTTTCATCCCGATTTACCAAATCCATCTTGTTCACCGCCACGACAATCTTTCGCACGCCCAGCATTGCCAACAAATAACCGTGGCGGCGGCTGTTTTCGCGAATGCCTTCCTTGGCGTCGATCACAAGAACCGCGGCTTCGGCCCGGGCGGCGCCGGAAATCATGTTTTTCAGAAACTCGATGTGCCCCGGGGCGTCAATGATAATGTAGTCCCGTTTTTCCGTCTTAAAAAAAGATCGGGCCGTGTCGATGGTGATTCCCTGGTCTTGTTCGTCCGACAGAGCGTCCAGCAAAAAGGCGTATTCGAACGGTTTGCCGGTCCGGGCGCATTCTTTGCGCACGGCCTCCAGTTTCCCCTCCGGCAACGACCCCGTGTCGGCAAACAAACGCCCCACCACGGTGCTTTTGCCGTGGTCCACGTGCCCCACAATCACGATGCTCATTTGTTCGCGGGCGGGGGCGGTCACATGTATCCTTCGCGGCGCAGTTCTTCCAAACCGTGTTTTCCGTCTTGCAACCGGCCGGACCGCTCGGCGATGTTTTTCAATTTACCGCTTTTTAACTCATCAATAATTTGGTCCACGTTCTTGGCGCGGCTCTGGATCGGGGCTTGGCAAGGCCCGCACCCCAAACTTCGGTACCGGGTGCCCGCCCCTTGGTCGTAGTAAAGAGAAACCGTGGGAATGTTTTCCCGTTTGATGTATTCCCAAATATGCAGTTCCGTCCAATCCAACAAAGGGTGGATGCGCACGTGGGTGCCGGGGGCAAAATCCGTTTTAAATTGGTTCCAAAATTCCGGCGGCTGTTCGCCGATGTCCCAGGCGCTGTTTTTGTCGCGGGGCGAAAAATAGCGTTCTTTTGAGCGACTGCCTTCCTCGTCGGCCCGCGCGCCCACAATGACGCCGTGGTAAGGCGCTCGGTCGGGATCAATTTCGTAACGCCCCGTTTTAAGATTCAGCTTCTGGCGGGGCCACACGCCGTTAAGCGTGTTGGCCAGGGCGTCTTTTTTCAACAGGCCGCAGCATTCCAACCGGGACACTTTGTCGGGATGCCCTTCCGGAAGGTGTTGGGTGGCCGGAAAGGTTCGCCCCGCTTTGATGGCGTCCACGTTTTGGCCCACGATCATGGTGAGCTTGTATTCCAGGGACAGCTTGTCGCGGTAGGTGATCATTTCAGGAAGTTTGTAACTGGTATCGATGTGGACCAGCGGAAACGGCACATGCCCAAAAAACGCCTTGCGCGCCAACCAAAGAAGGACGGTTGAATCTTTTCCTATGGACCAAAGCATGCACAGGCGTTCAAAATGGCGAAACGCCTCTCGGAAGATATAAACGGATTGTTGTTCCAGTTGGTCGAGATTGTCCATGGGTTCAGTTTTTTATTCGGAAGATGTCCGCGTCCTCGGTTGATTCTACAAAATATCCCGGCCTGCCCGCCGATCGGCAGGCAGGCCGGGGTGGGAATTTACTTTTTCGATTTTCCTCCGCTCATGGGACAATGGGCGGCTTTTTCTTTTTTCATGGGGCAGGAGTGGCCTTTTTCCCCGGCGGCGCATTTCGGGCATTTGTCCGTTTTGCCGGCGCAACAACCATGGCCTTTCTTTTTCATTTCGTCCAGCTTAGCGGCTTGTTCGGGAGTGAGCGCGGCTCGAATTTCTTGTTCGGCCGTCTCCTGGAGAGCATCCGCTTTTTTGTCGGTTTCTTCATGGAGCGCGCATTTCGCGTCTATTTTCTTTTCAAGAGCGGCCTTAACCTTGGCCTGCTGGTCGGCGCTCAGACCCAACTCTTTGGTCAGGTGTTGGAGTCGGTCGTCAACCATGGACGCCTTTTTTACATCGCACTGTTCCGTAGATGCCTTTTCATCCCCAACGCCGCATTTGCCGCAATGCGCACGAACGCTCACACCGGCCATCGCCACCACCGCCACCGCTAACAGAAGAGACTTCTTCATCATGGTTGAATCCTCCCCGGCTCGCCTTAAAATTTTTTGCGGCCGGGCTATATATTACAAAATTGGTATGACTTTGAGCTGTCGGGTAAAACCGTGCCACGGAAAGGTTGATTTTTATAGTATACAAATGTATAGTATTCGAATGGGCCTTTTACTGACGGCATCGAGTCGGTTGATTTCTCAAAAACTGGAATCCGCGGGGGGGCGGGGGGTGCATGTGATTCATGGTCCGCGGGGGCTATCCCGTTGGGCGTTGGAGGCCCTTTGCCCTGTTCTGGAGACCACCTGGCCCCTCTATTGGGTGGATGCGGCCAACCGGTTCGACGCCCACGCGTTGTCCAAGCGCGCCCGCGAGTTGGGGATGGACCCCCGGTCGGTTCTTTCCCGTATCCAGCTGGCCCGGGCGTTCAATGGGTTTCAGTTGGCCGCTCTCGTCCACGGGTTGGCCCGCCGTCCCCCCCATCCGGTGGTGTTGGCCGACCCCCTGGTGCCGTTTCACGATGGGGATTTTCCGTTGGAGGACGCCCGTCGGGCTTTCCGCGGACTGCTCCAGGGACTGGCGGACGTTCCAGGCCCGGTGTTGGCCTTGGTGGTGGATCGTCCGGTTCCCCCACAGCGCGAAGACTTTTCTTCCCGATTGTTGAAAATTGCGCGGAGCGTGATCCCTGTGCAATGCCCGATTCTGGAAAATTAAATGGGGCGTACGCTTCCCACCATTGTTCAAACGCTTCACCAGGAAGAAGACCTGTGGAAAGATTTTCGCCGGGCTCTGCGCAAAGAAGATCAGGAGGTTTGGGACGGTCTCTGGCGATTGGCCCGCCGGCACGCGGCGCCGCTGTCCATGGCCAGCCGACCGGTCCCCATGGAAGGCGTTCTGATGGCGATGCTTCTCGGCCTGGCCGCTCGTCTCGCCCAATGGGAGAAAACCCAGGGACCCCATCGGGATGGCTTTCTGTGAAGGCGTCCGACCCTTTCTCCCTTGAGGTCGCTCTGTCCAATGCGCTCTTATTCTACCTATTTGTCAATAACTTGCTTTATGGTGTTTGGGAGGGGCGGATCGATGGGTGAGAACGGGTGGATCTTTGATGTTTATCCGGTGGCCGAGGGAATGCGGGTGTGGGCCATCCTGTCGGACGGGCGTCGGGTTCATTTTTTGGACCCGTGGCGGGCGCCGTTTGTGGTGGACGGCGCGGACTGGCTCCGGGCGCGATCACTTTTGGCCGCGGTCCGCGTTGACCTGGGCGTCGCTCCCCGGGAGGGCGCCGACCTATACCGCGAAACGGTTCGGCCTGTTTTTGAGGTTCGCGTCCCCCCTCTCATCCATGGGCCCCTGGTCAAAAAGCTGAAACGAGCCGGGATTCTCCTTTACAACGCGGACATTCCTCTTGTTCAGAACTATCATTATGAGCGGGGCCATTTCCCCCTGGCGTTCGGGCAATTTGATTTCCACGACGGTCGGCTGAGTCATTTTCGTATTCAAGACGATCCCTGGTCCGTTGATTTTTCCCTGCCCCCCCTTCGGTTTTTGCATGTGGCGTTGGCCGGGTCGGAATTTTCCGGCGCGGTGAACCCCAGGCACGCCTCCCGCGGCGGGCTGATCGTGCGCCACGAGGACATGACGCACATCCTGGAAGGCGATCCCGCCGAACAGCTGGAAACCTTGAATCGCCGCATTCAGCAGTGGGACCCCGACGTGTTGACCACCGACTGGGGCGACGGGTACCTGATCCCGCATCTTTTGGAGTGGGCCCGTCGCGCCCGCCGGCCTTTGCGCCTCAACAGGGACAGGGATTTTGACGTGGCGGCCCGGCCGGGAAAATCGTTTGTGAGTTACGGGCGAACGGTGTACCAGTCGGGCGCGCACTGTCTTTTTGGCCGCTGGCATTTGGATCTCAAGAACAGTTTTTATTTCAAGGAATGCGGTTGGGAGGGGCTTTTTGAGATTGCCCGCATCGCCAAAATTCCGGTTCAACGGGCGGCGCGCAGCACCATCGGGACCTCCCTGTCGTCGATGCAGTTGGACGTGGCGCTGAAGCGGGGCCTTTTGATCCCCCAGGACAAAGCCCAGGCCGAAGATTTTCGTCCGGCGTTGGATCTGGTGGTGGCCGACAAAGGCGGGTTGGTGTATGAGCCCGACATCGGCTGGTTCGACCGCATCGCCGAATACGATTTTGTGTCCATGTATCCGACGTTGATGGTCCAACACAATATTTCGCCGGAAACCATCAATTGCGCGTGTTGTGACGGAGCCGTGGGAGGCGACGAAATGGTTGGAGCGCGCCAGCGCGGAAACCATGACGGGGGAGCCGTGGGAGGCGACGAAATGGTTGGAGCGCGCCAGCGCGGAAACCATGACGGGGGAGCCGTGGGAGGCGACGAAATGGTTGGAGCGCGCCAGCGCGGAAACCACCGTGGATTCTCCGTCCCCGAAATTGGTCACCATCTCTGTCGTCGTCGACAAGGAATCGTGCCGGAAGTCTTGGCTCCCATCTTAAAAAAACGCGCCGACTATAAACGCAGAGCCAAAGCAGGAGACGTCCACAGCATCGCTTACAAGGCTCGTGCCGCCGCGCATAAGTGGGTACTAGTCTGTTGTTTCGGCTATCTCGGTTTTAAGAACGCGCGGTTTGGGAAAATTGAGGCGCACGAGGCGGTGACGGCCTGGGGGCGGGAGGTGTTGCTCCGAGCCAAAGAGTTTGTGGAAAAGCGCGGGTTTCATGTTCTTCACGCCAACGTGGACTGCGTGTGGATCCAGGGGCGGCCGGGTTTGGACTATGAGGAGATCCGTCGGGGCATCGAGACCCACGCGGGCGCGCCCATCGGGTTGGAAGGCGTCTACAAGTGGTTGCGTTTTTGTCCGTCAAAAACCGATCCGCTCTCCGGCGTGCCCAACCGCTATTTCGGCGCGTTCACCAACGGGGACCTCAAAGTGCGGGGGCTCGCCCTTCGTCGCCGGGACACGCCGGAAATTTTCAAGAAGATGCAGACCGACATGTTGGCGGTGTTGGCCGAGGCGGACGACGTGGCCGGTTGCCGCGCGCGGGCGCGGGACCTGGACGAGATCGCGGAAACGGTCCGCGAACGCATCGCCCGCGGCCACGCGACCCCGGCGGAACTGGCCGTGACGTTTTGCCTGTCCAGAGAGCCTGCCGATTATGTGGGCCGTGGCCCCTCGGCGGTTGCGGCCCGGCGTTTGGCCGCTTCCGGCGTTGATCTCCACGCCGGTGAATCGGTGAAATACGTGATCACGTCGGCCGGGGATAAGTTGGTGGAATCCCGCGCCACGCCCCTGGCCTTTATCGACGAAGCAACGGAATGGGATACCGCGAAGTATCTGGATCTGTGGCAACGGTGCCGCGACGAAATCATGGACGGGTTGGTGGATGTCGGGACGGTTCGGGAAAATCGTTCGTGGTATCAACCCGAATTGTTTTGAAAACGCGTGTGTTCTTTTGTATAGTATTGCCATGGCGACTTTGACAGATCGGCAAAAAGAAATTTATGGTTTCATTGTCCGGCAAATCCACAAGTCCGGGATCCCCCCCACGGTCCGGGAAATTGCCGGGCACTTTGATGTGTTTCCGAAAGCGATCCAGGACCATTTGGCGGCGTTGGAAAAAAAAGGCGTGTTGCGCCGCGCCAAAGATCGCGCCCGGGGATTAATGGTGGCGGCGCGCCAATCCGTGGAAAACAAAGTCTCGCTTCCCATTCTGGGACGAGTTCCCGCCGGGTTGCCGTTGGAAGCGATTTCGGAAGTGGAAGATTATTTAGCGGTGGACGAGGCCATGGCCAAACGGGCCAACTTTGTGCTTCGGGTGAAAGGCGACAGCATGTCCCCCCACATTCTGGACGGCGACATGGTGCTGGTTCAAAACACGCCCATTGCGAACAACGGCGACATTGTGGTGGCCACCGTGGACGACGACGAAGCCACGGTCAAACGGCTCCGCCACGGCGGCCGCGAAACGTTTTTGGAACCGATCAATCCCGCGTATCCCATTCTGCGCGGCCGCATCGCCGTCATCGGCAAAGTCACCAGCCTCATCCGAACCTTTTTTTAGGAGCCTGTTCAACATAAGCTTTTCGGCTGCAAATTTGGCTGTCGGCCTGCGCCTTCGCCGAAAAACTCCTCCGTATCTTCAAAATACGACGTCAATTTTCGGCTTCGGCTCGGCTCGACATCCAAATTTTCTCTCGAAGTCTTATGTTGGACAGGCTTCTAGCCTTAAATTTTCCGTCGCGCAATCGCACTTCGGACCGAAGCGGGGACGTCCATCCGCAAGGCGCCCGATTTAAAAGCGCGGGCTGCTGTTTGGTAATAGGCGACGGCTTCTCGAACAAACCTCTCGTTAACAGGCGCGGGCGATTGTTCGAGCGTCTGAAGATTGACGGCGAAGCTTTCCACACCGCGCTTGGGAAGAAGGACGGTCAAAATCCCGTCACGCAGATATCCCAGGTTTTGGTAATTGCTAACGAAGGTTCTGTTAAGGGGAGGTCCTGGCTCAAAAAAAGACCTTCCAAAAAAATGATCGTCTCCCCGTTTGCCCAACGCCTCGATCAGGGTGGGGGCCAGATCGATCTGGCTGTAGATGTTTGTGCACACATCCGGGGCGACGATATCAGGCCCATAAAAAATGAGCGGGATGAGATAGCGATCAACCGGAAGGTCCGTTTTTCCCGCGGCCGATGCGCAGTGATCGGCGGTAATAACAAAAAGTGTTTCCTTAAACCAGGGCTGTTGCCGGGCTTGTTGAATGAACTGGCTGATGGCGAAATCGCTGTATTTCACCGCGCCGGCTCTGCCGCCGGGTGACGGGATGTCGATGCGCCCCTTTGGATAGGTGAAGGGTCGATGGTTGGAGGTGGTCATGACGTGGGCAAAAAATGGCTTTTTTTCTAAAGCGGCTCGGTTTAGAATTTGGACGGTGTTTTGGAATAACGTTTCATCTGCCACGCCCCAAATATTTTCAAAAGCAACGGAGTCTTTTGGAAAAGAAGACCGGTCCACAATTTCGTAATCGTTTCCATTAAAGTAAGCGTTCATATTGTCGAAGTAACCATAGCCGCCGTAAATGAAAAAGGTGGAGGTCCCCTGTCGTTTAAGAATCTGGCCAAGAGTGGAGAGATGCTCATTGCCGGGACGGCGAACGATGGCTTGTCCCGGGACGGGGGGCGTGCCAAGGGATAGGGCTTCCAGTCCTCGGACCGTGCGGGTTCCCGTGGCGAAAAATCGCGTAAACATGAGGCCTTCCCGGGCCAGTCGATCCAGATGGGGTGTCCATCCCCCCTTTCCTCCGTAAGCTCCCACGAAAGAAGCCGAAAGACTTTCCACGGAAATCAGCACAATGTTTTTCGGGCGCCTTTTAAATAACATGGGGTCACTGGCGGGGTCATCCATATCGCCTTGAAGAGCGGACGAGAGAGGAACGCGCTCGACACCGAGGGTTTGAAGAACGGCATCCGCTTCTTTTTGGGGAAGAGTTTGATAAAACGTGTCGTAATCGATTTCATTACGTCTTAACGCCGCCGCAAACGTGAAGAGCCCGTTCCCCGAAAGTTCCTCGGCGTAGGCGTTGCCCAGACCTTTCATCTGATCCACATTGGCCGTCCCAAGTCCAAAGCATGGAACCAGCAGCGCCGTGACCGCCAAAAACCATCTCTCCCGAGACCGAGGAACTCTCGCGACTCGGCGGCGCCCAAAGGCCAACACAATCCAGGTGATGGCCGTAGCACCCAATCCGATGGCGAAAAAAATTAAGCCCATGGGATAGGACTCACGGATGTTGCCAATGACCTCGTGGGAATATAGAAGATAATCCACAGCGATAAAATTAAGACGAGTAGAAAATTCCAACCAAAAGGCGAGTTCAAGGACTGCCAAAAAGAGCAAAAAGGCAGACAGGCCCCAAACTCCGGTGACTTGAACCAGGCGAAATAATTTTGTCCCGCGCCAGGGGCTCGGACACAGGGCCCTGGCGAGGCACGCGGGGGCCGCCAGTGTGGCGGCAACGATCGTGTCAAACCAAAGCCCTTTAAGTATAACGGCGGGCCAAAGCAGAAAAGCGACGTCCCCTCCATTGACGAGCATCAGGCCGAGTCGCGTCAGTGTGGATATCGCGATGACGGAAATGAACACAAGAAATACCGAGGGCACTCCTATTTCCTCTTGGTTTCTTTGGCCTGGGTCCAATCGTGAAGGGCGTCGCGGGTGCTTCGGAAGGCCAGGGTTTTCCAGGGGATTTCTTTTTTGGAAAACAGTTTCACTTCGAGGGATTCCGGGCCGGGGGCGGGGGTTTGGGTGAGAACGGTGGCGGGGAACACAATCGTTACGGTGGCCGCGTCGGGATAAGAATATAACCGCGAGACACCCGCCAATTTTACCCGCGCGCGGATTTCTTCCCAGGTTTCTCGTTGGGCGCACTCTTCAACGGTTTCCCCCAGCTCCATATAGCCGGCGGGAAACGTCCACAGCCCGTACCCCGGTTCGATCGCTCGACGCAAGAGAAATATCTTTCCGTCTTTGACCGGCAGAGTGGCCCCCACAATTTTCGGGTTTTGGTAGGCGATCAGCTTGCATTCCGAGCAAACCAACCGGTTTTTCTCTTCAATTTGGACGTATTCCCACAACAACAATTCCCCGCACCGAAAACAGTGGCGAACATCTTTGGTGAGGTGTTTCCATGTTCGGGAGGCTCTTTGAGCGAAACCGGAACGGGTTTTAGTGATTTTGCGTTTCACCATGGGACAGTATTAGAGCAAATGCCAACTCCGACGTGTAGGGTTTTTTGATCGGGCCGTTTCCCCCCCGCCCGGAAAGGCGAGCCATGGGAACGTCCAGAAGACCTTCCATGGTTTTGGTGAATCGGGTTTTTAAATCGGTCAAGTTGAGCCCCAAATGGTCCGATCCGTAGGGGGCCAGCAATTCCATTCCCGATCCGTAAAGGATGCGCGCCCCGCGGGTGTTGCCCACCTGCAAATGGTGCATGGCGCTGGCCACCTGGATGAGTCCTTGGAAAAAGTTTCGGTTAAGCCCATAGGTTTCGTGCCAGAGCTCTTCCCAGACTTCGTGGGCCTCAAAAAAAAGTTCACGGTTAAACAGCAACACGCCCACTTCAAAACGAACGTCCACGGCGGTCATAGGGTTCCCGCCGACGGGCACAGGGCGCGAACAGGGCAAATGTCGCATCGGGGTCGAAGAGCCGAGCACACCGCCCGCCCGTGGGCGATGAGCGCGTGGCTGAACCACACCCACTCTTTTTGAGGAATTTTTTTCATAAGGTCCCTTTCGATTTTCACGGGATCCGTTTGGCGTGTCAGCCCCAACCGCCGGGCCAACCGTTTAACGTGGGTGTCCACCACAATTCCCGCGGCCACCCCGAACCCCGTGCCCAACACCACATTGGCGGTTTTACGGGCCACGCCGCGCAGGGCCAACAACTGGTCCATGTCGGGGGGCACCTGGCCGCCGTGCCGTTCCACCAAAAAACGGGACGTCATAACAATCGATTTGGCTTTCTGCCGGAAAAAACCCGTGGACCGAATCACCTTTTCCACCTTCGGCAAAGAGGCCGACCCCAACTTTTCGGGGGAGGGGTATTTTTTGAACAGCACCGCCGTGACCTGGTTGACCCGTTCGTCGGTGCATTGGGCCGATAAAATGGTCGCAATCAAGAGCTGAAACGGGCCGTTATGAACCAAGGCGCATCGCGGCCGGGGATAGGACGTGTGGAGAGCCTCCAAAAGGGTGTCCCGGGACATGGGCGGATTTTAGCAATTCATTATCGCATTGCCAGAGACGATAGAGTACAATAGTCACTATGAAAATTTATACAAAAGTGGGAGACGGCGGCAAGACTTTATTGTTCGGGGGCGAAAAGGTGTGGAAGGATCATCCCCGCGTGATGGCCTACGGCGATGTGGACGAGTTGAACTCGCTTTTGGGATGGGCGATTTGTCTGACGGCCGATGGGGAGATTTTGAAGATTTTGACGCGCTTGCAAAACGAACTGTTTGTGTTGGGCGCCGACCTGGCGACCCCCCGATCGGCGCGTTTGGCCAAACGTGTCCCCCGCGTGGGGCCCCGCCACATCCAGGCGCTGGAAAAGGCCATCGATCGTGTTTCAGCGGGGCTTCCGCCCCTGACACACTTTATTCTTCCGGGAGGGGACGCGTTGGGGGCCGCTCTTCACATTGCGCGCGCGGTCTGCCGCCGTGCTGAGAGGGCTTTGGTCCCGATCGTGGGATCCGACAAAACCGTCCGGTCCGCCCAAATTTACATGAACCGGCTGTCGGATTTTCTGTTCGTGTTGGCTCGACACGCCAACCGAAAAGCCAACGTTCCCGAAACGCCTTGGGTCCCCGAGGTCAGACGGGTGGCTTCAAAATCGCGCCTTTCGACCCGGACGTGACCAGCGCCGCGTAACGGGCCAACCAGCCGGTTTCTTTCTGTTTTCGGGGTTTCCACTTTTTGGCGCGTTTGGCCATTTCGGCTTTCGAAAGAGCGACGGACAGTTCCTGTTTTTCGGCGTCGATGGTGACCCTGTCTCCGTTTTTCAGATGGGCGATGGGGCCGCCCACGGCCGCTTCCGGGCAGACATGGCCCACCACCCGACCGTGACTTCCTCCGGAAAAACGTCCGTCCGTTAAGAGCCCCACTTTGTCGCCCAACCCTTTCCCCGATAGAATGGCCGTCAAGGAAAGCATCTCCCGCATGCCCGGCCCTCCTTTGGGCCCTTCGTAGCGGACCACCACCACATCGCCGGCCCCGATTTCCCCGTTCAGCGCGGCTTGGGTGGCGGCTTCTTCCCCGTCGAACACTTTGGCGGGTCCGGTGATTTTTGTATTCGACAGTCCCCCCACCTTCGCCACGGCGCCCTCGGGTGCCAAATTGCCTTTTAAGATCACCAGCGGGCCCGTGGACCGTAACGGATTGGTGAGCGGGCGAATTACTTTTTGGTCCGGTGCCAAGTCAGGGAATTTGGCCAGATTTTCAGCCAGTGTTTTGCCCGTGACCGTCAAGGCGGACCCGTCGATCAATTTTTCTTTAATCATCATCTTAAGAACGCCCGGCACCCCGCCGGCCCGGTGGAGGTCAAACATGACGTAACGGCCCGACGGTTTTAAATCCGCCAAATGGGGTGTCCGTTTGGCGATCCGCGTGAAGTCCGCCAACGTCAACCGGATCCCGAAAGCGTGGGCGATGGCGATCAAATGCAACACCGCGTTGGTGGACCCGCCCAACACCATCACCAGCGCAATGGCGTTTTCAAAAGAGGTTTTGGTCACGATGTCCCGGGGCCTCAGGCCCGCTTTGACCAAATTCACCACGGCGCGACCGGCCTGCTCGCATTCGGCCGTTTTTTCCGTGGATTCCGCCGGGTAGGAGGAACTGGCCGGCAAACTCATCCCCAACGTTTCGATGGCCGACGCCATGGTGTTGGCGGTGTACATCCCCCCGCACGAACCGGGCCCCGGACACGCGGCGCATTCAATGTCTTTCACGGCTTTTTCGTCGATGAGTTTGTTGTTGTACTGGCCGACCGCCTCAAAAATACTAACGATGTCCACGTCTTTGCCGTTGACCTGGCCGGGGCGGATGGTTCCCCCGTAGACAAAAACCGCCGGCACGTTCATCCGGCCCATGGCCATGAGACAGCCCGGCATGTTTTTGTCGCATCCGCCGATGGCCACGAATCCGTCCATCCGTTGGGCCCCCACCACCGTCTCGATGGAGTCGGCGATGATTTCCCGACTGGGAAGGGAATAGCGCATCCCCGGCGTTCCCATGGAAATCCCATCGGAGACCGTAATGGTGTTGAATATCTGGGGAGCGCCCCCCGCCGCTTTGGCCCCGGCTTTGGCGGACACGGCCAGCCCGTTGATGTGAACGTTGCAGGGCGTGATTTCGCTCCAGGTGCTCGCCACGCCGATGAGCGGTTTTAAAAAGTCGTCGTCCGTGAACCCCACGTCACGCAACATCGCGCGGTTGGGCGAACGGTGAATTCCTTCAGTGATCGCTCGGCTTTGGGAACGCGGATCCGGTTTTTTTTCGTGAGGGGCCATGGGGAATCTCTCCTAAGGGTTCGTCAACCTTTCATTTCTTTCATGATCAATTTTTCCAATTTCAAAATGTCCGCCCGGTCCGGGGTGTCGCCGGCGTTTTGCAAATACAGTTCCAAATCGGCCAGGGCCGGCTGGTAATGTTTCAAATGGTAGCGCACCAATCCCCGGTCGCGCACGTGGGCCCATTCGTCCGGCGCGCACAAAACCATTTTGTCGATGACCGCGTGGCCCTTGGCGAACGAGCGGGATTCCATATAGATGTTTTTTAGGTTCGTCAGCAAACGAATTAAAATACCTCGCGGTGTCAGGGGTTCCAGATGGTTCGGCGTGAGCGCCATTTGGCCGTCAAAAATTTTGGCCACCCGGTCGGCGCAGTCTTTCACCGTCATCAACTCGCCTTGATGATATGGATCCACATACAAGGTCCTTCCCGGGGTAACCAACCCCGCGATGAAATGGCCGGGCAACCCGATCCCGACCAGGGGGATGTCGGCCCGCCGCCCGACCTCCATGTAAAGAATCGACAAAGTGATGGGGATACCCAACCGGCGATCCAACACTTCGTTGATAAAACTGTTGCGCGGGTCGTAGTAGTCGTCGGTGTTGCCCTTAAAATCTTCTTCATCAAACAAGACCCGATTGAGCGCGGCCACCAACACCATCGGATCGCGGCCCGCCGATGTTTCTTTCGCCACGCGGACGGCCAACGCGTCCACTTTTTTTAAATAGGGAGTCGGGTCCAAAGCCGGGTATTCGTCTTGGGCAATGAGAAGGGACGCCCGCACCAAATCCACGGCGCTGTCCCGACCTTTAAGAATCTGGGCCAATTCGTCCCGGGGTGTTTTTGGCTTTTGGGTCATGACGAAAAAAGTCCTTCCAATTCTTTGATTCGGATGGCCGTTAAGACCGGCACGACCCGATCGGCGCCGGCCAGTTCCTCGGCCGAATAGGTGGTGGTGACACCCACCACTTTCATCCCCGCCGCGTGGGCAGACAACAGCCCGTGTTTGGAATCCTCCACCACCAAGCAGTCCGAGGGCCGGATATTTTTTTCAGGGTGTTTTTTGTTTAATTCCGAAAGCGCCTTGAGATACGCGTCGGGGGCGGGTTTGCTGCGGGTGACGTCTTCGGCGGCAACCACCGCGTCGAAATAGTGCTTGATTCCCGCGGCGTCCAGCATCAACAACACCTCGTCCCGGAGCGCCCCCGAGGCCATGGCCAAGGGATAACGCTGCGACGCGGCCATCACAAATTCCACCACCCCCGGCAGGATCACCAGGTTGTGGGCGGCCGTTTTTTGGTAGAGCGCCGTTTTCTCAGCGATAAGCCGTGCTCGGTGGGAGTCGCTCAACGGTTTTCCTCGGGCCGCAAACACCGCGTCAAAACATCCCCGGTCGTCCATGGCCAAATACTTTTCCACGTAGTCCGCCTGGGGCAACTCGATGCCTTCCGGTTCCAGCACTTTTTTGAATAGGGCAAAGTGCAAATGTTCGGAATCCGCGATCACACCGTCGCAATCAAAAATAATGGCTTTTAGCACGGAGCAGTCTCCTTGGTTCGGTTCGATAAATAAGCCAACGCCAGCGCGGCCGCGCGATGACCGCTACGACAGGCGGTTTCAATGGTGGGTGGCAACCCCACGTTCACCCAGTCGCCTGCCAAAAAGAAATTTTCCAAAGCGGTTTCCACGTTTGGACGCGCTCGATAAAAAGCCGGCGTCGGCCGCGGAGTGGCGTGGCGTTCCCAGGTCACCGTGGCATGCCGGGGTTCTTCTTTAAAATCCGGAAAGGCCCGACGAAGGTCACCCAGAGCCAACGCAATCATCTCGTTGGACGTCAGGCCTTCGTAATTCTGGGCCGCGCTGATGACCACGGAAAGTTGGCCCGCGGCCGTTGGTCCCCACAGAGTTTCCCGATTAAATGCCCACTGGATGTCCATATCCAAAAACCCCACCATTTTTTCTCGAAAAGGTGGTGCGTGGAACCAAAAGTTAACGGCCGCAATGGGGGACGTTCCTTGCTCCCTCAAACTCTGTCGAAGGGCGGCCAAGGGGGCGGGCAACAGTGTCATGGCCTCTCCCATTGGCACAGCGGACACGAACACGTCCGCGCTAACCCGTGTCCCGTCGGTCAGCTCCACTTCCGTCACGCGGTTTTCGCGTGCGCCAAATCTGGCCGCTTTTTGCCGGGTGGCGATTTGACCGCCGGTTCGTTGAAGGTAGGGCCCCAGTTCCATGGACCAAACACGGCTCAAGGCCACCGTGGAAAACCCCAACGCGCCTTTTCGACGTCCAGCCAGCAACCCTTTTTTTAACACCGTTAACAGCGCCTGCGCCGAAACCTGCTCCGGCCGATCGTTGAGCGTCGCCAAACACAACGGATCCCAAAACGCCCGCCGGGTTCCCGGCGTTTGCCCCAGATAGGACAACCACTGGGCCGCCGTTAGATCGCTGACCCGTTTTGGGGAAGCGTAACGCGCGCGGGTTAGACCCCAGATCAACAAAATCCGATCTTTCACATCCAGGGCTCCGAAGCCCAAGATCCCCACGGCCAAACCCGTGTTGCCGGAAAACAGCCTGGGTTTCAATTCATCCCATCGGCCTGTTCGGGTTACGAAGGCAATTGCGCCGTCGGTGTCGAACCGAATCCGGTGGTCAACGCCGAGCCGCCTTAAAAAACGTCGGGTGTCCTCGTAAGCCCCCAGAAAAAGATGTTGCCCGTTATCGACGTCTTGTTTGGTCACCCCGTCTTTAAACGAGCAGGCCCGGCCGCCCAGTGTCGCTCGCTCTTCCAACAAGGTGACCGAAACGCCCGCCTCGGTCAAAGCCGACGCGCAACTGGCCCCCGCAAATCCCCCGCCCACAACAACGGCGTGGGGGCGACCGCCCCGGGGATCATGTCCCCAAGTTATAACGTTTGAACCGTTATGCCCATTGGGTCTCTGCAGGCCCCACTTTGAAAGAAAAAATCTCATTTTTAATTATCACAAAAAACCCCCACCCCGCCCGGGGACGGGGTGGGGGTTTCTGGAGAACAGTCTATTTCAGAGCTTCCGCAACACGCCCGACCAGTGTGGCCTCGTTGTTGGCGGTTTTAAGTGTTTTGCCGCCCTTGCTCCAATTGGCCGGGCAGGCTTCTTCCGGATGGGTCGCCAAGTAGGCGTTCGCTTGGGCTTTACGCAGAAGTTCCGCGGCGTTTCGGCCCACGTTGTAGAAATTGACTTCGCTTGACGCCAATTTTCCCTCCGGGCTGATGATGAACGTTCCCCGAAGAGCCAAACCGGTCGCTTCGTCGTACACGCCGAACAGACGCGACACTTTCCCCGTGGGGTCGGCGCCCATGGGATATTTGAGGTTGGCCAACAACTTCTCTTCCCTCTGCCAGGCCAAGTGAACAAACTTCGTGTCCGTGGAGACCGAAATCACTTCCGCGCCGGCTTTTTCGATTTCGGCATACTTGTCGGCCACGTCCGCCAGTTCGGTGGGGCACACAAACGTGTAGTCCGCCGGATAAAAGACCAACACGGTCCACTTCTTGTTTTTCTTTAAATCGGCCAACGAGACTTTCTCGAACTGATGGCTTTTGGGATTGTAAACATCCATTTCGAAATCCGGAACCTGTTGACCCACACGAACGACGTCACTCATGGTTTTTTCTCCTTTGATTTGGAATATAAAAAAACATTCGGCTAAACCTTTTGGGCGACTTCCGATTTCAGCCGGGTGATCGCTTCGCCGACCGACAACGCCCCCAAATCTTTTCCCTCGCGGGTGCGCACGGACACCGTTCGGGTCTCCGTTTCCCGTCCGCCCACCACCAGCATGTAGGGGATCTTTTGCATGGTGGCTTCCCGAATTTTGGCCCCGATTTTGTCCGCGTTGGAACTAATCGATACCCGCAGACCGGCTTTTTTAAGTTCTTTTTCCACGTCTTCGGCGTAGGGCAAAAACTTATCGGAAATCGGAAGAACCGCCGCCTGAACAGGCGCAAGCCACAGGGGGAACGCCCCGGCGTAATGCTCAATAAGAACGCCAAAAAACCGTTCCAGCGAGCCCAACAAAGCCCGATGGATCATAAACACCTGGCTTTCCCCGCCTTTTTCGTCACGGTAATGGATGCGGAATCGTTCCGGGTTATTAAAATCCACTTGGACTGTGGAACATTGCCATTGGCGGCCCAGTGAATCTTTTATTTTGAGGTCGATCTTGGGGCCATAAAATACCCCTTCCCCTGGATCGATGGTGTAGGGAAGCCCCACCGCATCCAACGCCTTTCTCAGGGCTCCTTCCGCGTGGGCCCAGCCTTCCAACGTCCCTGAATATTTTTCCGGCCGGGTGGACAATTTGATGTCGTAGTCTTTAAATCCAAACATGGATAAAATTTCGGTGATGATTTTTAAAATGGCCGCCACTTCGTTTTCGACCTGATCGGGCCGGCAAAAGATGTGGGCGTCGTCTTGGGTGAACCCTCTCACCCGCATCAGGCCATGCAACACGCCGCTTCGTTCAAAGCGATACACCGTGCCGAACTCCGCGTATCGGATGGGCAGTTCGCGGTAGGAATGAAGCCCGTTTTTGTAGATGAGAATGTGGCCTGGGCAGTTCATGGGCTTTAAAAGGAATTCTTGGTTTTCCAGCTCCATGGCGGGATACATGTTGTCTCGGTAATAATCCAGGTGGCCCGACGTTTTCCACAAAACCGATCGGGCCACGTGCGGGGTGTAAACAAAGTCATACCCGTGGGCCGACAAATAATCTTTCAAGGTGTCTTCAATGAGCCGTCGAAGAACCGCCCCTTTCGGGAGCCAGTAAATAAAACCGGACCCACCTTCTTCGTGTTCAATCGTAAAAAGCCCTAACCGGGGACCCAGTTCCCGATGGTCCCGTTTTTTGGCCTCTTCCAGGCGCAACAAATAGGCGGTCAGTTCGTCCGCCGTGGGCCACACGGTGCCGTAAATCCGTTGAAGCCGTTCTCGTTTTTCGTCCCCCCGCCAATAGGCCCCGGCAATTTTCGTAAGTTTAAAATAACGAATGTCCGCGGTGCTTGGCACGTGGCCACCCCGGCAGAGGTCGGTAAAGGTCCCGTGCGTGCAATGGGTCACGGTGGGTGTGCCCAGGTCTTCAATCATTTCCACTTTAAACTTTTCAGCCCGATTGCGCCAATACGTCTTGGACTCCTCCGCGGAGTGAGTGCTCATCACGAAGGCGTGGTTGCCGTTCACGATCTCGTTCATGCGCGCTTCAATTTTTGGCAGGTCGTCGGGCGTAAACGGATGGGGACTTTCAAAATCGTAATAAAAGCCATCGTCGATGGGCGGGCCTAACGTGATTTTGGTGTTGGGGAACAGCTCTTGAACCGCTTGAGCCATCACATGGGCGGTCGAGTGGCGCAACGCGTCAAGGGAACTGGTTTGTTTTTCTTCCGCCATGATGTCGTCCTTCCGTTCAATTTAAAATGGTGCTCGGTACAGGACTCGAACCTGTGACCCCCTCCATGTCAAGGAGGTACTCTAACCAACTGAGCTAACCGAGCAAAATTAAAAAAATTAATGGCCGAGTGGTTTGCCGAAAGAGGCGGTGATTCGCGCCTCCAATCCCCCCCGCGCAACAAACCGCCCTTCTACAACCGCCCAACGGGGCCGGGCCGCTTTAACCACGGAACGCAATACCCGGTTGACCACATTTTCCGTAAAAATCCCCAGGTTGCGAAACGCATTCAAGTAAAGTTTAAGCGATTTCGTCTCCAAGCACCGATTTTGGGGACGGTAACGAATCGTAATGGTTCCAAAGTCGGGAAGACCCGTTTTCGGACAAACCGATGTAAATTCCGGAAAAACCAATTCAATATCGTATCGGGAATATTGGTTTTCCCAACATTCTATTTCGGGCAACGGCGCATCAACGCCGGCCCGGGCGTGAGACTGAGTGTAACCCCGTTTGGTCATGATAGTTGGAGGTGCGGGCCGGATTTGAACCGGCGAATAGAAGTTTTGCAGACTTCCCCCTTGGGCCGCTTGGGTACCGCACCGCTTATCGGAGATTTTAGGATTTTCCCACCCTCAAGGCAAGGCGGTTATCTCTTTTGCTTGATTCGGATGAGGGTGATGTCGAGGGCGAGGTTCAAAAACCGGTAATCTTTCCCCAGTTCGTCCCAGGGAATCATCTGAAGAGACAGTTGCGCTTGATCGAACGATTCTTGAAGTTTTCCAAAAAAAGCCGCTTCCTGCAACGCGGTCCCCGGAGGGGGTCCCAAGACAATTCCCACAGAAACGCTCGCTTGACGGCACTTGTCAACAAACGTCTCCACGTCCAGGGCCGCCGCAAGAGCGTAGTCCACTTCCAGGGCGGGGTGCAACGAAAATTTCAATTTGTGCTTGCCGATAATGTCGTCAAACTTTTTTTTCATTTGAACCAGTTCTTTATCCCGCCCCGTGGGGTAAAAAAAGACAACGTGGATCTGCCCTGGATTTGACGGCAGAATGGTCGGCTGAACCAGGGGCGTCAACGGCGGTTTGGGCAACGTCGGCGTCGTTGGGGCTGGCACCGTCGGGAGGACCGGCGTCGGGACCGGCGGCGAAGCCGCTGGTTTCACAGCCGCCGGCTCCAAAACAACAACCGGAGGAGGTGGCGCTTTCGGTGGTTCGGGCGGGGGAACAACAGGCGGTTTGGGCTGGCTCACCGGGAGTGGTTCCACGGAAAGAGGGGCCACGGGCGGTGCAGGGAGAACGATCGGTGGTGGTTTTGACGGTGCCGGCGCCGGGACTTCTTTGGGCGGCATGGCCGTTGTCGGTCGCAAGTCGAACCCGTCCATTTCGCTGGCGACCGGACTCGCCGGTTTCTCAGCCGCAAGATCGGGGGTATCGGTCCCCCACTCTTCCGGGGGAATGAGCTCTTTAAGAATTTCTTTGACCAACGTCAATGAAATTTCTTCGTTGTACAATTGCGTGTAGGCCTGGATCCGCCTTAAAAATCCTTCCAATTCGCGGATATTCGATTTCAATCGGCTGGCAATATAAAGCCGTACGTCGTCACCCAAAATGAACCCTTTCAGGTGGCTTTCCTTTTTTTTCATAATCGCAACACGGGTTTCCAGGTTGGTGAACTTGATGTCGGCGATCAAGCCCCACTCGAACCGACTGCGAAGACGGTCTTCCAACGTGGTCAGCATTTTGGGAGGACGATCGGAGGTCATAATAATCTGTTTGCCCGACGCGTGAAGATCGTTGAACATATGGAAAAATTCTTCTTGGGTGGCTTCCGAGGTGGCCAAAAACTGGATGTCGTCCACCAGCAACAAATCCAGCGATCGATACCGTTCCCGCAACAGTTGCAATTTTCCCGCCTGGAGCAATTCGATCACTTCCGACATGAACTGCTGGGCCGTCACATACAGAACCCGCGCGGCGGAGTTGCGGTGCAACACCCGATGGCCCACCGCTTGCATCAAATGGGTTTTTCCAATTCCGACAGGGCCGTACAGGAACAGCGGATTGTAGGCCTTTCCTAAGTTTTCGGACACGGCCAGAGAGGCCGCATGAGGGAACCGGTTGTGCGGCCCCACCACAAACTCTTCAAACGTGTAGTTGGGAACCAGCCGGGTGTCGCCGGACTCGAATGAGGATTCCACTACGGGGTTGTTGCTCATGGCGCGGGAGGACGAATCCGTTTCTTAAACATCATCAGTTCCACCATCAAGTCCATGTAAAGCAACTTGGAATTGATTTCCGCTTGGGGAACCAGAAAACAGCGAAGGCCCGCGGATTCGGCTTCGGCCATCACCGGTTCCATCAAGTCCGCCCCCATCTCGGGAGGAATGACAATGAAAAGAATATCCGCTCCGCTGGTCTTTGATTTCCAAATCCATTCGGCGGAATGGTCGAGGCTGATGGGGCCGGCAACGGACGCGGTCAACTTAAAATGGGTTGGCTTTTTGGATTTTTTAAGGGCGATATCGCTTAAGGTATTCAAAAATTGATTTTTCCATTCCTCCCCTTCAACCGGGTAAAAAATAGCCGATTGAATATGACCGTCGTCTTGTTTCGGGGGGGGCACCGTTGCGGGGGGAGCCACGGGCGCAGGTGGAATTTCCTTTAAAGGCGATGATTCAATCCCCCCATTGGCGGCCACGGGAGCGGGTTCGAGGGGTGGAGCCGGTTTCGATGGCGACGCCGCCAACGGTTCCACACGCGGCGGCAGGGGATCAACCCTTTTCTCTATAATAATTTCCTGCGTTGCGGGAGGGACCAATTGTGGCGCAACCGGGGATGGTACGGAGGGCGGCATAACGGGAGGCAGAGGCTTTGCTTCCTCGGCGGCCGGAGGAGGTGGTGGCACGGGTGGCCGTGGCGGTTCTACGGGAGCCGCGGGGGGTGGAGGCGGCGGGGTTGGTTTTGGCGATCCTGGTAGGCCAGGGAAGGATACTTTTGGCAACGACACCGGCGGCAAAGGCGTCTGGGGAACAGCGGGCCCAAAGGATTTTGGCGGTTGAGCTGGACGAACAATTCCAGGAGAGGCTGGAGACACAGGCAGGCCTCCCGGAATGGAAACCGGTGGCAACGGAGTTCCCGGAGACACACGCCCCGGAATGGGTTGGGGTGCCACACGGCCCGGGGAAAAGCCCGGGACGGGCGCAATCGGTTGGCCCGGCCCAGACGGTATTGGGCCCGGGACGGGGCGCCCGGGGACGGCTCCCGGAGCCGCTGGAGATCGAGGCACCGCCTGAGGAGGGGGTGACGCACCGCCCCCCGCGGGTGCCCCAGTCAAAGGAGTGGGTGCGGCGGCTTGCCCCATGCGCGCCATTTTGTTCATCACATACGCTTGTTCGTCCTCGGTCAGATTGGTGAGATCCTGCAACGCGCCGCTGAGCCCTTCAATGACATCCAGCAACGAGTCGGACGGCTTTTTCCCTTCCGCATCGGTGGTGAGGGACATGACTTGGTTTTGAATCGCCAACTTTTCCGCCAACGTCGCGCCCACCACAAAGATCGCCCATTGAAAAGTGTCTTCGGATATTTCTTGGACATTTTGGCAAACAGCGGCATGGGCTTGGACGATGCGATCCACGTCCGTTCGGTCGCCCTGAATTTTCAATAGATAGCTGTCGGCTTGGGCCGACAGCAGCATTTCCCATCGTCGAATGGCCATGCTTTTTTACGCGTCCCCGATTCGAAGCGTATTCATCTTGACCAACAAGTCGTCCGGGTTCGTTGAGGCGTCCAGGGCTTCTTCCTTGGTGATTTTGTGTTCGTTGAACAGCCGAATGATGTCTTGGTCGAACGAGTGCATCCCGTAATAGGCCCCTTGCTCAATCGCGCGATTGACTTCGTTGGCTTTCTCTTCCATCAACAGCTTGCGGATCAGAGAAGTGACCACCAATGTTTCCGTGGCCGGAAACCGCTCCCGCCCGTCAGCGGATTCCAAAAGGCGCTGAGCCACGATGCCTTTGAGAACGTTGGCAATGCGTGTTTTCGCCCCGGCTTGTTCGGCCGGATGGTAGGACTCCAACAACCGTCCCATGGTTTGTGACGCGTCCATGGTGTGGATGGTGCCCAAAACCAAATGGCCCGTTTCCGCGGCGGTGATCCCGGCTTGAATGCTTTCGGTGTCGCGCATTTCGCCCAAGACCACCACGTCGGGGTCTTGGCGAAGCAAATGCTTGACCGCCGATCCGAACGAAGGCGTGTCTTGGCCCACTTCCCGTTGGGCGATGGACGATTTGTCGTTGGTGTGGTAATACTCGATGGGATCTTCGATCATGATCATGTTGTAGGCGAAATTCTTGTTGATGTAATCCACCATGGAGTTAAGGGTCGTCGTTTTTCCCGCTCCCGTGATTCCCGCCACCAACAACATGCCGCGGGTGTTTTGGCACAGTTTTCGCATGGTTTCAGCGGGCAGATTCAAGTCCTCAAAGGATTTGACCTGCAACGGCACCACCCGCAAGGATAAAGCCACCGACCCTTTCTGTCGATACACATTGACCCGAAACCGCGACAAGTCCGGTACGCTGTAAGACATATCCAGTTCGTTGTCCCGTTCAAAAATCGCGCGCTGGTTGTCGTTCATCAGCAAGCGGGCCAATTCCTCGATGTGTTCGGCGCCCATCTTGTTGAAACCCGACGACATCAACCGGCCGTGGATCCGTACCATCGGCGGCGTGCCCGCTTTAAAATGGATATCCGAAATGCCGCTGCGAAGCATGGTTTGAAATAGTTTATTGATGTCAACGGCCACAGGTGTCCTCCTCGAACAGCAGTTTGCTCCCCCTCACGCCCGAACCAGGGGATCGGTTCCTCCAGTATGTACTAAGAACGGCTTCCTTTCAACCCCTATTATTGTAGCGGAAACCGTTTAAACAGGCTGGCCACCGACCCTTCCACCGCCACATCCAAGTCCAGCCCTTCGTAAGTGACGCTTCCGCTCCACAACAATTCCCGGGTGCCCGGTTCAAGCAACCGCGCCGACAACGAAATCGTGGCGTTGGACACCATGATTTGAGCGTCGTCCAAGCCAGGGCTTCCCCCGGACGGATAAAGAGACCGCCCCGAAATTTCCGTCACCGCGTCGTACACAACGGATCGGTCGCCCCAAGCTCCCTTCAATGGGACCAGGTATTTTTTGTCAGGGACGGCTTGGGACACCGTGATTTGAAGCCACACGTCGGATTGGGTGTCCGGTTCTCCCACCCGCACGCGATACCCCCGGGCCAGAAGTTGCCTGGCAAATTCGTCGGTCACAAACCGTTGCTCGGGATAAGTGGGTTCCAACACAAGCACATTTTTGATTTTAGAAAAATCCAGGCCCGGTTTCGTGACGGTTCGTACAGGGGCAAAGCAGGCGGTTGTGGTCAACAACAAGCCAGCGGTCAGCCAGACGTGATTCACGGAAGACGTTCAAGGTGCCGACGAGCCAAATCGGCGGATTCGGTCGAAGGGGAAAGAGCCAAAAACTTTTCCCAGGCTCCACGCGCCTGAGAAAACAGGTTTTGTTTTTCATAGAGGAGCGCTAAGGAATACAGGGCGGTTTGGGATTTTGGTTCCAGGGCCACCGCCCGTTCAAGGGCCCGTTGCGCTTGATCAAATCGCTGCGCTTGAAGGGCCGCCGTCCCCAACGCGGTGTGACCAGCCGGATCGGACGGATCCGCCTCAACCGCTTGGCGCAACACGTTTAATGCCGCCTCGGTTTTGCCTTCCTTCATCAAGGCCAATCCTTCCCTCACCCGATCTTGGGAAACCGCCGAAACCGAAAAACAAACAAAACCCATCACAGAACCAAGAGCCAACAGCGGCACACGGAGTCCTTTTTTCATCGGGTCCTCCTCTCCAAAGCTCGGATTTTTTTGATTCGCCTCCCGTGTCGGTCCCCGCCGAACGGAGTGGCCAACCATTCTTTGACCAACGTGACAATGGTCGACGCCGACAACAGACGCGCGCCCAAACATAATACGTTCGCGTCGTTATGTTCGGCCGCCAAGACAGCGGTTTTTTTGTTCCAGACCACAGCGGCGCGTATTCCCCGAACTTTATTGGCGGCAATGGCCATACCGATACCCGTGCCGCACAACAACACGCCCCGATCGGCTTTTTTTCCGGCCACGGCCCGAGCGACCCGCGCGGCAAAGTCGGGGTAATCCACCGAGTCTTCGTTATTCGTGCCGACATCGATCACGTGGTGACCCGCCGTTGCAAGAGCTCGGACCAACCGCTCTTTGGCGCGGTAACCGCCGTGATCGGCTCCTACGGCGATTTTCACGCGGAGATCTTTTGGAACTTGACGATGCGCGCGAAATCCTCGGCTTTCAAACTTGCCCCGCCCACAAGACCGCCGTCGATGTCCGGTTGGGCCATGAGTTGATCGATGTTGTCGGGTTTCACCGACCCGCCGTAAAGAATTCGAACTCGCGCCGCTTCAGCCCCAAACAACGTTTCCAGTTTTTTTCGAATAAATGCGTGAACCTCTTGAGCTTGGGCCGGCGTAGCTGTTTTGCCCGTACCAATGGCCCAGACGGGTTCGTAGGCCACCACCACCGATGCCGCCTGGATCGCAGAAAAACCCTTCAACCCCTCCAGCACATGGCGTTCCACCACATTGAAGGTGTTGCCCGCTTCCCGTTCCGCGAGGGTTTCGCCCACGCAAACCACCGGGATGAGGCCCTGTTCCAATGCCAGTTTGGCTTTTTTGTTGACGAGGGCATCGGTTTCGCCGTACATTTGGCGCCGTTCGGAATGGCCGATGAGGACGTGGGAGGCCCCGGCGTCTTTGATCATCCCCGGGGCCACTTCGCCCGTGAACGCGCCGGACAGGTTGTCGTTCATGTTTTGGGCGCCCACGGCGATCGTCGATCCCTTCGCCGCTTGGGCCACGGCCGCCAAAGCCGTAAATGGGGGACAGACCAAAATATCACGATCGGTGACGCCCGCCGTTTGCGCGCTCAACTTCTTAACCAAATCCACCCCTTCCGAAATGGTTTTGAACATTTTCCAGTTTCCTGCCATCAACGGTCTGCGTGACATAACGAACTCCTTTTATTTGCGATAAAAAATCCAAGGGAACAACGGCGCATCTTATTCTATTAAATGCCGGAGTCTCCCGGCCACTCTTCGGCCCAGGATTTGGAATCGCGCGCCAGCAAATCCCGCGCCTGCGGCGGCCCCCAACTTCCCGCGGGGTAAAGGGGCACCGGTCCCCCCCCCGCCCACCGGCTCAAAATCGGGTCCAAATAGTTCCACGATAAATTGATCCAATCCGAACGAATAAACAGGGTCTGATCCCCGGCCATGGCGTCCAAAAAAAGGCGCTCGTAGGCTTCCGGCGGTTCTCCGAACGATTGCTCGTAATCAAAATCCATCGCGACCGAACTCATGCACAACTTGGGGCCCGGATGTTTGGTCTCAAACGACAAGGAAATCCCCTCTTCCGGCTGAATGCGCAAATGGAGGGTGTTGGGGTTTAAATCCGTCGGTTGAAGGGGTTTGAACAGCGAATGGGGCACGTGTTTGAACCGCACCACCACTTCTGTTTTTCGTTCCGCCAACCGTTTGCCACTGCGCAAATAAAAGGGAACCCCTTGCCACCGCCAATTGTCGATGTGCATTTTGGCGGCCACGAATGTTTCCGTCACACTCTCGGGCGCGACGCCCGGTTCTTCCCGGTAACCCGCCATCCGAACGTCCCCCGCCTCGTTTGGCCCGTACTGGCCGCGCACCACCTGGGTGTCCACGTCGGCGGGGGTCAGGGGCCGAACGGCCCTCAACACTTTTGAGGCCTCATCGCGCACCCGGTTCGCGTGGAACCCGGACGGCGGTTCCATGGCGGTCACGCAGACCAACTGCAACAGATGGTTCTGAAACATGTCGCGCAAACACCCCGATTCTTCGTAATACCCAGCCCGGTGGCCGACGCCGATGTTTTCGGCGGCGGTGATTTGGACATGATCCACATAGGCCCTGTTCCATACCGGCTCAAAAAAAATGTTGGCGAACCGCAGGACCAAAATGTTTTGGACCGTTTCTTTTCCCAGGTAATGATCGATGCGGTAAATCTGATCTTCGGTGAACGTCCGGCGGATGTCGTCCGACAACGCGAGCGCGCCGGCCAGGTCTCGACCGAAAGGTTTTTCGATGATGGCCCGGGCCCAGCCGAGGGTGTTTTCCTTTTCCCGGGCCAAACCGGCGCGGCCCAGTTCGGCCACAACTTTTCCGTACAGACTTGGCGGGAGGGACAGATAATAGGCCCGGTTGCCCCGGGTTTTGAAAATGCTGTTGAGGGATGACAGCCGATCCGCGAGCGCTTTGAAATCAGCCGGTTCGTCGTAATTGAGAACGTGGTAATGGAACAAACCCAAAAACGAGTCGAGGACTTCCCGGTCGGGATTTTTTACGGCCGACCGAACGGACCGATCCACGCGGGTTCGAAACGCGGCATCGTCGAGAGCCGTTCGGCCCACGCCCACGGCGTAAAAACCCACCGGCAGTTGGCGGGCGCGAAACAATCGAAAAAGAGACGGGAACAGTTTTCGTTCCGCCAGATCGCCCGACGCGCCGAATATGACCAGCCCGCAAGGATCGGGACGGGTTTCCATACAGAACCGTTGTTGAATTTTAGTTCGGAGGACGCCGGCCGTTCCGGAGAGCGGCACGGTTATTTCACCGCGTGGCCGCCGAATTCGTTGCGAAGGGCGGCCAGAACCTTGGCCGAAAAAGCGTCCGGCTGGCGCGAATAAAATCGCGCGAACAACGCCATCGCAATGGTTGGCGCGGGGACCCCCGATTCCACCGCGCGATCCACCGTCCATCGGCCTTCGCCGGAATCGTCCACCCAGCCGCGAAGGGCGGCCAAAGCGGGATCTTTTTGGAACGCCCGTTCGGCCAGTTCCAAGAGCCAGGACCGAACCACGCTGGATTGGTTCCAAAGATGGGCGATTTTTGCCAAATCCAAAGGAAACGGCGCGTTTTTGAGCAGGTCAAACCCTTCCGCGTAGCCTTGCATGAGGGCGTACTCGATGCCGTTGTGGATCATTTTGGTGTAATGGCCCGCTCCGAGCGGACCGGCGTGAAGGTATCCGTCCGCGTTGGGGGCGAGGGTTTTCAAGACGGGTTCCAGCCGTCGAAAATCGTCGGCGCTTCCCCCCACCATCATGCAATAGCCCTTTTCCAATCCCCAAATTCCACCGGAGGTTCCCGCGTCGATAAAATGGATGGATTTGTTTTGAAGGCGTTGACCGCGTCGAATCGAGTCGGTGTATCGGGAATTTCCCCCGTCCACCACCAAATCGCCGGAAGATAAACATTCGGCCAATTCACTCAAGACCGATTCGGTGGGATCTCCGGACGGAACCATGACCCACACTGTCCGCGGGGCGGGCAAGAGACCGACCAGATCTTTTAAGCGTTGCGCCCCCACGGCGCCTTTTTCGACGATGGCGCGGACTTTATCCGGGGTTCGGTTGTACGCCACCACCCGATGGCCGCCCCGCAACAATCGTTCCACCATGTTGGCACCCATCCGACCCAATCCGACAAATCCGATGTCCATTCGATCCCTTACTTTCGAGCCAGGGCGGGCGCCAGGCTCTCTTTTTTGGCCCGCAATCCCGAGATCAGTTTGTCGTAGGCGTCCACAAATTGTTGAACACCGTCGGTTTCCAGTTGATCGGTGACCTTGCGCAAATCGATTTTCAGGGTGCGCAAAAGTTCAAGGGTTTTACGCGCTTCGTCCACGCCGGACTCCAACGTGTCGGCCACGGTTCCGTGATCCAAAAAAGCCGCCAACGTTTGCGGCGGCAACGTGTTCACGGTGTTGAGGCCGATCAGGGTGTCCACGTACATCAAGTCCGCGTAGTGCGGGTTTTTGGTGCTGGTGCTGGCCCACAAAGGTCTTTGGGGGCGCGCCCCCTTTTTTTTCAACACGTCCCAGGCGGGACTGCCGTAATGTTTTTTGTAGAGCCAATAAGCCGCTTTGGCGTTGGCGATGGCCGTTTTCCCCAATATGTCCAGAAGTTGGTCTTTTTCCGTCGCATTTTTTGATTTGGAAATTTTATCCTGAATGATTTTGTCGACCGCGGCATCAATCCGGCTCACAAAAAAACTCGCCACGCTTTCCACGGGCGCGGCGGGCCCGTCGGCCCCCCTCGCTTCCATGGCCCGCCGGTGGGCTTCCAAAACTTCCGCATAACGTTCCACGGAAAAAATCAACGTCACGTTCACCGGAATCCCTTCGGTCAAGGCTTGCTGAATTGCCGGCAGTCCTTCGCGGGTCGCCGGAATTTTGATCATGACGTTGGGGCGATGAATGGATTTCCACAGCCGACGCGCTTCGGTCAAGGTGCGTTCGCTGTCGCGGGCGTGCAAGGGCGACACTTCGATGGAGACAAACCCGTCCGTCCCGTGAGAGTCGTCATAAACAGGCCGAAGTTGATCGGCGGCTTCGCCCACGTCTTCCTGGGCCAACGCGTCAAAAATGTCTTCGACGGTGCGTTTTCCGGAAAAATAACGCCGCAACGACGCGTCGTAGGTGGTGCTCGACGACAAGGCTTTTTCAAAAATGGCCGGGTTTGACGTCATCCCCCGAAGCCCCAACTCGATCAATTTTTTTAATTCGCCGGACCTCAACAGGTCGCGGCTGATGTTGTCGAGCCACACACTTTGGCCGTGCGCCAACAAATCGTGCAGACGGGTCATGAACGGCTCCTTGCGATTGATTTTTTGGCCGCCACCACAACGGCCTCCACGGTGAAACCCAGCTTTTCTTGAACGATTTCCCCCGGGGCCGACGCGCCGTAGCGGTCCAGGGTCACCTTTTCGCCGGCACTCCCCGTCCAGCGGTCCCATCCAAAAGAAACGCCAGCTTCAATGGCGACCCGGGTTTTCACGGTGTCGGGCAACACCTGTTGCCGATAAGCGGCGTCTTGCTGTTCAAAAAGGTCGTGGGACGGCAAGCTCACCACCCCGGCGGTAATTTTATCTTGAGCCAACCGCTCCCGGGCGGCCAAGGCCAGCGCCACTTCCGAGCCCGTTGCGATCAAAAGTACGTCCACCGCCGGATCTTGATCCAACCGATATCCTCCCCGACGGCACCCCTCGGCGCCGGAAAAAACCGTCCGATCCAGGGTGGGAAGTTTTTGCCGCGACAAAATCAACGCCGTCGGTCCGTCCCGCCGAGCCAAGGCCGTTTTCCACGCCTGAGCCGTTTCGTTAGCGTCCGCCGGGCGGATCACGCTCAAACCCGGTATGCATCGCAAACTGGCCACGTGTTCCACCGGCTGGTGGGTGGGGCCGTCTTCCCCCACCCCGATGCTGTCGTGAGTGAAAACATAGATCACTCCCAGTTTCATCAACGCCGCCAGCCGAATCGCTGGACGCATGTAATCGGCGAAAGTGAGAAAGGTCCCCCCAAACGGAATAAAGCCCCCGTAAAGAGCGATTCCATTTAAGATGGCCCCCATGGCGTGTTCCCGGATACCGAAATGAAAATTGCGGCCGGTTTCATCGGCCGAAAAGTGGCCGGCGCCGTCCATAAAGGTGTTATTGGATGGCGCCAAATCCGCGGATCCCCCCACCAGGTTTTCAAGGCGCGCCGCTAAGGATTGGATCGTTTTGCCGGACGCTTGCCGGGTGGCCATGTCGTCGCCCTTTTTAAAAACCGGGACGGCCGTTTCCCAGCCCAGAGGAAGAGGATTGATTCTTAACGACTCCCACGTGTCTCCAAAATCCGGATAAGCGCTCTTGTATTTTCTAAGCAACCCATCCCAGGCGGAGCGGAGGGCAGTCCCGCGTTCTTTGGCACGGCCCCAGTGTGTTCGGGCGTCGTCGGGCACAAAAAAAGTTGGCGTTTGCGGCCAGTTAAGATTTTTTTTGGCCAGGGCGGTTTCGGCGGGACCCAAAGGAGCGCCGTGGGCTTCCGCCGTGTCCTGTTTGTTGGGCGCCCCAAAGCCAATGTGGGTTCGCGCCAGAACCAACGTGGGCCTTTCGTTGTTGGACTGGACGTCCTTCAGCACCGCTTCCACGTTGGAAAGGTTTTCCGGATCCGGAATCCGAACCGTGCGCCAACCGTAGGCCTCGAAACGTTTGGCCACGTCTTCGGAAAAGGCGAGACCCGTCGAGCCTTCTATCGTGATGGCGTTGTCCAGATAAACGTATTTTATTTTTCCCAATTTCAGATGTCCGGCCAAAGACGCCGCTTCGCTCGACAGTCCTTCCATGATGTCGCCGTCGGAAACAAACGCCCACACCGCGTGATCCACCACAGGCATGTCCGGGCGATTGAAACGCGCCGCCATCAGCCGTTCGGCCATGGCCATCCCCACCCCGGTGGCGAACCCCTGCCCAAGAGGGCCCGTTGTGGTTTCCACGCCCGGGGTGTGTCCCGCTTCCGGATGACCGGGGGTTTTGCTGTCCCATTGGCGGAAATTTTTAAGGTCGTCAAGCGAAACGGGGTACCCTGTCAAATGAAGGAGTCCGTAAAGCAACATGGAGGCATGGCCGGCCGAAAGAATGAACCGATCTCGGTTGGGCCAGGCGGGGTTCTCCGGATCGTGGCGCAAGACTTTTGTCCAAAGGACATAGCCCAACCCCGCCGCTTCCATGGGCGTTCCCGGATGGCCCGACCGGGCCTTTTCCACGGCGTCCACGGCCAAGAACCGTAACGTGTTGACGCACAAAGAATCAATCGCTGAGTGTGTTGGTTTCGTCATATGTCGGGAAACGGATTATACAAACTATTTTTCCGGCGCGAGAGGGATTGAGAAATAAAATTCGCTTCCCTGTCCCGGTGCCGACTCCACCCCAATGCGGCCGCCGTGGGCCTCCACGGCCAGTTTGCAAAAAGTCAACCCCAATCCGCTTCCAACCCGTTGGTTGGTTTTGCGTCCTTCGGCTTGGCTGTATTTTTCAAAGATGCGGTCTTTGAAATCCGGCGGCACGCCTTCTCCGTTGTCTTTGACGCTCACCCGGAGGCTCCCGGAAGCCGGGTCGTGCTTCATGTGGATGGATATTTCGGTTTGCGGCGGGGTGTGTTTGAGCGCGTTGGATAACAAGTTGGCCAGGGTTCGGTGAACCAAATCCCGATCGCCCCACGCCGTGGGAAGGCCCGGATCCACTTCCACCGAGATCACTTTTTTTTCCTTCATAATTTGAGGTTCCAAATCATCGACACATTGGCCGGCCAGCTCCACCAGGGAAAACGCCCCCCAACGGAGGGGCAGTTTTCCTTCTTCCATCTTGGCGACATCCAAAAGGTTTTGGATGAGCCGGAGCAGATCCCGCCCGGATTTGGCCCCCAACGAGAGCATTTTTTTTTCTTCGGGGTTCAAGGTTTTGTCGGCCATCTGCAAAACGCACTCGATGGCGCTCAGGGTAGCCGAGAGAGGGTTTTTGAGATCGTGAACGATCATGTGAGCCAGATCCCGTTTGGCCTTTTCGGACGCGTTCAAGGATTCGGCCATGCGGTTGATTGTATCGGCCACTTTTTCCAATTCGGCCACCGATTGAATGCGCACTCGATGGGAAAAGTCCCCTCGGCCAATGGACTGGAGCCCTTGTTGCAGTTGTCCCAACGGCGCAAGAATTTTATTAATCAACAAAAAGCCCGCCCCCCAAAAGAGACCGCCCACACTCAGAGCGGCCACCAGAACCCACAACCCCATTCGACGGGCGGGAGCAAGGAGAGTCCGAAACGGACTTTCAAAAAATACGGCCCACCCCGTTGGCTCAACGCGGTGAAACACCGCCAAATTTCGGTTCCGGCCGGTCCCCGCAAACAGAGGGGTTCCTTGGCGACCCTTGCAATCATTCAAAAACGCCGCCACGGTGGGACGGTTGGACCAGTCTTCGTTCGGCGCGTAAAGGGAATGGGTTAATACCCGTCCGTTGTTGTCCACCAGATAAGCGTGGGTGGAGGGAGAAGCCGATTCTTTAATCATGGTAAAAACAGCCGCTAATCCCAAACGGGCCACAAGAACGGTGCCCTCTTTGTCCCCCACCGCCATGGTCAACGGAACCTGCGGATTCGAGCCGTCCACTTGAGTCGTCCCAATATGGAATTTCCCTAATGAAAGCGGGACCGGCTCTTTTCGCCCGGCGCGCGAAGCGGTATTTTTTCCCCACACCAAACGGCCTTTCGCCCGGCCGGCGCGGACTCGTCCGCGGCCATTGCCATCAAACGTGGCCACGTCCACGATGTCGGGGTAGCGCGCCGCAAAGGCGCGCAGGGCGGCGGTTTCTTTTTTAACCGACCGTCCCTCTGTTTGCAAGCTCAAGCTGAGGGTGGACAAACCCCGCTGGGCTTCGGCAAAATGGGCCGACAGCCGTTCGGCCAGGCGCCTCGACAATTCGCGCTCTTCTCGAAAAGCGGACTCTTTAATGAATACGCACAACGCGGCGTAGGCGATGATCGCTGTCGACAACGTGAGGGCTCCCAGGGCCAACGTAAAAAAAGCCAACAGGCGCGACCGAATCCCCATCCGACGCAACACGGCCGATGAAAACCTCACGGGACCGCGGGTTCCGAAGGCGCCGGGGGGTGACGCGGATCCAACAAGCGGGCCATGCGGATGTCTTGTTGGGCCTCGGAGACCCGACCGAGAGCTTCATTGGTGCGCGCGCGGGCGGAAAAAATTTCGTCGTAACTGGGGTTCGATTGAAGGGCCTGCGTGTAGGCGGCCCGGGCCTTTTCGGCGTTTAAGCCTGTTTCAATAACGTACCCGCGGGTTTGGGCTTCAATCATGCGACGGGCATACAGGTTTCCCAATTCGAAATTGATGTGAACATCGAAAGGTTTAAGCCGTTGGGCTTTTAACAACTGTTCTTCCCCCCCGCGGCCGCTGTTAAGACGAGCCGGTTGGGTGGCGGGGAGATAGGCCGCTTCGCCCAAAAAGGCCCGAACCAAAACGGGCGTCGCCCCCACGGTCGCCACCGCGACCAAGACGGCCAGCGTTCTCGACGCCCATCGGGGCCAGGTGCCCGAGGCGGGGCGGCCGGCGGCCAAGGCGGCCCATTGACCCCACACCCAAAAAAATAAAAAACCGGGGACCGCGAAAAAAAGCGAGACGTTGCCGAAAAAATTGTCCGCGGTCATGCCGACCAAGCCGGCAAACAAAGCCGCCGACGTGGATTTGTCCGTTGAGGACGATCGCTGATGTTGGATTTGGCCTCGCACGGTTAAGAGAGCGAGCAGAGCCGCAAGGCCCAATCCCACAAGGCCCGTTTGCGATCCGAGTTCAAGCACAAGGTTGTGGGCGTTGTTGGAGTGGGTCTTAAAGGTTTGGAACAGGTCTAATAGAAGCCATCGGCCCTGGTAGTAAGGGAAAAAAAGCTCAAAACAGCCCCATCCTTTTCCAAGAAAAGGGTTTTCGGCCCACATGTCCCAGGCGCATCGCCAAATCATAAGACGCTGGTGCCAGGAGGCGTAAACCGATTGGCCGGTGACACCCGTCCACAGTTCCGCCATGCGATGGATCGGACGCGCCGCGCCCAATTCGGACGTCGGCCAAAACAAGACGAGCGCCCCCAGAATGCCCGCCATCGACAAAACCCACGGTAATTTTTGGCGAATGCGGGCCCGGTCCAAAAGGGCATAAACCGCCAGTCCCACCGCAAGGCCGATCCAGGAGGATCTCGTCATGGTGGACACCAACGCCGCCGTGTAAACCAAAGCCAAGATTCCCCATCCCAGGGTTTCCCCGACATTGCGGCTTTTAAGAAATTCAAGCAGGGCCAAGGGAATCAACAGAACCAACACGGACGATAAAAAGTTGGGATTGCCGTAAGTGGAAATAGGGCGACCCGCGAACGGGTTTAGTTGGGACCCCCAGACCGGGTCCACCCCGAGGAACTGGGCGATGCCGTAAACGGCCGACACACCGGCGACGGCCAGGATGAGCCGGCGAAAAAAAATCCCATGGCCGCCGGTCGCCAATAACGTGGACAAAAAAAAGGCCCCGATGGCGTTAACCCAAACGAACAGCTGGCCTCTTAATCCTTCATGCCACAATCCCGGGCGAAAAAAATCCCCGTGGGTTCCCATCGAAAACAACCATGTCAACGTGGCCCAACATCCCAACGTCAAAAGGGGCCAATCGATCCAGGTGGGGGCGGGCCAGGAAAACGGACGGTTCCCGGCACTCAAGAAAATCCAACACCACGCCAACAAAAGGCCCACGTGTAAAATCAATATCTGGATGCTGTAGGGGTTTTGGGTCAATTGGGTGAAAAAAAACAGCGGTGAAACCACATGAATGGCCGCCGCCCATCCCACGAGGGCCCGGCGCGATTCGATCATCAGCGGGAGGATGGAGGGGCTGAAAAGACCCGTTGCACATCCGGGTCTTGGGGCGCCCATTGGCGCAGTTTCAGCCAAAGGGCCGAAGCCTTGTCGTTTTGCCCCACACGGTTGTAAAGAACGGCCAACGATTTTGCCGGCTCAACACAAAGTTCCGATTCGCGTCCCGAAATGTTTCCCTCTTTCAACGCGTTGAGATAGTACGTTTCGGCTTTTTGGAATAGGGGCGAATCGCTGGGCAACAACGACGACTGGGGATATTGGTTAATCAATTGGACATAAAACAGGCGACCCAAATTGCTGTAGGTTTCCACATTGCGGTCATAGTAAATTCGGTTGACCACGTTGCTGGAGTTATACACCAAGGCGCCTAAATAAGCTTTTTCGGCCCGATCCAGGTCGCCTTGATTGAAATAAACATACGATTGACGATAATAATTCGGCGGGAAAACCGGGTCGAGTTTGTTGTAAAGGTCAAAATGGTTTAAGGCGGAAGCCCAGGATTCCGAGGCCTTGTCTTTGTTGCCGAAAGCGGTTTCCAATTCTCCCCGTTTCAAGTAGAGCAGGCCCACCTGATGATGGGTTTGCACGTAGTTGGGGGCAAACTGTTTGACGCGGTTGTAAGCGTCAAGAGACTTGTCCCATTTTTCAATGGCTTGAAGGCGCAATGTCGACGCTTGGTCGGAATCTCCTTTTTGGCGGGCTTGCCGGGCCTGGTCGGCGAGGGTGGATCCCCAATCGTTGAACACGTTGCCCACAAAATAGCGAGCCATGGGGAACCCGGGGTTTAAACGAGAGGTCTTTTCGTAATGTTCCAACGCACCGCCGACCCGCCGATATTCCCCTTTCATATCAGGCGGAAATTCCGGACCGTTCACTTTGGCGTCAAATTCCGGTGACTTGATCCAGACCATCTGTTTTGAAAAAAAGATAGCCACGTTGTGACTGACATCCCCCAAAAAGTAACCGCGCCACGCGTGGGCACCCGCGAGCCAAACGGCCAGGGCCGTTGCCGCCAAAACCCATTGGCCCGCCGTCGGTGGCGAACCCGCGGCGGCCTCGATCGATACGACCGGCGGGTTTTTGGGGCGGCGCAAGAGGGCCCACAACCCGATGAACACGAGCGCGGACGCAACCCGGACAACGTGCATGGGCGAGCCTCCCTCCATCTCTAGAGCGGGGATCGCCATCAGTTCCGCGGCGGCGCACAGGGCGGCGCCCCACAACAGCGCGGCGGGGTTAAAAGGGGTGCCCGGTCTGAGCCGAACCTCCAGAAATTCGGCCAGCACCATCAGGCACCCGATCGTGTAAAAAATGCCCGAATAGCCGATGAGGGGTCGTAGATGCTCGTCAGGAAAAAGGAAGAACCCGGCCCAGACGCCGAAAACCGTCGCCCTCACCCAAAAATCCGAGGACCGGGGCGGATCCTGTTGTTCGGGCATCGGGTCGTTGCGCACAAACCCGACCACCAGGGCAGGTAAGAAAAATGAAAAAATACCCGAGGACACGAACCGAATGGACACGTCCATCGTCCAGTGAAGCAAAGCCGCCCACCAGGCGCCCATGTAGGCGATCACTTTGTAGACCCGATCATCGAACGCCGGTCCCGGCGGTGGCCGAGCTCCTTCTTTTGTCAGCCGGTTCAGAAACCGAATCCCCAAAACGCTTACGGTAAGAATGAGCCAAAGGAAAATGCCAAACCCCACCATGCCTTCGTCGTACATGACTTCCAAATATTCGTCTTCGGCGTGGTCGGTTTCGGTGTTCGACCGTCCCTCCAGCAAAATGATCTCGGGCCTACGGAAAGCGGGATAGGCCCATTTAAAACTTCCAATTCCTGTTCCAAACCACGGTTGGGTTCGAATCATGTCCCAGGTGGCGATCCAGGTGAACACGCGGAAATCCACCGACTGTTTGCGTTGAATGGCGTAACGTCGAACGACCGCGAAGCCCAAAATACCGACAATCAAGGACATCGCCATGAGCCCGATTGTTACTTTTCGTGCCTTTTTCCCCACCAGGAAAAGGCCGGCTAAGAGCGCCATAAAAATTAGGGCTCCCACAAACCCCACCCACGCGCCTTTCGTTTCGGAAGCGAAAAGGTTGATGAACGTGGCTCCGAAAAAGATCATCATGCCGCTGGCGGCGGCGGAGGGGCTTTTCCACCAGACGGCGACGAGGGCGGCGACCACAAAAACGATCAGCCCGGCTGTCACCCATAGTTCGTTGGAGGCGGTGATCCCGCCGAAGTGGTTGGCAAAAAGTTTGTCGGTCAAAATAACCACGGGCACCAAGAGGCCCACCAACAGGAACGGTCGGAACAGCGGCCCCCGGTTCCTGTAATAGAGGGCGATGAGGATGGGTGTGATGATGACGAGGAAGTTCCCGAAAAAGTTGGGGTTTCCAAAGGAGGAAAACACCCGATAGCCAAACGCCTGGCGCCAGATAAAAGGGTCAAGTCCCACTTTCGTAAGGGTCGGAGGGAAGAGGCGGCTATCGAAATATTGGACGAACCCGTAAAACACGGTTATGGCGAACCCGGCGATCAGCCAACGAAGAAGACGCCGTTGACGATCTATCCCCCGAAACTCGGCGATAACGATGAGAGCCATTAGCGAATAAAAGACGCGGCGAGAGAACTCGTCCAAACTGCCGGCTTGGAAAGACGATTGGAGGTACGAGACGATTCCGCTGGCCAACACGGCCAAAAACGGGGCGACCAGGGGAAGATCTTTCTTGGTGAACGGCCAGCGTTTCTCGAAAATCAGCTGTAAAAACCAAAACAAAATAACCATGCCGCACCCGGCCTGGGTGAGGGTAATTTTAATTTGAGCGGAATCGTAAGTCCGAAGATAAAACGAAATAGAAACAAGGAAGTAGGTGAGGGGTAAAGAAAAAGCCACCAAACGCGAAAAAAAGTCACCCAGTCCGGCACCGGACAAAGCGGGCCTTCCGGAGAAGACGATATCTTTTTCAGCGGAACGGGGTTCGTGCAATGAGTCCCTCATGATGCGACTAAACGAAAAATATCAGCCGAGGATCGGGCTCGAACCGACAACCTATCGCTTACGAAGCGATTGCTCTACCATTGAGCTACCTCGGCGCAAATCGTTTGGGCCCTCTGGGCCCATTTGCGCCTGTCCTCTCGCTGTGCGCGAGGGCGGCGACCATAATATTTCGGCCACTCGATGACCGCCGGCTTGTGCCATACGACAAACGGGCACCACGCCCCGTGGCGTGGTCCTTGCGCACAGCGCAAGGGCGGCTGTTAGATCGTCGAGATACTATATTTTCCGGAGGAGATCGACAATAGAAATCCGGCTCGTAAAAATCCCCCGAAAAGAGGCCGGACTTATTTTTTCAAGGACGCCAAATCCTTATTGAAGTGGGCCCACGCGTCTTTGAGGTCGGCGACCAACCCGGCCAACTCGGATTTGTTGACATCTTTCATGCGGGCGTATCGCTGGCTGACCTGATCGATGGTCTGTTTGAACGTGGACTGGTTAATTTCGTTAAGGCCGGCGAGGGTGTCTTTAATCTCGCGTTTCATTTTTTCGGCCCACTGGTTTGTTTGCCGACGGAACCGAGGGTTTTTTTTGTAGAGAAGGTACGCGCCGGCGGTTGCGGCCAACGCCAATCCCAAACCTGTGCCCAACGCTTTTGTGATTTTGCCCATGATAGATGCCTCCTTAGTCGATAAACAAATCGGTGGCGCGCGCCATTTTCTCGAGGGCGTCTTTGGAGATGACTTTGGCGGCCTGGGGAAAAATGCGTTTGTCTTCCATGTCGATGTGAGCCAAGAACGGGTCTTCGACCCGCAGGAAGGATTTCATCCAGGATTGTCCCACGGGCACCAGTTCCAACTCTTGCTGAAGCAAATAGAGATTGCGCCCAATCCCGGAATGTTCTTCCTGCAAGTGGTGAATGACGGACGGATCAATCGGGGAAATTTTAAAACTGGCCAAAGCCTCCTTCATAGCGGGGAAAAGAATTTCCACTTCTCGGCGGAGGTGATTTTTTTGTCGTTTGCGCATTTCTTTGACCAGCCCCAGGGCAACGGTGCGGTTGGGGTTGAACTCTTCGGAGGCGGCCAAGACTTTAAGCTGGCCCAGTCGGTCTTTAAAAAAACTGTGATCATCGGTTAGAATTTCTAAAATATCCACAAACTAAGTCCCCCTCCGAACGGCGGATTTGATGGGCGGTCCTTTAAAGCCCTGCCACAGATGCCACAAGGACAACCACGGATGGCGTGGAAACATTAACGGTCCGGCGGTGCGCATAACAAGGCGCATGGCGTCGCGTTGGGCGGGCCTGTAACAATGAACCGGACATTTGGCACACGTGGTTTTGCCTGGGCCGAACGGACAGTGGTCCAGTCGATTCCAAGCGTAGTTCAATAATTGGTCACAATCCGGGCACAATTTTTTGCCAAGATGCATTCTGCGGCAAAAGAGGCGCACCATGGCGGCCACGGTTTTGCGGTCCATCCGAATGTTGAACGGACGTGCCGGCACGAGACCTATTTGTATTTAACGCCGCACCCATAGGGTTTGGTTTCGGCAATAGAAACGGGTTTTCCCGCCAACGACTCGTTCAAGGCGGAGCGAACAAAATTGGCAGCGCCCTTGACGTCCGCCGGATCGGCCGACGGATTGTTGTCGATGGCGCCCTGATAAATCAAACGGCCCGCGGGGTCGATGATGAACAGGTGGGGTGTTGTTTTCGCGCCGTAAAGGGTGCCCACCTTGCCGGACTCATCCAAAAGGATTGACGAGGCGGCCCCGCCCTTTTCTTTTTCGATAGTGCGCCAATCGGCGGGGCTCAAGTGGCCCTGTTTTCCCTTGGCGGAGGAGCAAACGGACAACCAAACGACGCCCTTGGCTGTAAATTCTTTTTGGAGGGCCTGCATGTTTCCGGAGTCGTAGTGTTTTTTGACAAACGGACACCCGTGGTTGATCCACTCCAAGACGACGGTTTTGCCGCGCAGTTTTTCCAAGGAAACGGACGTTCCATGGATGTCGGTCAAGGAAAAATCCGGTGCGGGTTTCCCGGTTTCGAGAGCCTGGGCGGACAACGCAAACGCCGCAACGAGCAAAGAGGCCAAAGAATTAATCCATCGCATGAGGATCTCCTTTATTACGATTTAACTCGTTGACAACGATATCTGGTGTCAACACAGTGGGAAGGATCACCGGATCCCGACCGGGCCAGTAGAGTATATATAAAGGGACGCCGTTGCGTCCAAACTGTTCCAAAGCGGCGGTGATGTGGGGGTCCCGATTGGTCCAGTCGGCCACCAAGACTTCGACGTTGTGAGCGCGAAAGGCGGCCTTCACTTTATCGGTGGACAAGGTGGTCCGTTCGTTGACCTGGCAGGTGATGCACCACGCGGCGGTAAAGTCGACAAACACGGGGCGCCCCTGTGCCAACAGGGCCTCGACTTTAGCCTGGGAGAAGGTGGTGATTTTTTCTCCTTTTAGTTGAAGGGCCAACACCCAGGCCAACCAGATAAAGGTGCCGAACAAAAGAAGGGAAAGAATTTTTTTGAGACGCACCATCCACGGGCCTGGTTTGGGCAACCATCGGACGGCGCCGGGGAAGAAGGACAAGAGGACGTAGGGAACCGCCATGCCAAAGCCCAAGGAAGCGAAGATGGCCAAAGCGGTGGGAAGCGGCTGAGTCAGTGCGACGCCCAGTGCGGAACCCATGAAGGGGGCTGTGCAGGGCGTGGCGACAAAAACGGCCAACACGCCGCTAAGAAAGGCGTTCCAATCGGAAGATTCTTTCAACAGCCCGCCCAGACGAACAAAGGAGGTTCCCACTTCAAAAACGCCCCACAGGTTCAACGCCAAAAAGAGGAACAAAAGGGCCAAAAACCCGACGAAGACGGGGGATTGAAGCTGAAACCCCCACCCCAGCTTTTCGCCCCCGGCGCGAAGGGAGATCAACAAGCCCGCCAAGACAAGGAAAGAAACAACAACGCCGGCTCCATAGAGAAGCCCATGCCTGCGAATGATATCGCGAGGGGCCTGAATAAACCCGAGAACTTTAATGGAAAGCACGGGCAAAACGCAGGGCATGACGTTGAGCAACAACCCTCCCAGAAAGGCCAAGGCCAACGCGATCAAACCGTTCACATTTTCGGGGGAGGATTCTCCTGTTCGAGGAGGAACTGTCGGCCCGGCTCCGGTTATTGCGGGATGATTCTGTCCAGAATCCGCCGGTCCCTGCGGAACCAATTTTTCTCTCGCGCGACCAAAAAATTTAGCCATGTCAGCCGAGGGCGCGCCGGGCACCGCCGCCACCGGGACAACCACGGACAATTCCGCTTTGCCTGGAACACACTCTTCTTTGCATTCCAACCACGACACGTCAGCGCCGAGGGTCACCTGGGAAACGGACAAATCGGCCGGTGGAGTGATGGTTACCAACAAAGCCGCATCCCCTTCATAGCCGAAATTGACGAGCGGAGGCAACTCAATGCGCTTGGGAACCGGCCATTGGATTTCGCCGGCGGAAAAACCGTCCGGCACTTTCCAGCGGATTTTGGTGGGCAATCCGGAATCGCCGGGTTCTTTGAAGTAGGTGTGCCAGCCCGGGGCGTGAAGCAGGTTCACCGCGACGGTAAAGGGCACGCCCGGGGCGATGGCGGAAGGTTCAACAACAAGGCGCGCGGTAACATTTTTGGAACCCGCGGCCGAAAGACAGGTCACCGCGGCGACGACCGCCAGGGCCACCGCGGCCGCGGCGGATTTATTCATGATCGCAAATATTTTCCGGTTTCATGGCCATGGCGTTGTCGGAGACGATAAACTTGTTGCGCATTTTCAAAAAGCCGATGAGCTGTTTGGGCGTCATGTCCGCCGCCGAACAGGTGTGAAACCTAGCCTGAGCCCCGAATTGGCGAACAATCGCCTCTTCCAATTCCGACTCGGTAAAGGACCGTCCGGCCTCCACCATCATCCGCATCACATCGTGCCCATGAATCGAACTCGTCATTGCAATCTCCCTCCCCTTTCCAAAATAAACGGATGAATTCCCTGACCCAGGTCGGCGGAATTTTTGATGATATCGGTGATGAGAAGTTTCAATTTCGGGCTGATTTTGCACGGCAATGCGGGAAACATGGGGACATCTTAACAAAAAAAGCGGAAGACGAAATGGATTGGCCGTTAGGCCGCGCGAAGGGCAGCGGCAAAGTTTTCCAACGCGTTTTGAATGGCCCTGGAAATCCCCTCAAAGGTCAAAGCGGAATAATTCGTTCCATCCAAAACGGCACTGTCTTCTTTCCGAATGAGAACCGTGGTGGCAAGCGGAACTTGTTTTGATTCCCTCCGGTACTCAACCGTATCCATAAGGTCGGAAGTTAATTCGGCGATATTCAAAACCTCAATGGGTGGTGTCTGACCAGAATAATTAATGATTGCCGTTTCAAACCCCTCTTCAGCCACTATAAGCACAGGCTTTCCGGCCATTAGCATACCCCGCACCACGGCCAGGGCAATGGTCCTGGTTTTTTCCTCCCAAGAGGCAATCCCATGCAAAACGGCGACTTTCTGAGTCCCAGTCCCTTCCGCGAGAGCCATCTGACGTCCATATTCCACCGCCGCGTCAACCGTGACACTCTCTTTTTCCAAGACCCGAATCGCACTCTCGATGTCATCGGCCGATGCCGTCTTAAGCAGTTCCCCTGCGCTCCTGTATCCCCCGACTTCCATGCCCTTGAGAGTTTCCGGCACCCGGCCCAAATTCTTCCCTTCCATCAAAGCGATCACCGCTTTTAGGGCGGCCGCATTCATTTCTTTTTCTTGGTTTAAAACTTTGACGTCGAAGGAATAATGCCGCCAAGCCGCGTAGGCGGCCACGCCAGCGAAAAGGACAGTGCTATGAATCAATAAAGGAAGCGCCACATAGGGCACGAAAACTCGAAACTCTCTTAAAAAAGAAGAAAGTGAAACAGACGGTTTTTCCCCTTTATTTAACAAATAAAATCTTGCATATTGAAACGCATAGTGAGATGCTTTAAACAAAGCCAACCCCATCGCCATACCCAACGCCCCCACCACCCCTAACGCGATCGGATCCAACCCCACCATCGCGGGAACCAACCCCGCCACCCAAACGGGAGCCATCCACCCCGCCGCAACAATGCCCCCCATTTCAACAGGGAGCAACCGCATTCCCCACTCGATAGCTAATCGCCTTGGTAAAACGAGAGACAATCCTTCGACAAAAAAATTATTAAACGAGGTCGCGATATGATTTTTTTGAATTCCTTCCCTTGTAATAGAAAAATGTCGAACAAAATCCCTTGTAATTTCTATTGTTTTTATTAAATTCAAATCCATTTGTGACGTAGGGTCTGAGCTTAATTGAGCTATCTGATTAAGGAAATAAAGTCCCTTGGCTCGGTTAGCCAATAGAATCCCGGAAAAAAGTGCGTTGTTTTCTTGAAATTTAATTCCATTAATATCACCGTAATCCATTAAAATATTTTTCATCATAGCCGCCATGGTGTAAGCCTTGGCCTCATCAGATGAGCTCTGTTGCCCAATGTCCGCCCTTAGATCCCCTAAATCGACCATTACCATTTGTTTTTTATTTGCATCGTAGATGAAATTGCCCCCGTGCGCATCAAAGGGAATTTGGTCATTAATCAAATCGGAAATTTTAAAAAGAGTAAGTGTTATTTCTTTTCTGAGTTTGTTATTTAATTGCCCGTGCCGAATTAATTGGTCCACGGTTTCTCCGTTAATAAATGGTTCTATAATTATTCGACGTCCATTATCCATTTCTCCAATCAGTCCAACGTGAGGCACAAGCCCGGAATCTCGCAAATGAATGAGATCTTCAAATTCCTTGTCGCCAATATGTGGGTGTAATTGGTCCGTCGCATCCTCTTTTTCCTCTTTTAGGATTGCAAATGGGATCTCCAGCGATCGAACAGGACCACGAACCAAGTTGATTTTCGCCTTAAAAACATGTTTGTGATCTCCCGTTGAAGGGATGAATTCAAGTGATAAAGTATCCTGAATTTCTGCAGGGGCAAGGTTGAACCCAAACATGTTTTTTACGGCAAGGGCTAACTCATTTTTAGTCAAAGCCTTAATGAATTCTCCAGAGGAAGCAATTATTTTGGAAATTTCAGGTATTTCTTCAGTGGGTGCAGTAATCGGGGATATGGAGACATTAATAAAAGCCCCAAGCTCGCCTCTGATCCCGGCGATTTGCTTTTCTCGTTCATCTCCATACATATTAATAATAGAGAGGATTGAATTTCTGTTAAGATGCCGAAGCTCTACCAAATCATGGAAAACGTTTAATTCTTTATTCTCCCAGCTGTCGATAAGAGCAACAGCGAGTTGATTTGGGGTGAGAAAGGTGAGTTCCCTTGGAGGGGTCCATTCATCGGGGGGCTCTTTAAGATTTTCTCTCTTCCCCCCCGCCGTCAACGCCGGCAGACCGAATCGGGGGAAGATGAAGTTATAGGTGGAATGGAGGCCTGCCGCAACGAGACCCGTGAAAAGATAAGAATCGCCACCGATATAGAGGGCCGAAAAGTTAATAATTACGGCCGCTAGAGCTTGAACGATTAATTGAATTCCAACCCCAAAAACCAAATTCCCATTTTCTCCTGAACGCGAAACTCTCCATGCGTCTTTTTTAAAGAACTGTCCAATCGACATCTTAATCGTATTCCAAACCGCCCTAACAATCACACTTGCCTTTGCTATGGCCCCCCGCGCCTCGTGGAATTCAGCCCCAAAGTTGGGAGGAGGTCTTAAATGATGCAACAAGGCAAAAATAAACGAAGACCCCAAAATCGCCGTCACACCGCCGCCAAAAGCCTGTGCCACCCAAGGCAAACCCGGCAGTTCCGTTATGGGAGCCCAACGATATGAGAAGGTTTTTTTTGTCATCGAATCCCCCGCCAAATCCCACGCTTGCCTCCACCCAACCCAATTATTTCCGAATTTTCCAATTGTAAAATGCCCAATTGCCAAGAAGGTTCTATTTAATAAACTCAATAGTGAGGGGTTATTGTCAACGATTATGATTGAGTTATTGGCAAGCATTTCATCAAAAAGATGGCCAGTGGGTAATTGAATGGTTATTCTTTGGGGACCTGCAATAAAAGCATCTGTGTCACTCTTATCTCCAATTGATAAAAGATTTCGTTCTCCAGCGCCAAATTGTGTTTGGTGGAAATAAGGCATGCAAAAATGTCTGTCGGTTCGAATAATTCCCGGTTCATTCATCATGTTTACTTTTTTATAATCCTTTCTCAGGTAAATCGTTTGAGCCCCTATCTCGGTGATAGGGCCCATTCCACGTCCTAGGTCACTTCTTAGCCAAACGCTGACGATGTTATTTTTTTCTATGCGAATCGTATAATCCCAGTGGCCATTTGCAATTTCGTAATAAACTATAGTCCCAACGGGCAATTGTTTTAAGTCAACGATGTAATTTTTATTATTGTCTATCAGCATTTCCGCTTGTTCCGTTCTTGGTGGAGGAGGTGTCTGTTGGTCCAAGGCGTCTGGGACACTGAATGTTTTGGTGTTATAATTTGTCGGGCCGGACCTTAGGGGATCTGCCGTGGCCGGTTCAATTCCGAACCTGTTAAGAGATCTTGCGACGTGACTATAAAGGAAGTGAACCAGCGAAATCTTACCGGCAATTTCCAGCGCTTTTAAGTTTGAATAAGTGTCCAGGGATCCAGCCCAATCGACCCAGAGCAACTGAAGAATCGTTAACGCGGAAAAAAGGGTCACAAGACGTAAGATCCTTTTGCCTGTGGAAGAATCCTCGTCCGAAACGATCCTAATTAGGTTAGGAATGTGCATGAGAAGAAGGATGGCAAACGAAACCAGAGGCCCGCCAATTAGACCAAGCGCCCCTAAAAGCATTATGGCGTCTTCTTTCACCGTTGCAGGCAAAGAAATCGCGTTCACCATACTTAAGAATCGGATTGAAAGGGTCTTAACAACTAAGATTGATCCATTAACTAATTTTGAAGTAAAATTCATGAACGGTTTCTCTTGCTTGAAATTTGTAACGAAATAGATTTTCCGCCCATCACTTAATTCGAACAACACTTTTGCCCCTGGGTAAGCCCCGTCAGTCGTAATTGCGTAACCATTTCCCATGTCGACAAGGGCCTTCTTTAATTGGGCAACTTGTTGAATCGCGGCCATCAACCCGGCCGTGGATTTCTCTGTCATTCCCACAACTTTTGCCAAATAAATCCGATCGCCCGCCAACTGTTTTTCAAGTGGCACCGGGTCGCTGGCCAGCAGGTCCAGATATTTGTTGTCCCGTGGGATCTCTGTAATTTTCGGCGTCACCACCACATACGACACCTGTTTTTGGCGAAGAAGGGCCGAAAGGCCCTCGGTGTGGAACCCGCCGGCGACCAACACGGCGGATTTGGCCTGGGTTTCCCCCATGCGCCGCAACAAATTGTCGGTCAACGCGTTGTTTCGTTGGGTGGCGTAACGGCAAAAATCTTCAAAAGGTTTCAACGTTTTTGCGGAAAGAGACTCCCATTTTCCCGTGGGATCCAGTTCGTTCAAACGATCCCCCAACCGATGAATCTCGCCGACGCGCTTTTCGTAAGCGGCCCAGTCGGTGGGCGCCATTTCGTGGCGCAAAAGTTTGGCCATCAAAGTCAAATCGTAGACAACGGACACCAACTTTTTTTCGGCGGCGGTTTTCGCCAACCGTTCCGGAATAGACCGGTCCAAGGCGTCCATTTCTTCCAGCAACCCATTTTTGTCAATTTTGTCCGCCAACATCACGTAAGAAATGTAACGGTTTAAGTGAGCCCATTGGCCCACGCCAATGCCATGTTGACGGCATACATCGATCAGGTGGCTGTGATAGTCCCCATACCCCACCCGCCCGGCGCGATAGTCCACACTTTTGGCCACAAGATCCTGCATTTGTTGCACGTTCAGTTTGTTAGCCAGCTGTTCAACCAAGTCCCGGCGCTCTTTTTCCACGAGCTTGAAATTCAACCGATCTTCCTCGTCCAACGCCCTCACCAACAGCTCCAGGTTGGGCACCGAAGAGACGGCCCTGACCACTTCATTGATTTCCACCAAATAGCGCACATACACCGCCAACTTTTCTTTTTCGGAATGGTAGCCCTCAAAATGGGCATCAAAAATTTTGAGTTGTTCGGAATAGAGAACACTTTTAAGGGCGGCCACATTGTTGAGCACCACGCCCATCTGGGTTTGGACGGTTTGTTTATTTTTGTAGGCGGTTTTCAACGCCAACACGTTGGCGTCGTAAAGCGTTTTGTCTTCCGCGCCGAAAAAGTCAGGGGATTTGGAAAGGACCAGCCCGGCGTATTCCGGCCCGGCAATAAGGCCTTTCTTTAAGAAGAAGTCGGCAATTTCTTTGGTGATGTTGGCATCGGGATAGTCCCGATAGGGTTGAAGGGAAAAGGGCCCCCAGGCCGCTTCCAAGCCCACCAACTGAATTTTCGGTTCCTGGCCCATGATTTCGATCATGGACGAAATATTGCGTTGGGCCTCTTCAATGCCGTGGCCGTCTTGAATGTGCACAATAAATGGAGCGTCTTTTAAGGGAGAAAGGTAAACGTCGCGAACGGACCCGTAAGGGGAAACCATCTTGCCCAACCAGTCGCCGGTTTTGGGCCCGATGGAAAAAGGTGTGCGGGCCACATCGGCCGACGCCTGGGCGGTGTCCGCTTTGCCCCGAGCCAAATCCACGGGGCTGGCCATGGGGAGCTGGGCCAACAACACGTTCCCCCGTTGAACGGTGTCGCCTTCTTCAAGCTTGGCCGTTTCGCCTTTGACCTGCTGGCTTGCCGCCCGACGGGAAGCCCAAAAATTCGCTTCGGTGGAATGCGCCAACACGCAGTTCACCGAGAAATAAACCGCCGCAACAACCGCCGATAGAATTTTCCTCATGGGCATATTGTAATAGGTCAACCTTAAGACCGCCTTAAGAAGTTGTAAATTTTTTGTAAACACTCACCCACAATCACAAGCACCATTGTTGCCAAATTATGTTTGGGTGGCGATACAGCTGAACCCATCTATTTCTCTCTGGAGGCGGTTAGGAATTTCCCCAGGCTTAGCCTCGGAGACCGGAGAGGCCGATTTTCTATTTATGCGATCAGCTATTAACGCACGTTGAGCTTTTTCAATCTCGCTCGAAAAAACGTCCGGTATTCGGTTCGGATCGCGCTGACTCGGAGGCGATGGTTGCCTTCTTTGTATTGCCAGGGGGTTAAAAAGAACCAAATGAGGTTCCACAACATCCCGTGTTCCCGCGCGGGGTTCCAGAACGCCCAGTGCTTTTTCGCTTAGGCCATACCCGGAGGGCTCCCAGCCGAGGTAGTGTAAGGATTCAGAAAAAATATTCTTTTTATTTGTTCTCGCTTGGCCAATTTTTGAGATGGAATCCCCTGCTGTTGTTAACACCGCTTTGCTTGGCCAATAACTGTCCGATGTTAACGGAAAGAATCGTTCTTCATTCGGCCTTGCCTCTTGCGTAAAATCTTTCATAAGCAGTAATGACGTGCGAACGATTGATTTATTACCAAGTAAAAAAGGGTCCGGATTATATACCAACGAAGACGGGACAAACAAATTCTTTAGGGAGCCTTTTATGTCAAGATAATGTTTATTAAATTCCACCGCAACCGGTAAGGTATTATTCTTGGGAAGAACCCCAATCACCCCTTCCAGCCCCTCAAACCTCAACACGACAAACTCGCCGCTTAACGGATGGTTGGACACGCGCGATGCTTTTTTACCATTGATCAGTTTTTTAAGCGTATCGTTAGCAACCTCGTCCAACATGTCATTTGTCAAATTCAGCCCATCCAATAATTTGCCGTATTGGTTCAACGTGCCAGCTTGATATGCAACAACCAAACGATCCGAAACTTGATTAATCCTTCTCGCGCGTTCTTCTTTTTGCGGGTCGATGGGAATTTGTTCCTCAAGAATGAAATTCCGAACCATCACCCACAACCGCCATTTCCACGACACCTCATTATTTTTACGCCCATTCCCCGTCGAAGACCCACCCCCATTCTTATTTCCGTTCGAAGACATCAAGGTCAATATTGGCCCATTATTGGATTCCTCCACCCGAGCTCGATCCCCACCCAAGTTAATTTCGATTCCATCCTCAGCAACCCCAACCAGTTCCGGTTGAAACGGCCACCCCTCAATGAAATTCCTGAGCTTATCAAGACTTTCCTGAACGGAACTCCCCGCGCGTTCAGCCTTAAATCTTCCCCACGCCGTAAGGCCGGCGATAAAAATATGCAAGGCTCTTCGAACCGAATCTGTGTCGGCCCCTGCCGCCAAGGGACATTGAGTTTTAAGGGCAACCTGCTGGCCGTTCACCAACTCGCGCAAGGCCGGGGGATCCTTGGCGAAAAGATCAATGTAGTTCCGATCCTCAACGGTGATGGAGGCATTTGGGGTCATCACAGTGACCGCCACACCGGCTTCGGCCAAAATTGCCGCCACCCCGTCGGTATGAAACCCCCCGGCCACCAACACAGCGGACTTTTCCCCCGACGACCGCATTTTTTTCAACAGGTTAAAGGCCAACGCCTTGTCCCGCCGTTGGGCCCACGCCCAAAACGATTCAAACGGCCGCACGGCCTCAGCCAAATCTAATTTTAGGTGCAGACGATCTGGCAAGGCCAGAATCTCGTTGCGCCTCTCGTTGTACGTCGTCCATTCCGTGGGCGTCATTTCCAACCGAAAGAGCCGACCCAATAACCGGCTGTCCTGGTCCAGCCGAACCAGGTTTTGTTGTTGGGAACTTTCAGCCAGTCGGGCCTGAACCGATTGCCCAAACCGTTCAATTTCGTAAAGAAGGAGCTCATGATCAATCCGTTGAATTTCTTTGTTGAGACGAACCTGCGCCGCCAACGCCGGATATTTTTGAAACCCGATGCCGGCCCTTTCCATGACCTTTTGAATGGTTCCCGCCCAATCCCCGGCAATTTGTCCGTCCCTCTCCCCCCACGCGTCGTTCCATTCTCTTCCCCCTTGCCCGTCATTCCGGCGTGCCGTTAGCCGGAATCCATCAAGAGCACCCAAATCGCGAAACGATACCCGTTTCCCTAACTCCTCCGCCAACGCGCGCTGTTCCCGTTTAAGTTGGAGCCTATCCAACTGTTTTTCAACCCGGAACGATCGTAGGAGAAGGTCCACGTTCGGATAGGCGTCCCCATCCCATTGGGGCACCCAGCCAACCAATTTGGAGAGATAAACGTCCAAATCAATTTTGTTGAGGTCGAAAAGCCGCTGATTATCGTCGAAGGCAACCAAGGGGGGCGAGTAGAGGCGCCTTTTTTCAAGGGCGATGGCCCCGTCGATGGATCGGAAGACCTCCCGGGCGGATTCCCGCTGGGCAATGGATTCTTTTGCGGCCAAAACGTTGGCGTGGTAAAGCCGGGGCGAATCAACGCCCCATAAGGTCAACCGTCGAGGCGATGCCGAAAGGGAGAGGCCGGCGAACTCAGCGCCGCTGATCCGATTGTTGTTCAGGAAATGAACGCCCACCCGATCGACGATGGTCCGATCCGGGTACGCCGAGAACTCATCGGTAAGAAAGGGTCCTGTGGCGCCTTCGAGACCAACCAGAGAGACTCCCTGATCCTGGGCAAGGGCGGCAATAGCGGCGGCGATATTATTTTGGGCTGAAGCGTTGCCGTGAATATCTCGAATCAGGAAAATCCAAGGACCGTCTGGTCGGTCTAGAGCCGACCCAGGCCGGAGCGTTCCAAAATGGCCAATGGAATCCCAAACCGAACGATCGGAACTCAACGGAAATTCGGTCGTCTCGGCGATGTCGGGTGACCTGAAGGAATCCCCGGAAGTGTCTTGCGAATTTGCCGTGCTATTGTCAACGGAAAACAAACCGTTGTCACGACGTTGAGCCGCTCGTTCGGACCAGTAATTATTTTCCGATCGAACGACCCCCGTATCATGCAACAACACCACCAAACCAATCAACATCCCGCCCCATTTTTTATTATCGATGAATTTAAACACTTTTGATCCCCCCAAAGAATCCCAAAAATAACCCACCCACAAACCCCAACCACATGCATCATTCCCGCCACACTGCTAAAGGGGACGTTCTCAACTAATCAACTTAATGCACTCAAATAAAAAAATGAGAGTGCGTTTTGTCGGGCGTTGTTGGAATTGAATTCGGTTGGGATTACATTACGAGAAGTCGGAGAACAACACTATCTTTTTCAATTCCCATGGCCCGCGCAAAAAATAGGACCGACAAAAAGTCGGCCAAGAAATTATGGAAAGGGTCGATCCCCTTCGACACTTCCGCTAGCGCGGTCGGAATTGCCTTCCATCGGTCGGCTAGCGCCTCCCTCTTCCAGGCCTGGGTTTTCCCTGACGGGCCCGCCCGGCGGGCCCTTTTCCTCCCCAGGGTCGGCGGGAAAACCCGTTCGATTTCCTTCCCCCGCGCAACATATACGGCCGACAAAGTCGGCCCTGAAATAGTGGAGCGGGTGAAGGGAATCGCCTTCCATCGGTCGGCTAGCGCCTCCCTCTTCCAGGCCTGGGTTTTCCCTGACGGGCCCGCCCGGCGGGCCCTTTTCCTCCCCAGGGTCGGCGGGAAAACCCGTTCGATTCCCTTCCCCCGCGCAACATATACG
>JAYRXX010000060.1:0-1029 GCA_041917295.1 Elusimicrobiota bacterium
CCGTCCGCTGTCGCGGTTTTTGCACGGGTTGGGCATCCGGGACGTGGGGGAGAAGGGGGCGCTGTTGTTGGCCGAACGGTTTGGGACCGTTTCCGCTTTGATGAACGCATCGGAGGAAACCTTGCGGGAATTGCGTGACGTGGGGCCTGTGATGGCCCAATCGGTGGCGGGCTATTTCCGGCAGGTGACGGTGCGTCGTTTGATGGAAAAATTCAATCAGTTAGGCATATCTCCTGTGGAAAAACCCCGGCCCGCGGGTCCATTTTCGGGGCAAACGGTGGTTTTTACAGGGACCTTGACGCGGTTTTCCCGATCGGAAGCCGAACGGAAAGTCCGGGAAATGGGGGGATCGACCAGCGCATCGGTTTCGGCCCAAACGTCTTTTGTGGTGGCGGGCCCGGAAGCGGGCTCCAAACTGCGCAAAGCCCAGTCCCTGGGCGTCCCCATAATCGACGAATCCGAATTCCTCCGCCGATCCAGCCAATCCTAATTTCAGTTAAGTTTTGAATACGAAACACGGACGAGCCTTTTCAAAAAGCCCCCCGTCTGCCCGCGACTTGCATTATAGTCTATGGACAAAATTAGTGGCCTAGGTCAAGATAGTGTAGCTGTAAATTCGGGAGCAGGGGGTGCATTATGGGGATTCCGTTAATCTGGGCCGTGGAAGACAGCACGCAAATGCAACTAACCTTGCGGGATGTGTTTGGTCGGTTGGGATGCGACGTCCAGGTTTTGAGAAGCGCCGAGGATGCCTTGGAAAAATTGAAAACCGGAGCGCGTCCCGACGTGTTGATATTGGATTTTCGGTTGCCGGGAATGAGCGGGCCGCAACTGTTCCGCAAAATGGGCCTGGACGAAAAAATGAAAACGATCCCTGTGGTTCCGTTCACGTCCCACTGGGACGAAGAGACTCCTTCCCCACTCGCCTACGAGTGGAGCAATCTGGTGCGTTCGTTGTCCGGAGGCAAACCCGTCCAAACGGAAGTGGTTGCCAAACTGACCGATTTCACCCTGCCCGAGATGTTGATC
>JAYRXX010000061.1:0-10378 GCA_041917295.1 Elusimicrobiota bacterium
AGGCCGGGAACGCCGCAAACGCCGTGCCCACCCCCGTGGCGCTAGCAATCCATCGAAAACGTTCTTAAGATGCAGGAACGTCTTCTCTGAAATACAGACCAAACCCTTTAGGGGGATACGATGTGCCTGGTCAAGAACTAAAAAGGGTCAATGACTTTTTCCCCCCAACACGGTCCACAACTCAACCGGATCCGGAAAGCCGGGCAAATCCACCAACCCGCGGGACTCCAATTGAAAGACTGATTTGACCCGCGCCGCCGTTTCCGGTCCAACCACGATTTCGTGAGCCCGGCTCACTTTTTCGATCCGGGCGGCCAAATTCACAGGCGAGCCGATGACACTGTATTCCGTGCGATCTTTTGCGCCCACGCAACCGGCAATAACCTCGCCGGTATTGAGCGCAAACCCCAACGCCAAGGAATCGTGCCCGGCCCCGCCCGGGGCAAGGAATTGGAACATGGCTTGGGCCTTGAGGGCGGCGCGAGTGGCGGCGATGGCGTGATCGGGCACATCGCGGGGCGCGCCAAAAATAGCCATCAATCCATCGCCCATGAATTTGTTGACTTCGCCGCCCTCTTCGCGCACGGCTGTCACGAGCACTTCAAAAATTTGGTTCAGAGACCTCACCGCCTCTTCCGGCGGAACCCGGGAGGCGTACGGGGTAAATTGGCGAACATCCGCGAACAGAATCGTCACTTCTCGCCGTTCGCCCCGTTTCCAAAAATCGTCGGGATGCTCCATGACAAACCGGGCCACTTCTTGCGTGGTGAACTGGCCGAACAGGTCGCGCACTTTCTGCATGGCCGAAAGCTCCGCATACGCGCGTTTCAATTCTTCGCGCAGGGTCCGTTCCCGTTCAAGGTCTTTTGATAAGCTCCGCTTCGCCGCGCACCGGTCCACCGCCATTTTCAGGGTCTCGGGAGAAAATGGTTTCACCAAATAATCGTAAGCGCCTTCGCGCACGGCCTCAATGGCGGTGGTGAGATCAGGAAAGCCGGTCATGATAATCACGTCTTTGGTGGTCGTCGAGCGAACCCGTTTGGTCAGCTCCACACCGCCGATGCTTCCCGGCATATCCAGATCGGTCAACACAATTTCAAAATCGCCCGGCAACCGGGTCAACGCCTGGTCGCCGCTTTCGGCGGTTTCCACGTCATAACCGGCTTCGCGCAGGGTGCGCGAGGCCAAATCCCGCATGCTTTTCTCGTCGTCAACGATCAGCAGTTTCACGGCCCCTTCCTCCCGGGCCCGGCCGCGTCGGTGGCGCCGTCGATCACGCCGCGCACTTTCAACACCAAATCCCGCGGTCGAAAGGGTTTACCCAAAAAGGAGCCTTGCACTTCATTAAGGATATTGTTGCGCGTGTCGGATTCCATGTAGCCCGACAAAAACAACACGTGGGTTTTCGGATACAGTTTTGTAAACCGCCGCGCCAGTTCGGTCCCCGGAATTCCGGCCATAACCACGTCGGTCACCAACACATCCACCCGCCCGTCGTTTTTTTCGGCCACGGCCAAGGCCTCTTCACCGCTGGCGGCCTCCAAAACGGTGTAACCGCTTTGGACCAACACCCGCGTGGCCAGGGTGCGAACTGATTTATCGTCTTCCACCAACAAAACGGTTTCGTTGCCTTTGAGGAACTCATCGGTTTCATCGCCCTTTTCGCGAACGTCCAAATGTTCTTCCACTTTCGGCAGATAAACGCGAAAAGACGTGCCTTTCCCCACTTCGGTTGTCACGCGGATGTGCCCTCCGGATTGATTGACGATCCCGTAAACGGTAGACAACCCCAACCCGGTACCGCGGCCTTTTTCTTTGGTGGTGTAAAAGGGTTCGAACAAATGGGACACCGTGGCCGCGTCCATTCCGGTGCCGGAATCGGTAACAGTTAAAAGAGCGTAAGACCCGGCTGGAACCTCATGGGTTTCCAGCGGCTTGACCTCGACATTGGAGGTTCCGACTGTTAACTGGCCGCCTTTGGGCATGGCATCGCGGGCGTTGACGCTGAGGTTAAGGAGCACCTGTTCCATTTGCCCCATATCGGCCCGAACATGAAACAGGTCGCGTCCTTTAACAGTGAGCAGTTGAATGTCTTCGCCGATCAACCGGCGAAGCATCTTTTCCAGGTTGGTCACCACTTGATTTAAATCAACCACCGTGGGCTGGGTAATTTGCCGTCGGCTGAACGCCAACAACTGCTGAGTGAGCCCCGCCGCACGGCCGGCGGTTTCTTTAATTTCTTCCACGTCGGCACGCCGGGGATCCATCCGGTCCAACGACCGAAGCAGAAGGTCGCTGTAGCCGTTAATCGCGGTAAGAAGGTTGTTGAAATCGTGGGCGACGCCACCGGCCAGTCGGCCCACGGCTTCCATCTTTTGCGCTTGACGAACCTGCTCTTCCAAGCGCTTGCGGTCTTCGATGTTGCGTGACACCACCACGGCTTTCACGGGATCATTTTTTTCATCCAGCGCCCAGGTGATGACCGACTCAAACAAGCGCCATTTCCCTTCCGCGTCCTTGTAGCGAAACGGAGCCGTCCGATCGCTCCGCGATTCCAAGGCCTCCTGAAACGTGGCCTTGGCCACCTCCTTGTCGTCCGGATGAAAGAGCACGAACGCCTTTTTCCCCAAGAGGTCTTGGGGATCCAACCCCAATGCCTTTTTGAATGAAGGACTCGCGTAAAGAAATTGCCCTTTTAAATCGAGCAAATAAATAAGGTCCAACGTGTGTTCCGCAATTAACCGGGCCTGGGCTTCCTGCTCGCGCAGGGAACGCTCGGCGGATTCCTTGGCCCGCCGAACGGTTCGGGCGCGCATGGCATTTAAGATGGAGGAGGGCAACCGGCGCAGGGCGGATTTCAAAACAAAATCTTCCGCGCCGCGTTTCATGCACTCCATGGCAATCTCTTCCGAGGCGGCGCCGGTGACCAAGATCAGTGGCGTTTCGTTCGAATACCGACGTAGGATCGACAAGGCTTCCATGGCATCAAACTGCGGGAGGGCAAAATCCGACAACACCAAATCGGGAGCGAACTCTTTAACTTCTTTTAAAAACGCGTCGCGGTTGTCAACCCACCGGGAAACAAAAAGAATTTTTCCGTTGATAAGTTCCCGTTCAATCAATTCCCGGTCTTCCGCCCGGTCCTCCACAATCAGGATGCGGAATTGATCGTGTTTCATGGGCGCGCCTCGGGAAGGGTGAAATAAAAACAGGCGCCTTGGGGCGAGGCGTTTTCGGCCCACACTCGACCGCCGTGTTTTTGAAGGATGCGTTGAACGATGGCCAACCCCACGCCCGTGCCCGGAAAAGATGCGCTGGAATGAAGCCGTTGAAAAACATGAAAGAGCTTGTTGGCCCGGGCCGGATCAAACCCAACGCCGTTGTCGCGCACAAAGAAGGCGAGTTCATTGTCGATGGTCTTGGCCCCGGCTTCGATCACCGGGCGAACCTGGCGCGACGAAAATTTCAGGGCGTTGTCGATCAGGTTAAACCACACTTGGCGAATCATCGCGGCATCACCTCGCGCGTGGGGCATGGGCAAAACGTTAAAGTCGACTTTAACAGGTCCGGGGGGCGTCGTCAAATCCAAATAAACTTCGCGAACCATTTCCGCCATGTTTAAATCGGACCTCACCGCTTCCTGCCGACCGAGCTTGGAAAAGGCCAACAAATCGTCGATCAATTGGGCCATGTGCTTGGAGTTGCGAACCACCAAATCCAACAACCGACGCCCTTCCGGCAACAAAGACGCCGCGTGTTCATTCAAGAGAATTTGGGAGAACCCGTCAATAGCCCGCAACGGGGCGCGCAAATCGTGGGAAATGGAGTAGCTGAAGGACTCCAATTGCTGATTGGAATCTTCCAGCTCGCGGGTGCGTTTCTCCACTTGTTTTTCCAAATTATCGTGTGAATCCCGCAACTGAAGGTCGCGTTGTTGAAGGCTGTCGGCCATGCTGTCGATGGCGCGCCCCAACTGGCCCAATTCGCCGGGCAACGGACCCACGCCTGTTCGCGCGCCCAACTCGCCGTGAGTTAAGCGAGCGGTGGTTTCCACCAACCGATCCACGTGGCGGGTGATGAAATAGTTTCCCACCCGCCCGCACAGGGCGACGGCGATGAAAAGGGAAAAGGTCAACGCCACGAGATTTTGAATGAATCTCACATGAACAAGGCGAAGCAAATCGTCGAGTTCTTGTTCCATCATCACGTAAAGGCCCGACGGGGGCCGTGTCCGAACCGGCGCGACGGCCACCAACTTATCCTCAAATCGAAGACTGCGCGTTGCAAGGACGCGGTCGGGAGACACGCCCGGCACCAGCCATTTTTCGCCCGGAACATTTCCTTGGCCGGAGGTGATCAGAACCCCTTCTTTGGTCAACAGCCCCATTCGGGCCGACCGGTTCTGCTCCATCTGAAAAAAAGGAAAATTTAAAAAGGTCTGGTCCCAGCCAGCGTCGTTATCCTTGACCCGATCGCGGCTAAAATGAGGATTGGCCATAACGGAAAAAAAACCAAAATCGAACGCCGCGTAGATCACCCGGGACAGTTGTCCTTTGGCGTCCTGAACAGGAAACGCGCAAACCAAAGTGGGTTTCCCAGTGACCCGGCCAATTTGATAATCCCCGACGCTGAAGTCGTTGGTTTCGATGACGCGCCGAAAATAGGTCCGATCGCTTAAATTCACCGACCCTGAATATTCCACAGCGCTTGCCACCAATTCACCGTTGATGGAAATAACGCCAAGGTTATCGAAATGCGGGTGTTTGGGAAGGACCTTGCGCAGTTCGGCTTCAAGTTGGGACCGGGCCCCAAATCGAACCGTGTCCCATTGTGCAAGGGTGGCCAACACATGGCGGGCGCTTTCGAAGCGCCCCTGATAAACCTCTGCCGCCGATTGAACGGCCCATTCGGCGCTGTGAGAAGCATTTCGGATTTCCGTGTTTTGGCGGGAAAAATGATCGTAAACAACAACGGCAATGGCGGGCAAAAACGAAACGGCCATCACAAGGACCAACCGCGCACGAAGTTTACCCAGCACCAGCCACCCCCTAATTAATAGCTAGTGCTATATACCCCCTCTCCCCCCCAAAGTCAACCCCCAAAGCAACGGCGTGGGGAATGGATGAGCGAAAGTTGGGAAATATTACGAACAGTTACGGCCGGATGATTTTGAAGTCGGGATTGGACGGAATGAGACGGCGGGCCCAGGCCAACCGGAACAACGTTCGCAAGGCCCGTTCCCCTTCGACACCCAAGTCAAGGGTGTCGCGGTTGACATACATTTTCACAAACTTTTCGCCCACAGCGGCGTCGATGCCGCGGCCGTATTTTAGGGCGTATTGAACAGACTTTTCTTTTTCGCGGTAAGCCAACTTAATGCTGTTTTTAAGAAACCCGGCGACGTTGCGCGCCTGAGCGAGGCCCATGTCTTTGCGAACCACATCCAACCCCAAGGGGATGGGCAAACCCGTGCGTCCTCGCCACCACCGGCCCATGTCCAACACTTTCGCAAGGCCTTGACGGGAGAAGGTGATCTGGCTTTCGTGAATCACCAAACCAGCGTCGACTTTCCCTTTGAGAACGGCCTCGGGAATGGCGTCAAACCGCGTGTCGACGGCGACAAAAGAAGGGCGAGCCAACTTCAACAGCAACAGGGCCGTCGTTTCGGGACCCGGCGTTGCGATTCGCAACCCGGCCCAATTTTTTCTCGCCAACGTCCGCCGCTTTTCTGGGCGGCAAACGACCACCGGGCCATACCCCCGCCCCACCGACGCGCCCACCGACAAGGCCCAGTATTTGTGAGCGATCGACGGAAACGCCGCCGCCGATACGGCTGTCACCTGGTGCACGCCCTTGCGGGCGTCCTGGTTCAGGGATTGAATGTCTTTTAAAACATGGCGAACCCGCCACCCTTCAGGCAAAACGCGGCCTTTCAAAAAGCCATAAAACATAAACGCGTCATCCGGATCCGGACTGTGCGCAATGGTCAGAAGTTTTTTCATGAACAGGATTAATTTAAACGCTCAATGAGCGCCGCGGTAAACGCCGGCAAATCGTCGGGTTTACGCGCCGTAATGAGCGGCATGTCGACGACGACTTCGCGATCAACCCACCGGGCCCCGGCGTTAACCACATCGTCTTTGATGGCCGAAAAACAGGTCACCGTTTTGCCTTTCAAAACGCCCGCGGACGCCAACACCCAACCGGCGTGGCAGATTGCGGCCACCGGGCGGTTCAACGCGGCCATGTCCCGAACGAAATCCAACACCGCCTTGTATCGCCGCAAAAAGTCGGGAGCCCACCCGCCCGGCACGATCACCGCATCAAAATCCGCGGGTTTGACGTTGCCCACCGCCTCGTCAACAGACAACGGGTAACCGAACTTGCCCTTGTATTCTTTCGCGTCCGTCCCCAAAAAAACAACGGTGGCCCCCTCTTCACGCAACCGCAAAGCCGGGTACCACACTTCCAAATCTTGATAATCCCGCTCAACCAAAATGGCTACTTTTTTCCCGCGCAATCTCATTTTTTCACACCATGGGACAGCTCAAAACAGAGAGCCAAAAATGTCCGCACCAACGCCCCGGTGGCGCCGGGGGGCGCCAACAGCGACCCGTTGCCGTTCCAGCCCACGGAGGCCATGTCCACGTGGGCCCAGGGCCCGTCTCCAGCGAACTGTTTTAAAAACAACCCTCCGATGATCGTGCCGGCCTCGCCGGGATTGCCAATGTTTTTGAAATCCGCCACTTTGCTTTGAATGTGTTCCACATAGGATTTTTCCAACGGAAGAGGCCACATTTTTTCCCCGGCCGTCTCCGCGGCGGCCCGCAGGGCCTTTTCCAAATCGGGGTGGTCGGACATCAAGGCCGAGTAAGATTTACCCAATGCCACCGACGCCGCCCCGGTTAAGGTGGCCACATCAATAACCGCGCCGCATTTCAAGCCGGCGGCGTAGGCGAGCGCATCGGCCAAAATCACCCGCCCTTCCGCGTCGGTATTGAGGACCTCAATGGTTTTACCGTTCAGGGCCCGCACCACGTCGCCTGGTTTGTAGGCATCGGGCCCGGGCATATTTTCCGTAATGGCCGCCACGCCGTGAACCTCAAGGGGGATCTGAAGTACCCGCAACGCCTTAAACAAAGCCAACACAATCGCGGAGCCCGCCATATCGTATTTCATGGTCATCATACCGTCCGCGGGTTTCAAGGATAACCCCCCGGAATCAAAGGTGACACCCTTGCCCACAAAACAAACCGAGGAAGCGGCTTTCTTTTTTGGCCGATAACGCAAATGCAATAAAACCGGCGGATGGGCACTGCCCCGATTAACGCCCAACAACGCCCACGCGCCCATCCGTTCCAGTTCGGATTTCCCCATCACTTTAACGGTCACGCCTTGCCCCGCCAAGGACTGAGCCACCCGAGCCAACACCGCGGGCCGCTTGTCGCTAGGCGGACGGTTAATCAAGTCCCGGGAAAAATTAACCGCGTCCGCACCAATTTGCGCCGCTAACACGGCCTCCTTATCTGCCTTATCCAGTGCCCCCGCTCGACCCGGTTGGGCGTGGGCCAAGGTCCATTCAACGGTCTTTAATCCGGGCGCTGACTTTTTTGACTTAAACTCCTCGTAACGATACGCCCCCAAAATTAAACCTTCGGCAAAACCGCCTAAAGCGGCCGTCGGGTTTTTAACGCCTGAAGAAGTCCACGGAACCTGAATGGTCGACACACGGGTATCAGAACACCACCGGGCCACCCCGGCTCCCGCCAATCGAAAAGAGGAAGGGTCCACATCCGCTGAAGCTCCCAGCCCTGCCAATAACGCCCGCCCGTTAAAGGACCCGTTCGGGCCCCGAGAAACGAACACCGCCCCGCCTTTCGCCGAAAATCCATCTTCTTTGGCCCGTTTGAGCGTATCCGCCGACACCCGCCCACCCACCGAAACCAATTGATCGCCTTCGTGAGAAACAAAAAAAACCGCCGGCGTCCCCGCCGACAGTTTACTGGCAAAAACGAAATTCATTTTTTCTTGTTTCCCCCTTTTTGAATACGGACACGAAACTCACCCCGTCCGTCACGTACACCCACCACCCTGTGGCCAAACTCGTCACACCACAAAGGCAAATCCCGCCGGGTGGTCGGGTCATCGGCCCGAATTTCAACCACACACCCCGCCGCCCCGGCTTCCAAGGCCAACGCCGCCATCACCGTCGGAACCGGACACAAGGCCCCCCGCGCATCCACCACTATTTTTTCGCCCCTCATTCCGGCACGCCTTGAACCGGAATCCAGCCGTTGCCTTGACCCAACCCGCACTCTCCTTACCGCCGAGGCCGGTCCAATTTGCCCTGGCAGTCAATGCAGTGCCGGGCGTGGGGAATGGCTTTCAAGCGGGGCGCGGCAATTTTCTTGTGGCACGACTCGCACACGCCAAACGCATTGGTATCAATTTTGCGCAACGCCGCTTCCACGGCGTCCAAGGTGTTGCGTTCGTTGTCCGACAGTTCGAACAACAATTCCCGTTCCGTGGATTGAGTGGCCTGATCCGCCTCGTCGCCCACATCCGCGGCGGACAAATCGGGGCTTTTGTTCCCTTCCACCAACCGCAGGATATCAGCGCGCATTTTCAACAGGGCCTTTTCATAGGCCTGGGTGCCCGCCTGTTTAACAATTTTGACTTTCGTCGTGGCTTTCCCGCTCACCGCTTTTTTCTTCGTTGCCATCGAACTCTCCTTAGGCCCTTAGTTTCGCGAGGCCACCACTTTGATTGTGCGAAGGGCATCGCCCTCCTGGCCCACCACGCGAATGTCTTTGTCGGACAAATCCGCCAAGTAGTTTACAATTTCTTTAGTGATTCGTTCACCCGGAATCAACACCGGAATCCCCGGGGGGTAAGGCGTCAACGTCTGGGCCGAAATTTGGCCCACGGCTTTTGTCAATGGAACCCGCTTGCTTTTTTGTTGCAGAAACACGTCGCGGGGGTTCATCACCATTTCGGTGGTCAGCTCCGGAATCTGCAATACCCAATTTTGGGCGCCGCCTTTGTATTTGTGGTCAATGTCCGCCAACGCGTCCACCAACCGGTCCACATCGGACTTGTCGGATCCGATGCCCATGATGGCGATGAGGTTGAACAAATCGGCGGCGTCCACTTGAACTTTGTATTTTTCCGCCAAGATGTCCTCGATCTCGTGGCCGGACAATCCCGTGCGGGTCACGTTCACGGTAAGTTTGGTCACATCCAAATCGTACCCGCGGGCCAAAATATCTTTGCGGGAAAACGAGTTGACGTTTTTCATTTGGTTGATGCGCTTGCGCGCGTTTTCCGCGTAACGGATCACCCGTTCGAGAATGCGCTCCCCTTCCAAAACGGCTTGCCGGCGCGCCGCGTCCAAACTGGACAAAATCAAATAGTTGGGGCTGGTGGTTTGAAGGAGCGACACCACTTTGCGAACCCGGGCTGGGTCGATCAAATCGGACTGCAAATGAACCACAGAGCCCTGGGACAACGCCGACAAAATTTTGTGGGTGGACTGCCCGCACATATCCGCCCCGGCCTCCACGGCCGACACGGGCAAATCTTTGTGAAACTTCAAATGGGGCCCGTGGGCTTCGTCCACCAATAAAATCTTTCCTCGAGCCCGGCAGATTTCTTTGATTTTCACCAAATCGGCGGTGACGCCGTTGTAGGTGGGACTGGTGACAAAAACGGCCTTGGCTTCCGGGAACAACCGCAGGGCCTCTTCGATTTGTTCCGGACTGGAGTCAAACAAAATATCCAGGTTCTGATCCACTTTCGGCTGAATCCAAATGGGCCACACGCCGGACAAGATAACCCCCGCCATGGTGGACTTGTGGGCATTGCGCGAAATAATCACAGAGTCGCCCGGCCGGCACGCCGACATCAACATGATCATGTTGGCCACGGAAGAACCGTTCACCAAGAAAAAGGAATGTTCCACACCGTAAGCCATGGCCATTAACTGCTGGGCTTTTTTTATCGGGCCCACCGGATCGTGGAGGGAATCCACCTCCGGGAACACGGTGACGTCCATGTAGTAAAGATTGCGTCCTGTGAATTGCCGCAAACGTCTGTCGATTCCCCGCCCATTCTTGTGCCCAGGCGTATGAAAACTGACCACCTTGTTTTTGGCGTGATTTAAAACGGTCTCAAAAAGTGGCGCGCGGTCGTGTCTCATGGGCGCATATTAGAGAGCATTTCCACCCCCCTGTCAATATGCCGAATTGAGCGGCCTATAATGTAACCCTGAATAAGGGTGTTGTGCGGTTAAAAATGTAACCCTACCTCTGCAAAGAGGAGGGCTCATGCCGAGCTTAAAATCAAAGATGGAATATCTCGAAGCTGTCTACCAACGTTA